>JAFRXI010000037.1 GCA_017437755.1 Bacteroidales bacterium
ATGAATACCATCGACAAGATGAAGGAAGATGGTACTTATGAGAAGCTCGCAAAGAGGGAGCGTCTGCAGATAGACCGCCAGAGGGCCAAGCTCGAGAAGAACCTCGGTTCCATCAAGGACATGAGCCGCCTTCCTTCCGCGCTCTTCGTAGTGGACGTCCAGAAAGAGGCCAATGCCGTCAAGGAGGCCAATCGTCTGAGCATTCCGGTAATCGCCATGGTTGATACTTGTTGCGATCCCACTCCGATTGATTACGTGATTCCCGCAAACGACGATGCCACCAAGTCCGTCGAGCTTATCCTCGGCGTTCTTTGCCAGGCCATTGAGGAAGGTCTTTCCGAGCGCAAGCTCGAGAAGGAGAAGGCCGATACCGCCGAGACCGAGCAGTCAGAGGCCGCCGTCCCCGCCAAGAAGCTCCGCTCCCGCAGGTCCGCAAAGCCCGTGGACATAGCTGCCGAGGCCGCTGCCGAAGAGGCTCCTGCCGCTGAGGCCGCTCCCGTGGAAGAGACTCCCGCCGAGTAATTCATCATTAAAAAAATCAAGAAAATGGCTGTTTCATTAGCTGATATCAAGAAGCTCCGTGACATGACCAGCGCCGGTATGATGGACTGCAAGAAGGCCCTTACCGAAGCTGACGGCGATTTCAAGCGCGCCGTGGAGATCCTGCGCGAGAAGGGAAAATCCACCCTTTCCAAGCGTGGAGACAACGAGACCACCCAGGGTGCCGTCCTTTCCCGCATCAATGGCGGAAAGGCCGTGCTCGTGTGCCTCGGCTGCGAGACCGACTTTGTGGCCGCAACGCCCGATTTCAAGGCTCTCGCCGCATCCATCGCCGATGCCGCCATCGCCGCTTTCCCTGCCGATGCCGAAGGCCTCAAGGCCCAGAAACTTGCCGACGGTTACTCCGTTGACGAGGACATCACCAACCAGGCCGGAAAGACCGGTGAAAAGCACGTCCTCGCATACTATGGTTCCCTCGAGGCTCCGTACGTGTCTGAGTATGTGCACTTTAACGGTAAGCTTGGCGCCATCGTCTCCTTCAACAAGGAGATTGATTACGCTCTTGCCCGCGGAATCGCCATGCAGGTGGCTTCCATGAACCCCGTGGCTGTGGACGCTGAGTCCGTGCCCGCCGAGGTCCTGGAGTCCGAGCACACCGTGGCAGTCCAGAAGACCCGTGACGAACTTGTCCAGAAGGCCGTTGATGCCGCCCTCAAGAAGGCCGGTATCAACCCTGCCCACGTGGACAGCGAGGACCACATCGAGTCCAACACCGCCAAGGGCTGGATCACTCCCGAGCAGGCTTCCCAGGCCCGTGAGATCATCAAGACCGTGGGCACCGAGAAGGCCGCAACCCTTCCCGCCGCAATGATCGAGAACATCGCCAAGGGCCGCGTGGCCAAGTTCCTCAAGGAGAGCACCCTCGTCGCACAGGAGTACCAGCTCAGCGACGACAAGCTCACCGTTGGCGAGGCTCTTGTCAAGGCCGACAAGGAGGCCAGGATAGTAGCGTTCAAGAGGTTCTCCCTCAGCGACTAAAACCTATCCCTTATTCTTGACAAGAGGTCGGACCCTTCAGGGCCCGGCCTCTTTTTTCTGAGTCAGTCAATCTCGCCGGTGAGTGACGCGAAGGGCTGCGGCGCGGCGAAGGCGGAGGGAGCCTCCGCAGGCCGAGGTGGGATTCCCGGCTCGACCGGGAATCTCGCTGAGAGCCGAGGACCAGCGACCGGAGCCTTTGACCGCGCCGCTGACACCGGCCACCGTGCCCCCCGTCCCTTACGGATGGACTGGCAGCACGAAAAGCACGGTAAAACGTGCTCCCCGTCCTTTTTCCAGGGACGGGGAGCACACAGGTGAGTCTCTTATCAATACCCTCCGAAGGGGAGGCCGAAGTCGCGGCAGATGTACTGGACCACCTTGCGTCCGGTGGATACGGCGATGGGGAGGCCTCCTGAGAGGCTGGTACGCAGACCTGCGAAGTAAATTCCCTTGCGGTAACGCAGCGGGGCCACCGGAGTAAGGGTATGCTTCTGCCACAGGGTCATGTATCCGCCCTGGTGATTGCCGCAGAAGCGTTCCACGGTCATGGGAGTGGCCATGTCGGTAACCTCTATCAGGCCTTTTACGGAAGGGATCAGCTCCTCGACCATCCGGCAGAGCCGCTGCACCACGTCCTGTTTCCTGTCGTAATAGCTGCCGTCTTCCCTGGCGGCTTTCCAGTAGGAATAGCTGTCGCCTAGAAGAAGGACTGTCAGGGTGGTGCAGCCCTCGGGGGCGTATCCGTCCATGGCGTAGTTATGGATGTTCAGGGTGTTGAAACTCAGCCCGCCTGCCTCGAACGGCTTCCCGAGCGGGAAAACCATCGACTTTGGGAGCTCCCTGAGGTCGGCCCTGACGCCGAAACCTATGAACATGCACTGGCCTGTCCTGAGGCGGCGGCGCATCTTCAGGGCCCACCGGTCCGTCAGCGTGGGGCTGAACAGGCGGTCGATGGCGTTCCTGGCGTCGACCGAGACCAGCACCGCGTCGGATTCTATCAAATCCCCTCCGGCCATTGCACCCTTCACCTTGCCGTCCTCTTCCACAATCCTCTCCACCGGGGTGTTGTAACGGATCTCGCCGCCGCAGCGCCTGAAGGTCTCCTCCATGTTCCTGGCCATCAGCAGTGACCCGCCTGAGGGGTATCCGCTGTCGCCATAGCAGAAGGAACTGACTGTGACTATGAATGAAAGGGCGTTGTGCCCGGGGTTCATTATGCTGCCGAGCAGGTCCTTGAGGTCCTTGTTCCGGAACCTGGAGACATAGTCCCCGACCGAAATCGCCCAGAGCCAGGGGGCGAGCAGGAGGGCTGGGAACATCCGGATGAATTCCATCGGGCTCCACGGTTTTGGAACGCTTCTCTCCAGCCCGGGGATGTCTGTGACGGGCGAATGGAAATACTTGAACCACCGGATGTGACGCTTCAGCTGCCGGATCGGGCGCCGGTCCTCGGGGGCGTGCTCCAGCAGGGTCCGGTACATCTTGCCGGGATCCCTCCACAGCGGCAGTTCGCCCGAAGGGGTTTCCAGCACGAAGAACGGGTCCTTGTTGTAGACGGGGTTGTTCTCCTTGAGGGCGCCGGCCTCCCTCCAGACCTTGTTCAGCGGAAGGTGGTCTCCGCTTCCGGTCAGCCAATGCACGCCGCCCTCAAATGTGTAACCTTTTCTTTTCCAGCAGGTTGAAACGCCTCCCGGGGTGGCACACTTTTCAAGGATCAAGGTCCGGAATCCGGACTTGGCAGCATAGACGCCGGCCGTGAGGCCTGAGATGCCGGCCCCGATTATTATCAGCCTGGGAATCATCAGCCGAAGATGGAGGCAATGAGGACGCCCAGGTAATTACCTACCGCATAGCCGATTATGCCGATGGAAAGCCCCGGCATCAGCACCCTGCTGTTTTTCATGGATGCGGCGATCATGGGCACGAAGGGCGGTGAGTTGATATAGGTTACCGAAGCAATCACCGCGGTGTCGGCGTCAACCTTGAACAGCCTTGCCGACAGTAACTGCAGCGTCAGCGAAACCACCTCCACGAAAGCCAGGAATCCGATTGTGTGAAGGGCTCCCGAAAAGTCCAGCGAGCGGACGTCGGCCATGGAAGCAACCACTATGCTGAAGATGTAAATGAAGTACATCCCCACGTCGTAGCCGTATTTGTATGTGTGGATCTTCTTGTTGAAGGAAGCGGCTATTCCCAGGGTGGTGATTGCAAGGATGAAGAACATCATGAAGGTCCCGGGCAGCAGTTTTGAGAGCCCGATGGCGATTCCGGCCGAAACGGCGATTATCACTATGGTTGCAAGCAGCAGGATGGAGATGTCCTTCAGCCCCGCCCTGGTGAAAAGGCCCTTGTAGGGGTTGGCCCCGTTTTTCTCCATCTCGGCCTGGATGGCCGCCTGGTCATAGTCCAAAGTCTTTACGGGCAGGAACTTACGGGCCAGCCTGATACCGATGGCCATTATGAAGACCAGGTAGGTGAACGACACCATCATGTCGTAGGTGTTGAGCAGGGCGTAGCGGCCTCCGTCCACATCCAGCATCTTTGACACCGCAGCCATGTTCACCGTTCCGCCGGTAAGGCAGGCGGTATACATTCCGGCCACCTGGGGGGCGTCGTTTATGTGGCTTGCAAAGATGGGATATCCCGCGGCCACGGCTATGACCACGGCCACGAGGCCGGTGATCATGGCGATAAGGGTGTCGCGAGTCTCGCTCTTGCGGAAGGTGAACGAGAAGAGCATCAGCGGGATTGCCAGGGGGATCATGGCGTTGGAAAGGGAGTTCTGCACCTGCAGAGTCCCCTCCTTGGGAAGGATTCCGATATTGGCGATGATGGCTCCGATAAAATACAACATGAGGATAGGACCTATCTTGCCTATCCACTTTACCTTCCTGCAAAGCCACAGGACTCCGGCGGGAGCCAGCAGGAAGAATACCACAAGCAGAATAGTCTTAATCATATCAGTACACGTCGGGGACAAAGTTAGCCAACATTGCCATATTTCCAAAACAACTTGTTAAATTTGCGGAGAGGACATGAAAACCAAGTTGCTTGCCATACTGTGTCTCCTTGCGCTCTCCGGAGGGGCTTATGCTGCGGAATATCCGTTCCGCAGCGGCGAGACGCTTGATTTCAGGCTCATGTTCAAGTGGGGCGGGATAATGCAGGACGTGGGTGCCGCCAGGGTCGTGCTGGATTCAACCGTGTATGCCGGAACCGCTGTCTACCACACTGAAATCTCGGCCCGCTCCAGCAAATTCTTTGACGCTTTCTACAAGATCAGGGAGCATTTCCAGAGCTGGTTCACCGTGGAGGACCTTACGCCCCTGAAGTTCATACGCCAGACCGAGGAAGGCCGGTGGCGAGCCTGGAACCTGTACCGGTACGACTGGGACCGGAACCTGATCAATGCGGAGATCAATCTGAACAAGCCTTCTTCCACGATTATGGAAGTGCCTGTCCATCAGGGAGTCTGTGACCTTCCCGCCCTGGTGTACCGGCTTAGGAACATGGACTTTTCTTCAATGGAGGAAGGGCAGAAGATGATGTTCACCTTTGCCATAGATGACGATATCTTCGACATTGTCATGACCTATCACGGGGAGCAGCCGCTGAAGATCCGCCGGATGGGAACCGTCATGGCCAGGCGCTTGTCCTGCACCGTGGTCAGCGGGGTGATGTTCGAGGGAAGCGAGGAACTCCAGTTCTGGCTGTCGGCCGACGACAACGCCATCCCCGTCGCTTTCATGGCGCCGCTCAGGGTAGGAGCGGTATGGGCCTGGCTCAGGGGTTGCGAGGGGCTGAAATATCCCGGATTTTTCCTACCTTTGAAAGATTAATGACCAATTTGATATGAGAACAGCAATTTACGGAGCGGGGTCCCTGGGGACGATTCTTGGCGCGTACATCACCCGAAAGGGCGGACAGGTGGATTTGATAAACCGGAACAAGCCTCATGTGGAGGCACTTAAGGCAAACGGTGCCCATGTCACAGGGACGGTGGACTTTGTTCAGCGGGTGAATGCTCTCACCCCCGGCGAAATGGAGGGGATCTACGACATCATCTTCCTTCTCACCAAGCAGCAGGACAACCGTTCCACGGTGACCTTCCTGAAGGATTTCCTTGCCCCCGACGGCGTCATAGTCACACTTCAGAACGGTATCCCGGAGCTGGCCGTGAGCGAGATAGCAGGGGAGGAGAGGACGCTTGGGTGCGCGGTGGCGTGGGGTGCCACCATGCTGGGGCCCGGGGTGTGCGAACTCACCAGTTCGTCCGACAGCCTGACCTTCTCCATGGGCTCCCTGTCGGGAAAGCCCAATCCCCGTATTTCCGAGGTCAAGGCCCTTCTGGAGATGATGGGACCGGTTACGGTGGAGCCCAATTTCATCGGGACCAGATGGAGCAAGCTCCTCATCAACTCCGCATTCTCCGGTATGAGCGCGGTGCTCGGTTGCACCTTTGGCGAGGCGGCCGCCGACAAGGCTTCCTGCAAGGTGGTGCAGGCCCTTATCAAGGAGTGCATCGACGTGTGCGCCGCGGGCGGAATAAAGATAGAGCCCGTGCAGGGCAAGGATATAGTGAAACTGCTCGACTACCACGGACCTGTAAAGAAAGCGATATCCCTTTTCATCCTTCCCATTGCCATCCGCAAGCACGCCCGCCTCAAGGCCAGCATGCTGCAGGACCTGGAAAAGGGTAAGAAGACCGAGGTGGATGCCATCAACGGAGTGGTGTCGGCCTATGGCCGCAAGGTTGGGTGCCCCACACCCATGAACGACAAGGTGGTGGAGGTAATCCACAGGATAGAAAACGGTGAGATGAAGCCCTCGCGGGAGAACCTGAAATATTTCCAATAATCATAGAATGAATCGTTTACGCCTTTTATGGCTGGCTCTGGCCGCCGTGTCCTGCTCTTTTGAACAGAGCCCTACCGACCGCCTGAATCCCGGAACTTCGCTTCCCAGCTGGGAATTCAGCATTGACGGTAATATCTGGGAGACAGTGACTGTCCCGCATTCCTACAATGCCCTGGACGGTCATTCGGAACAGTATTACCGGGGTACCGCGCACTATCGCACGGTCATTCCTCCGGCTCCTGTGGAGGCTCCCCGTTTCGTCCTCTTTGAAGGTGCCGCCCAGCAGTGCCGGGTGAGCCTCAACGGCGAGGAAATCGCCTCGCACAAAGGAGGTTACACCCCGTTTACCGTCAACCTTACCGGGAAACTCACCGCACAGAGGAACATCCTGGAGGTGGTCTGCGACAATCACGAGGACGTGGATCTGATACCGGTGAGTTCCGACTTCAACAAGAACGGCGGGTTGCATAATCCGGTGTGGCTGCTGGAGTATGGTGAAAGCTACTTCTCGCCCGAGGCGTACGGCCCCTACAGGATTCATGTTACGCAGGTGGAAGTATCTGATTCATTGGCTGTTGCAAGGGCTGAGGCAAAGGTCTGCGGAAAGGTTTCAACAGTCAGGTGGTCGCTTGCCGACGCCTCCGGGAACGAGGTGCTGCAGGGGACTTCCGAGCCCGGCGCGGACGGCGTTGCGGTGTGGGATTTCTCCCTTGGGGCACCGCATCTCTGGAACGGCCTGGCCGATCCCTACCTTTACACCGTCACCGCTTCCATAGGAGAGGGGGCCGATGCCGACCTGGCCGGTGCTGAAGTGGGGTTCCGGTATTTCCTCTTCCACCCCGACAGGGGATTCTTCCTCAACGGGAAGCCTTATCCCCTGAGGGGAATAAGCATGCATCAGGATACCTACGGCAAAGCCTCGGCCCTGTCGCGCGCCGATTTCGACAGGGACTATGACATCGTCAGGGAACTCGGCTGCAACTTCCTCCGCCTTGCGCATTATCCCCACAACGACTACGCCTTCCGGCTCTGCGACCGGCTTGGGATAGTTGTGCAGACTGAGATTCCATGGGTGAACGTCTGCGGCGAAAGGGCCACCCCGGAGTATTTTGACAATATCCACTCCCAGATGTCGGAAATGATAACTTCGCTCTACAATCACCCTTCAATCGTGTTCTGGGGCATGTGGAACGAGCTTGACACCTGGGGCAACAAGGAGCAATTCCAGGGTCCGTTCGACCCCGTGAAGGTCCGTGACGAGACGGCCAGGCTATATGACCATGCCAAGGGATTGGATTCGACCAGATACGTGGGACTTACCGAATGCTCTGTCCTGAAAAGGGAGTTCTATCCGGAACTCAAGGCCGATTTCATGTCGGAGAACCGCTACCAGGGCTGGTACTATAACTACGATACGTTTGACAAGTTCACCGCCGAGATGGATTTTGTCCACGAGGTGAGGGGACGTGCCTGCGTGGCGGAATACGGCTATGGGGTGAATCCCTTCTGCCACACTTGGAAGGATGGGGACATCCGACGTTACAAGGATGATTCGCTCCACGTGGAGGAGTACGGAAACCGTGCCCACGAGGCTATAATCCGGCAGATTACCGACCTCCCTTACCTCGGGTTCACGTCCATCTGGATAATGTTCGACTTTCCCGTGGCAAGCCGTCACGAGGGCTTCGTGGACAGTCAGGACGGGGTGGACTTCACGGTGAACGAGGACCGTAAATACATGAACGACAAGGGAATAGTTACCCGCGACAGGAAGGTCCGGAAAGACGTGTTCTACCTCTACAAGTCACTCTGGAACACTTCCGAAGAGACTGTGTACATTTCCGGAAGGCGGCTTCAGGCAAGGCCGGCAGGTGAGGACTTTGTACTCACGGTATACTCTAACGCCCCATGGCTGGTGCTCTACCGCGACGGCCGCGAGGTGGTGAGGATGGATTCTACCGGCGAGAATACCGGCGTCATATGGAAGTTCCCTGCCACGATGGGCGATTCGGCCACTGCTTTCAGGGTGGTGTCTCCTACCGGCGCAGCCGATGAAGTGACATTCAAGGCACTGTAGCATTCCGAAAAGTGAAAGGTCCGGCCAAGATATTCCTCGTCCTCCTGATGCATCTTCCCCTTGCAGGGATGGTGCATGCCCAGGAGGGCGGCTATCACTTCCTGCATTTCACCCACGCAGGAGGCGAACTGCCCCATGACGGCATAAGGGTGATCTTCGAAGACAGCCGCCACGATATCTGGATCGGTACCCAGAAAGGCCTCTGCAGGTATGACGGTGAGCGTTTTTCCGTATTCGACAAGGTGCATTTCGGGGTTGAATCGGACCATGTCAGCGCCCTTGCTGAAGCTCCCGACGGCAATATCTGGGTGGGGACCGACGACGGGATAGTGGTCTACGACGTCCAGAGCGGCGGATTCAGCCCCCTGGCCCCGCAGATCATCCATTCCCGGGTATATGCCATGGAAAGGGATGCTTCCGGAACGATCTGGATAGGGATCAGCGGCGAGGGAGTATACCGTTCGGACGGCCCGTCCCAGGTGCACAGGGTGCGCGGAGTGGATATATCCAACGTCTACAGGATTGCTTTCTGCAAGGACGGATCGCCACTGCTGGTCTCCTATATGGAGGACATCTTCGTGCTGAAAGGGGCCGGAACACCCTCCCAGTCGCTCCGGAGCGTTGTGCCGCAGTATTTCACACATGACGACGTGGAGGGGGTGGCCACGGTTTACGGCGACGAGGGAACCATCCTTTATGTGGCGTCCAAATCCCGCGGACTCAGCCGGGTGGACATGAAAACCGGAAAGGTGGAGCCGTTGCTTCCGCTTTCCGGCGGTTGCCGCCCGGTCTCGCTCCTGCGCGACGGCAACAGCCTGTGGCTCTCCACCACCGAGGGTCTGGTCAGGTACGACATCCTGACCGGAAACAATTACAGGCTCGGACCTGATCCCGACGACCAGTTCTCCCTCAATGACAACTTCATACGCGGGGTGCTTGTAGGCTCCGGCGGCGATTTGTGGGTAGGTACCGACAACGCCGGGGTTAACCTTTGCAGCATCGGCAGCAGCCGTTTTGTGAATTATTACCGGCTGGGAACAGGTGACAACCTGTCGTCGTGCTTTGTCAAGGGTATCGCCAGGACTTCCGACGGCAGGGTCTGGGTGGCTACGCAGCGCGGAGGCTTGCTGCAGTTCCCCGAGGACGGCGCACCGTCGTCGGTCCGGGCGGTTAACTCGTCATCCCTGCCGTCGAACATTACGGCCATTTGCGCCGACGGGGAAATCCTCTGGCTGGGCACCCAGCAGGGAGCCGTACGCTTTAATCCGGAGACTTCTGAATCAAAGGTTTACAACCGTTTCGAGCCCCTCTCGGAAAATACCGACAACCGGGTTGTCAGCCTGTATCGCGGCAGCGACGGCACCATCTGGCTCGGGGCCGCGAACGGTGTCATGAAACTGGACGGAACCAAGGACGAATTCGTGTCGGTCCCGGACCTCACGGGCATTGCCGTGGAGGATTTCAAGGAAGACCGTTCCGGCAGGCTTTGGATGGCAACATATTCCAAAGGCGTATGCCTTTACGATCCGGTTGGGGGCAAGGTGCTGTCCTTCTTCGGCCGTCTGTACGGGAACGGGACCATCGGTGACATGACATCGTCGATATGCATCGACGGCAGCGGTGACGTATGGACCATAGGATTCAACTCGGGGATTTACCGGTATGACGAGTCCAGGGGCGAATTCGTAAACATAAACCGGAGCAATACCCCCAGGCTGCCCACCGACCTTTTCCTTACCGCCATCGCCGATTCCAGGGGCTGCCTTTGGATGAGTTCCGATGCCGGACTGGTCCAGTTCGTGCCCGGGACCAGGGCGGTCCGGACATATACCGAGACGGACGGCATCCTCGGGAAATTCCAGAAGGGCGGAATCGCCCTGCCGGACGGATCGCTGCTGTTTGCGGCGTCCGACGGCGTAGTCCGGTTCAATCCCGCAGATTTTGAGATACCCACTGTGCCGGAGGATACGCTTGGGAACCAGTGGTATACCGGTGTGACAGTGGCAGTGCTGCTGGCTGTCCTGTTCGTTGCAGGCGTGGCAGTGCTGATTGGTTGGAGGATACAGGCAAGGCGCCAGAAACGTATCCAGAAGGAGCGTGAGATTGCCATGGAGGAGCGTCTGTACAAGGAAAAGATGAGCTTTTTCAGCGGTATCATCCACGAGATCAAGACTCCGCTTACCCTTATCCGCACCCCGCTGAAGCATCTGCTGGCCTCGGGATCCCCGACTCCTGAACAGAGGGAAAGCCTGGGAGTCATTTCCAACAGCACCGAATACCTGGAGCGCCTGGTGAAGGAGATGCTGGACTTCATCAGGGCCGAGGAGCACGGGTATGTGCTGGAGCTGTCAAACCAGGACCTGTGCGAGAGGATTGATTTTGCGGTGATGAACTTCAAGGAAACGGCAAAGGCCCGGGGACTGAGGCTGACATTCTCGCCCCAGGAGCGCCCGGTGGTCACAGCCGTGGATTCCAAGGCTTTCGAGAAGATACTGAACAACCTGGTAGACAATGCGATAAGGTATGCTGCATCGTTCGTGAACATTTCCCTCAAAAGGGAGGGGAATGAGGTGAAGGTGCTTGTGGACAACGACGGGCCGGCCATCCCGAGGTCCCGCCGGGAAAAGATTTTCGGAGCCTTTGTCACGTTCCAGGGCGAGCACATGCCGTATTCCAACAGCTTCGGGATAGGGCTGTCCTTCGCCCGCCACCTGGCCGAGATGCACGGTGGGACACTGGTCCTTTCCGACCGTGAGGACATTACTGAATTCGTACTGTCGCTTCCGGTGAAACTGGTGGCCGCGGAAGCCGAGGACATCGACTGGGATGCCGAAGTGAACTCGTCCTCCCTCCCGCTGGTACTGGTGGTGGAGGACAACCGCGACATGCTTTCATTCATCAGGAGCAAGCTCAAGCCCCATTACCGTTGCCTTACGGCCACCTCGGCGGAGCGGGCGCTGGAACTGATGGAACGTTATGAGGTGGACCTTCTGGTCACGGATATAGGCCTTAAGGGTATGAGCGGGGTGGAACTCTGCCGGAAGGTGTCCAGGAGCGACAATCTGTCGCATATACCCATAGTGGTACTTTCCGCCATCACCAGCGACGACGTCAGGATCAAATGCATGCAGTACGGCGTAAGCGCCTACATAGAAAAGCCCTTCTCGGTTGAATACCTGCTCGCGTGCGTGAAAGGGCAGCTTGCAAAGCGGGAAGAGATCAGGGCGAATGCCGGGTCGGCGGTCCCGGCTGGATCCGACCGTCTCCACCTGGCCGACCGGGACGCCAAGTTCAAAGGCGCCCTGGACAAGCTTATACTGGACAACATTTCCAATCCCGACTTCTCCAACAAGGAAATGGAGGCGGCTCTGGCCATCAGCCGGTCGTCGCTCAACCGCAGGGTCACCGAACTGCTGGGCACCACCCCAAACAATTACCTGAGGAGCAAGCGCCTGGAGGTGGCCGAGAGGATGCTTCGTGAAACTCCGAGTGCAATGGTGTCGGAGGTTTGCTATGCGGTGGGATTCAAGAATCCGTCGTACTTCGCCCACTGCTTTGCCGCCGTATATGGAATGTCCCCAACCGAATACAAAGAAACCATCCATAAATGAAAACACTGACCATAACTTTGCTGTCGTTGATGCCCGTTTGCGCGCTGGCCGCTAATGATTGGGAGAATCCGCAGGTGACCCAGATCGGCAGGGAACCGTCAAGGGCTACGTTCAGCCACTATGCAGATTATTCTCAGGCAGCTGTTTACGGAGCTCCGTCCGAGTTTGAACTAAGCCTTGACGGCATTTGGAAGTTCAATTATTGCCATGATGCTGAAAACAGGCCGGTGGACTTTTTCAACCTGGATCTCTCGTCCTGGGACGACATCACCGTTCCGGGGCCGTGGGACATGCAGGGATTTGGCACGCCGATTTATACCAACGTCAAGTATCCCTTTGAACTCAACCCTCCTTTCATAAAGGGCCTCTTTGACAACGGGACTCCGGTGGGCTCTTACTTCAGGACTTTCCGGATTCCTTCCGGATGGGACGGGCGGAGGGTTTTCCTGCGTTTCGGAGGTGTATCCTCGGCGTTCTATGTGTGGGTTAACGGAAAGATGGCGGGCTACGGGCAGGATTCGTGCCTTCCATCGGAATTCGACATCACGGATTTCCTCCGCCAGGGGGAGAACACCTGGCCGTGCAGGTATTCCGCTGGAGCGACGGTTCCTACCTTGAAGACCAGGACGGCTGGCGCATCAGCGGCATCTTCCGAAGCGTGACGCTTTTCTCGACTCCCGAATGCCGGATTGCCGATTTCTTTGTCCGGAACGACCTCGATGGGGAATACAGGGATGCTGTAACCGATGTGGATGTCACCGTCAGGAATGGCGGCGGGGCCAGGGAGCCGGTATGGGTGAAAGCGACTCTACTGGACGGCCGGAAAGTGGTGGGAAGTGCCGTGGGAAAGGCTTCCGTAAGGGGGGAGGCCCGTCTTTCCCTGCGGATGGATGTGCCTTGTCCGCGTAAATGGACGTCGGAGACGCCCGAGCTTTACAACGTGGTGCTGGAACTTACGGACAGGAAGGGGAGAGTAGTGGACGTGGTTAACACCCGCACCGGATTCAGGAAGCTGGAAATCCGGGACAGACAGTTCCTGGTAAATGGCAAAGCGTTGAAAATGAAGGGGGTATGCCGAGTGGAGAATGACCCTTTCGGGGCCAAATGCACCAGCCGTGAGAGGGTCCTGCAGGAGGTCCTCACCATGAAGAGGAACAACATCAACACAATCCGCACCGCCCATATGCCGGCAGTGGAGTGGCTGTATGAGTTTTGTGACGAGTATGGCATAATGGTGGTTGACGAGGCCAATTGCGAGGCGCACGGATTTGGATTCAAACCCACGTCTCTGGCCCATAAACCGGAATGGAAGCACGCACACGTGGAAAGGATTACAAGGATGATAGGGCGGGACAAGAACCACCCGTGCGTCTTCATGTGGTCCCTTGGCAACGAGAGCGACAACGGAGTGAACATGCAGGCCATGTACCAGGCTGCAAGGGCTCTTGACCCCTCCAGGCCCGCCCATTACCATTTCTGCAACGAACCCCTTTCCTCCGATATCCTCGGGGGCGGCCTTTTCAGGAACGGGAAGCCGAGTCCCAGCGGCAGGTATGTCAAGGTCAGCGACCTCGACCTCATAGCGGACAGCAGGGACACCCGTCCCTATCTTCTGAACGAGTTCTGCCACTCCATGGGCAACGGCCTTGGGAATCTGAAGGAATATGTCCAGTGCTTCGACAGGTACGACTGGCTCGTGGGCGGCACCATCTGGGACTGGGTGGACCAGGGGATCGTGATGAAGACTGACGACCACGGCGTTTACGGGATGATGATACCTCCGGAGGAAAGGTCCTTCGCCCTTGCGGAAGCGGGAAAGCCCGGAGGGAAGTACTTCTATGCCTATGGTGGTGACTTTGGCGACAGGCCCAACGACTCCAATTTCCTGATCAACGGGGTCATGCCTTCCGACCTTGCCCCAGGCAGCCGCCTGCAGGAGGTGGCAAAGTGCTACCAGGATATCGAGTTCTATGCCAGGGACCTGGAAGCGGGGGAGATAGAGGTCTTCAACAAGTACTATTATACGTCGCTCTCTTCATTCCGACTGGGATGGAAGCTTCTGGAGGACGGGGTTGAGGTAAGGTCGGGCCTGCTTGGGCCATGTGACCTTTCACCGCGTTCAAGGACCGTCCTCCGCGTGCCTTTGCGGGAAATGGATATGCGGGGTGACGCGGAATATGTGGTCATCGTGTATGCCGCCCTTTCCCAGGACAGGCCCTGGGCTGACAAGGGTCATGTGGTGGCCTGGGAGCAGTTCATCCTCAAGCCCTGGGATTTTTCAAGGGTTCCGCTCCGCGAGTCTGCACCTGTCGTCGGAACTGTCGACGGCGGTATAACCGTATCGGGCGGCGGGTCGGTTTTTGTATTCGACGGAAAGACCGGCATTATGTCCTCGATCTCCAGCAGAGGAAGGAAACTTGTGGAGAGCGGCCCCGAGCTGGGCTTCTGGAGGGCCCCCATCGACAACGACGGGACCGGACCCGTGGCCAGGTATGTGAACGGGAAATTTGTCGCTGAGCGCAAGGGACGCCGCCTGGCAAGGCTCTGGGAAGAGGCCGGCTACCCTCATCTGAAACGGGAACTGAAATCCCTGTCTACGGCCGGACGCGAGGTCGTCTGCGAGTATCGTATGACCGGGCGGGATGATGTATGGTTTGATGTAAAGGAAACCTATGTGTTTGATAATGAGGGGGCTTTCAGCTTATGTTCGGAAATCCATCCGTCGCCCGGAACGCCCGAGGTGGCAAGGGTCGGCTATACCCTTACGGCGGGTGAGGGTCTGGACCTGTTTGATTATTACGGCCAGGGAAGCCAGGAGGCCTATTGCGACAGGAAGGACGGGGCGATGTTCGGACGGTATGGCGGCAGCGTGGACGGGCAGTTCGTGAACTACGTCTACCCCCAGGAGAACGGCAACAAGTACAATGTCAGGTGGGCCAGACTTAGGTCCTTAGACGGGCGCTCGCTGTACGTAACCGGTGACGGGCCGTTCCAGACGTCGGTCCGCCGTTATACCGAAATGCAGCTGGCCGAGGCCGTGCACAGCTGTGACCTGAAGCCGATGCCGGTCGCTGTCTGGAACATCAACCACCTGATGGCTCCTCTCGGCAACGAAAGCTGCGGTCCGGTTCCCCTGGAAAAGTACGTCCTTGTTCCCAGGGACTGGAAGTTCACCCTTTATTTCCGGATTATGTAATATTTTTCCCAGAAACGGCCGAAAATTTCCCTCGGCTCCAGGAATTTCTGTGATTTGGAAATAGTTTTTTATATTATTGTCTTGGATTATGCGTCCAAGGCAATAATTTTTAATACTATAAACTTATGTCTGGTTTAACTGATGCCTCCAAGGCTCTTTATCTTTCCCCTCACTGCAGGTGGAAAGTTCTGGATTATGAGAACTGTCTGGCAGTCAGCGTGACTGCCGGAGACACCCGGAATGAAGACTGGGAAATCGTTGACGTAGAATGGTAGGAGGAAAGCGGTATGAAAAAGAATTATGCATTATTGGTTTTTGCGGCATTTGCCGCGGCTGCATGTTCCCAGCCCGAAATCAATGCCCCTGAAGGGGTGGACGGACACGCTGTCACCATCACCGCCAGCCGCGAGGGACGCGGCGTTGTCTCCAAGACCGAACTGCAGGAGGACGGCAGTGTACTTTGGTCAAGTGGAGACCGGATTGCACTGTTATGGGAGGGCGGTTCAGCCGGATCCAAGGCCCTGAGTCTTTCCAGCCCTGCCGAAAAGGCTGATTTCACGGTTCTGATTCCCGACGAAGAAACCCCTCAATATGCCGTGTATCCGGCTTCGTCAAGTGCTGAATATGACGGGATGTCACTTACGGTAACCATCCCGGATGTGCAGGACGGCAGTTTCTCAAGTGCGGCCATCGAGGTTGGCGAGGTGGCGGCCGACGGAAGCACGACCCTCAGGAACCTGGGTGCCATGCTTTGCGTTGAGGTGGAATCCGCCGATGTGAAGTGCATCAAGATAACGGCCAATGGTGACAAGGCCCTGGTCGGCAGTGCATATGTCAGCTTCAAGGATGGCGTGCCCGTCATTCCAAATGAAGCTTGGTATTCTTCATCGCTTACCATCAACGCTTCCGGGGCCGGAACCTATTATGCTTCCATTATCCCCGTCGAATGTTCCGAGGGATTCATCGTGGAGTTGCTGGATAGTGGAAACAACATCATTGGCCGTAAGTTGACCGGAAATGCTTTCTCATTTGAGAGGAGCGGGCTCTACAGGCTCGGCAAGGTAGCAGCGGGAGGTGACGGCGGCCTGTTCGTAAAGGCCGATGCTGCCGACGGTAATTCCGGTGTCAGCTGGGATGCTCCCATGAGCTGGAACGACCTTCAGAATCTCATCAAGGACGGTCCTCTTACAGGCAATGTCTACATGGCGGCGGGAATATATACCATTGCTGCCGATATAACGGTGAAGGCCGGCTCGAATTTCAAGATATACGGAGGCTTCAATCCTGCATCCGAGGGAAGCGAGTTGTCCGACAGGAATATTACCAAGTATGTTACGGCATTTGACGGCGGCGGAGCCAAACGCCTATTTATCTATAACAACTCAACCAGTGAAGACTCCTTTGACGGGGTAACGTTCCAGAATGCCTACATTAGTAGCACGAATGTTGGTTCGGCTCTGATTTTCCAGAACTGCAAGTCCGTCAGTTTCAACAACTGCATAATCAAGGATAATAAGAAGGAAGGTTCCGGCGGCGGAACCATACGCGCCAACAAGGGTGTCCTTACCTTCACCGGCTGCACCTTCTCCGGGAACACCTCGGCCGGCAACGCCGCAGTGTTCGCCCTGACCGGGGCTACCCTCACCCTTGACAAGTGCGATTTTACGGGGAATGTCGCCAAGGGCTCCGGAAGCGTGTTGTACTGCGTTACAAATGCATCCACCGCCACTCTTACCGACTGCTATTTTGCCCAGAACGAATCCGGCCAGAAGGGCGTGATCGCCACCGGGCATCCCAACGGCAAGACCCTGCTGAACGGCTGCCGCTTCTACAAGAACGTGACCGGGACGGGCGCAAGCTGCATCTACAACAAGTGCATGATGGCGGTGAACAACTGCGCTTTCCAGGATAATTCCAACAAGGCCGCCGATGATGCTTCCACAATCCACAACGACTCTGACACAGGATCCAGCGGTGTTCCCGGAAGGCTGATCATTTCCAACACTTCCATAAGGCTTTCGGCCAATTCCGGAGTCGGCCTCCTGACCTCTGCGATGGCAATAACCAAAACATGGCTGGTGAACTCCACCATAATGAATTCGCAGCAATCCGCCGACGCGGACAAGGGGGTTGCCGTAAAGACCAAGTCCGAGGTTTCTTCTTACGGGCACAACGTGATTTCCAAGCTCCTTGAGGAGGTTTCTGGTACCTATGTGCTTCAGAATGAGGACTCTGATCTGGATGCCGTGCCTTATACGCTGGCTCAGGGCTGGGATGCCACCCAGAGGCTGATTTTCTGGAACGGCTGGGGCACAGCCGGCAAGCCAGACGGCTTCTCGCTTATCACACCTTCAAGGCTCGAGGCTGCCTATGATGCCTATGACTCCGCCTGCGGCACCACCTTCAAGGCCATCCTTAAGGAAAACGGCTGGTTCGATACCGATATCCGCGGCCAAAAGCGCAACTCCAACGGATACTGGCCCGGCAGCTACGACGACGGAGCAAACGTAACCTTGTGATTGACAGAGGAATGAAGAATCTTCCGATAGTGGCCGTCCTGCTCCTGTCCTGCCTTGCGGCAGGCGGGCAGAACGGCCCTGTAAAGTGCTGGGAGGGAACGATAGACCTCCCCACATACAGGGTTGCCCCGCCCGAGAAGGCTCCTCTTTTTGAGAGGGACTTCGCATACCAGAGGGCCAAGAGGGGAGTGTATCCCTATGCCATGAACGACAACCCCACCAACGTGAAGGTGGATTCCGTCCATCGCGCCCTCTTCCTCGAGAACGACTACGTGAAGGTATGCGTGCTTCCCGACATCGGGGGACGTCTGTTCTATGCCACCGACAAGACCAACGGTTACGAGATATTCTACCGCCAGACCGTGATCAAGCCGGCCAACGTGGGAATGCTCGGGGCCTGGATCAGCGGCGGCGTGGAGTGGAACGTATTCCATCATCACCGTGCCACCAGCCAGTTCCCCGTGGACTACAGGCTTGTGGACAACGGCGACGGCTCCAAGACCATCTGGGTGGGGGAGGTTGAGCGACGGCACGGCATGAGCTGGGCGATAGGCCTCACCCTTCAGCCCGACAGGAGCTATATCATTGTTACCGGAAGACTGATCAACGACAGCGAGGACCGCAACTCCATCCTGCATTGGAACAACGTGGCCACCCATGCCAATGACAACTACCAGATAATCTTCCCGGAAAACACCCGCTTCGGGATGTTCCACCACAAGCTAAGCCATATCCACTGGCCGGTTGCCAACGAACCCTACAAGGGGAATCCGGCCTACAAGGGCGTGGACGTGAGCTGGTGGCGCAACCTTCCATCCCTTACCGGCGACTCGGTGTTCATCCACGACCTTCAGGACGACTATGTGGGCGGATACGACCACGGCGTCAAGGCGGGAACCATGCTCGCCGGCAACCACAACATCAACAAGGGTGGCAAGTTCTGGACCTGGGGCCCCCATGCCTACGGCCATGCCTGGGACTGTGAGACCCTCACCGACAGCGACGGCCCGTATGTGGAGCTGATGACATCGGCCTATTCCGACAACCAGCCCGACTACTGCTGGCTGAATCCGGGCGAGACCAAGGTGTTCACGGCCTACTGGTACGGTATCCGCGACCTTGAGAATGTGAACCGCGGAAATCCGGAAGCAACGGTGAATATGGACATCGATCCTTCGGGGAAGGTCCATGTGGCTGCCAACACCACCTGCATCCGCAGGAATGCCAGGGTGGAGGTCCGGGGGGGGGACAAGGTGCTCTATTCCAAGACTGCGCTCATTGCTCCGGACCGTCCTTTCGCCGACGATTTCACAGCGGCCCCGGCCGACCTTGAGGATCCCACCGCGGTGACCATGTCGCTGTATTCGGCCGAGGGGGAACTCCTCATTGACTACCATCCGGTGAAGCACGATATAGATTCGCCGCTTCCAGAGGACCTGGTACCGGTGAACCCCGATCCCAAAACGGTGGAGAACACCGAGGAGTGCTACTACATCGGCATGCGCAACCTCCAGTTCCACCAGGCCCATGTGGATCCCAACGATTATTTCCTGGAAGTACTGCGTCGCGATCCGGGCGATGTCAGGGCCAATACCCAGATGGGTATTTACTGCAGGCAGGCCGGTGACCTTGACCGGGCAAAGGATTATCTCCGCACCGCAATCCGCAGGCAGACAGCCAATTACACCCGACCTTCCGACTGCGAGGCAATGTACAACCTGGGCCTTGTCCTCAAGGAGGAGGAAAAGTGGAAGGATGCCGTTGACACCCTTTACCGCGCGGCCTGGGACTACGCTTACGCATCTCCATCGTACTATCGCCTGGCTCAGATCTCTTCCCTTAACGGGGATGGGGCCAGGGCCCTGGAGGAGGCCCGCATGGCAGTCGCCTACAATGGGATGAACGTGGATGCCAGGAACCTCCTGGTGTCGCTGCTCCGGAAGGACGGAAAACGCCCGGAGGCGGTTCAGAACGCCCGGGAGATACTGTCTTTTGATCCGCTGAACTTCTATGCAATGTCGGAACTGGTCCGGATGGGCGATTGCAAAGAGGCTGACCTTGAGGCGCTTATGAGAGGAGAGAGTGAGAATTACCTGGAACTTGCGCTTCATTATCTGGAGAACGGTTTCACGGAGGAAGGCCTTCAGGTACTCCAAAAGGCCGAGGCGATAAAACCCTATCCCACGGTGGAATACTGGCTGGGATACCTTGCCGACGCTGCCGGAGACAGGGATGGGGCGATGGCCTGGTTCAGGAAGGCAGAATCCTCGTCAACCGATTACGTATTCCCGTTCCGGCTGGCCACGGCGAGGGTTCTGGACAAGGCTGCCGGTTACATGCCGGACAGCGCCAACACTTGGTACTACCTTGGCAACCTGTGGTACCAGAAACAGCCCGACAAGGCCCTTGAGTGCTGGACCAGGGCGGTTGAGGCCGCCCCCGGGCACGCCATGTCGCTGAGGAACATCGGATGGTACTGGCGTTTCAAGGACGAGTACCACAAGAAGGACCGTTCCGACTATGACAAGGCCATATCGTTCTATTCCAAGGCCATAGAGGCCGACGGCGGCAGGAACCCGCTGTTCCTTGCCGAATGCGACGAGATAATGGAGCACGTGAACGCGCCCCTGGAAGACCGCTATTCCCTCTTTGCAGGCCGTGAGGAGGTCTACGAGAAGAGGTATGACTCCGAGACCAAGGCCATCCGCCAGAGGATACTGCACGGAGAGTATGAGCAGTGCCTCGACAAGCTCCTGGAGCGCTTCTACAGCCGTCGCGAACATATCGAGGACCTCCACGACATCTATGTGGACGCATGCCTGCTCTCCGGTCTCAAGGCCTGGAAGGAAGGGGACGATGAAAAGGCCCTGAAGTACATGCTGCTCTCCGGGGAGTATCCTGCCAACCACGGCTATGCACACCTTGAGTACAGTCCCCGCGACGCCCAGGTTTGGTACAACATCGGCCTTGCGTACGAGAAGTGCGGCAAGGAGGATTTGGCCGGTGAGTGGTATGAGAAAGCCGCCGGCGTGGAAGTGAAGGACAAGGATGCCAAGTATCTGTACGAGAAGGGTTTGGCTATGGCTAAACTGGGTCGTAAGGCCGAGGCCCGGAAACTCTGGAAACGGATTCAGGACTGCGGCAGGGCCCTTGTCACCGACTATTTCAACACCTTCTTCGAGAGCTTCGACCGGGGGCCCTTCGAGCAGGACATCAATTCCGACGCCTATTACACCATGGCGGTGGGCTACAAGGCCTGCGGCCGTAACGCAAAGGCCCGGCGGTATATGAAAAAGGCGCTTTCAGAGCGCAACGACAACGTCTGGGCCAACTATTACCTCGGAAACTTGAAATGAAACGTTTATTGATGACGGCGGCGTTTGCGCTGCTGCTCTCCGGCTGCTGCCATGATGCGCAGGAGGGCCCCTGGACCAAGGAAAAGGCTCAGGAGTGGATGGATGCCCAGCCGTGGATCGTGGGATGCAACTATGTCCCGTCCTACGCCATAAACCAGTATGAATTCTGGCAGGAGGAAACCTTTGACCCGGAGGTGATTGACAAGGACCTGGGTTACGCGGAACAGCTTGGATTCAATGCTATACGCATCTACCTCCACGAGGGGCTCTGGTATGCCGATGCCAAGGGATTCAAGGACCGGATAAACCGGTTCATGGACATCGCGTCGGGGCACGGCCTCCGCTGCATAGTGACTTTCTTCACCAACGGAGGGAACCATAACGTGGAATTCAAGCTTGGCCCCCAGCCTCAGCCCATCCCCGGGCAGCACAACTCCAACTGGATTCCCAGTCCAGGCAAGAAGGTGATAGATGACCCCGCGGAGTGGCCCCGGCTCAAGGAATATGTCCAGGACATACTGCGCACCTTCGGAAAGGACGGGAGGATACTCTACTGGTGCCTTTGCAACGAACCCGAGAACTTCAAGAACGGGTGCGACGTGAAGGATTTCATGCCTGAGGTCTACCGGTGGGCATGGGAGGTCCGTCCGGACCAGCCCCTTTCCAGCCCGGTATGGCAGCGTCCTGGAATCCACGGGACCTCCACCAAGTTGGACCTGGTCAGTTTCGTGTGCACGAATTCCGACATCATCACCTTCCATTGCTACAGCAAGCCGGCCGAGGTTGAAAAGATGGTCATGATGCTGGAGCGTTTCGGAAGGCCCATGGTGTGCCAGGAATACCTCGCCAGGACCTTCGGAAACACCTTCCAGGAGGTCATGCCCATCCTTAAGGCCAGGAAGGTGGGCGCGATAAACTGGGGTCTGATGAATAACAAATGCCATTTCCACCTGCCCTGGGGGCACAAGGACGGGGACCCGGAACCGGAAATCTGGTTCCATGACATCTTCCACGCCGACGGAACTCCCTACGACGCCGCCGAGGTGGAATTCATAAAAGGGATGACAAGACAATGAACCGTTTTCTTACAGGGCTGTTGCTGCTACTTCTGCCCGCATCACTCAATGCAAGGGATTACGAGATATCCACAGGGGAACTCACCTTCCGCGTGGACCCTGGCGCATCGAAAGGATTTTTCGAGGCCCGGGGTACCGAAGTGGGCGGATCCATCCCCGGAGAGTTCTGGCGGATGATACTGGACGACGGCGTCTATCGTGAAATCCCCGCCTATTCGTACGGGCAGAAGGGCTCGGTAAAGTCCTCGAAGGACAGGCTCGTGATCAGTTATGATGAGATAGTCTCGGAGTTCGGGGACAGGTATCCGGTTTCGATGACCGTCACGGTGGAGAAAGAAGGGGACCTGCTGAAATTCTCGTCCCACATCATCAACCACTGTAAAGGCCTGAGGGTCAATGAAATATTCTGTCCCATGGCGGACTTTTCCAGCCTTGGGGGCGATAAGGCGGAGGACGTCCTGTATATGCCTCAGGGCCCCGGAAGGAAGGATGTGAACCCATGGGCGGTGATGGAGGGTAAGGCTGCATCGTATTACAGCCACGACGAGAGAGAGACGTTCATGGACTTGATCTATCCCAGGGCTTCCATGAGTTGGTTCGGCCTGGAATCGGGAGGACGTTTCCTGTATGTGGCGAGGTACGACCCCCAGATGCGTTTCTGCTTCCTTTCCGTAAGGCACCGTATCCATGACGACAACCTCGCCTTCACCGTGGACCACTTCCCGATGGCGCTCGAGGGCGAAGACCTCCGGATGCCACCCGTGGTTGTGGGCCTGCTGGAAGGTGACTGGAGGAACGGGGCAGACCTGTATCGGGCCTGGGCTGACAAGACGTTCTTCAAGCCTGTGCAGAAGGCCCCGTGGGTCAGGAGACTTACCGGGTGGCAGAGGATAATCATGCGCTCGCAGTACGGGGAGGACTATTACAAGCCCCAGGACCTTCCGGCAATGTACGAGGCCGGGGCAAAATACGGGATAAAGACCCTTTTCCTGTTTGCCTGGTGGAAAGGCGGGATGGACAGGGATTACCCCTATTATGACGAGGCTTATCCAGGGGCGTTCAAGGACCTTGCCGACAATATCCGCAAGGTGCAGGAGATGGGCGGACGGGTGATCCTTGAGTGCAACTGCCATTTCCTGGACCCTTCCACAGACTACTACAAGCTGTTCGGAAAGGATGTTGTGATACTGGACATCAACGGCAATGAAATCCGCAAGGGCTTTGTCTATAACGGCCGCGGAGAGTTCAGGGAGATGTTCGGCCATGTCCAGTTCCCGCTTGCCTGCACCGGAACCCGGCGGTGGCGCAGCCAGGTCCTGGGCCAGCTGCGGCAGATGGGCGACCTGGGCGCCGACTGCGTGTTTGCCGACTGCTACGGATTCTGCCCCTACCAGCCATGCTTCAACAGGGAACACGAACACGGAAACCGGGTGGACGCTGAATGGACCTACCACCGGAAGTTCTTCTCGGATGCCCTGACCTACTGTGATGAGGTCGATAAAGTGCTTGGTACAGAGGGTGTTACCGATATAGCCGGTGCGTACTGCCAGTTCCTTCACGGCAATATCAACGCCGATTTCAAGATCAGGAGCAACGCCTATCCCCAGCTTTTCTGTTACACTTTCCCGGAAATCATCCATACCGAGCGGAACATCTACTCGTCGGAAGGCGAGTTTGACCGTCAGCTGAAAAACGCCCTTACCATGGGGATGAGGCTGGATGCCCAGCTCTGGGTATGCCGGGCCGACATTTCCAGGGATCCCGAATATGCCCAAGCCGTGGGCTGGTATACCGCCAGGCTGAACGAATGGGGCGACTTTTTCTACGACGGCCGCTTTACGGTGATAGACCGTTCGCCGCTGCCCTGGTGGGTCAAGCGCACCGAGTGGCTCAGCGCCGACGGCAAAAAGGTGCTCAGGATACTTTTCAACGCCTCGTCCAAACCGGCTGAGGCCTGCGGATTAGTCCTGGGAGCCGATGAAATGAAGTTCGAGGTATTTGACAGGGAGGATTACTGCAAATGAGACGTCTGGCCATATTATGCTGCCTTCCGCTCTGCCTGGCCCTGGCTTCCTGCAAGCCGGAGCAGAAGCAGATGGGTCCGGTAAAGCCGGTGGAGCCTGTGTCCGACCCCGACGGTGACGGCAAGGCGACCTACATGCTCTGTGATTTTGACAAAGTCACCCCCCAGGTAAAACCGGTAAACAGTACGTTCGAAGTTGCTGACAACCCTGTCCGGGACGACGTGAACCCTTCCGCCAAGGTGGGGAAGACGGTCCTGAAAGGTGGAACGTGGGACTGCGTGATGGTAGGACCCACCCATCCTGTGGACTTCACCAAGGATCCTCCGGTGTTCAGGGTCAGGGTACTGTCCCCGGCCGCGGGGCTGCCCGTATACATGCAACTCAAAATGACCAGGACGGTTGAGGGGGTGGACCAGAAGATAATGACCGGCGTCAAGACCAAGTCGTCCGGAAAGTGGGAGAACCTGGAGTTCGATTTCACTTCCCTGAAACCCGAATCCAATTACTATACGGAGATTTACCTGATGTGCCACGGCGGTGAGAAGGGGCCCGCGGACGAGGTCTGGTACTTCGACGACGTAAGGATTCCCGACGACGACATATCGTCGCTGTCGCTGTTCAGGAAAAGCGGCTCCGACGGCATGCTGATGGACGGCAACAAGAAGTACGGGTGGATGTCCAATTCCATCGCAAACCCGGCGGTACTTCCCCCGGACAGGTCGCCCGACGGACAGTGGTGGCTCTTTACGAGGGGCGGTGACGGCAGCCGCGGCTCGCTGGGCATTTTCACCCAGGGCGACAAATACTTCAACCCGCTGGGCCCCTGGACATATTACGACAAGAACCCCATCGTGCCTTACGGCTATCACGGTACCCTGGATGCCAACACCGCAATCGACCCATGTCCCGTGATGGGGGCTGACGGGAAGCTCTACCTCTATTACAAAGGGCTTTCCTTTGCGGGGGATAACACAGTCCTGCTGGCCACCTCTACCGACGGATACAACTATACCAAGGTGGACAAGCCCTGGAAGGAGGACTGCGGCGTCGCCGATGTGGTGAGGTGGAACGGTTATTACTATCTTTTCGTGAGCCGTCGCGTGTACAAGTACACCAATCCCCTGTCGGGCGATGACGCGGTGATGACCGAGACCCTGGAAAAGGGCGGCGGTCCTTCCAACTGCGACAATTACTCCATCAACGGGCAGAAGATCCTCAGGATCGGCGACAAGTGGTTCATGATATACCAGTGCAGCCCCTGCAACGCCGATTTCCCCGACCGCTTCCACGCGGCCGTCTCGGACGACCTGGTGAACTGGACCAAGGTGAAGAACACCAGGCCCCTGTTTACCAGGGGTGCCCGCGGAACATGGGACCAGGGAGCCATCTGGGCCCCGTCTACATTCGAGTATAACGGTACACTTTACATGTATTACGAAGGCTGGGGCCGTACCGGAACAGTCCCCGACAGGGACAAGTCCTACTTTACCCCGGCGCATTCTTCAATCGGCCTTGCAACCTGCAAGACCGACGATTTCCTTAAATGGTGCGGACTTAAATAAGAGAGATTATGACAAAAGGGATTCTTACACTTGTTACCGGCGCGCTTTGCGCATGCCTGCTTTCCTGCGGTTGCAAGGCCGATTCTGCTGACGAGGCCAAGGGAGGGGTGAAGCTGCACCGTATAAGCGAACTCCAGCCGGCAACGGAAATCAATACCCACGCGGGGGAGGAGAAATGGAGCGTACTGCAGCCCATCTGGAGCGATTTCCAGCTGCTTTCACCTTCCAGCCTCGTGGACCAGAGCGTGACGGAAGACCAGAGGGCTCCTTATTATCCCAGGATCAAGAAGATGGCAAACGGTGAGTACCTGCTTCTCTACATGGGCGGGCAATATGGCTCAAGATGCTATGCCTCAACCAGTTCCGACTTTTATAAATGGTCCGCGCCGCAGATGCTGCTGGAGCCCAAGAAGGTGACCGTAGGGGGAGTGGGCGACTGGGAACGCTACTCGGGCCCCGACGCCGCCGTGCTCCCCAACGGGGACGTGCTGGCCGTTTTCTCATACCGGGCCACCAACCATTATTCGCAGATGCTGGGCTGCGGCCTGGTCACCATGCGGAGCAAGGACAACGGCACCACCTGGTCGGCCCCCCAGTATATCTACGACGGGGCCACCTGGGAGCCTTACCTGCTGGTCCTTCCCGACGGCCGCATCCAGTGCTATTTCACCGACCCCATTCCGGCATCCCGCAATTCCGGCACTTCGGTCATCACCTCCACCGACAACGGGAATACCTGGAGCGGAAAGATCCGCTGCTCGCGCATATACAAGTACGATTATGACGGTCCCAACACGGCGTATACCGGCCAGAAGATATTCACCGACCAGATGCCCAGTTTCCGCGTCCTGAACGACGGAAAGACCATCGTCGGCTTCCTGGAGGCCAGGCTGGAAACCCCTGAAAGCAACCAGGGTACCTCGTATTACAAGATGTCGCTGGTCTACAACGACGGCCTGGACTGGAAGGACCTTGGCGAGAACACCGCCGGTCCCGAGCGCAGGCAGTCGCTGGTGGTTGGCGGCGCCGGCGGATATGTCTCCACCTTCCCTTCCGGCGAGGTTGCCATCTCGTGCAATATCAGCAAGAGGTTCAGCGTGAAGCTTGGCGACAATACCGCCACCAAGTTCAACGGCTCATGGGAGAGCGGATGGCTCAAGCCCTTTACCTACGAAGGGGTATGGGGCAGTACCGAGGTAGAGGACGGAAACATGCTGATAGGCACCATCCATTCTGCAAAGAACGGCCTTCAGCTAGGCAGGTTCTGGCTCAACCATACCCTTTTTGCGGGGAATGCCGGCATAAAGGTCGACGGGAACGGAGATGAATGGCCCCTTGGGCAGGCTCTTTTCGTGAGCACCAAGGACGGAGCAGAGGTCATGGTCCGTGCCGCCAGGGACGGGGGCAACCTGTACCTCGTGGCCGACCAGTATGACCTCGCCAACCTGAGGATAATGGTTTCCGACACCACTCCGGTCAATACGGCCAGGATTGAGGTGACATCCTCCGGGGCGGTCACCACAAAGGGCGCAGATGCCGTTGTAAAGACTTCATCTGCAAAGACTTCCGCAGGCCAGAGGGGCCGCGTTACGGAGATTTCAATCCCGCTTTCCGCGCTTAAGGCAGGCACCGGTGACGTGGTCTGGATATATGTTTCCCTGTCGGGCAACTCGGGAGAGACAGCCTTCACAAACGCCGTCATGAGTTCCCCTTCCACCTGGCAGCGGATAAAGCTTCAGTAGGGGAGAGGCGGTCTTATTTAAGCGTGACGCCCATCCGGCGGACCCGGTCCAGGGTCCAGAGCCTGTATGCCGGGGGCCAGGAAACGAAGATGTCGTTCCAGTAGCCGGCTTCGATGACCGGGCGGTATTTGGTGAACCGCGCCTGGAAGAAGCCTTCGTTCTGTGAGCCGATGGGGCGCTGCATGTCGTGGAAGAATTCCCCTAAGCGCCTGGTTATGCCCTGTACCGCATTGGCCCACATCAGACGTCCGAGGGTCTCCCACATGGGATTCCCGGTGAGTTGCGTCAGTTCAATCATGTCGGCCGCCATTATTCCGCCCCATGCGTCGATGCACTGGTGCTCGGCGCTGACTCCGGTGCCGCCGGTGGCATGCCAGTCATATCTGTACATGTCGGTCTCGGGGGCCTGGATGGGGTCGAAGAAGAACATCCAGCTTGAGAAATAAGCCGCTGCTTTCTCGGCCCTCTCAAGGTATCTGGCATTTCCGGTTATGTGATAAAGCGTCAGGGAACTTTGCAGGAAAGGATAGGAGGTTTCCTTGTCGATGCAGTTGCAGTCGATGGCCCCGGCGGTGCATACGAAGTTGTCCAAGTCCTTCCGGTAATAGAAATCGCTGGCTTTCTCCGCCGCTTCAAGGTATTTCTTCTCTCCGGTTACCTGGTATAGTTCGGCCAGGGCCGGAATCATGAATCCGCCTATTGTGCCTTTCTTCTGGACGGGCCTTCCGCTTATTTTCCAGGTCTTTCCAAATCCGTATCCGTCGTCCCATTTACGTATGAAGAAGTCGCATATCTTCCTGGCGAAGGTGATACACTCCGGCTTGTCTATACCGTTCTCCTTCAACAGGTTGTACATGCGCACGGCCTCGGCGGCACCCCAGCCCAGGTTGCACACGTCCACGGTTATCTTCCTGTGTTTTTTTGCGTCGTTCTGCTCGTAGCGGGTGTGGAGCAGGCCGTTCCGGCGTTGCGACGCGATGAAGGCGTCATAGATGCCCAGGGCCTTTTCCAGCAGGGCTTCGTCGCCTGTCCGGAAGGCCTGGGTGGCCAGCATCCTGGCGGACAGGAAATTCTGTCCGGCCCAGCCGATCTCGAAACTGGGGCCGAAGGTGGCTATGTCGGTCCAGTATTCCCATTTCTGACGCTCTGCCATTTCCTCGCGGCTGATGAGGACCTTGTGCTGGTCGTGGAACATGCGCTGCTTGCGGTTGGTGGCCAGAAGCCACTTACCGTTGTAGAGGAAGAGCAGGGAACGGATGTACTTCTGGCCCAGGGCCCAGGCCTCTGCGTCATCCATGCACGGCTCGAGCCTGGTATCCAGAAGTCTGAGTGCGTGGTCCATGAGGGAGACCGTAGCGTAGTTCTCCCACTTTGGAGGGCAGACGCAGACATGGCTCCTGGCGGTGAAGGACTCGCCGGGAGCCAGGGTGACCTTCTCCTCGTAACGGGGGCCGAAAACGCCCTTTGTTTCATAAGTATAAGGTGCTTCTACCACCGGCCGGACTATAACATGTATGTACCGGCCCTCCCCGTCCTGCTCGAGGGAGCAGGCGCTGACAAGCGACGAGGGTGTGTCGTTGGAAGCGAAGAGCGCCACTCCGGTGGCGGCGTTCTCGGTGAGCGTGCAGGCCGGTACTCCGGTCCTCTGGTATGAGCATACCCATGGCTCCCCCTCGTACGATATTCCGGTGGGCACCTTGATCCTGCCCAGTTTTATCCCGTCCGCTATGGTGATGCCTCCGTCAAAATCATTGCCGTTGTAGTTGACGCAGGGGATGGTGTAGTGGGTGGCCTGGAACAGGTCCCTGACCTTCAGCACGTCGTTGAATGCCACCGGGGCGGCACCTCGGTTCACCACCGTACGGATTATCGAGTATTCGCCGTTCCCAAGGTATTCCACCTTTTCTGCGGAAAGGGTCAGGGCGGCGTCCGGGGCCTGCCAGGGCAGAAGTTCCGCAAGCGCCCCTTCCTGCGATGGTACGAGGCCGTCTTTCCCGAAATACACCGTCTGGGCGGACATTTCCACAGCAGCGGCCAAGGCCACGGCCATAAACAATGCAAGATGTTTCATATCGTTGATTATTAGTTTATTATCCTATTTTTCAACTACCGGCCTCTGTCTGAAGACTACGGACCTGTCGGTCCTATCCCTCCCAAAACCTTCGGTTTCGGGCCCCTCCCTCTAACGCAGCGAGGGTGCTGACGGTCTTCAGGCAGAGGCCGGTAGTTCATTCCATGAAGTCGGCTTCGGTGATTTTCTTTTCCAGGCTGAGGGCGCATTCCCCGAGGACGTCCCTGATCAGGTCGATCCTGCCGGTAGTGCACCGGAACTTGGGAAGGCATACCCCGATCGAGGCTACCGGGCTTTTCCCGACGAGGATGGGCACGGCGATACCCTTGACGTCGGGGTGGTCGGAAGATATGCTGAATCCGTCTTTCCTGATGATGGCAAGTTCTTTCAGAAGGTCTTCTGCCGAGAGGATGCCGTGCCAGCTGGTGGGTTCGGGCAGTCCTATGGATGAGGCGATTGCGCGGATGCGGGCCTCGGGGTAGTTGGCCAGGATCACGCGTCCCGTTGCGGACTGGTAGATGTCGCTGGAATGGGAAATCCTGGCACTGATTCCCTCTGAGCACTCCAAGACCTTGAGAATGACCCGTTTCCCCTTATGCTCGGAGGCAAGGACCACGGTTTCGGAGAAGATGTCGTGCAGGCGTTTCATCTCTTCGGCCGCTATCCGTTCAATCCTCTTGAACGCATAATCGGGTCCTGCCAGCAGGTAGAACTTGTAGCCCAGCCGGTATCCTTTCCTTTTTTGGGGATGGGCGATATAGCCGGCGTTCTCCATAGTCTTGAGGATATTGGAGAGGGTGGTCTTCTGAATCCCGCAGGCCGATTCAATCTGGGAGAGTCCGGCCATGTTCCCGTCGGTGGTGGCTAGATAGTCGAGCACGTCGAACGCCCTGTCAAGAACTTGTATCATTATTTTAATTTTTTATTAACGCTGTAAATTTATTCAATAATATTGAAATAACAAGTATTTTTCAATTTAAAAAGTGTAAAAAGTTCAATAATATGATATATTTGTGAAGACACTAGAGAGTAATTCCAATGAGAAGGGCATATAGTCTTGGGGAACTGAATGAAAAAATTTTCCCATAAAGGGCAAAAATCGAACAACTTTACGGATAAAACCCCGTTTTGTATGTGCCCCTTTGCTAATTTAGAGCAGAAAAACCAATAATAACTCTATAGTTTAATCAGTATGAACCAACTAATCAAACGAGTCGCGCTAGCACTGACAGGCATGTTGTTCTGTCTGGGTGCAGCTGCCCAGAATCCGGGGTGCGCCATCACCGTGGTGGATTCATCGGGCGAACCACTCCCGGGAGCGGCCGCCCTCATCAAGGGAACCAACACCGGCAAGGTGACTGAGGCAAACGGCGTCTGCCGTTTTGAAAGCCTGCCTTCCGATGCTGTACTGGTGGTGAGCTGCCTTGGCTTCCAGGACCAGGAGATTTCCGTAAAGGGCCGCTCAAAGGTCACCGTAACACTCGAGACATCGTCTCTTGCACTGGACGAGGTGGTTATGATAGGATACGGTTCCTCAAGGCGCAAGGACCTCTCCGGAGCCATCACCAAGGTGTCCGGCGAGACCATCAACGAATTTTCAACCCTGTCCGTGGCAAACGCACTCCAGGGCCGTGTGTCCGGTGTGCAGGTCAACGTGAACAACGGCCAGCCCGGCGCCAACGTGCAGATCCGCGTCCGCGGTACCAACTCCATCAAGGGTGACAACGAGCCGCTCTGGATCATCGACGGATTCCCCGGCGACATCAACATGATCAACTCCTCCGACATCGCCTCCGTGGAGGTCCTCAAGGATGCATCCGCAACGGCGATTTACGGTAGCCGCGGTGCAAACGGCGTCATGATCGTCACCACCAAGGGAGCCCGCGAGGGCGACCTCCGCGTGGAGTACAACGGAAGTGCCGGTGTCCAGAACATCACCAAGCAGCTTGAGATGGCCGACGCCTGGGAGTACATGACCCTCCTGAACGAGAAGGCGGCCATCAACGGCAACAAGCAGATCTTCACCCAGGAAGAGATTGACAACAACCTGTATTCCACCAACTGGCAGAACGAGATCCTCCGTCCCGCCCTTATCACCGACCATTCCCTCAATATCTCCGGCGGCAACCAGAAGATGTCCGGAGCCCTGGGACTCAGCTATTTCAAGCAGGACGGCATCGTGAAGACCAGCAGCTATGAGAGGATTTCCATCAAGACGGATGTCAAGTACAACATTTCCAAGTACTTCACCGCCAATGCGGGTATCCTTTTCTCACGTTCGAACCACGCCCAGAACGGTAGCTCCGGCGGTGCCGGTTCCAACGGAACCATCAACCGTATGCTCATAGCATCCCCGCTTGCAACCCCTCACTGGGACGACGGAACCTGGAATGACTTCACCACCCAGCCCGAAGGCGGAATGAACCCCGTGGCCAACCTCTATGAGACCCAGAACGACTGGTATGCCAACCGCATGATGGCGAATGCCGGCCTTATCATCCGCCCCCTGCCCGGCCTTTCAATCCAGATTACCGGCAACGCCCGTATGCGCCAGGCCCGCAAGGACTACTTCAGGAGCCTGAACTATCCGCACTCGCTGGGCGCTGCCAAGATCACCATGGGAGAGGTGCTTGACCTTACTTCCAACAATATCGTCACGTACGACAAGTTCTTTGGCAAGCACCATGTAACCCTCATGGCCGGTCTTACCTATGAGAGCTATGTCTCCAAGGACGTCAATACCGGCGATGCAAAGAATTTCATTACCGACGTCGCCGGGACTTATGACGTGAATGCCGCCCAGGAAAAGGGTCTTCCGGAGTCGAGCTACTCAGACTGGAGGCTGCTTTCCTACCTCGGACGTATCAATTACAACTACGACGACCGTTACATCCTCACGGTCAACTTCCGTGCTGACGGTTCCTCCCGTTACAACAAGGGCAACAAATGGGGATACTTCCCTTCGGCCGCTGCCGCATGGCGCATTTCCGAGGAGAGCTTCGTGAAGGACAACGCTCCGTGGATCTCCAACCTCAAGCTCCGCGGAGGCTACGGTATCACCGGCAGTACCGCCATCAGCCCGTACGCAACGCTCAATACCCTGGAAACCCAGAACGTGGTATTCAATAAGGATACATACGTGGCATATACCCCGGCCGACAACTATGTGGGCACACTCCGCTGGGAAAAGACGGCCCAGGCCGACGTAGGTATCGACATGGGCTTCCTCAAGAACCGCATCAGCCTCACCGTGGACGCGTATTACAAGCTGACCACCGACCTTCTCTGCGACGTTGAGATGCCCCGTTCCTCGGGATACACCAAGGCCCTCCGCAACATCGGATCGGTGAGCAACCGCGGTATCGAGGCCCAGTTGGACGCCCGTATCTTTGATTCCGCATTCAAATGGGACCTGGGAGTGAACTTCTCCCTCAACCGCAGCCGCGTGGAATCCCTGCCCGAGGGTACGGATATTTTTGGCGCCAATGTTTCCAACACCATCATCAGCGACCAGCTGAACCTTCTCAGGGAAGGCGAGGAAATGTGTGTATTCTACGGCTACAAGGAACTGGGATACAACGACAAGGGCCGCATCGTGTACGACGACATGCTTGACGGCAAGGAGGGGCTTTCCGCAACGGACAAGACCATTATCGGCAACCCCAATCCCCGTTTCCTGCTGAATTTCAACACCACCTTCTACTGGAAGGGGATCAGCCTCAGCGCATTCTTCCAGGGCTCCTTCGGGAACGATATCTACGCCCTCACCCTGGGCCAGATAGCCTACCAGTACGGTTACAACGGAAACTTCCTCAAGGACCTCGTTGGAAATTACTGGACACCCGAAAACCCTTATGCAAAGTATCCCAACCTCCTTCAGGACCAGTCGTTCAAGATGTCGGACCGCTTTGTGTATGACGGTTCCTACCTCAGGCTCAAGAACCTTGAGCTGGGGTATGACATCCCCGTCTCCAAGGTAAGGTGGATCCGCAAGGCGCATGTCTATGTCAGCGGACAGAACCTCTACACCTTCACGAAGTATCCTCTCTGGGACCCTGACGTGAATGCCTACGGAGGCGGTTCTTCCCTCCGTCAGGGCGTGGATGACAGCTGTTATCCCCTTGCCCGTACCTTCACCCTTGGCTGCCGTCTCATTTTCTAAGGAATACAGATATGAAAAAGATATTCAACATAGTATCCGTGCTCTTTGGAGCCATGCTGCTCCTGTCTTCCTGCAGCGAGGATATGAAAATCCTTCAGGAGCACCCCAAGAAGGCCGGTGCCGAGTCGTTCATGACAAATTACGAGTCTGCCCAGGCCGAAATCAACGCTATCTACCACCAGATGCACCGTCTGGAGGCCTACGGACGTTACCTGATTGTCCTTACCGAGGGTCTTTCCGACTATTGCTGGGGCCGCGGCAACTATGCTTCTTCGTATGAGACCGGCCTGACTTCCGGCGGTCAGGGCTTCTCCAGGGATGCCTGGGCCGTACAGTACCGCTGCGTGCGTTTTGCCAACAGTTTCATGCGCCAGATAGGCAATGCCACCCTTACCAAGAAGGAATACGGCGAACTTACCGGAGAGATCCGCTTCCTCCGCGCCCTTGCCTATTCCCAGCTGGTGAAATACTACGGCGGCGTGCCGTTCTTCACCGAGGACAACATGGACGACTTCAACAAGCCGCGTACCCCGGCGGATGAGATCTGGCAGTACATCGAGGACGAGTGCAAGTATGCATACGACAACCTTCCCGCCGCCGTTTCACAGGTGGGACGTCCGACCAAGTATGCAGCCGCAATGCTCAGGGGCGAGGCCGCCCTTTACCTGAAGCATTACTCCGTTGCCCAGGAGGCGTTTGAGTCGGTCATTTCCTCCAAGCGCTATTCCCTGGTGAGCGTGAAGAAGGCCGACGACTTCATCAAGGTCTACGGTCCCGACGTGGTCACCACTTCCGAAGAGATTTTCTACATCAAGTACAACCGTGACAGGGCCGACGAGTTCTTCTGGATGTACCTCTGCTCACCAAATCCCGTACGTGATACTGGTGCCCTGGGAATATACACCGACCTTGTCAGGAACAAAGTGATTGCAGGCTGGGACCCCAATGACTTCCGTTTCCAGTGGGATCTTTATCGCCAGACCCAGAACGGAACCCTCAACGGCCTTACCGACAACGGAATGATCTGCTTCAAGTACCGTGATCCCGAGTCTACCGGTTCCACCTCCGCAATCGACAATCCCCTGTACCGTTATGCCGACGCCCTCCTATATGCGGCCGAGGCCCGTGCCAAGGCGCTGGGCGCTCCTGACGCAACGGCCCTGAATTATGTGAACATGGTACGCCGCCGCGCATACGGTTTCAGCACCGGTTCGGCCTCGTCGGTGGATTACTTGCTTGCCGACAACTCCACCATCGATGCGTTCATGGAGACCGTCCTGAAGGAAAGGGCGTATGAGACCTGCTTCGAGGGCAAGCGCTACGCCGACCTCAAGAGGCTCGGAAAGCTTGCCGAATACGCCGTGAAGGCCGGAAAGGTGGAATCCGAATCCGACGTGAAAGATGCCGCCTACTGGTGGCCCATCCCTACCAACGAGTACAACTACAACACCGCCCTCGATCCCACGGTGGACCAGAATCCCGGTTATTGATAAAAGGAATCTGTTATGAAAAAGAATATCTACATACTCATGATAATGGCTGCGGTCGCGTCGCTTGTGGCCGGCTGCATGCCCCCTTCGGCCGATGAGCATCCCAACAAGAAGCCTGTCCCCGAGGAGCCCGAATTCATCCCTGCCGACGTGGATTTTGGTGAATATGGCGGAGTGAAGTTCCCGGTTGCGGACTATCAGCGCAGGGAGCTCAAACTGATGGGAGCTACCATCAGTGCCAATAACGGCGAGAAGGTGGCGGCTTTCTACAGCGTGGCCCCCGACGGAAGCGTTGCGGCCATGAAAAAGGAAGGGGACAGCAAGGCTTCCATAACATGGACCGGCGGTTTTGACATCAACAAGACCGTGGCCGATGCGGTGGGAATAGTCTTCTATGTTCCCGCCGGAACCTACAGCAAGGGCCTTACCGTGGAGTTCACCGACTCCGACGGCCGTATCCTCTCCGTGGACAGGACCGGTGAAATAGTTGTGGAAGCCGGTGAGGAAGCGATAGTCGAGCTTCCCGTGGCACCTGTCACCATCTACTACGGAAAGGCCAACTGCTATCGTACCGATGCTGCGGGCGATGTGAAGATAGACATCACTCCGTACTACAGCATGGCTCCCGACCTTGCATACGAGAACAAACCCGCCGTTGACAAGGAAGGCAAGCCCGTGGCTCCTGCCACTTCCGCTTCCGTGGTATGGCAGCTGACCGGTACCGGAATCGAGGGGGATGTCCTCTCCGGCAACCCCACCGTTTCCGGGAATGTGCTGACCGTGCCTGTTTCAGGCAAGCTTGGGAATGCAGTGGTGGCCATAGAGAATAGCGGTACCGTCCTTTGGTCCTACCATATCTGGGTCGGCCCGGCCAATGATGTCCAGTATAACATGGAGCTGGATGTGGAGACCGGCTACGGTGCAGGAATGGGCCAGTACAAGATGCTCGACCGCAACCTGGGTGCAACCTCCATCGAGCCCAGGGACCAGGACAGCTACGGCTGCTTCTATCAGTGGGGCCGCAAGGATCCTTTCAAGAGGCTCCACAACCTGGCCCGTCCCGCAGGCAGCCCCTATTCAACCGATTACGAGTCGGGTGTGGACTATGTGGATACCGGTGAGACTACGGGTACCATCTGGTATGCCATCAAGAACCCTGGAACAAAGATCCAGTCTGCAAACGACTGGCATTTCGGCACCAGGAACAACCTGCTCTGGGGTAATCCCACGGTTCCCACCCCTTCTTCTGCATTATATACGATGAAGGAAACGGGCGTGAAGACTCCTTACGATCCCTGCCCTGAAGGATACAGGGTCCCCGACTACCGGTACATGAACATGAAGTTCACCAGCGTGGATGAATGCAACGCCAATTACGGCCATCTTTTCTCCACAGGAGTAGAGGGTGTTACAACCTATTATCCTACAGGCGGTTACATAGAAAAGAACCCGGAAAAGCATTGGGTGATGTACCTGGAGTACCGCGGATATTACTGGACCACCATCCCTGGAGGTACCGGAGCTTACTCCAGGCTGGTCAATAACAATGCCAGTTCCAAGGGCTCCGGTATGGACCGTAGCTGCGCCTGCTCGGTACGCTGCCTGAAAGTTGAGTAGTTTTTGATGAGACTGGATCTGATTACGGCCGTAATTGCCGCCGGATTGTTCATCTGCTGTTCGCAGGAAGAGCACAGGCTGGGTCCCGTGACCCGGCCTGACACTCCTGCGGTGCCGCCCGGGGGAGGTGGCGGGAAGACAGCCGAGGCAACGCTTGACGGGACCCTGCTGCGCACTTCCGCAGCCGACCCCAGCATCGCTTATTGCAACGGCGTATTCTACATGACCATGACCGGGTCGTCGAATATCGCCATGGTAAGCGACAAGGACCTGTCCAAGCTCACCACGGCCGCCCATTCCAACAGTTCAAACCTGATCTACAAGAGCGCCTCCGATCCGTCGGTAGAGGAGATTTTCGGGTCGGGGGCCAAGATAAACGGTACCTGGTCGCCTGAAATCCATTTTTTCTCCGAGGAGGACTGCCCGGGTAATTCGGGCTGGTACATAGTTTTCGCCCTGAGGATGGACGACGGGAATGGAAACGGCGAGAAAAGTGCGGCATACATACGTCCGGTGGTGCTCAAGTCCCTGAGCGGCACCCCCGCCGGCCCTTACGGCGATCCCGTGACGGGCAGGGAGGGCAAGACCCGCCGCTTCCTGGACGCCAACGGCGACCCGTTCACTGCCTGGGCCATAGGGGTGAGTTTCCTGAGGATCCCAACCGGGAAGTACAAGGGCATCTATGCCACCTGGGTTGACGAGGTGGGCCGCGGCGAGGGATATGGCAAGTTCTATCAGCGGATCAGGATAGCAAAGTTTTCAAAGCCATGGCAGATAGCCTCCGAGGCCTCCACCATTACCACGCCCACGCAGGCCTGGGAGCAGAAGGGCGCTTCCTCCACACTTCCCATGGTGGTGGAGGGCGGAACGGCCGTCTACGGCGATCACGGCGAGATTTTCCTGACCTACTGCGGCAGCGGCTACTGGTCGGACTACGGCCAGGGACAGCTTACCCTGAAGAGGGTGGGGGATGACTATGCCGATCCGCTGAAGGAGGATTCTTGGGTGAAATATTCCAAGAATCCGATATTCTCTTCGGTCAAGTCCTCCGACCTCAGGGGAGCGGGACACGTGTTCTTCTTTACCGACGCCGCCGGAAAACGGTTCTTCTGCTATCATGCCTATCCCTATGTCGGTGGGGTGAAGCAGAACAGCCGTAACGCTTACATCGAGCCTTATACCATCGACTACGACGACAAAAGCGATACCGCTCCGCAGGGGGTCATCAAGTTCGGCCTCCTCGGTACCGGCGTCACCGCTCCCGTGGATTCCAGGATAACCTGGAACAAGGCGGTCAACTAGTCTCGGCGGTCTTTGGGGATCCCTTGATGAAGATCAGCGCCATCAGCGGAAGGGCCAGGATGGCCATGGTTGCGCTGATGGGCAGGTAAATTCCGAAATTCACATACTTTACTACCAGGAAGGTGACCAGCAGAAGCCCGGTACCCATGGCACTGGAAATCATATAGTGCTTGCGGATATCGGTGCTTTTGCATATCAGGCGGCTCAGGTTGGGGACTCCCAGGGATATGAAACCTATGGGACCGCACATGCTTACCGAACTGGTTACCAGGCACATGATTGCCAGCAGCAGGAGAGCCTTGCCCAGGTTGGGAATCTCGGTTTCACCCCTGAAATGCCGCGTGAGCGTCCCTGCTTTCCAGATGGCCGCGGCCAGCCCCACAGCGAACAGCGACAGCGAGAAGATGATGTCGCCGGTTTTAACCCCCTCCAGGCGGAAATTTGCGGCTCCCCACAGGTAGTACTGCTTGAGCAGGTCTCCGGTGGGGGCGTTCGTGACCACTATGGTCCCGAGCGACCCGATGAATGTCCCGAACAGGATTCCGAAGGTGATGAGCTGCTGGGTGTTGACTTTCAGGGTGACCAGGAAGCATACCAGGGTGCAGATGAGCGTGCATATGAAACTCCCTACAGTCAGGGAGCACCATCCGCTCATGGTGGCTGCCGCCGCCCCCAGGCAGGCCGCGCTGCCAAGGCCCAGCGAGTACACGTCGCCCAGCTGGTTTCGCCAGAGATACTGCATCTGGATGCCTCCCACGGGGAGGGCTATCCCGGAAATCAAGACATAAAGGAGACTGAAGAACATAGGTTTACCAGTTATATTCCAGGGAAAGCATCACGCTGGTTCCGGGCATGGGGTACCCCTGGACGATTTGATATTGACGGTTGAATATATTGCCTATAGCCACCTCCGCGACCAGGTGCTTCAGGTGGATGCTCACGGAGGCATCGCTGACGGTCCACGGTTTTATGCAGTAATCGGGGATGTTGGCGGTTCTGGACCAGCGTACGCCCGTGAATGTGCTGGACCAGCTGAAACACAGCACTTTCCATCTGGCTTCCAGTTCCACTCCGCCGCTGTGGCGGGGGATGTAGGGACTCTGGTTCCCGTAGGTCAGGCCGTCGGGATCGCTGTGGTCGAGGGCCAGCTGGAAAGTATACCGGCCCACTGCCGTGAGGTTCACGCTTCCAACCTTCAGGGAGCCGCCGGCCTTGGCATCCAGTCCGGTTATGTCCACGGTCCCGATATTGAGCATGGTCCACCGGAACTGCGATGCGGTGGGAAGAGCCACTATCTTGTCGCTCACGCGGTTATAGTAGGGCGATATCCGGATTTCCCAGCCCTTGAACGACGCCCTGATATCGGCGCCGAACTGCAGGGCCGATTCCGGGACCAGACTGGAATTCCCAATCCGGGTGTAATACAGGTCGTTGAAGGAGGGAAGCCGGTAGGAACGCTTGGCGTAGGCGTCGGCCTCGAGCCATTCAAGCGGCTTGTAGAACAGGCTCACCGACGGTATCCACGAGTCCCTGTAGGTGTTCCGGCGGGACCAGCCCCCGGCGTCGGGATTCTTGAAACGGTCCCAGGCACCGGTGTAGGCCAGATGCGCCGCCGCCCGGAACTTTTCACAGGCGAACCTAGCGGCCAGCACCCCGGTGAAGGAAGTCCTTCGCGGCGTGACGAAGTATCCTGCGTCCGAGGCCAGGGAATTGTGCTGTATGTCACAGCTCAGGTCCACCGACCAGGAACCGGCCGGGATGTACGAATGGGCGAGGGACAGGTAACCCGACTGCTGGCGGTAGTGCACGTCATAGGGCATTGCCATGGGATTCTTCTCCGCATGGGTGTTGTAATGAGTGTAATTATTTGAGTATTTGAATTTTACGGAGGTGGCAAAGCGTGGATGCCATTCCTGGTTCCAGCCTCCCTGAAGGAACATGTCCTGGTCGGCCTGGCGCTCGGCGCTGAACGGGAACCCCGTCGCCCTCCTGATAACCGGCCCGGGAAATCCGCGTTCGGAGCCGTAACCATACAGCCTCAGGCGCCAGTCGCCGCCCCTTGTCCGCCCGAACAGCCGGGCCTCCGCCCGGAGGCTCCGGATATCGCCGTTCTCCCTGACGAGGGTGGTGTCGAAGAACCTGTAGCGGTATCGCCCGCCGCTCAGCATGAACTCCGCCGAGGTGCTGAGTATCACGGGCCCCAGCCTCTTGTCCCAGCCGACGGACGGGTTTATGGTCCCGAACGACCCGCCCCTCACCCGGACCCTTCCGGCACAGCCGTCCGGGAGCTCCGGAACGGATGAATCCAGATGTATGGCCGTCCCGGAGGCATATTCCTTGGCAGTCTGGAGCCGCCTGGACTTCTGTCCGTTGAAAAGGGACACCCTGCCTATGCCGTCGGTGGAGAAGCGGCCCAGGTCCACCTGCATGTTCTGGGCGTTGTCCACCTGGATGCCGTCCAGGAAGATGCCCGTGTGTTCGCTGCCCAGGCTCCTGACGTTCACGGTCTTGAGTCCGCCCACTCCGCCGTAGTCCTTGAGCTGGACTCCGGTGAAGCGCCGTATGACGTCCGATACCCTGGCCGGCGCAGTCACCCCGCCTCCAAGGTAAACCTCTTCCGCAGCCCTTACCACCGGGCGGTATTTGACGGAGAATACGGCCGACGCCTCCAGGGTGTCCGCTTCCTGGGCCACAGGGCTCCCTGAGACGGACACTATCAGGCTGATGACGGCTATGCTAATAGATTGCAAAGTGCCCGGGGCAAATGCCGGCGGTGACCGACCATTTCTTTGAGCCTCCCACGAACATGTTCACCGTGCCGGGATTGACGTAGTCGCCCGCATCGGAAACGAATATAACGTCCTTGTCGAGCACGGCCAGGCCGTAAGGATTGACTCCGTCGAGGTTTATGCTGAAACTGCCTTTAACCCCGTTCCTGCAGGTATTTCCCTTCCAGGTCCCGTCCTCCGATCCGATCCAGTATACCGTGTCGCCGGAGATGGCAGATACGCTGACGTTGTCGGCAATCTTTGAAACCTTGTCGCCGTCACCGGCGTTTATCCTCCAGATGGAGGAGGGAACTTTGCCGTAGATGCCGAATGAGGTGACATAGATGTTGCCATTGCCGTCGGAATAGACCCTCTGAAGGTTGTCGGTGAGGGTCAGGGTCTTTGTGACCTTGAAGGTTGCGGCGTCAATCACGCTGACGGTCTTGTCATAGGCATAGTCCGGGGCCAGGCTGCTGGAAAAGCCTCCGGAATTGGCAACGTATAACTTGCCGCCGTACACTGCGATTCCTTCCGGCTGGTAGCCTACCTCCACGGACCCCTTGACCTCCCGGTTCTGGATAGCGATCCGGTATACCTTTCCCTTGGGGTTTGACGAATCGGTGACGTTCCAGTTGCCGTCGTAGTTGATATATGCCCCGGCGTATGATGTGACGTAGGCGTAGGTGTCGTCAAAGGCGATGAACCTGGGGGAGGGGATGGTGATGGCCGCACTTTCCCTCTCGTTCGTTGCGCTGATCACCTCCACAAGGCCGGAATTGTTGACGACGATCCAGGCCTCGTTGCCCTTGACGGCGATATCGTTGCCCACGTCACCGAGTCCGGCGCCCACGTCGGGGTTCATCTTTTTGAAGGCCCCCGTGACGTAGAGTCCGTCGTCCAGCCTGAGGAAATCCAGGGAGGCGCTGTTCGAACCCATCTGCCCCTCGTTGAGGACAAAGAGTTTACCGGTCTTTCCGGAGATGGCGGAAACGTCCACGGAGGTACCCGTAAGCGACGAGTCTTTTATCGGCGTTTCGGGATTTACGTCCTTCCGGCACGCTGAAAGGCACAGCACGCCGAAGAACAAAAGCAAGGCTGCTTTTTTCATAAGAGAATAATAATGTTTACGTTTCGGCAGGGACTTGCCCCCGAGCCCCGGCGCCTGACTTAATCATGGCAGGTCTTCTGACTTCTCCGCGGCTCCGGCCTTCTCGGGGTGACGCCTTGCCGGCGGTCACAGCCCCAATGGCTGGGATTCGGAGCCGTTTTGGATGACACAGCTGCGGGCACAGTCCCGGATTCCCACCGGCTTCCCTTTTAAGCCCCCGGGGAAGACTCCCCGTGCGGGCACCATGATCCGGCGGTAAAGATAACCATATCTTGGAAATATTGTGACGGCGGCGGTTCAAAAAAGTGTGTGGCGACGGGCATATGGTCCGGCCCGGCCGGAAAAGCCTTCTTATTTCACGGATATTTTTAATATATTTGCGAATGTGAAATATCTGATCTATGGAAACGACTTTCAACAGGGAAAACGAAGTTCTGAAAATCAAGGTTGACGGCAGACTCGACGCCGCGACCTCGGATGAATTCGTGGCGGAGACCGAAAAAAGGATTGACGACACCCTCAGGGTCATCGAGGTGGACTGCAGCGCGCTTGAATATATCAGCAGTGCGGGCCTCAGGGCTTTCATGGCCCTCTACGACCGGATCTGCGACAATGACGGCGGCATCACGCTCCACAAGGTGGGCGAGCAGGTAGGCGACGTGCTGCGGATGACCGGAATGAACGAAGTATTCACTATCGACTGATAAAATGGAAAAGCAATTCCCTTTAAGCCGGTCCCAGTATGGTCTCTACGTGGCCTGCCTCGGACATCCCGGCGAGGTTTTCTATAATCTCCCGTTCCTGTATACCCTCGACGGTTCCCTGGACGCGGACCGTCTCTGCAGGGCCGTGGAAGCGGCCGCAGAAGCCCACCCGGTCCTTTTTACAAGGATATCCCAGGGAGCGGACGGCGAACCGGTCCAGGCTGTGCGGAAGGAAAGGCTGAGCCTCAAGGCTGAGCTTATCGAGAGCATCGACACGGTGAAAAAAGACCTTATAAAGCCCTTCGACATACTCTCCGACAGGCTTTTCCGCATCCGCATCATGAAGGACGCCTCCATCCTCTACCTGTTCCTCGACATCCACCACATCATAAGCGACGGGGTCTCGATGCAGGTGCTGGTCCGCGATATCGGGAAAGCGTACGACGGGGAGGCCCTCTCGGGAGAGGAACTGTCCCTCGCTGACTTCGCAGGGGAGGAAGCCGCCCTCCGGGCCACTCCGGCCTACGCGGAGGACAAGGCATGGTTCGCCGCGACCTACGACTGCCAGGACACGTTCACCGAGGTGTGTCCTGACCTCGAGGATACCGAAAAAAAGGACGGCCGGCTGGGCCGGATCCTGGAAGTGTCACCGGAGGAGGCAGGCGCCTTCTGCAGGAAGGCCGGCATGTTCAAAAGCACTTTCTACACGGCGGCTTACGCCTTCCTCCTCGCCCGATACTGCGGCGGGGACGAGGCCCTTTTCAACACCGTTTACGCCGGACGAGACGACAAGCGGCTTGCCGGCAGCGTGGGGATGTTCGTCAAGACCATCCCCGTCTATGCCAGGTTCGACGCCGGGACTTCCGTCATGGACTTCCTCGGTGCCCTGCAGGAGCAGATGGGGAATGCCCGGAAGCACGGGCTGTACAGCTATTCCGAGGCCGTCCATGACCTCGGTCTGCAGTCGGCGACCGATTTCGGCTGGCACGGCGAGATCTTCGGGGACGGATCATTCGCCGGCAAGCCGATGTCCAGCGAACTGATTGAGGAAACCCGTATCTCCAAGCTCTATTTCAAGGCATACATTCTCGGCGGCCGGATACACGTGGAGGCGGAATACAACGCCAACGAATACTCCCAAAGCCTGATTTCGTCGTTCCTGGAAAGTTATGAAGAGGTCGTAAAGGGCTTTCTCTCAAAGGAAAGGCTCTCAGAAATCGGCATCGCCTCCGAAGGGCAGATCCGCCTCCTCGACTCCTTCAACGCACCGGAAAAGCCCTATGACCTCTCCGAGACCGTGGTCTCCGCCTTCCGCCGCCAGGCCGGCCTGACCCCGGACAAGACGCTCGTCGTTTACAAGGACAGGCGTTATACCTTCCGTGAGGTGGACCGCATCTCCGAAAACATAGCTGCCCACCTTCTTTCCAGGGGGCTCGGCCGCGAGGACGTGGTGTCCATCATCATCCCGCGGTGCGAATGGATGATCATCGCCCCCCTTGGCGTACTCAAAGCCGGCTGCACCTACCAGCCGCTGGACCCGACCTATCCGGAGGAGAGGCTCAACTTTATGGTGAAGGACGCCGGGGCGCGCTACCTTATCGCAGACAGGGACCTCCGTCACCTGGTCACCGGATACGATGGCGAAACCCTGCTAACCGACGAGATAGCCGGACTCGGGGACGGAGACGCGTCAGAGGTGGAAGTGAATGCCCAAGACCGCATGGTGCTGCTGTACACCTCCGGCTCCACAGGTGTCCCGAAGGGCTGCGAGATCCTTCACCGGAACGTGGTGTCCTTCTGTCGCATGAGTACGGAAATGCTCCATATGGACTCCTCCAGCCGCCTCTCCGCGTATGCCAGCTTCGGCTTCGACGCCCACCTGATGGACGTCGTATGCCCGGTTATCACCGGAGCCGAAATCCACGTCATCCCGGAGGAACTGCGCCTGGACCTGATGGCGCTCAACGATTATTTCAACGAAAACGGCATCACCCACACCTTTATGACCACCCAGGTGGCCTACCAGTTTGCCACCAGCGAAATCCCTAACACGTCCCTCAAATACTTCCTCACCGGAGGCGAAAAACTCGCCTCGCTGGTCCCGCCGAAGAACTTCACTCTCTTCAACGCCTACGGCCCCACGGAGACCGTCTGCTACGTCACGGCGTATCCGGTTACGGATTACAGGAAGAACATCCCGATCGGCAAGTCCGTCGCAAACTGCCGTTGCTATATCGTGGATGCCTGCGGCCACAGGCAGAGCGTCGGCGCGGCCGGAGAACTCTGGATCAGCGGACCGCAGGTGAGCCGCGGATACCTGGGCAGGCCGGACAAGACCGCCGAGGTGTTCGTCCGGAATCCTTTCACCGACGATCCCTTCTACGCCGACGCCTACAGGACGGGCGACATCGTCCGCTATCTTCCCGACGGGAACATCCAGTTCGTGGGACGCAAGGACGGAATGGTCAAAATCCGCGGTTTCCGTATCGAGCTCAAGGAAGTGGAAGCGGTCATACGGAAATATCCCGGTATCAGGGACGCCACCGTGCAGGCCTTTGACGCCAAGGGCGGGGGAAAGTTCATAGCGGCCTACATAGTGGCCGATGGGAAGATTGACGTCGAGGCGCTGAACGCTTTCATCATGGAGGAAAAGCCTCCGTACATGGTCCCTGCCGTCACGATGCAGATAGACGCCATCCCCCTCAACCAGAACCAGAAGGTCAACCGCAAGGCCCTGCCCGAGCCCGTCCTCCAGAAGGAGGAGGGTGCCGGCCGCAGCGCCCCCCTGAATATCCTTGAACAGGAAATCGTGCGTATGGCCGGCATCGAGGGCGAGCCTGACATAACCACGCCCCTGGGTTTCCTCGGCCTCACTTCCATCTCGGCCATCAAGCTGGCCGTCCGGCTGAGCAAGAAATACGGCGTCTCCCTCAATGCCAAGGAGATGGTGAAGACCGGGACTGTCCAGTCGGTCGAGAACGAAATCCTTGCATCGATGCTCTCCGGAGAAGCCGCCCCGGCGGCCGGGCCGGCAAGGCAGGAAGCCGCTGCGAGCCGCACCTTCGCCCTCAGCGCACCCCAGCAGGGCGTCTATGTGGACTGTCTCAAGAACCCGGCCTCGACCATCTACAACATCCCCGTGAGCATACTTCTGCCGGAAGGGACGGAGCCGGAGAGGGTGGTCTCCGCCGTCAAGGCCATAGTAAGGGCCCATCCCGAACTGACGGTCAGTTTCGGAAGCGAAGGCTCCGACATCGTCCAGACGACTCATCCCGGCATCGAAGTGGACGTGCCCGTCCTAAAGGTCTCCAGGGAGGAGTTCGCCTCCGTCAAGGCCGACTTCGTCAAGCCGTTCAACCTCACCCAGGCACCTCTCTGCCGCTTCTGCGTGGCTGAGGCCGGAGGGGAGGTATACCTCCTTTCGGATATGCACCACCTGGTATCGGACGGGGCGTCCTACGACATCTTTTTCCGCCAGCTGTGCACCCTCCTGGAAGGCGGAGCCATCGATCCCGAACAGCTTGATTACGCCGGGTTCGTCTCCCGCGAGAAGGCTACCGACCTCGTCGAGGCGGCCGGTTTCTTCGACAGCCAGCTCGGCGGGGTGGAAGGCGTCACCGAACTGACCTCCGACCTTACGAACCCGTTCCCCGACGGAAGGACTGAATCGGCGTCGGCTCCCGTGGACTGGCCAGCCGTGGAGGCGTTCTGCCGCGCAAACGGCGTCACTGCCGCCCACCTTATGCTGTCGTCGGTAATCTACACCCTTTCGCGGTTCTCGGCAAACCCAGACGTGACTCTGGTCACCATCAGCAACGGGCGTTCGGACACGGCGATCGCCGACACCATCGGCATGTTCGTCAATACCCTCGCTATCCACGCCAGGGTCACGCCGGAGAAGGTCTCCGACTTCGTCCGCGGCGTCAGCCGGACCTTCGATGAGACACTCCGCCATGAGAACTACCCCTTTGCAAAGGTCGCAGCCGACTACGACCTCACGGCGGAAATCATGTTCGCCTACCAGATAGGCGTTATCGACAGCTATTCCGTAGGCGGGAAGGCGCTCAGGACAGAGAGTCTCGAACTGGACGTGCCGAAGTTCCCCATAGCATTCTATATCAACGAAATCGACGGCGTGCCGTCCGTGGTGGTGGAATACGACAACGGGAAATACAGCCGCGCGATGATGGAAAGCCTGGCCGCTTCGGCGGCAACCGCTGCAAAGCGCTTCGCCGAGTCGCCGGATGCACTTCTGACCGGCATATCCCTGCTGGACGGGAAGCGTACGGAGATACTGGACGGTTTCAACGATACATCTGTGGAATACGATGCCTCCGAAACGGTCGTTTCACTCTTCCGCCGCCGCGTTGCAGAGAATCCGGACAAGCCGGCGGTTGTATATGAAGACAAAGTCCTGACCTACCGTGAAGTGGATGAGATATCGGAGAGAATAGCCGGGAAGATCCTTTCCCTCGGTCTTGTCCGGGAGAGCGTTGTCTCCGTCCTTATCCCGCGTTGCGAATGGATGAGCGTGGCTTCCCTCGGAGTCCTGAAGGCCGGCTGCGCCTACCAGCCGCTGGACCCCGGGTACCCGAAGGAGAGGCTCGGTTTCATGATTCAGGACGCTTCGGCGAGGCTACTGATCGCTGATGAAAGCCTTATCGGACTCGTCGACGGATACAAGGGCCCCGTGCTGTTCACAAAGGACATCGCCGCCCTTCCGGAGACCAGGGTCCCCGCGGAAGCGGCGCCGCGCCCGCAGGATCTTTTCATCCTCCTCTACACGTCCGGTTCCACCGGCACGCCCAAGGGCTGCCAGTGGGAGCACCGCAACATAGTCGCCTTCTGCGCCTGGTACAGGAGGAAATTCTCGCTGGGTACGGACTGCCGGGTATCGGCCTACGCGAGCTACGGCTTCGACGCCTGCCAGATGGACATGTATTCGGCGCTCACCGCGGGGGCGACTTCCTACATAGTACCCGAGTCGTTGAGGCTGGACCTCCCGGCCCTGGCGGCGTTCTATGAGAGGGAAGGCGTAACCCACGCCTTCATGACGACCCAGATTGCGTACCAGTTTGCGACGACGCAGAAATGCGCCTCGCTCCGGTATCTCCTCACCGGAGGCGAGAAGCTCGCGAGCCTTGCTCCTCCCGGCAACTATACCCTCGTGAACATCTACGGTCCCACGGAGTGCACCATCTGTATCACTACGTATGACCTGAAGGACACGCTCCGCGACATCCCTATCGGAAAGCCCACGGACAATACAAAGCTCTATATCGTTGATTCAGAAGGGCATAGGCTTCCTCTCGGGGCGGCAGGCGAGCTCTGGGCGGAAGGACCGCAGGTCAGCCGCGGATACCTGAACCGTCCGGAGAAGACGGCGGAGACCTATATCCCGAACCCCTTCGGCCCGGGCATCATCTACCGTACCGGCGACATAGTCCGCTATCAGGGTGACGGCAACATCCAGTTCGTGGGCCGCCGCGACGGGCAGGTCAAGATCCGCGGTTTCCGCATCGAACTCAAGGAGGTGGAGGCTGTGATCCGGGAATACCCTGGTATCAAGGACGCCACCGTGCAGGCCTTCGACTACAGCGGAGGCGGCAAGTACATAGTGGCTTATATCGTGAGCGGAAGCGAGGTGGACGTCGGCAGGCTCAACGCTTTCATCGCGGAGAGGAAGCCGTCCTATATGGTCCCAGCCGCCACGATGCAGATAGACAGCATCCCCCTCAACCAGAACCAGAAGGTCAACCGCAAGGCCCTGCCGGCACCGGTGATAAACGTGGCCCAGCGCCACTATGATGCCCCTTTGGGCGATACCGAGAAGCTCTTCTGCAAGATATTCCAAGACGTCCTCTCCATGGACAAGGTGGGAGCGACGGACAATTTCTTCGATCTGGGAGGAACCTCGCTTATGGTGACAAGGGTCATAATCGAAGCCGACAAGGCCGGACGTCACGTAGCCTACGGCGACATCTTCGATCACCCGACCCCGAGGCTTCTCGCCGCTTCCCTGGACAAGGACGGGGAGGCTGCCGCGGGAGAGGACAGGACTGTCACCGGATACGATTACAGCGCTATCGACAGGATCCTTGGGGAGAATACCCTCGACGCATTCCGCAGCGGCGGGATGCTCGGAATGAAGAATGTGCTCCTCACGGGCGCAACGGGGTATCTGGGAATACATATGCTCAATGAACTCATCCACTCCGATGCCGCGACCATCTGCTGCCTGGTCCGCGGAAAGGGGCGGGACGAAGCCGAGCGCAGGCTCAAAACCCTTCTCTATTACTACTTCGAGTCCACGTTCCAGGAACTCTTCGACAGCGGAAGGCTCCGCGTCGCGGTGGGCGATGTGACGTCCGATATCGGGGCGGCCGTCGGACCGCTTTGTGAGGATGCGCCGGTGGATACGGTATTCAACTGCGCCGCCGTGGTGAAGCATTTCTCCAAGGGTACGGAGATCGAGGACGTCAATGTGGGAGGGGCTGCCGCATGCGTGGAATTCTGCCTGGCCCACGGGGCGAGGCTGATCCACGTGTCCACCTACAGCACGGCCGGCCTCAACACGGGAGACCTGGATCCCTCGACCGTCCTCACAGAGACGAAGCTCTACTACGGCCAGTCGATGGAGAACGCCTATGTCCACTCCAAGTTCCTGTCGGAGAGGCTTGTGCTGGAAGCTGCGGCGACCCGCGGCCTTTCAGCCAAGGTCGTCCGCCTGGGGAACCTGGCGCCTCGCTCGACCGACGGCGAATTCCAGATCAATTTCCAGACCAACAGCGCAATGGGCCGTGTCCGTGCCTACAAGGTCATCGGGGGATATCCCTACGGGGCCACGGAGCAGCCGATGGAGTTCTCTCCCATCAACGAGGTGGCCAGGGCAATCGTCCTCCTGAGCAGGACTCCCGAAAAATGCCGTTTGTTCCATCCCTACAACAACCATTCGGTCTTCTTCGGAGACGTCCTGGATGAGCTCAGGATAATCGGGGACGCCCCCAGGCAGATGGAGGAGGAAGAGTTCGCCCGGAGGATGGAGGAAGCCGGCGCAGACCCGGATAAGGCTCCGCTTCTCACCGGGGTGCTGGCCTACGCCGACATGGCCCACGGCAAGAAAGCCACTATGATTATGCCGGACAACAGGTACACCACCCAGGTGCTCTACCGTCTCGGCTTCCGCTGGTCGCCGACCTCGTGGGACTATGTGGACAAGTTCCTCCTGGCGATTTCCCGGCTCGGCTACTTCAAACCAAGGCGCGGATCCTGCAATGGTCCTCGTAAATGACGCCCTGACTGGGATCGACCTCGACGCTGCGGCAGCGCTTCTTCCGCCCTGGAGGCTGGAGAAGGCGCTCCGGTATGTGAGGGAGTCCGACACCCGGCAGAGCATTGCGGCCTGGCTTCTCCTTCGGGAAGCCTGTCTCGGCCTGGGGCTTCCGGACGTGCCCGGGGTCGCTTTCGGGGAGCATGGAAAGCCGTTCTTCCCGGACCACCGGTCGCTCCACTTCAATCTCAGCCACTGCCCGGAGGCCGCCGCCTGCGCAGTCGCAGCTTCACCGGTGGGCATAGACATAGAGGCCGTCATGCCTCCGGACATGGATGTTATGAAGAGGGTGCTGAGCGGGGAAGAGATCCGCAGGGTACTCGCCTCACCGGACCCGGCGGTAGAGTTCACGCGGCTTTGGACGGTGAAGGAAAGCTACCTCAAACTCACCGGCGAGGGCCTCACCGACGACCTGCCGGGACTGCTCGGCCGTGCGGAAGGCGTATGTTTCCGCTCCGTGGTCCGCGACCGCTACGTTTACACCGTGGCGGAGTGATTCCTGGTCATCGTGAGGATATTGTAACGGCCCGAGTACTCGTAGTTGATGGTATCCATCACCTTGCGGACGAGGAAAATGCCGAGCCCGCCCTTGCGGCGCTCGTGGCTGTTCCGCTTGAGGTCCGCTTCCGGTGCGGCCGTCGGGTCGAACGGTTTCCCTGTGTCCTTTATGATAAAGACGTATTTCTCCGGAGTCTTGCGGGCCGTCACCTCGACCGTGCCCCTGGAGCCCTCGGGATATGAGTAGAGTAAGCAGTTGGTCGCGACCTCCTCGACGGCGAGGTTGATATCCAGCTGTACCTTGCGGTCCATCCCGGCCCCGGCTGCGAATTCCTCGATGAATCCGCCCAGGCGGGCGATTTCCTTCCTGTCGTTCTCCAGGATGATGGTCTTTTCCAGGAGTACGGTCTCCTGCTGCGGGATGTAGCGGATTGCAAGGATGGTGAGGTCGTCACTCTGGGGGGCGCCCGAAACGAATCTGCCGACAGCCTCGCAGGTCTTTTCAGTAAGCACCTCGGGGTCGGTACTTCCGCACGCCTCCAGGGCCTCCTTCATCCTGTCCTCGCCAAAGAGGACCTGATTCCTGTCCATCGCTTCCGTAACCCCGTCGGTGTATAGGAACAGGGTCCTCCCGGCCCTGATGGTGGTATCCTCCATAGTGTATGAATACTCGCGGAGGAAACCGAGAGGGGTGTTGGGCTTCACGGGGAGGAAACCGCACCTGCCATCCTCGACGATGGCGGGAGGGTTGTGCCCGGCGTTGCAGTAGCGGAGAGTACCGGTAGGAAGGTCCAGCACTCCGGCGAAGAAGGTTACGAACATATTCCGACCCCCCAGCTCCCTGATGCGGCTGTGCATGGAGGAGACTATGATACGCGGATTGCTCTCCCGGTCTCCCAGGGTTCGGAACATTATCCTCGACATTGCCATCAGCAGTGAAGCCGGCACTCCCTTGCCGCTGACATCGCCGATGCAGAAATAAAGCTTTTCGTCTCGGATGAAAAAGTCGTAGAAATCGCCGCCGATCTCCTTTGCCGGAACCATCTTGGCGAAGATCTTCACGTCCGGCCTGCCCGGAAACCTGGCGGGCACCATGCCCATCTGGATGTCGTGGGCGATGTTCATCTCCTTCTCCATCAGGCGGCTCTCCGTCTCGGCCTTCTGCCGGGAGCGCTCGCCGCGGAGTATGCCGAAAAAGATAAACAGCATCAGGAGGACTATCATGAGGCCGATAAAGGCCGTGACTATGGCGTCACGGATGAAATCGGCATAAATAGTACGGTACGGGACTGATATTATCATCTCCGCGCCGCGGCTGCCGACAGCTCCGCGGTATATGAAATTGTGCCGTTCGTCCGGCATCCCCAAGGAGCCGTCACTCGAAAGGACCACCTTTCCGTCGGCGTTGAGAAGGACGAATTCCGCATCGCTGTAAATACGCCTCTCGCCGATCTTCTGCTTCATCCAGTCGGAGGGAAAGTCGATAAGGAACACTCCGGCGAGTTCGTCCTTCCCGTTGATGATCGGGTGGGAAAATGTGCAGACCGATATTCCATAGACCTTTGACATGTATGGGTCCGTCCAGACGTCACGGCGTTGGTTCAATGGTATGTCGTACCATTCGGAGCCTTCAAAACCCTCCCTTGTTATGGTGAGATTCTTTATTTCGTCACCGTCCCTGATAAGGCCAATGTCCTGACAATTGGGGTGGGTCTCGACATAGGACGGGAAGAAGACCAGGCCGCAGCCGCACATGTCGGGGTTGTCGGAGAGGATTCCCCTGGCGAGATTCACCACACCGCCCGTCCGGTCGATATCCACAAGATGCCTGACGGGGATGGACAGGTCGAACACGATCTGCCGGATGTCGTTCATCGCTTCGTTCAGGGAGGAGTTGACATACCCGAGCTCCAACTTTGCCAGGGTCTTGGAGTCGCGGCTCAGCCGCCGGAGGTCACGCGCCGAGTGGACGCAGGCTACAACAAACACCAGCAGCAGGGCCAGGACTATGCCCAGGACATTATATCCCTTTTTCTTCATCGACTAATTATAAACGATTTGCGAATATACTAAATCTTTTCGTTTTTATCCCGAACGCGGTCGCCTGAAACAAAAGAGTATGATTGCACGGTCGGGCCTGATTCGGGGGCAAATCGAGCCCGCCCGTGTCACGCCTGTCACGGTCGGGCCTGAAAACCCTTGAAATCGGTGCGGACCGTGCAGGGAGGGGGTTGTATGGAGGAGCGAAGCGCAGGTCGTATATAAAAACAATCTCGCTCTCGAAGCGAAAGAAAGCAGCCGGTATTCGGCTGCTTTCTGAAGCGGAGAGAGCGAGATTCGAACTCGCGATACCCTTTTGGGGTACACACGCTTTCCAGGCGTGCCTCTTCAGCCACTCGAGCATCTCTCCAAAGGGATTGCAAATATACGGATTTTTTTGAGATTCAATACTCTTTGGAAAAGATTTTTTGATTCTTGCTCCGTATCCACAGCAGTAATCCCGCAAAAAGTGGCAGGAAGAGGGGGCAAAAATGGGATCGAACCATCTTTTATAATGTTTCTTAAATAACAAATTGGTATTATATTGCGCGTGCTACTTTCAATTTGAAAGCAGTTGTGTTCAAAATTTTGAGAATAGTTCCATTGAAATGTCTCTAAAGTGCCATTTATCAGATAAATTATGAAACAGGTGTGTTTGGAAATTAAAGAAAAAGTTGCAATCTTTGTTGGAAATTTCCTGACGTGAGTGTGGACTCTGTTCGGGGAAGTTTTTATTTAGAATGATACTTTAGTTCAATATTTATGTTTTAAACCCCATCAGCTTATGAAAGAAGTTAAGCTATTTTTCGTGGTTTTGGCGCTTATGGCAGGTTTCACGGCTGCAGCCCAGAGTGTCAAGGTCACCGGAAAAGTCACCGACTCTTCCAACAATGAGCCGGTCTCTTTCGCTTCCATCCAGCTAAAGGGAACTATGACGGGTGGTTCGACCCTTGCCGACGGTACCTATACAATCACGGTTCCGTCCAACGGTGTCCTCATCTTCTCATCCATCGGTTACAAGAGCGTGGAAGTGAACGTGGCGGGAAAAGCCGTCCACAATGTTATTCTTGAACCTGATTCGCAGGTGCTGGACGAGACGATAGTCGTGGCCTTCGGTACGGCCACCAAGGAGTCCTTCACCGGATCCGCCACCGTTGTGGATTCCAAGAAGCTGGAGAAGATCCAGACTGCGGATGTGACGAGGGCCATCGAAGGTTCCGTCGCGGGTGTCCAGATGACCACTTCATCCGGTACCCTCGGAAGCTCTCCCTCGATCATCATCCGTGGTATCGGCTCCATTTCCGCCGGCAGCAGCCCGCTTTATGTCGTTGACGGTGTTCCTTATCCCGGCGACATGAACAATATCAACCCTGCCGACATCGAGTCCGTGACGGTTCTCAAGGATGCCGCGTCCAATGCCCTTTATGGTGCCCGTGGCGCAAACGGTGTCATCATGATAACCACCAAGAAGGCGAAGGCCGGTGAGGCTGTGGTGAATGTGGATGCAAAATGGGGTCTCAACACAAAGGCCCTCAAGCAGTACGACTTCATCACCGATCCCGCCCTCTACTATGAGACCCATTACAACGCCCTCAAGGCTTACTACCGTGACAAGCAGGGCATGAGTGTCTATGACGCTTCCGCCCTCGCCGCGGAGAACGTGGCCGGAAGTCCCGACAACGGCGGTCTGGGTTACCTTGTTTATACCGTTCCCGAAGGAGAAGCCTTCATCGGAACCAACGGGAAGCTCAACCCCAACGCCACCATGGGCCGCAAGATTACCGTGGACGGAACCGACTATTGGCTCCAGGGCGACGACTGGATGAAGGAGGCTTACCGCCAGTCCTTCCGTCAGGAGTACAACGTCAGCGTTTCCGGCACCACCGGCAAGGCTTCCGTCCTGGCTTCCTTCGGTTACCTCAACGACAACGGTATCATCGCGGGTGCTGACATGCAGCGCTACACCGCCCGTCTCAAGGCCGACTACCAGGCAAAGCCCTGGCTCAAGATAGGCGCCAACGCTTCATATTCCCATTATAGTTATAATAATGGTAACTCCGACGAAGGTTCGGCTGGTTCCACCGGCAACATCTTCAGTTTCGCTTCTTCCATAGCCCCGATTTATCCGGTCTATCTTCGTAACGGCGACGGAAGCATCATGATTGACAGCCACGGTTACAAGATGTATGACTTTGGTGACCTGACCAATTCCAAGGGTGCCGCCGTCCTCTCACGTCCTGCCTCCGCATCTTCCAACGCCCTCCAGCTTGCCATCATTGACAGGAACAACTCCGAGGGTAACGCCTTCAACGGTACAGGCTACACCGAGATTTCTTTCCTCAAGGACTTCAAGTTCACCTTCAACGTGGGTGTGGGTCTGGACGAGACCAGGGGTACTTTCATGAACAACCCTTACTACGGACAGTATACCACCAACGGCGGTCTCCTGTCCAAGTCGCACGGCAGGATTTTCTACCTCAACCTCCAGCAGCTCCTCTCCTGGCAGAGGACCTTCGACGGCGTGCATCACGTCAGCGCCATGCTCGGACATGAGTGGTACGATTCCAAGTCATACTCCCTTTCCGCTTACAAGACCAACCTCTTCTCGATAGACAACCTTGAACTCAACGGCGTGGCCATCGATGGAAAGAGCTCTGCCTCTTCCCAGAGCGAGTACAACAACGAGGGTTACTTCTTCCGCGGATTGTATGACTATGACAATAGGATATTCGCAAGCGTGTCATACCGCCGCGACGCTTCTTCGCGTTTCAGCCCTTCCAAGCGCTGGGGTAACTTCTGGTCCCTGGGTGCCGGCTGGCTCATCAACAAGGAAAGCTGGTTCAACGCACCATGGGTTGACATGCTCAAGCTCAAGGCTTCAATCGGAAGCCAGGGTAACGACAACATCGGTTCCTACCGTTATACGGATACCTTTGTGATTTCCAACAACAACAACGCGGTTTCCGTTGCATTTGGCAGCAAGGGTAACGAGAACATCACCTGGGAGACCAATACCAACTTCAATACCGGTGTGGACTTCGAGCTCTTCGACGGCAGGCTGGGCGGCGGATTCGAGTATTTCTACCGCAAGACCTCCGACATGCTGTTCTTCTTCACCGTACCTGCATCGCTCGGTTACAGCGGATACTACGACAACGTCGGTGACATGCGCAACAGAGGTCTGGAACTTGTCCTCAACGGCCAGATAATCCGCACCAAGGATCTGGTATGGGATGCGTACTTCAACATCACCCACTATACCAACAAGATCCTGCGTATCCCCGAGGGGCGCAAGAACCGTTATATTGAAGGACACGGCGGATACGCCTCGGGCAACAAGTTCGTGGGTGAGGGTCTGCCTTATAACACGTTCTTCCTTGCCAAGTATGCGGGAGTGGACCACTCAACCGGTCTTCCTCTCTGGTACAAGGATGAGCACAAGCTCGACGACAACGGCGATGAGGTCCTTGACGAGCACAACGAACCCGTCATTACCGGGAGGACCACCACCAGCGACTACTCCGAGTCCACGCAGTATCTATGCGACGACCCTACGCCCAAGGCATACGGCGGATTCGGAACTTCCCTGTACTGGAAGGGATTCGACCTTTCAGTATCCTTCACCTATTCGCTGGGCGGCCTCGTCTATGACTCCGGCTACGCCGCCCTCGTTGCCCCTCCGGGCGGCTCCATTGGTTTCAACTTCCACAAGGATGTCCTCAAGGCATGGACTCCGGAGAATCCTGAATCCGATTTCCCGAGGTTCCAGTATCTGGACCAGAACATAAACGGCGCTTCGGACCGCTTCCTGGTCCCCGCCAGCTACCTGAACTTCCAGAACGCCCAGATTGGATATACCATTCCCCAGAGGCTTACCGCCAAGGCACACATCAGCAGGCTGAGGGTGTTCCTGACCTGTGACAACATCATCTACTGGTCATACAGGAACGGCCTTGATTCCCGCTATAGTTTCTCCGGAAGTTCCAACGACTCGGTCAATTCTCCGGTCAGGGTCCTCTCCGGCGGTATCAACATTACATTCTAAATTAGGAGGAAAGATCATGAAAAACATAATTAAAGCCTTTGTAATCGCCTCCGCAGCCATCCTCTTCGCAGGGTGTATCAAGGAAACATTCCCTCAGGGCAGCACTCAGACTGCCGCACAGGTGGCATCGTCAACGGACGCCATGATCAACGGTATGTCCTATCCGATGATGGCTTCCGGATTCCTCGGGTATTTGGAGAATTACGACGACCATACCGACTTCGGACTTCCCGGTGTCCACTTCCGTACCGAGCTCATGCTCGAGGACCTTGTCACCGCGGGACCGAACCCTTATTACAACAGGGCTTATGCCTACGCGTTGAACCAGGCCCAGGGAGAGACGTATATCTATTGCTCCTATTTCTGGGATGCATACTATACTTTCATCAAGAGTGCGAACGACATCATCAATGTCATCGATCCCGAGACTGCCGATGAATCGGCGATCCTGAACCTTGGCAAGGCCTATGTCCAGAGGGCGATGTGCTACCTTGACCTCGCCCGCCTCTTCGAGCCCAAGGAGAACAAGTATACCGACGTATCATCGGTACTCGGTCTTACCGTTCCCATCGTGACTGAGAAGACCACTGAGCAGGAGGCCATGAACAATCCGCGTGCAAAGCGCGAGGATATGTACGAGTTCATCCTCCAGGATCTTGACAAGGCCGAGGAGTACTTCGGCGAGACCAAGATGATAACCTATCTCCAGCCTTCCCTCGCCGCCGCTTACGGCCTCAAGGCCAGGGCATACCTGGAGATGGGATACTGGAAGGAGGGAGGCGATAAAGAGATGTTTGCAAAGGCCTACGAGTACGCAGACCTTGCCATTACCGCCAGCGGCAAGACCCCTCTGACCCAGGCCCAGTGGGAGGATCCCGCCAACGGCTTCAACAACGGTGCCGCCAACAATGCATGGATCTGGGGCCTCTCCCTCTCGTCGGAGAACCAGGAGAACATCATCACCTTCACCGCACATATGTCGCCCGAGGCCACCTGGGGCTATTGCGGCCTTTCCCAGATGTCCATTGCCAAGCGTCTGTATGAAAAGATTCCTGACAGTGACTTCCGCAAGCATTCCTACATGGATCCGGAGTACATTGCCGACCCTGACAATTTCACAAAGTGGCAGTACAAGTGGGCTGTAAATGCAGAGCAGCTGCATACCCTCCAGGTTGGAAAGACGGGAGAATGCTTTGCCCTCATTCCTTATCAGGCCATCAAGTTCCGTCCTGCACAGGGTGAGTGCTCCGACTTCTCCGTGGGCAACTGCGCCGACCATCCCATCATGAGGGTTGAGGAGATGTGGTTCATCAAGATGGAGGCCCTTGCCGGACAAGGCAAGATCTCCGATGCATGCGCCCTCCTCAATGAATTCATGGAGAACAGGATCACCGACAAGAGCTACTCCTGCTCGGTTTCTTCACAGAAGGCCTTCATCAATGAGATGATGCTCCAGAAGAGGATAGAGTTCTGGGGAGAGGGAATCCTGTTCTATGACTACAAGAGGCTGGACATGGGTATCACCCAGGGATATGAAGGTACCAACCAGGCACCTGTGTACTGCTTCAATACGGACGGTCGTTCTCCTCAGTGGAACATAGTCATCACCCGTGGAGAATTCCAGTCCAACAAGGGAATTACCACGGCCACCAACAATCCGGACCCTTCGGATAAAGTTACTCAATGGTCCAACTAATTAAACGCCAAGAATCATGAAAAAGGTTAAATATCTTCTTTATACGCTCATCGCCCTGCTGCCGGTAGTTTCCGGCTGCCGGAACAAGGAGGAGTACACTCCGGGCGAAAAAGACCTTGAGAATTGCTATGGTGTATACTTCGAGTCCATGGAGAGCACCCATTTCGTGCTGGCTCCGGAGGAACCTGCCCGGATTACGTTCAATGTCCTGAGGGATCTTGAACGTGGAGACGAAGCAATCGAGGTCCCCGCAGTTCTCAAGACCAACGACGTGGAAGTCCTTTCCTTAGGCCTTATAAAGTTTGAGAAGGCCGAGGAGAAGACGACCGTCGATGTATTCTTCCCCAAGGCGGAAATAGGAAAGACATACAATGGCTCCATCGTAATTGAGGATCCCCAGTATGCACTTACTTACGGGACCACCCGCAGTTCCGTCTCGTTCGACGTGATCAGGGTCAAGTGGAACGAGCTTGGTGAAGGCTGGTGGAGGGACGATCTCATCGGCCCGTTCTCCGATAAACCCACCTGTATCCCTGAATACAAAGTGCAGGTGGCAGAAAGGGACGATCTGCCTGGTTATTTCCGCGTCAGCAATGTGTATTATCTTGACTTCCTGGTTGCCTTCTATGAAAACGCCTACTCCGCTGAAGAACTAGCAGGGTACATTGCTTCCGGTGATCTCTCGATTGGTAATCCTGACATCTTCATCGATGCCACCGATCCCGAGAACGTTAAGATTGAGCCCCAGGAAATCGGATTCCAGTATTATTCCAATGGTGTGTTCAGCATAGGCGGACCGTGGGGCGAATACGGAGAGGCCGGAACCTATGATGAGGAAACCGGTATCATTGAATGGCCGGTTGAGGGCATTATGGTAGGCTTCGGTGCCTCACCGTTCGATTACGGAAACACCAGTGGCAAGACCCGCCTGGTCCTTCCTGAGCATGAGCGTCCTCTTGAGATGGACTACAGCCTTAAGATATTGAACGGCTACAGCGATGCTGAGGGTGTCATGCAGATGATGGTGACAATGGGTGAGGACGTCGAGTCCGCCAAATACGCCATCTATGAGGGAACCATCCCCGGTGACGAACTTGACGCCGCTTACGCCAACTTCGACAAGGATCCTGCCGCAAAGGTGACTGACGGCTCCGTCATGGATATCACCCTGGACAAGACCGGCCCCTACACAGCCATCGCCAAGGGTTATGTCGGGGAGGATATAGTTGCCAAGACCTATGCGTACTTCAACTATGTTGCTGCCGGTGACAATACCAAGCATGTAAAGCTGAATGCCGGACTGATCGTCTCCGACAAGTACCTGACCGAGGGCAACACCTCCGAGAATTCCATGGAGTACTACATCAGCGGAACCGACATCACCGAGGTTTATGCGGAAATGTTCAAGACCGAAGATTACGATGCGAATCCGGATGAATGCGTTGATTACCTCCTTTATGAAACCGAGCCGTTTGCATCTGCTGACCTGAAGAAGATCAATTCCGGCGTACTCAGCGGTGTGATCGAGGATCTAGATCCCGGTACCGAGTATACCTTCCTGGTATATGCCTCCAACAGCTACAGCGATACCGTCGCCGTCTGCCAGTCCATAACCGGAGGTGAGCCCGATCCTCTCGTTGCCAAGTACACGAGTGCGGACCTGGCACAATATGTCAGCAAGGACGAATTCTTTGCAACTGACTGGCGCTACCTCGCCTGCATAACTGACGATGAAGGAGCTTTTATGAAGAAGCGTACTGAGATCGGGTCCGTCAAGTTCTCTGAGGAGGAGGATGAACTGGATGACGACGGAAGCGTTGCTACCGATGTCATCAAGGCTACCGGGTTTACCGCCCCTTGGGCTGCCAAATTCGGGTTCAATGACACCATGTATTGGGAGTACTACAGGGGACTTATTTACAATCTCGCCAATACGTTGGGCACTGGAGCGGTTCCTTACTATTTTGCAATGGAGAGTCTGTTCAGCATGGGCGGGAGATCGACTTTCGGTCTCATGGATTCAATGATATACGGAGCCTATGTCAATGAGGGCCTGATTGCTTTCGTGGATTCCGGTGCGTATGCCAGTTACGGAGCAGCAGGAGAGGGACTTTGCCTGTCTGTTTACAAGGATGATACCTATGGCGACGATGCTTATTTCCAGTGGATTGAGAAATTCTCGCAAATGATCCTTGCCGATCCTGCGGTCTATCCTGCTCCTGCTCAGGAAGGTGAGGGTGGCGCCCAGGGTAGCTCCCTTGCTCCTTCAGGCCTCAAGTCCGTGGCTAAGGAGATGGCTAAGACAAGGACCAACTTCGTGGAGACGGACCGTGGATACATCCATTCTACCATTGACAAGATTATGTCTTCCAAGCGGGTAAGCGGCCGTGGATCCTTTGGAAGGACCTGGCTTTCCGAGAATGCATTCAGGAATGCATCCTTCACGGTAAGGCCTTCCTCTGCCACAACCGTCAACAGGAAGGTGGACATCAGCTTCAAGCCCACATACCGTGAAAAATAGTCTAGAATGAAGTTCAATTTATTTCTTCCGGCAGCAGCAGTGATGCTGCTGCCGGTTTTCTTTTCCTGCACCGAGGCTCTGAGTGAGTCCCGGGAGCAGGAGATTGCAGTGGTCCCTGAAACCAAGGCGATCAACTCCGCCGAGGATGCCTTGGAGGGTTCCCTGCTTGTATTCCTCGACGATGAGGCAGTCTCCCAAGAGCTCGGAGAGAGGTTCCTTGCCTCCGGTGTCAAGTCCTGGCGCAGGCTCTTCCCTTCCGTTCCCGGAAAAGAAGAGCGGGAACGTCGATTCGGCCTTGACCGCTGGTGGGTTCTGGAAACCGATTCCCCGGTGGTTGACCTGGCCTCCAGGATAGCCGGAGAGGCTCCCGTAAGGAAGATACAGTTCAACACGAGTCTCAGGAAGGGATCGGACGGAAGCCATTTTCCGCTCAATCCCGATGCCCTTACAAAGGCTCCCGCCAAGGGATATTTCGATGATCCCGAGCTACCAATGCAGTGGCATTTCAAGAACACCGGCGACATAGGAATTGCTGTAACCGCAAAGGCCGGGGGCGACATCAACGTGGAGGAGGCCTGGAAAATCTGCACCGGGGACCCGTCGGTAGTCGTTGCAATCGTGGACGAGGGCATCTGCCTGACCCATCCTGACCTGAAGGACAACCTCTGGACCAATCCCAAGGAGATAGCCAACGGCATAGACGACGACGGCAACGGATACGTTGACGATATTCATGGTTACAACTTTCCAAAGAAGTCTTCAACCATAACCTGGAGCGAGAAGAATCCCGACGACCCAAGGAAGGACGATTCCGGTCACGGCAGCCATGTTGCCGGAATAATCTCGGCCGTAAACAACAATGGCAAAGGTGTTTGCGGTATTGCCGGCGGCAGCGGCAAGGGTGACGGCGTCCGTCTCATGTCGTGCCAGGTCTTTGCCGCATCTTCCCAGTCGAGCGGGTCGGCAGGGGTTCTGGCCGAGGCCATAAAGTACGCCGCCGACAACGGCGCCTCCATTGTCCAGGCATCCCTGGGATATACTTCGGGCATGTTTACCTCCGACAGGGATTATGACCGTTACACAGGCGTGGAGGTGTCGGCCCTGAAGTATTTCATGGATACATCCAACAATGACGCCCTCGACGGAGGAATCGTCATTTTCGCTGCCGGAAATGACAGCAAGCCGCTTCCCGGCTATCCCGGCGCTTACCGTGACAATATCTGCGTAACTGCCTTCGCTTCCGATTTCCTTCCGGCCCATTATACCAATTACGGTCCCGGAAGCAATGTCGCAGCACCCGGAGGGGAATATTACACGGGCGGAAAGTTCTCCTCCAACGGGGCCATCCTTTCCACCCTTCCTCCGGAGATAGAAACTTCCGGCTACGGTTACATGCAGGGGACCTCCATGGCCTGCCCTCATGCCACCGGAGTTGCCGCACTGGGTCTTTCCTATATGCTCCAGCGTAATCGCAAATACACCATCAGCGAGTTCAAGGCAATGTTCCTGACCTCGGTGTCAGATATGGACAAATGGATTTACGGTACCAAGCAGACCATCGTGGGAAGTTCCATCGGTTCCCTCAACCTGTCCCCCTACAAGGCCAACATGGGAACCGGCGCCATCGACGCCTACCGGTTTCTGCTTCAGGTGGAGGGGACCCCTTACCGTCAGGCCGTCGTGGGCGAGGAGAATGCCCTGACCCTGGCCGACTACTTCGGGGCTTCCTTCAACCAGCTTACCTATCTTTCCGTTGAAATCTCCGACGAGGACAAGGCGGCCCTCGGAATCACCAGCTACCCGTTCATCCGTTCCGGAAGGCTTCTGATAACTCCCACCAAGGCGGGCTGCGGCAAGGTGACCATCCATGCCGTCGGCGGTGGAACCACGATAGGAACCGAGGACGTTGTGGGTGGCATGCACATCACCAAGACCGTCGCCATAATCGCCCGTGGAGCCTCCTCCTCCAACGGGGGCTGGCTGTAAACTGAATGATTATGAGAAGATTGTTTGTTTATTTCCTTGCCGCGCTGGTTATACTGGCTGCGGCAGGGTGCAAGGGAAACAAGAAGGTGAAGACCGACATCACCGGAGTGTGGGAACTGGAAGAGTTTTCAGGACTCAGGGCATCTGACCAGAATGTCGTGGTGTATGTGGAATTCCTGAAAGACGGGAACTTCGACCTCTTCCAGAGGATCGGCGACGGCCGGTTTGAGCATTATACGGGTTCCTGGACCCTGACCGACGATGTCCTCTCCGGCAAATATTCAGATGGGAAGAAACTTGCCGACATGTACGATGTGTCTCTCTCTTCAGACCGTAAAACCTTGACTCTCAAATCCCAGAAGAACTCGGAAGAGTCGGTTTACCGCAAATCCTCCATTCCTTCTTCCGTCCGTGACGAGGCCAGAACCAAGGCTTCTGGGCATGATAGCGCTCCTTTTTTGTAAAAAATCCCTATCTTTGGGTGGAAAACCTTAATAATATGAGACTCTACGCCATGAAATGGGCGCGTCTGTCATCGGTTTTGATGCTTTCCGCCCTTCTCCTGACTTTCTGCAAGCAGCCCGAACAGCCTTCCGAGCCTAATCCTCCCGAGGAGCAGACCACGCCCGGCGACAATCCCGGTGACAATCCCGGCGACGATCCCGGCACCAATCCCGGTGACTCCGGCGAGGTGCCCGGTGAAACTCCCGTTGACCCGGAAACGCCTGAGGTCAAGCCTGTCAAGGTAAGCGATATAACCATCCTCCCGTCGGATGAACTTTCCCTCGAGATTGGCAAAACCGCACAGCTCAGTGTTGAGATTGCCCCTGAAAATGCTGAAGACAAAGGCGTTACCTGGAGCTCTGAATCCACTGACATCGCCACAGTGAGCGACAAGGGTCTTGTCACGGCGGTGGCGGTCGGGGAGACCAATATAGTCGTCAAGTCCAAGGACGGCGGAGCGCAGAGCGTAAAGCCGGTCTCGGTCTTCAAACCGCAGCCGCAGGCCTTTACCAGCATAAGCATAACCAATTTATCCGATATCCTGGATCATCACGTCGGCAGTAATTATGTCTTTACACCCGGTGAACAATTCAGGTTCAAGGCACGTGGAGTGCCGGAGGATGCCCCTGATGAGATTGAATTCGCCTGCGTCTCCGGCGGGGTTCCGGCCTTCACCATCGATTCATGGGGACGGTTCTACGCACTTGCCGGAAATATGGGAGGGAATAGTTATATATATGCCAGGTCCAAGAAGAATCCCAATGTCAAGTCCGCTTATGTGAATATCCGCGTATCGGGACCGTATGCCAATAGGGCAGTACTCGTTGAGGATACGTATGGTTATTTCATGCCCAATTTCTATCCCGTCAGCGCCCAGATGCTTCGGCATACTTCGTATATCGGCAGGGGTGCTACCCAAAGATTTACAATCAAGGTTGAAACCAAGGACACCGACGGCAATCTGGGCTATTCCTATCCTTGCTTCATTGAAATCGTATCAAGCGACGGCCCTGTGGAATTTTCGTTGACGTCCAGTGGAGTCAACAGCATCCTGATCGCCAAGGCTCCTAGCTCTATCCCGTTTGTATCCTCTCCATCTAATATTGTTAAGAGCAACCTTACATTCCGGATAGGCTCATATACCAGGACGGTGGAGTTCATCGTATCGGAGCTTGATCCTTACACTCCCAAGGTAGGAGACGGCCTTTATTACAAGGAAGACAAGTTTCTGGACGGCGGGAACAGGGGAAACGGAATTTTTGAGGAAAGCAAATATGGGACGTCAATGCCCTGTGACGCCATGATTGCCTGGGTGGGGGATACCCATCTGACCGAGGATCCGCTCTATGCCAGTTACTGCAAGGGAGGCATCACGTCGACGGACGGAAGAGTGGTTCACGGCATAGTCATACCTGCCAAAACGGGGTATCTGTACCGCAAGAACCGCGACCAGGGAGAAGTCTTCGCCGACACGGGTGAGGATATCACCAAGTCCGACGCATTGCCTTCGTGGTTCAACACGGGACAGCTGCCTTGGAGGAACTATTACAAGATGACGGCGTTCTCCAACACGGCCGCGCTGGTGTACCGTAACGGCCGTAACGGTACGTCTCACGACGTGAAACCGATGAATTTCTTTGTGAGGAGCGAAATACTTGAACCAAGCAGCAAAGAGACCAAGAAGATAACCGTATCCAGTTTCTCATGGGAAAGCGATTTCTATGGAGACTATTATTCCGGAAACCTGAAGAGCAGTGACGATTATTTCTCGTCTACGGCCCGCTACTCATGGAACAGGAATCTGGTCATTTCGCCCTGGCTGATGCCTTCAGTAAGCGACCTGTACATGATATTCGCCGACGAGAGGCCACCTCTTTCCAGTGTTACCTATGATTCCCCGGTCGCGCCTTTCAGTGTTACCATAACTCCAAAGGTTCAGGCTTTACGGACATGTGGCAAGAATATTTCCGGATCTACTCCGGGGTACGTCCATTCCTTCTGGACATGCCAGCAGAAAGGGGCTGAAATGGCTCCTGTGTTTACCATCGAACTGAAATATTCCAATTATTATGCTTCTGTTACCGAGAAATCCAAGACAGGCAGCAGGGCTTACGTACTTCCGATAGCTTATTTCTAGTCTTCTACAGGTACGTTCTTCTCGATTTCAGCCCTGGATGTTCCCTGCGAAAGGGTATATGATTCAGGATCGCGCCAGCCGGCAAGGAATGAGTGGATATCCATCCGTTTCTTGCCGGCAGCCTGTATGTCGGTAAGCGAGACGGAACCGTCGGCGGTTTCAACCGCAAGGAAGGTCTTTCCGTCGGAATGGATGGTCCCGGGAGTCCCGGTCAGGCCGGGAATGGTATGTGCGGCGGCGCGGAAGACCTTGAGTTGCTGGACCTTCCCGTCCTTGACAAGTTCGGTGAAGGCGGCGGGATAGGGGCTGAGGCCGCGTATGAGGTTGAGGATGTTCCTGGTTGAATCGTTCCAGTCGATGTGACAGAGTTCGCGGGTGAGCTTGGGAGCCGGTTTAAGCAGCTCCGACCCCTGGATGAAGCTCTTCTGTACCCTGGTCTCCACGTTCCCTTCTATGAGTCCCTGGACGGTCTGTTCAACCAGGTCCGAGCCAATCTCCATAAGGGCGTCATGAACGTCTCCGGCGGTATCCTCAGGGGATATCCTGTACTCCTGCCGGAGGATGACTCCGCCGGTATCTATCTTCTTGTCAATCATGAAGGTGGTGACGCCGGTCACCCTCTCGCCGTTGATTACGGCCCAGTTGATGGGAGCCGCTCCGCGGTACTGCGGAAGCAGGGCTGCATGCAGGTTGAAGGTTCCCAGCTTGGGCATTGACCATACGGCCTCCGGGAGCATCCTGAATCCGACAACCACAAAGATATCGCCCTTGAGGGCCGAAAGTTCCTCCAGGAAGGCGGGATCCTTGAGCTTTTCAGGCTGCAGCACGGGAATCCCCTGTTCCACGGCGTATTTCTTCACGGGGCTCTCCAGTATCTTCAGGCCCCTTCCGGCCGGTTTGTCGGCCACGGTCACGACCCCCACCACCTTGTACTTCTTCTCAACCAGCCTGCGCAGCGACGCAACTGCGAACTCGGGCGTTCCCATGAACACGATCCTGGTCCGCCTGAACAGCGACACCACCTGGCTCTTGAGCCTTCTCCACAGGGCTCCGATATTGTCGCTGGAGAAGATTGTGGCGTCGTGGATGGCCCTCCAGCATAGGAAGAGTCCGGTGGGCAGCAGTACGAAGGCGGAGACAAAGGCTCCCACAAATGCGCTCACGGCTCCGTCCCTGGCCAGTTTTGTACCGGTGATGTCAACCACCCAGTACAGTACGAAAAACAGCACCGACACTATGGCCGAAGTTCCCAGGCCGCCCTTCCTTATCAACGCCCCGAGGGGAGCACCTATGAAGAACAGGATGAGGCAGGCGAGGGCCTGTGCGAACTTCTTGAGGATCTCAAGGTCGGTCCTCCGGAGGATCCATGTATACTCGTAAGTGTCCATGGAATAGTTTCTCAGGGTTGATTCCATCTGCTGTGCGGCCGATGAGGCGCTCTCATATGCCTTCTGCTGCTTGTCGATCCCATCCCAGTGGAGGAAGTCTTCCGATGAGAATTTTGGCTTTCCCTTCCAGTTTGAATCGATCTGGGAACGGTATGACAGGTGCGATGTCCGGATAAATTCGTCGTACTGTTTGGCGAAGGTGCTGTCGGCGAGGTGGCGCAGCGAGTCCTGGCCGTGAAGCAACCGCTTGAGGTTCATGGACTTGACCTGGTCGCTGAACCGCACTTCGCCCGACTTCTTGAAGGCGTAGTTCTTAAGCGGGATGATCATTTCCTGATGCGAGAACCGGATCTTCTGCAGGGCCAGGGTCGTGTCGCGGTACTTCTTGGTGTTGGTCTCCTGATAGTTGCTGCCGCTGTAAAGCTGGAACGACAGGTAGTCCTTTGCCTTGGACATCTTCATAAGGCCGGAATCGGCCACGGTGAGGCTGGTGTTGCCCTTGTTGCCGGAGTGGTCGTAGACCATTACCTCGTACATCATTCCGGATTCCTCGTTCCTGTCGCCGATCCTCAGCACGTAGCCCTCGATGCCGTCGTAGAACGTTCCCACCGGGATCTTGATCTCCTCCTTGGTGCGGCCGATGTCGTCGCGCATGGTGAAAATCTGGTTGGTGGCGTATGGCACCAGGTCATTTCCCACGAAGAAGGCTATCACGCTGATTACGGCGCTTACGCCCATGATTGGAGCGAGTATCCTGGCAAGGGAAATACCAGAGGCCTTGATGGCCGTGAGCTCGAAGTTCTCGCCCATCTGGCCCAGGGTCATCATCGAGGCGAGCAGGGTGGAGAGCGGAAGGGCCAGCGGAAGCACCGTGCAGGTACCCCATAGCATGAATTCCATTATCACCCTGAGCCCCAGGCCCTTACCCACCAGCTCGTCGATGTACAGCCACAGGAACTGCATCACCAGGACGAAAATAACCACAAGCAGGATCGCTATGAACGGTCCTATGAAAGCTTTCAATATGAACTTGTCGAGTCTTTTCATCCTGATTTCCAGCTTCTTTATGCTTTTGGCAATGCTGTAGCTGTTGATACCATGGCTTCCAGGGCGTCGTTGAGGCCTGCGGCGTTGCGGCCTCCGGCGGTAGCCAGCCCGGGTTGACCGCCTCCTCCTCCCTGGATGAACTTTGCGGCTTCCCTGATATCCTTTCCGGCATTGTGCCCGGCGGAGACCAGGTCCTGCGAGTACATCAGCAGCAGGTTGGGCTTGCCGTCAAACTCGAAAGCGAGGGCGACCACCAGGTTCCTGGCCTTTTTCTGCAGGGCGAGCGCAGCCATCCTGGCGAGGGCGGGGTCCACGCTCCTTGTGGAGGTTGCTACCTTTATGCCCCCGATCTCCGTGGCATGCTCCTCGAGGGCCCCGGCCAGGCGTTCGGCCTTTTCCTCCGCCACCTCTTCCAGCTGTTTCCTGAAGGAGGCGTTCTCGTCGATGGTCTTGTGGATGGCAGCAGCCAGGTCGGGAGCGTTGTTGAACAGGCTCCTTGCGGTCTTCATCATCTCTTCAAGCGCCGATACTGCGTTCTCGGCAGCTTCTCCCGTAACGGCTTCAATCCTCCGCACGCCGGCTGCGATGGCTCCCTCGGAAAGTATCTTGAAGAAGCCGATCCGGCCGGTTGCGCTGGCGTGGGTTCCGCCGCAGAGCTCGGTTGAGGGGCCGAACCGGACCACCCGGACGGTGTCGCCGTACTTCTCGCCAAACAGGGCGATGGCACCCATCCCCATGGCTTCCTCCATGGTGGCGTTGCGATTCTCTTCAAGAGGGAAGTTGCTGCGTATCAGTTCGTTGACTCTTCTTTCGGTGGCACGGATCTCTTCGTCCGACATCTTTGAGAAATGGGAGAAGTCAAAGCGGAAATAGTCGGGCCCCACAAACGATCCCTTCTGTTCCACATGGGTCCCGAGAATCTCGCGGAGGGCGGTGTCCAGCAGATGGGTTGCGGTATGGTTGGCTGCAATCCGCTCACGGCGTTTCCCGTCTACGTGAAGGGAGAACGGACCTTCGCAGTCCTCCGGTATCCTCTCGGCAAGATGGATGGTGAGGTTGTTCTCCTTTACGGTGTTCAGTATGGCGACCTTCTCGCCGGAAGCGGAAACGATATATCCGGTGTCACCCACCTGGCCGCCCATCTCGGCGTAGAAGGGGCTGCGGTCGAATACCAGCTGGAAGAGTACCTTGTTCTTGGATTTGACGGTCCTCTGCCTGATGAGGGTGGCTCCTTCAAGGTCGAGGGTGTCGTAGCCGATGAATTCGGCGTCGGTGTCGTCGGAATAACGGATCCAGTCGCCGAACTCGTTCGCCGTGGCGTTGCGGGCCCTTTCCTTCTGCTTGGAGAGTTCCGCATTGAATCCGTCCAGGTCCACGGTGAAGCCGTTTTCCGAGGCGATGAGTTAGGTCAGGTCAACCGGGAATCCGTAGGTGTCGTAAAGGACAAAGGCGTCCACGCCCTTGATCACCTTGCTTCCGGCGCTTTTTGCCATGAGGTCGTCCATCATCCTTATGCCCCTGTCCAGGGTGCGGAGGAAGGCGTTCTCCTCTTCACGTATGACGCTCTCTATCAGTTTCTTCTGTGCTAAGAGCTCGGGGTATGCCTCGCCCATGTCCTGGCAAAGCCTGCTGATGAGACGGCACATGAAGGGCTCGGTGAAGCCCAGAAAGGTGTATCCGTAGCGGACTGCGCGGCGGAGGATGCGGCGGATAACGTAGCCGGCCTTCACGTTGGACGGCAGCTGCCCGTCGGCGATAGAGAACGCGATGGCCCTGATATGGTCGGCGATGACCCTCATGGCCACTTCCACATTCCCGCCTTCGGAATACTTATGGCCCGACAGGCTTTCCACCTCTGAGATGAGGCCGCTGAAAACGTCGGTCTCGTAGTTGGATTTCTTGTTCTGGAGAATCATGCAGAGACGCTCGAATCCCATTCCGGTGTCCACGTTCTTGTTTGGGAGTAGCTCCAGGTGGCCGTCGGCCAGACGGTTGTACTGCATGAAGACGATGTTCCAGATCTCGATCACGTCGTCGTTGTCGGTATTGACCAGTTCCCGGCCGGGGATGCGGGCTATCTCCTCGTCGCTGCGGAGGTCGATATGGATTTCGCTGCAGGGGCCGCAGGGGCCGGTGTCGCCCATCTCCCAGAAATTGTCGTGCTTGTTGCCAAGGAGGACGTGGTCCTCGGGCATATGCCTCAGCCAGGCGGTGCGTGCCTCCTCGTCGAGGGCGGTGCCGTCCTCTGCGCTGCCTTCAAATACGGTGGCGTAGAGTTTGGTCCTGTCTATCTTGTATACCTCGGTGAGGAGTTCCCAGGCCCAGTCGATAGCCTCGGTCTTGAAGTAGTCGCCAAAGCTCCAGTTGCCAAGCATCTCAAACATGGTGTGATGCCTGCCGTCGTGGCCGACGGCCTCCAGGTCGTTATGCTTTCCGCTGACCCTGAGGCACTTCTGCGAGTCGGTTGCACGGTTGAACTTGGGTATGCTGTTGCCCAGGAAGATATCCTTGAACTGATTCATCCCGGCATTTGTAAACATCAGGGTGGGGTCGTTCTTCACCACCATCGGCGCCGACGGCACAACCGTGTGGCCCTTTGAAGCGAAGAAATCCAGATACTTCTGCCTAATTTCCTTTGCTGTCATAAATGAACTATTCGTTTTAATACGTACAATTTACAAAAATACAACAAATTCCCGAGAAATAGCTATCCGTTCCTCTGAAATAGCTGCCTGGCTCATGTTTTCCCGTCCCGTTTGCTCCGTTCTGTTGTCACCTTGCGGCGTTCCGTCACCCCCGGTCTCCGTTCCGTCGCCTCCGGTCTCCGTTCCGTCGCCCCCGGTCTCCGTTCCGTCGCCTCCGGTCTCCGTTTCGTCGTCCCCGGTCTCCGTTCCGTCGCCCCCGGCGCCGGCCGGGGGTCCCTGTTATTGCGCTCTCGGCCTTCGGCCTCGGACCCTCCCACCGTCGCTGTCGCTCCTGCGGGCCCCTCCCGCTGCATGCGCGGGTGCATACGGCTCCATACCAGGGACTCCCGGTCAGTGTTGCCCTGCCGTGATGCTCTTGGACTCTTCCCGTCATGCCGGGCTTGGTCCGGGACCACCGTGCTTCCCGTCCATCTGGCAGGGACGGGAAACACGGTACCAGTGTGCTAAAAGTCTTGCCCCGGCTCCGACCGGGAACTTTTTGCGGGCACGGCGGAGGTCAAAGGCTCCGGTCGCTGGTCCTCGGCTCTTGGCGGAATTCCCGGTTGGGCCGGGAATCTCGCCTCGGCCTGCGGAGGCTTCCTCCGCCTCCGCCTCCGCGTCTGCGTCCACCTCCGCGTCCGCTTTCGTCGTTGTCGGGAGGCGTTGATCCGCACAGTCGGGTCTGGAAACGCGGCAAATCGGGCCCGCCCGTGACATAGTTGACACGGACGGGCTCGATTATGGCCAAAATCGATGCCGACTGTGCGGATCGGAGCCGGCGCATTAAATAATTCTGCCCTGCAGCATTATTTCCAAAACATTTGCTATATTCGTGTCGCTTGAGGACGCCTGCAGAGGGCGCAGACCTGCCGGCTGCAACCATCCGGCACCGCCATTGGGACGCTATCAGGCTACACCATCCTGCACCGCCATTGGGACGCTATCAGGCTGCACCATCCGGCACCACCATTGGGACGCCGCCATGCTGGCTGTCATGTGTGGACTGCCATGCGGGCTGAAATGAGCGCGCCGCCTTGCCGTCTGTCATGAGCGCGCCGCCATGCGGGCACCGACCTTGAAATTGATGAGATATGGAAATAGAGAACATCAGGATTTTTTGCGTGAATGACGGAGTGTTTCACGAGGTTCCCATGAGGACTACCCTCAAGGAGCTTTCCGATGCCGTCTGCCCCTATGTGGAGTCTCCCGGAACGGGTAAGCGCCAGAGGGTGCTGGCCGCCCTTGTGGACCACAAGCTCAAAGGCCTTGACACCAGGATCGATGAGCCGCACGAGGTGGAATTCATAGGCTACAACCATCCCGACGGCCGCCGCACCTGGCTCCGCTCGCTGAGTTTCGTGCTCCAGAACGCCGTCAGGGACCTGTTCCCGGACCGGGTCCTGATAATCGACCATTCCCTCCCGAGCGGTTTCTACTGCGAGACGGTGGAGCCCCGTCTTTCCGATGAGGGCCGAAGGGTAGCCCTGCCACTCTCGGACGAGGATTTCACCGCCATCCGACGGAAGATGCAGGAGATAGTGGAGGTCGACCTTCCATTCTCCCGTACCCATCTTCCCCTGGAGGAGGCTGCAAAGCTGTTTTTCTCCAACCGGCAGTATTTCAAGGCGGCCCTTCAGAAGTCGCTCGGCCGTTATTCCTGCAGCGTCTACTGGCTTGACGGGAGGCCCGATTCTTTCCACGGCCCCCTGGTCCCTTCCACCGGTTACCTGAAGGTGTTTGGAATAGTGCCGTGCGGGAGGGGTTTCTGCCTGCAGTATCCCTCGCTGGGCGACCCCGAGAAAGGCATCCCCATGCAGAAGCAGTCGAAGGTGGCCAGGTCGCTGGCCGAGTATTCCACCTGGTGCGAAACCACCGGCGTCCTTGGCGTGGGGCAGCTCAACAAGGCCATCGGCAAGGGCAGGGCTATACAGCTCATCAACCTGTCCGAAGCCAGGCAGGAGCGTCAGTACGCCGCCATCGCCGACATGATCCATGCCCGGAAGGACAAGGTCAAGATAGTGTTCATTGCCGGTCCGTCGTCCAGCGGAAAGACGTCGTCGTCGCTCAGGATCGCACAGCAGTGCCGCGTCCTGGGAATGAACCCAAAGGTGATAGAACTGGATAACTTCTTTGTAGACAGGGAGTTCACACCCAAGGACAAGGACGGTAACTTTGACTTCGAGTGCCTGGAGGCCATGGACCTGAAACTCCTTGGCAACACCCTCAACACGCTTCTGTCGGGAGGTACGGCCGAGATTCCCCGCTACGATTTCAAGCAGGGACGGAAATTCTTCGAGGGCAACAGAATGAGGTTCGAGGACAAGGACATCCTCATTATGGAGGGTATCCACGCCCTGGACCCGGCGATGGTCCCCGATGTTGACAACTCCAGGATCTTCAGGGTGTACGCCTCTGCGCTGACATCGCTCAACCTCGACGAGAACAACAACCTGTCCACTTCCGACAACCGCCTCATGAGGCGCATGGTCCGGGACTTCAACTATCGCGGCCATACCCCTGAGAAGACCATCCTTGGCTGGGACAGCGTCCGACGCGGCGAGGTCAAGTACATCTTCCCCTTCCAGGAAAACGCCGACGCCCTGATGAACACGGCCCTGATCTACGAACTGCCGCTCCTGAAGTACTATGCCGACCCGCTGCTGCGCAGGATACCTCCCACCTCCAAGGCTTATACCGAGGCGGTCCGGCTGCTGAAGTTCCTCGAGTACATAGTGGCCCTGACGCCGCAGGAAATCGCCGCCATCCCTCCGACCTCCATAATGAGGGAATTCATCGGAGGCCAGACGTTGTAAGCTTCAAGAATGAGAGAACGGTCCTAAAGGACCTCCTTTAGATACGGCCCTGTGACCGATTTCCGGTCCAGGGCTATTTCTTCGGGGGTGCCGGTTGCCACTATCATACCGCCACGGCGGCCGCCTTCCGGTCCCATGTCGATTATGTAGTCCACGCTCTTGAGGATGTCGAGGTTGTGTTCGATAATTATTACCGTGTTTCCCTTGTCCACGATGGCCTGGAGCACACCCAGGAGCACTTTTATGTCCTCGAAGTGGAGGCCGGTGGTGGGCTCGTCAAGAATGTACAGGGTGTTCCCGGTACCGGGTCTGGCGAGTTCGGCCGCAAGCTTCATCCTTTGCGACTCGCCGCCCGACAGGGTTACCGCGCTCTGTCCCAGGTGGATGTATCCGAGCCCCACGTCCAGGAGGGCCTTCAGCTTGACGGCTATCCTGGGGATGCTCCTGAAGAACTCATAGGCCTCCGAGACGCTCATTTCCAGCACGTCGTTGATGTTCTTTCCCTTGTATTTGACGGCGAGGGTCTCTTCCTTGTACCGGCGTCCCCTGCACTGCTCGCAGACCACGTTCACCGACGGGAGGAAATTCATCTCTATAACCTTGATCCCCGCGCCCTTGCATTCCTCACAGCGGCCTCCCGGCACGTTGAACGAGAACGTCCCGGCCTTGAATCCGCGCACCTTGGCGTCACGCGTGTTTTCAAACAGCAGGCGTATGTCGCCGAACACCCCGGTAAAGGTGGCGGGGTTGCTCCTCGGGGTCCGGCCGATGGGGGACTGGTCGATCTCTATCAGTTTGTCGATGTTGCCGTCACCCACTATCTCCTTGTAAGGCAATGGCTTGGCACTGCTCCGGTAGAATTTCCGCCGCAGGACCGGCATGAGGGTTTCGTTCACAAGCGACGACTTTCCGCTGCCGCTGAGGCCGCTTACCCCTATGAAGCATCCCAGGGGGAAATCCACGTCGACTCCCTTGAGGTTGTTCCCCGTGGCGCCCCTGAGGCCCAGGGTGAGGCCGTTTCCCTTCCGTCTCCTGGGCGGGACGGGTATCGACCTGAGTCCCTTCAGGTAGTCGAGGGTTATGCTTTCACCGGTGATGCAGTGGGGTGCGGTTTCCGGGTCGGGCCGTTTGCCTTCAACCAGAACGTCCAGGGGGGCGTTCAGGCATATCCTGCCGCCGTTTTCCCCGGCTCCGGGACCCACGTCCACCAGCCAGTCGGCGCTGGTCATGGTCTGCTGGTCATGCTCCACCACCATTACGGAGTTACCCTCGTCGCGTAGTTTCTTGAGGGAAGAAATCAGCTTGATATTGTCCTTCTGGTGCAGCCCGATAGAAGGCTCGTCCAGTATGTAGAGCACGTTTACCAACTTGGAGCCTATCTGGGTGGCCAGCCGGATGCGCTGGGATTCGCCTCCGGAAAGCGATGCCGTGGCCCTGTCGAGGGTGAGGTAGTCCAGGCCCACGTCCAGCATGAACTGGACCCTCTCGCGGAGTTCCTTGAGGATGTCCCGTGCGATAGCCTTCTCCCTGGAGGAAAAATCGTTCTCGATGGTGTCCAGCCAGCGTCTCAGCTCCGACATTTCCATGGCCGAAACCTCGGGTATGGTCCTGCCGTCGATCTTGAAACACAGTGCGTTGGAATTCAGCCGGTTACCGTTGCATACGGGACACACCACCCGGTCCTCGACGTCGTCTACCACGCCGCCGAAGGACTCCATTTCCGACAGGGTCCCGTCGCCCACGCGGAACAGTTCGTCGGAACCGTAGATGATGAGGGATACGGCTTCGTCCGGGATGGCCGCGATGGGGTCGTACAGCGAGAAGTTGTATTTCCGGGCTATGGAGCGGATTATGTCGAACTTCCGGTTCTCCCTGACCTTTCCAAGCGGAACGATTCCGCCGTCGGCGATGGATTTGCTGCGGTCGGGGATGATGGTGTCGGGATTGACGTCCACAATCATTCCGAGTCCCTTGCAATGGGGGCAATAGCCTTCCGGGGAATTGAACGAGAAACTGTGCGGCTGGGGTTCCTGCAGCGAGAGTCCGGTTTCGGGGTCCACCAGGTGCTTGGAAAAATGGCGGATTTCACCCGAGGAGAGGTCGTACATCGCGATGGAACCGTGACCTACGCCGAGGGCGGTCACGACGGATTCGCGGATCCGGCCCTGGTCGCCCTCGCCGGGGACCAGCCGGTCCACCACAAGTTCGATGAAGTGCACCTTGTAGCGGTCCAGGGCGTCGGTTTCGGCCAGGGGACGGATTTCCCCGTCAACCCTTACGTCGGTGTAGCCGCGGCGGCGGAGCTGCTCGAAAAGATCCTTGTAGTGTCCCTTGCGGCCCCTCACCAGCGGTGCCAGCAGGTAACACTTCCGGCCCTTGTAGCCCTCCATGATCAGGTCCACTATCTGGGCGTCGGTGTAACGGACCATCTCCGCCCCGCTGACGGGGGAGAAGGCCCTGGACCCTTTTGCATACAGAAGTCTCAGGAAATCATATATTTCCGTGATTGTCCCTACTGTAGACCGGGGGTTGTTGCCGGTGGTTTTCTGCTCTATTGCGATTATTGGGCTCAGCCCCTCTATCTCTTCCACCTCTGGCTTTTCCAGTATGCCCATGAAATGCTTGGCGTAGGTGGAAAGGGTGTCCATGTAGCGCCTTTGTCCCTCGGCGTAGACGGTGTCGAAGGCCAGCGACGACTTGCCGCTTCCGCTGAGGCCGGTAACCACCACGAACGAGTCCCTGGGAATGTCCACGTCCACGTTCCTGAGGTTGTTGGCCCTGGCGCCCCGGATCCTTATGAATTCCTTGCTCATTCTGTCTCCTCGGGTTCGTTGAAAGGTTCCAGGAAAGGGTTGTACAGGGCCTCGCGGCCGATGGTGGTGTCGGGGCCGTGGCCGGGAATCACCATTATGGCGGGATCCAGGGTGAGCAGTTTCCCAAAGATGCTCTCCATCAGGGCGTCGTAGTCTCCTCCCGGAAGGTCTGTCCGGCCGATGCTGCCGGCAAACAGGGTGTCGCCGCCAAACATGGTCTTGCTCTCCATGTGAAGGAAGCAGACACTTCCGGGGGTATGCCCGGGAACATGTATGACCTTGAATTCCAGATTGTTCCCTATTTTGACCAGGTCCCCGTCGGCAATGTCTTCAGTAGGGAAGCGGCCGTTGTATCCGTCCATGCCGAACACTCCGGAAAAGAGTTCCCCCTTTTCCAGGACCTTCCTGTCGGCGGGATGCATCAGGACCTTTATCCCCAGCCTGGCGGCGATTGCTGCGGCGCCGAAGCTGTGGTCGAAATGCCCGTGGGTAAGCAGTATCTTCTCCGGTACCAGTCCCTCGGCCTCCAGGAATCCCAGAAGCCCGTCCGTCTCGCCGGGGGAGCAGCAGCCCGGATCGATTATCGCGCAGGCCTTTTCTGCGTCGTCATGCACCACGGCGCAGCAAGTCTCCAGCGGATTGAAATGAAAAGTCTTTATCTTGATCATTATCAGATGTTTAAAACAGACTGTCCAGTCAGATGACTACGGCCTTCGGCCTATCCCTCCCAGCCTTCGGCCGGGCCCCTCCCACTTACGCTGCGTGGGTGCAGACGGTCATCTGACTGGACAGTCTGTTTTATGATACTATTCTAAAACAGGCCATATAGTTCGGCGTCGATCTTGTCGGTTATGAAGGAAAAGTCTTCCGGGCGGTTCTTGAAGTCGAGGCTGTCGCCGTCGAGGATGAGGAGGCGCCCCCTATAGTCCGAAATCCATTTCTCATAACGCTCGTTGAGGCCGGTAAGGTATTCTATGCTGATGGACTGTTCGTAGTCCCGGCCCCTTTTCTGGATCTGCGACACAAGGTGGGGGATTGAACTCCGGAGATAGATCAGCAGGTCCGGCTCCTTGACCAGCGACATCATCAGCGAGAACAGGTCCATGTAGGTATTGTAGTCCCTCTCGGTGAGGTTCCCCATGGCGTAGTTGTTGGCCACGAAGATGTGGACACCCTCGAACAGCGTCCGGTCCTGGATGATTACGTCGGACGACCTGGCAATCTCCAGCACATCCTTGAAACGCTGCGTAAGGAAGTATACCTCCAGGTTGAACGACCATCGGGGTATGTCCTTGTAATAGTCCTCCAGGTAGGGGTTGTAAGTGACCGACTCGAACTTTGGGGTCCAGCCGTAATGCTCTGAGAGCATGGTAGTGAGAGTAGTCTTCCCACAGCCGATATTGCCTGCTATACCAATGTGCATGGAGATTCTGTTTTCACAAAGTTAGCAAATATTCAGGATTATTGCTACATTTGTGGGAATATGAAAAAATATCGCCCGTTATGCATATAGCTATCGCCGGAAACATAGGCAGCGGCAAAACCACGCTTACCAAGATGCTGGCCGCCCATTATGGATGGACCCCCAAGTTCGAGTCCGTGGATTTTAATCCCTATCTCGCTGATTTCTACGAGGATATGGAGAGGTGGTCGTTCAATCTCCAGATCTATTTCCTCAACAAGCGCTTCAAGGATGTGGTTGAAATCTCCAAGGAGAAGGACGTCATCATCCAGGACCGGACCATCTATGAGGACGCGCGGATCTTTGCGCCCAACCTGCACGCGATGGGCCTGATGTCCAGCCGCGACTTTGAGAATTACAGCGACCTGTTTGACCTTATGATGTCGCTTGTGAAGGCTCCGGACCTCATGATATACCTGCGCTCCAGCATCCCCAACCTCATCGCCCAGATACAGAAAAGGGGCCGCGAGTACGAGAGGAGCATCCGCATCGACTATATCACCGGACTCAACCAGAGGTACGAGGACTGGATCAAGGATTACAAGGGCAGGCTCCTGATAGTTGACGTGGACAATATCAAGTTCGAGAACCGCCCCGAGGATTTCCAGTACATAACGGATAAGATCGACGCCGAACTCTTCGGCCTTTTCCCGACGGAATAAATTAAAAATCATAATTTTATAATGGAAAACAGAACCACAATCATCGATTTTGTTGAGAAGTACACAAGGCAGTTTGCAGACCATACATACCTTCGTGAGAAGGTGGACGGGGTATGGAAGGAGATATCCATGACCGAGACCCGTGAGACGGCCTACCGCATCGGCGCCGGCCTCATGGCCCTGGGACTGGAAAAAGGCGACAAGATAGCCCTCCTTTCGGAAAGCCGCGCAATGTGGATCCTGGCCGAATTGGGAGCCATGTACGCCGGAGCCACCGACGTGCCCCTTTCCGTCAACCTCGGCGCAGGGGAAGACCTCATCTTCCGTATCAACCACTCCGAGTCCAAGTGGGTGCTGGTTTCAGGCAACCACCTCCCCAAGATCAGGGCCATCCTTTCCAAGTGCCCCCAGGTGGAAAAGGTGATAGTATTTGACGACACCGCCTTTGACTATGAAACCCTGGAGCCCGGTGAAATGAGGATAACGGACATCATGAAGATGGGTGACGAGTTCCTTGCCGCCCACAGGGATGAGTTCGTATCGCGCTATAAATCAATCACTCCCGACGATTACGCAAATATCAGCTATACCTCCGGTACCACGGCCGACCCCAAGGGAATCCTCCTTACCCACGGCAACTACACCTGTAACGTGAAGCAGGGCAATTCCGTGATTGAAATGGGCGAGTATTCGGTGATGCTCATCATCCTTCCGCTGGACCACTGCTTCGCCCACGTGGCCGGAATGTACACCATGATGTTCTACGGCGGTTCCATCGCCTTCGTCCCCATCGGAAAGAACGCCCTGGCAACGCTCCGCAACGTTCCCACCGCCATCAAGGAGGTCCGTCCGCACGTGATGCTGTCGGTCCCTGCCCTGGCCCGCAACTTTAAGAAGAACATAGAGACTTCCATAAAGAAGAAGGGCCCCAGGGTGGAGAAACTCTTCAACTTTGCCGTCAAGAACGCAATTGCCTACAACAAGGAGTATTACAACCGCGGAGGCTTCCTCAACTGGTGGAGAAAGCCCCTTATGCTCCTGTTTGACAAGCTCATCTTCAAGCAGGTGAGGGAAGGATTCGGCGGCAGGATGAAGTTCTTCGTGGGCGGCGGCGCCCTGCTGGACATCGAACTCCAGAGGTTCTTCTGCGCAGTCGGAATGCCCATGTTCCAGGGCTACGGCCTTACCGAGGCCACCCCGATCATCTGCGCCAACTCCACCGGACACGCCATCTTCGGCTCATCCGGCCGTACCGTAAAGCCCATGGACATAAAGATATGCGACACTGACGGCAACGAAGTTCCCATTGGCCAGAAGGGCGAAATCGTCATCCGCGGCGGAAACGTCATGGCCGGATACTGGAAGAATCCCAAGGCCACGGCCGAGACCGTGGTGGACGGCTGGCTCCATACCGGCGATATGGGCTACATCTGCCCGTTCGACACCGACTTCCTCTATGTCACTGGCCGTTTCAAGAGCCTCCTCATCTCGTCCGACGGAGAGAAATACTCGCCCGAGGCCTTTGAGGACAGCCTTCCCGAGGTTTCCAAGTATGTCTCGCAGGTGGTGCTCCACAACAACCAGAATCCGTATACCATCGTGATGATAGTCCCCGAGAAGGAGGCGCTGAAGGAGTATGTACAGGGCAAGGGGCTCGACCCCGAGACCCGCGAGGGCAAGATTGCGATGCTGGAAAAGATCCAGGCCGAGATAGATACGTATAAGACTGGAGGTCCCAACGAGGCGCTGTTCCCCGACCGCTGGCTGCCCGCAGCCGTCGTTATCTGCGACGAGCCGTTCACCATCGCCAACCAGATGATGAACTCTACCATGAAGATAGTCCGCCGCAAAGTCGAGGAGCACTATGCCGACCGCATGGAGTACGCCTACACTCCTGAAGGCAAGAACCTCTTGAACGAGAAGAACATAGCTTCAATATGAGAATATGTCACCTTATGCTGACGGCCGCAATGGCCGTCAGTTTTTCTATGGCCGCTTCTCCGCTTGCCTCGGCAAGGAAGGCGCCCCGTATCGTCAAGACCCAGCTGGTCGGCCGCCTCGGCGAATGGAAAGACTCCGCGATGGTTTTCAAGGGAGCGCCCCAGGGCTTTGCGGTGCACGGGAAGAATGCCGTCCTGGTGCGTGACCGGGGACAGGTCAACATACTGGACCTCAAGCAGAAGAAGGTGGTTGCCGTCTATTCCACCGCCTTGAAGAAGGCGCATTGCAACAATGCCGGCTTTGGACCGGCCAAATATTCCCGTGACTCTTTCCTCCCCCTTCTTTATGTAACCGAATGCTACGGTGACAGAAGGTGCTTTGTACTGGATATAGACCGGGATTCGGCAAGGGTAGTTCAGGAGATATACTATCAGGATCCTGCCCAGAAAGGTCCCATGGACTGGTGCATCGACCCCCGGGGAGGCTTTATCTATGCCTACGGCGGACCACCCTCGGGCCGCTACCTGAAGAAATTCCCTATACCGGACCCCAAGGTTCCCGAGGTCCGCTATACTCCTGACGATGTCCTGGAAGTCGTGACTTTCACCGATGTGAGAATACCCCAGGGAAGCATGGTCAGGAAGGGTTATGCCTTCATCCCCGACGGCTGCCCTCCCTATCCCACCATCATGCATGTGGTGGATATGGGGACCGGAGAGAAGGTCCTGATGGAGGAACTGAAGGACCTTGACGCCGAACCGGAAGGCATAGACATGAAGGGAAAATGGATTTATATGGCCTTTTTCTCCAAGTCAAAGGACATAAATACAAATATTTACCGTCTGAAAATCCGATAACCGCCGCGGGTTATTAAATTTTTTTATATATTTGAGGTCGTGGATTCTTTCCGCGACCTTTTATGTATCAATTAATGTTTGTGTTATGAGAAGATGTGCTATTCTCGCACTGATCGGCATGCTCTTCGCCTTGCCCGTAATCCGGGCCCAGGAAACTGACAAGACCGTATCCGGTAAAGTCGTTGACGACAAGGGCGTGGAACTCGTGGGGGTGAACGTGATGGTCAAGGGAACCAACATCGGTGTCGCCACTGATGTCAATGGCCGTTATGTCCTGAAAATCAGGTCCTCCGTTGCCGATCCGGTGATTGTATTCTCGTTCCTGGGAATGCAGACGCAGGAGATCAAGCCTGCTGCGGCTACTGTTGACGTAGTCCTCAAGGAGGACCCTAACAGTATTGAGAATGCGGTTGTTACCGGTTATGCCACCATCCGGAAGGAGAGTTTTACCGGAACCGCCACCACGGTGAGCCGGGAGGAACTGCTCAAGGTCTCTCCCAACAATGTGATGAAATCCCTCAGCGTGTTTGACCCTTCCCTCAGGCTGGCGGTCAACAACGAGATGGGTTCCGACCCCAACACCATGCCGGAGTACTATATCCGCGGCCGAAGCGGCGTGTCGGATATTACCCAGCTTGACCAGGTTACGGGGGCAGTGGACGAGTTTACGCTGAAGAACAACCCCAGTGCGCCGGTATTCATACTGGATGGTTTCGAGACCGACATCCAGACCATAGTGGACCTGGATCCCAACCGGATCGAGAGTGTCACCATCCTCAAGGATGCCGCCGCGACGGCAATCTACGGTACGCGTGCAGCAAACGGGATCATCGTTATCGAGACAACGACTCCGGCCCCGGGCGCAATAAGGGTGAGCTACTCCGGAAACTATTCCCTCACTGCTCCGGACGTAAGCTCATACGACCTTATGAATTCTGCGGAAATACTTGAGGCTGAATATCTTGCCGGCCTGTTCTCGAGGGACCCCGAGTCCAGCAACTGGAATGCCCAGTACAACGCTGCCGGATATACCAACTTCCTGGATTACCAGAATGCCGTTGTGGCCGGCAGGAATACCGACTGGATTTCCAAGCCGCTGCGCAACGCCTTCAACCACAAGCACAACCTTTCAGTGGAAGGTGGAACCAACGAGCTCCGCTGGGGTGCCGAAGTCAACTATAACGACAACAGCGGTGTTATGAAGGGTTCGGACCGTACCACCTGGGGCGCCGCCCTCAAGATAGACTTCAACTACAAGGGCCTCCGCATTACCAACCGGTTCAGCTTCAGCCACAATGACTCCCAGGATTCCCCTTACGGCGATTTCGAGGACTACTACACCATGAAGCCCTACCTCGACCCGGTGGACCATGAGACCGGAAAGTTCGAGAAGATCTTCCGTGTGGTACGTTTCCAGCGCAAGTCTTCGGGAAGTATCGGAACCAACATCCAGAATCCCCTGTATGAGGCCACCCTGCGGTCTTTCAGCCGTTCCAAGTACACCTCGTTCAAGGATAACCTGGGACTCAACTGGAACATCACCCCGTTCCTGACCGCAAGGGCTTCCGTTTCGGCCGAATACAAGATTTCCGATATCGACCGCTTTGTGGATCCGATGTCGGGAGCATTCGTGTCCCAGACCGACGCTTCCCTGCGTGGTACCTACCGTGACAACGACATACGCCAGATTTCATGGAACGCCAATGCCCAGTTATCGTATTTCCGTTCCTTTGGCGGGCACAACATCAACGCCACTGCCGGCTTCGAGGCCGCCCAGACCAATTCCACCTCGTTCGTGGCAAACTATACAGGTTTCCTGGACGGCGTGAGCCCTTCTCCCCAGAATGCCATCAGGATGGCTTCCAACCCTACCTATACCGACAGCCGGGCCCGCCGTGCCGGTCTGTTCGCACAGCTCAACTATTCCTATAAGGATATCTACCTGGTTGACCTGTCGGACCGTTACGAGGGATCTTCGGCCTTCGGCGCAAACAACAGGATGGGTAACTTCTACTCTGCCGGACTCGGACTGAACATACATAACTACAAGGCGGTGAAGCAGCTCGGCTGGTTTGACATGCTCAAGCTGAAGGCCACATACGGACAGACCGGTAAGGCCAACTTCAGCCCCTATCAGGCGCGTACCACTTATAACGTGATGTACGACATGGCTTATGTAGACCTCTACGGTATGACGCTCAAGGCCCTTGGAAACGAGGACCTGAGGTGGGAAAAGGTCAACAAGATGGACGTGGGCTTCGAGCTTTCGGCATTCAGGAACCTCATCCACATTACCTTTGATTTCTACAACGAGCTCACCGTAGACCAGGTCCAGTCCCTTGCCATCCCGCTCTCTGCCGGTTTTACCTCCTACAAGAGCAACATGGGTAAGATCCGCAACCGTGGAATCGATTTCAGGGTGAATCTGAGGGCTTACAGTTCAAAGGATTGGGATGTGTATCTCTTTGCCAACGGCAACCATAATACCAACCGCATCGTGGAACTTGGCAGGGCACTTGAAGCCTACAACGCCAGGATCGACGCCCTGTTCAACAGCGAGAGAGACCCCATCAACACCAACGCCCAGGCAAAGGCCTTCGCAACTGCATTCACCAAGTATGAGGTGGGGAATTCGCTCACGGCCATCTACGGAATGAAGTCGCTCGGGATCGATCCCAATACCGGTAAGGAATTATTCGAGAACAGGGACGGTACACTTACTTACGAATGGAACACGTTGCAGCAGCAGTGCCTCGGCGATACCGAACCCCTGCTGAACGGCTCGCTCGGCTTCAATGTCCGCTGGAAGAGGCTCTCGATGTTCACGTCGTTCACTTACCGTTTCGGAGGCCAGGCCTACAACAACACCCTGCGCTACATAGAGAACGTCAACCTGGACCTTCACAGCGGCGACCGCCGTGTCCTTACCGACAGGTGGACCAAGCCGGGCGATGTGGCGGCCCTCAAGAGCATCGCCGACATGTCCCATATAACCCGCTCCACCTCAAGGTTTGTCCAGAACGACAATACCTTTACTTTCAACAGTATACAGATCCAGTATACCTTTGATCCCAAGCTTGTGAAGAAGGCCGGCCTCAGCGGGGCCAGGATAGCGGCCAGCACCTCCGACCTTCTCTATCTTTCCACCATCAGGCGCGAAAGGGGAACTTCCTATCCCTATTCCAGGACCTTCAACCTCAGCGTCAACCTTACATTCTAAAAAGGAGGAGAGATCATGAAAAAGTACAATTACATATCAGTTATCGCGATACTTGTCCTGTTGACGGGCTCGGTGTCCTGCAGCAAGTGGCTCGATGTCCGTTCCAGCGACGAGATTATCGAGAGCGAGGCATTCAAGGAAACCGAGGGCTTCAGGACAGCCCTTATAGGCATTTACCGGCAGGTCGCTTCTCCAGACCTTTGGGGAAGGGAACTTTCCTGGGGACTTACCAGCAACCTGGCCAACAATTTTGTCTATGCAAGTTCTGATCCGGCTTACCGTCCGGCGCTGAACGCCACGGCCGATCCGTATGTCAACTCTACCATCAGGGTCCATATCGATGCCGTCTGGGCAAAGGCATACAATACCATCGCCAATATCAACGAACTTCTGGACAAGATCGAGTCCAGGGACCCTTCGGAGTTCGAAGTCTCATTCGAGAAGGACGTCATCATGGGAGAAGCCAGGGGCTTGAGGGGCCTGCTGCATTTTACGCTGCTCAGCCTTTATCGCCCTGCGCCCGTGACCGGTTATAATGGCGAGGCTCTTCCTTATGTTACGACATATCCTGACTATCAGCCTGTTACAAAGCAGTGGAACGAGTATGTGAAGCTGATGCTGGATGACATCAAGGAATCGGAGAAACTCCTTTACCATTATGACGTTGAAGAGGGCCGCAACGGTGCCGTTTTCCAGTTTGGTGCAAACAACATGCAGAACATGGATTACTACCTCTACCAGAATGCCGGAGCCTGGCGCAACGACGGGGCCGTCCGCGACAATGCGCACGACGCCTTCGGGTTCTTCGCCACCAGGGGATACCGTTACAACTGGTGGAGTGCCAACGCCCTTCTGGCAAGGGTCTACTCCTATCTGCGGGACTTTGACAATGCGGAGAAATATGCCGACGTCATCCTGGACAACTGGGTGAATGCCAATAACTTCTTCCTCGATACCTCCACCGCCGACCCTGCCGGCAATCCCAACTTGCTGGATGCCAAGCGCCGTCCCGAGCAACTGCTGGCCTTTTATAATAAGAATGTTTCGGCCAACTGGAAATCAGCTGCCTTGACATCGTATTACAAGACCCAGAACCCTGCCACCCTTTATGACGACAAGAATGACTACCGTCTTACGCGCCTTCTTACGGCAGTTTCGGGAACCAATGTGTTTTCAAGGGTTTGGGAGCCTACGGCGGCCGGTTATTCCACCAATACCAACGTGGAGAAGCATTCCCGCAATCTCATTCCCGTGATCGAACTCCCCGAGATGTACTTCATCAAGGCTGAATGCCTGGCCCAGAAGGGTAATATTGAAGATGCCCTCAAGGAGGTGAAGAAAGTACGCGACGCCCGCCAGTGCCTGGTGGTGAAGACGGCTGCCGACCTGACCTCGTTCACAGACCAGCTTGTGCTTGAGGCAGAGAGGGAATTCTTTGCCAGGGGAACCGCTTTCCAGTTCCTCAAGAAACTCAATTATCCCACCGTGTATAACGGGGCGGCCGTGCGCAAAACCCTGATCGATGGATGGTACGTGCTGCCGATTCCTGACGCCGAGACTAACTTTTAAAGATTATTAGGCATGAAAACACGATATATAATACTGATGGCATTGGCTGCAGCCATGGTTTTACCGTCCTGCCACAAGGAGGGGACCAAGGTGTATGACGGTGCGATGACTGTGTATTTTTACAGCCCCAGCGTGAATTTTACCAACCTTAATTTCGGGAAGTATAATTCGTACGATGATTCCCTTGAGACTTCCTTCTTCCTCTTCCCCGGAATGCAGGAGGTGGATCTGGAAATGACGGTGGCGCGGACCGGTTTCTCCTCCGAGGATACCAGGTTCAAGGTATCGGTCGTCCCCGGGGAGACCACGGCGGCCGCTTCCGACTATGCCCTTGCGGGAGAATTCGTTTTCCCCGGCGGAGCACAGACCGCCACTTTCCCGGTGACCATAAAATACTCTCCCAAGCTTGACTCCGAGGCCTTGCGGCTTGTCCTCCGCCTTGAGGAAAGTTCTGATTATCAGGTAATGTCGGCGGAAAGGAGCATGAAGGTGATCATATTCCACAACGATGTCCTCAAACCCGCCTGGTGGACCGGAGTGGCATACGTTTCCAATGGATTCGGTGTATTTTCCAAAAAGAAATACGAACTCCTGATGATGATATCCGACAATTATCCTTTCGACGCCAGCACCCCTGCTGCGGTCATCCGGAACTACGCCCTCCTTTTCAGGCAGTACCTCAGGGAGCAGAAACTTGCCGGAAATACCGTTTATGAGGATGATGGAAAGGAAATGGTAATCCCTGCGGGAGGTAACTGATTAAATCTTGAACGACATGAAAAAGATATCCATACTGATAGCTTTGGCTGCCTTTGCCACAGCCGGGTGCATCAAGGACGGGTCCACGGAAGGAACGCCGCTTGCCCCCATCAAGATACAGGCCATGGACGGTTATACGTTCGTGATCGGTGAGCCCTCCACTTTCACTCCGGAAATCGAGTGGAACGGGGAGAAGGAATCGGATTACACCTTCAGCTGGAGGCTCAACGGACTCGACGAGATAAGCACCGAAAAGGTCCTCAATTACACCTTCCCCGAGGCCGGAACCCAGTATCTGAACCTGACCATAACGAACAAGGGCAACGGGATTACCTACAACCAGGATTACGAGATTTCGGTGAACTCGCCTTTCGCCCTGGGTTGGGCCATACTGTCCAAGGGGGCCGGGAATGTGTCGCAGCTCAGTTTTGTCCATATGGAGTCATTCAAGCTCTATCCGGACATCTACGCTTCAATGCATTCTGACAAACCCCTCGGAAAGGGCCCCGTGGCCATTGCAAGCCATTCCGTCGCCAAGGCCGACGAGATATGCGTCATGCAGGATGAGGGAGGCTGGGTTGAACTGGACGGCTCCAACTTTGCCATAGTGAGTTCCGTTGAAAAGGAGTTCATAGACGGCAGGTATCCCGATGAGGATGGCGGATTCGCTCCCGCCTCGGTCCATTTCACCCAGAGGGGGGCCGAGTTCGTAATCTCCCGCAGCGGCAAGGTTTATGACAGGGTAACCGCCAATCCCACAACAGCTTCCACCCTCATGAACGCCTACTATTATGCCAGCGTGCCATGGTTCTACAAGGGCTATGCAGAGCCCACCAAGTTCACCTATTCCACGCTGTGGCCCGGACAGTATTGCATACCCCTGTTCGACGATGCCAACAAGCGCTGGGTGCCTTTCGGGGTCACTTACAGCTCCCCCAGGAATATCCAGGGCATGGTATGGGGAGGGACAAAACCTTCGGCCGACTTTGATTACATTGCAGGCATGGCCTCCGACGTGAATATCGTGTATGCCGAGACCACGGGTGATACCGGTGCCAAGTTCACGCTCTTCTCCATCTTTGAAAAGGATGGCAAGCTGTATGCCGACAAGGCCCTGTGGACTTCGCCCACAAGCGCTGGAAATGTATCGCTTTCCGGTTATGAGCAGAAGGAACTCCCGGAAGGTTACGAGCTTTCCGCCTCCACTCCTTTCTGGTTGATGAGGACATATTCAACAGGGGAATACAGCACCGATCCGTTCCTGCTCTTCGGCCAGGGAAGCAAGCTCTACTTCTATCATTTCCCCACCGGGGCCGTGTCGCTTGTGAGGGATTTCAGCAAGGGCAAGACTGCATGCGGAGGTAATGTGGTTTCCTTCCAGCAGAACGGCAATGCCAAGCAGGTGGGCGTGCTCACCTCCGACGGTCACTTCTACGTGCTGTCATTCTCCAAGAATGACGCCATGGGCCTGATCCAGAACAATATAGATCCCGAGGATCCCGACAACAACAAGCTTGAGCTTGCCCATGTGTCCGGAATCCCCGGTGATCCTGTCCAGGTTATCTTCAAGTACGGGAAGGCCGCCAACTGGCAGCAGTCCAAGATCGACTACTAGTTGAGTGCGTCTGCGTCCTTGATGAACCGGGCGATATCCTCGTCGGACACAGTGTAGTCCTGGAGGTTGCCCTCAAGATACTGGTCGTAGGCGCTCATATCCACGAATCCGTGACCGGAGAGGTTGAAGAGAATGGTCTTCGCCTCTCCGGTTTCCTTGCACCTGAGGGCCTCGCGGACGGTGGCAGCGATGGCGTGGCAGGATTCCGGAGCGGGGATTATGCCCTCGGTGCGGGCAAACAGGACGCCCGCCTTGAAGCTCTCATTCTGCTGGATGTCAACTGCTTCCATGAATCCGTCCTTGAGAAGCTGTGACATGATCACGCCAGCCCCGTGATAGCGGAGGCCTCCGGCGTGGATGTTTGCGGGTTTGAAGCCGTGACCCAGGGTGTACATGGGGAGGAGCGGAGTGAGTCCTGCCTCGTCGCCAAAGTCGTATTCGAATTTTCCCCTGGTGAGCTTGGGGCAGGCCGAGGGTTCGGCGGCTATGAAGCGGGTCTTCTTCCCCTCCTGGATATTGTGCCTCATGAAGGGATAGGCGATGCCGCTGAAGTTGGAACCTCCTCCGAAACAGGCGATTACGATGTCGGGATATTCGCCGGCGAGTTCCATCTGTTTTTCGGCTTCAAGGCCGATGACTGTCTGGTGGAGACACACGTGGTTGAGAACCGAGCCCAGGGTGTAACGGCATCCCGGTGTGGTGACCGCAAGTTCGATGGCCTCCGAGATGGCGCAGCCCAGGGAGCCGTTGTCGTTGGGGTTGGCGGTGATTATATCCTTGCCGGCCCTTGTGGACATGGAAGGGGAGGGGGTGATGGCGGCACCGAAGGTCTGCATTATGGAGCGCCGGTAGGGCTTCTGGTTGTAGCTTATCTTCACCATGTAAACGGCGCACTCCAGGCCGAACTTCTTTGCGGCGTAGGAGAGGGCACCGCCCCACTGGCCGGCTCCGGTCTCGGTGGTTATGTTGGTGATTCCCTGCTGCTTGGCATAGTAGGCCTGGGCCAGGGCGGAATTCAGTTTATGGCTGCCGGCAGGGCTTACGCTCTCGTTCTTGAAGTAGATGTGGGCGGGGGTGCCAAGGGCTTCCTCCAGTTCATAGGCCCTCACCAGCGGGGTGCAGCGATAGTAGGAATACTGCTCCCTCACCGGCTCCGGTATGGGGATCCATTCATGCTCCCTGTCGAGTTCCTGGTTGGCGCACTCCTCGCAGAAGACCGGATAGAGGTCCTTGGGGGCGAGCGGTTCACGGGTGGCCGGATTCAGGATGGGAAGCGGCTTGTTGGGCATGATGGCCTGGATGTTGAACCATGCCGTGGGAATTTCGCTCTCTGGGAGCATGAATTTTTTCTGTCTCATAATATTGATTGTTAGGTGATTACAAAAAAAACTGCGCGAAGGGTAAGTCTTCGCGCAGCGTATCGGATGCATATACGGCGGGGCGGCTTACCACTTTGAGTGAAAGCTGCGCCACCAGAATATGTTCACGTTCATTGTCATGTCTTTTGCAAAAGTAGTGAAATAATTTTTACTTGCAAGAGATTTTTGAAAAAATTTTATTATTCTGTCAAATCGCGGGTAATCCGGTCGCAGGTGTAGGTCCTGGTCTCGGTGCTGCCGGGGAACCTGGCCTTGGCAACCACTCTCCAGGAGGTGAGTTCGGAGGCCGGCTTGTCGAGTTTGATGTACCACCAGTTCTCCGACCTGTCCCAGTGGTACGTCCAGCTGGTCCTTATTCCGCTGACCTTGGTGAGGTGGCAGTTGGCGCAGTAGTCATAGATCCTCTTGTTGGCGAAGGTCATCTTTTCCGATTTGCCGTCGTGCTCCAGGGTTACCTCCCAGTCTTCGTCGCCGTTGTATATATGGGCCAGGAGGAAGTTCCCGCCGGCAAACAGGCTTTCCTTGCTCCAGGCGTACTGGTGCGACCAGTCGGAATCCTTGTCGTAGACGTCGTTGGAGTCGTATACCCTCATCTTTTCCCCGCCGTCGTGAAGCGGACGGTATTCCCAGCTGGAGAAGTCGCTGCCCTTTACGTTATATACGTAGAATCCGGCCGGGGCGCCGTCGGGGCTGTATCGGGAATACCAGAAATTGCCCATGGGAACCCCGTGGATGCGCTCTATTACGGGACGGCCGTTTTTGGCGTTGACCTTGTATTTGTAGCTCTCGCAGATGTGGGCGTGGCCGGAGAAGATATAGGCGCTGCCAAAGGCCGAAAGCTGCTCCAGCATGTCTTCGCGGTGGGGGATGCCGTCAAAGCCTCGGACGTGGCAGTGCTGGAGGATGACCACCATCTTGGAGGACTTGTAGGTGACATGGCCGAGGTCGTGCACCAGCCAGTCGTAAACCTCGTCGGTGAGGCCGTTCTGACCCTCGGAGGGAAGGGCGGTGCCGCTGCTGGAAGGGCCCTTACGGGCTATGAAGTTGTCCAGGGACACAAAATGGACGTTACCCACGTTGAATGAATAGCAGGTGGGACCGAACGCGGCGGAGTAATACAGTTCGGTGCCGCGGTCGAATCCGTCGGAGCCCGCCATCCGGGAGTTCCCGGTACGGCCGTCGTGGTCGTGATTCCCGATAACGGTGTACATCGGGAGATACTTCCCGGCCCCGTATTCGGCGCTTCCAAGGGCGCCTTTTGCCTGGGTGTAGGTCTCCAGGTCCTTGGCATTGTTGATGATGTCGCCGAGGGCCACCCCGAAAACTGGGCCTGCCGGGGCGTTCTCCCGGAAGTACCTGCCGATTTCCTGCATGGCCGAGGTCTTGAACTTGTTTGCGGTTGCCGCATCCCGGATGTGGATGTCGCCCAGGACGGCAAAGGAAAAGGCGTCGCTGTCGCCAGACAGCCTTGTCAGGGTAAAGTCTTTACGGTTTGTTTCCTTCGGGTCGATCTTCTGGTAGAATGACGGAAGGTGCGAGCCGCTGTCCTGGCCGATAGCATAGCCTGAAGGCAGGCTGTACCATACGAACTTGCTTTCCGCGTTGGCCTTCATCTGGTACACGCCGTTGGCGTCGGTGGCGGTGAACCGGAATCCGTCGGTAACGGGAACGGCCTTTACCGGGGCCCCGGTTGTGTCCTTGATGATTCCAAAGAGGTTGTTGCCGTCCAGAATGCGGGTTCCGTTTATGGTGTCGTCGGCGGGGGTGTCGGGGACATCCGGTGTATCGGGACCGGAATCCGGCTCAACCGCTTTCTTTGAAGCGCAGGCCCCAAGCAGGCCGGCCAGCAGATATAGGAAAAATCTTCTTGTCATGGTTCTGCAATGCGCATTTTGTCTACAAAAATACAAAAAATGCTTAGTTTGCAAAAGTTGGGAATTAATCCTAACTTGCAGGAAATTTCTTGAATCCATGAAAAAGTTGCTTGCCCTTTTCCTGTCGGCCGCAGCGGTCTGCTGCTGCACCGGGGTATCACCCGGGGTGGAAAATCCTGATAACGGTCAAGTTACAACCGATGACCCTTCCGGACCACCCGATGATCCCGATTACGACCTTTCCGGCGGCTGCCCTGCGATAGACCTGGGACTGTCGGTGAAGTGGGCTGCATGGAACATAGGGGCCAAGGACGAAAAGTCGCTCGGAACCTATTTCGCCTGGGGCGAGACGGCCGGCAAGAGCGATTATTCCTGGGGCGGGTACGCATTCGGGAACTATAACAATGTGAGTCCGGACTGGGGGCTTACCCATCCGGTGGATTCCAGGGGACGGCTCCTCCCGGAGAACGATCCCGCCACAAAACTTTGGGGCAAGCGCTGGCGCACTCCCACCAGGGCCGAGATGGAGGAACTTTGCAACACCGGCAAGGTGCCCTGGATAATTGAGACTGACAGGAATGACAATTTCCTGGGCGTCACGGTGTGCAGGTATATAACCGTAATCAACAGTCTGCCGGTTCCGGATGTCAAGGCGACCTCAAACCGGGATGAGATTTTCCTGCCCGTCACCGGTTACAGGGACAATTCCTCGCTTGAATCGTCCGGTTACTATGGCTTATACTGGACATCTTCACTTGCATCGCAAAAGCACAGCGCTTCCTCGCTGATGTTTTCTGAAACAGATGACGCCTAGGCGGTTGTGGATATGTATCGCAATCTGGGCATGCAGATCAGGGCCGTCACTGATGATTGAGGCCCGGGCTAAAAAAACTGATTACTAACCATGTATAATCCTTTATCGGCGAATGCCGGGGAATTCATCTGCCATGATGAGATAACGGAATCGCTTTCCGAGGCCGCCCGGGAGGGCGGAAACCGGAGCCGCGTGTTGGAGATACTTGAAAAGGCGTCCCGCCTGAAGGGGCTGACCCACAGGGAGGCCGCCATACTGATGGCCTGCTCCGACCCCTCCCTCGAAGAGATGGTTTTCTCCCTGGCAAAAGAGATAAAACACCGCTTCTACGGCAACAGGATAGTGCTTTTTGCACCGCTCTACCTTTCAAATTACTGCATAAACGGCTGCGTCTACTGCCCCTACCATGCCAAGAACCGGACGATTCCCCGGAAGAAACTGTCGCAGGAGGAGATCGAAGCCGAGGTCCGCGCCCTTATCCGGCTCGGTCACAAGCGGCTGGCCCTTGAAACGGGGGAGGATCCGGTGCACAGCCCCCTGGAGTATGTGCTGGAGTCCATCCGGACCATATATTCGGTGAAGGAAGGCGGGAACAGCATCCGCAGGGTAAACGTGAATATAGCAGCCACCGACGTGGAGTCGTACCGCAGGTTGAAGGCTGCCGGCATCGGAACCTATATCCTTTTCCAGGAGACCTACAACCGGGAAAGGTATCTCAAGCTGCATCCCACGGGGCCAAAGGGCAATTATGAGTGGCATACCGAGGCCATGGACCGCGCCCAGGAAGGCGGCTGCGACGATGTGGGAATAGGCGTGCTCTTCGGCCTTGACAACTATATGTATGAACTCGTGGGCCTGCTGATGCATGCCGAGCATCTGGAGGCGCGCTTCGGCGTTGGGCCGCATACCATAAGCGTCCCGAGGATCTGCCCGGCCGGCGGCATCTCCACGGCCGATTTTCCCGACGCCCTTCCGGATTCCATCTTCCGCAAGCTTGTGGCGGTGCTCCGCGTGGCCGTCCCGTACACCGGGATGATAATCTCCACCAGGGAGTCGCAGCGGATGAGGGAGCAGCTGCTGGACTGCGGCATTTCCCAGATCAGCGGCGGTTCCCGCACCAGCGTCGGCGGCTATACCAGCGTCGAGCGGCACGACGAGACTTCCCAGTTCGACGTTTCCGACCGGCGTTCCCTGGACGAGGTGGTGGGCTGGCTTCTGGACAACGGACATATCCCCAGTTTCTGCACCGCCTGCTACCGCGAAGGCCGCACCGGCGACCGGTTCATGTCCCTCTGCAAGAGCGGTAAAATCAGCCTCTGCTGCACTCCCAATGCGCTTATGACCCTCAAGGAATACCTCATGGACTATGCTTCGCCCTCCACACGCGGGAAAGGGGAGGCCCTTATCGCCCGCAGCCTTGCCGACATACCGGAGGGCCGCGTCCGCGACATGACGGTGGAGCGCCTCGGCCTGATAGAGCAGGGCCGCAGGGACTTCAGGTTCTGAAAATACTATGGAACGGGTGCAAATAGCTTTTTTCGGGAGGACCAACAGCGGGAAGTCGACGCTGGTGAATGCGATATGCGGGCAGCAGGTGTCGCTGGTGAGTGACGTCCCGGGGACCACTACGGATCCGGTGCGGAAGCTGGTGGAACTGCCTTATGGGATTGGCCCGGCCGTGCTTGTGGATACTGCGGGTTATGGCGACGAAGGGGAACTCGGTGCCCAACGTGAACGTCTTACGAGTCAGGTGATCGACGGCACCGACGTTGCCGTGCTCCTCCGCACCGGGCATCCTGCCGACGACCGTTGGGAACGGTTGCTCAGGGATGCCGGCGTGCCGGTAGTCTTTCCCGGACCGGACCGGGAATCCATTCTGAAAAGCATCGCCGAGGCACTTCCACCGAGGGAGAAGCGCTTCCTTACCGGGAGGCTGGTGCAAAAGGGCAGCCGTGTGCTGCTGGTGATGCCGCAGGACAGCGAGGCGCCCGAGGGGAGGATCATACTGCCGCAGGTCCAGGTGATAAGGGAACTGCTTGACAGGGGCTGCACTGCAGTCTGCTGCACTCCGGAGTCGCTGTATGGTTCGCTGAAGGCCCTTGGCGCGGCCCCGGACCTTGTAATAACTGATTCCCAGGTATTTACCGAGGTGGACAGGGCCATTCCAAGGGAGACTCCTCTGACCTCGTTCTCGGTGCTTCTGGCCGGCGCCAAGGGGGATGTCCGCGTTCTCGTGGAAGGCGCCGCCGCCATAGACCGTTTGAAGCCCGGGGACAGGGTGCTCATCGCGGAAGCCTGCTCACACGTACCTGCGTCCGAGGATATCGGCCGGGTGAAGATTCCGGCCCTGCTGATGAAAAAGATGGCCGGTCAGGCCGGCGGGCTGAAGGTCGACATCGCCGCCGGGAACGACTTCCCGGAGGACCTCAGGCCCTACAGTCTGATTATCCACTGCGGTGCCTGCGTGGCCACAGGGACGCTGGTGATGTCCAGGATAAAAAAGGCACTCCGCGCGGGAGTGCCAATTACGAATTACGGTATTGCCCTGGCAAAGCTCAAGGGTATAATTGACCGTATATCAATTCCTTAGTCGTCGAATTCGGCAACTATCTTCTTGATGTCGGAAGGGTTGAGACGGCCGTAGACCTTCTCGCCGATGGTGGCTACCGGGGCAAGGCCGCAGGCACCCACGCAGCGGAGGCAGTCTAGCGAGAATCTGCCGTCGGGCGTGGTTTCGCCCACCTCTATGCCAAGGACCCTCTTGAACTCTTCCAGGACCTTGTCGGAACCGCGGACATAGCAGGCTGTTCCAAGGCATACTGAAACCGGATATTTTCCCTTGGGGACCATGGAGAAGAACGAATAGAACGTTACCACTCCGTAGACCTTCTGTGCCGAGATGCGCAGTTGCCTGGCGATTACGCGCTGGACCGCTTCGGGCAGGTAACCCAGGGTGTTCTGAGTCTCGTGAAGGATGCTGATCAGTTCTCCGGGGTCGTTATTGAAATTGCGGCAGATCTCCTCGGTCTTGCGGAGAGCTTCGCATGATACTTTGATCTCACTCATGGCTACTTGACGGTTTTATCAAAATAACGGGTGTGAAGGAGGTGGTGCGAGCGTTCGCCCAGCGGCTCCCCGAGGAATTCCCTGTAGAGTTTCTGGATGTCGGGATTCTCGTGGCTCTTGCGGATGGGCTTGCCCTCGTCCTCGCGGTAGATTGCACGGGCACGGGCCTTGATGACCTCCACGTCGCCGTGATGATATGGCTGTCCGGCACCGTCGATGCAGCCTCCGGGGCAGGCCATTACCTCCACCACGTGATAATCGAGTTCTCCGCTGCGGAGTTTGTCCATGAGGTAGCGGGCGTTGCCCAGGGTGTGGGCCACGCAGACCTTGAGCGGGAATCCGGCCAGGTCGATGGTCGCCTCCTTGATGCCGTCCAGGCCGCGGACTTCCTGGAATTCGATCCTGGGAAGGGTCTTGCCGGTGTACACCTCGTAAACGGTGCGGAGGGCGGCTTCCATGACCCCGCCGGTGGCTCCGAAGATGGCGGCCGCACCTGAGCTTTCGCCCAGCGGCTTGTCAAAGTCGGTGTCTTCCAGCGAGCGGAAGTCGATGTTGGAACGCTTGATGAGGCGGGCGAGTTCGCGGGTGGAGATGCTGTAGTCCACGTCGGGATTGCCGTCAACCTTGAATTCGTCCCTTTCGCACTCGTATTTCTTTGCAAGGCATGGCATTATGGAAACCACCACCAGTTTCTCGCGGGGGATTCCCATCTTCTGGGCCCAGTAGGTCTTTGCAATTGCGCCGAACATCTGGGCGGGCGACTTTGCCGATGAAGGGTATTCCAGGAGGTCGGGATAGTTGTGCTCGTAGAAGTTGACCCATGCGGGGCAGCAGGAAGTCATTATGGGGAGTTTCACGTCCTTGTCCCCGCCGAGGAAGGCCTTGAGGCGGGAGAGTATCTCCGCACCTTCCTCCATGATGGTAAGGTCTGCCCCGAAGTCGGTGTCAAACACGTAGTCAAAGCCGAGGCGGCGCAGTGAAGTGGCCAGTTTTCCGGTGACTATGGTGCCGGGTTCGTATCCGAATTCCTCGCCGAGGGCCACCCTCACGGCCGGGGCGGGCTGGGCCACCACGACCTTGTCGGGGTTGCAGATGTCGTCGAGGAGACGGTCGGTATTGTCCCTCTCGGTAAGGGCGCCGGTGGGGCACACCGCGACGCACTGTCCGCAGTAGGTGCAGTCGGTTTCGGAGAACATCCGGTCGAAGGTGGGGGCGATGGTGGTGTCAAAGCCACGGCGTACCGCGCCGAGGACACCCACAGTCTGGACATTGTTGCAAACGCTCTCGCAACGGCGGCAGAGGATGCACTTGTCCATGTTGCGGGTGATTGCGGCGGTGATTTCCTTCTTGCGGGACGACTGTTCGCCCTTGTATTGCATTTCCCTGATATTGAAGCGGGTGACAAGCTCCTGGAGCTCGCAGTCACCGCATTTGGGGCAGGTGAGGCAGTCGTTGGGATGGTCGGAAAGTATGAGTTCGGCCACTGTCTTGCGGGCACGTACCACGCGGGCGGAGTTGGTGAGGACAACCATTCCCTCCGTAACCGTGGTCGCGCATGCAGGGGCGAGGTTGCGCCTTCCGGCCACCTCCACCACGCAGATGCGGCATGATGCCGGAGAACTCTTTACGCATGTTCCCTTCAGGTCGATGTGGCAGAGGGCGGGAATCTTGATGCCCACGGTCTCGGCCGCGTCAAGCAGGGTTGTGCCCTTGGGCACGCAGACGGCCCTGTTGTCTATGGTAAGGTTTATCATGTTTTCCATTGGACGCTCTTAAATGACTTTTATTGCACCGAACTTGCAGCGGGAGATGCACATGCCGCAGCGGATGCACTTTTCCGGATTGATGACAAAAGGCTTGCGGACCTCGCCGGCGATGGCATCGGCAGGGCAGCCGCGTGCGCAGGCGCTGCAGCCGCGGCAGAGTACCGGGTCGATGCTGTAGGTCAGGAGGGCCTTGCACTTGCGGGCCCGGCAGATGTGGTCCCTTACATGCTCCTCGTATTCGTCGCGGAAGTTGGCCATGGTGCTCAGGACCGGGTTGGGCGAAGTCTGCCCGAGGCCGCAGAGGGCCGTGTCCTTGATGACCTTTGCAAGGTTCTCAAGCTTGTCCAGGTCTTCCATCGTGCCGCGTCCGTCGGTGATGCGGGTGAGGATTTCCAGCATCCTGCGGTTTCCGATACGGCAGGGGGTGCACTTTCCGCATGACTCGTCCACGGTGAATTCCAGGAAGAACTTGGCCACGGAGACCATGCAGTCGTCCTCGTCCATCACTATCATACCGCCGGATCCCATCATCGAGCCGGCTGCTGCAAGGCTCTCATAATCAATGGGAATGTCCAGGTGCTTCTCCGTAAGGCAACCTCCGGAGGGGCCTCCGGTCTGGACGGCCTTGAACTTCTTCCCGTTCTTTACGCCGCCGCCGATGTCGTAGATGATCTCACGCAGGGTGGTTCCCATGGGAACCTCGATGAGGCCCACGTTGTTGATCTTTCCGGCAAGGGCGAAAACCTTGGTACCCTTGGACTTTTCAGTTCCGATGGAGGAGAACCACTGAGGTCCCCTGGTGAGGATGACCGGCACGTTTGCAAGTGTTTCCACATTGTTCACGTTGGTGGGCCTCCCCATGTAGCCGGCTTCGGCGGGGAACGGCGGCTTGAGCGTGGGCTCTCCGCGCTTTCCTTCCATGGAATGGATGAGGGCGGTCTCCTCTCCGCAGACGAAGGCGCCTGCGCCGTAGCGGATGGTGATGTCAAAGTCGAATCCGGTGCCGAGGATGTCCTTGCCCAGGAGCCCGAGTTCGCGGGCCTGGGAAATCGCCACCTGAAGGCGGTGGACAGCAAGGGGATACTCGGCCCTGATGTATATGAGTCCGTGATGTGCGTTGATGCAGTAGCCGCAGATCATCATGGCTTCGATCACCGAATTGGGGTCTCCCTCCATGATGGAACGGTCCATGAATGCTCCCGGGTCGCCCTCGTCGGCGTTGCACACGACGTATTTGTCGGGGGCGTCGAACTTGCGGGCTATCTCCCACTTCACTCCGGTGGGAAAGCCTGCGCCTCCGCGGCCGCGGAGACCGGATGCCTTGATGTCGGAGAGCACGTCGAGGCTGTCGCGGCCGAGGCTGTCGGACAGGGCCTTGTAGCCGTCCCGGGCTATGTATTCCATGATGTTCTCGGGATCGATGAAGCCGCAGTTCCTCAGGGCTATCCTCATCTGCTTGCGGTAGAAGTTCATGTGCTTGGAGTCGCTGATGTGCACTCCCTTGCCGGGGTCGGTGTATAGCAGCCTCTCCACCCTGTTCCCACCAATTATATGGGAGGTGACAATCTCTTCCACGTCGTCCGGGCGGACCGAAGTGTAGAAGGTGTTGTCGGGAACGATCTTCACGATGGGGCCTTTTTCACAGAACCCGAAGCAGCCGGGCACTATTACCTCCACCTTGTCGGCGATTCCGTGACTCTCAAGTGACGAGTGGAAATTTTCAACGATTCTAGCGCTTTCAGAGGCTTTGCAACCGGTTCCGCCGCAGCAGAGAACCTGCATGTGCGGCGTCCCTTTCCCGAGTCCGGCGGACTCTTCGGAAACTACACTGTCGCTCTCCTCCCTGACGGCAAGCTTCTTTATCGCTTTCCGTCTGATGCTTTCCAGGGCATCGGCTGAGGTGATTTTCATATTTTGTTAAAAGATTGAAACAAGTTTTAGGGTGCGAAGTTACAATTTTTTAACATTATGTCAAATAATACTATCTGTTATTTGGATTTTTTTCTTCGGCCTTGAGATCGGAAACATACCTTCCCTCGGCCTTCATCAGCTGCGAAGCGGCCCGCTGGAGCTCCACTCCGGCGTCGAGGTATCCGATGTGGGCCTGCAGCCAGCCGGTCTGGGCCATCAGCACGGTGCCGGTCTCGATTACGCCGGCCTCGAAGCCGACCGTGGCCGCCCTGAGGTTCTCCTCGGCGCTTTCCATGCTGCTTTCCAGCATCCGGAGCTTCTCAAGGGCTTCGTCGTACAGCTTCCTCTGGCGTGTGACCTGCAGGTTGATCAGGTCGCGGGCGTCGTCATAGCGGTCCTGGTACAGGGAGGCCTCGGCCTTGGCCTTACGGGTTTTCTGCAGGGCCTCGAATCCGTGGAAAATAGGTATCTGGACCATTACCCCGACGGAGAAGTTGGATCCCCATTCCTTCTGGAATCCGTTGTAAGCGCTGGGGTTGGTGATGTAGAAATTGCCCATGAGGGCCACCCTGGGCATCATGTCGGCCCTGGCCATGTCGGCCTGCCTGAGATAGATCTGCGATGCGAGGGCGAGGCTTCTGGTCTCGGGCCTGTCCTCCAGGATGCTGTCCATGTCCTTGTAGTCCATGGCGGCGGGAACGGGAATCACCTCCACGTCCTCGTCGGCGAGGGTTATCTGCGTCTGCAGGGGGAGTCCGGTCTTCTGGCAGAGAAGCATCTTGGAAAGGGCGAGCCCGTTGGTGGCCTGGGTAAGCAGAAGGTCGGCTTCGTTGGCCTTGACCTTGATCTGCAGGAGGTCGGACTTGGTCTTCACCCCCGCATCCATGCCCACGGCGGCGTCCTTCTCCAGCTTGTGAAGCAGGTCGGCGTAGGCCGAAGCCAGCCGTTTCTTCCCGGCGATGGCCACGATCTGCCAGTAGGCTTCGTCCACGTCGGTGACGGTCTGGGCGTACTGCATGTCGTATCCGGCCACCGAGAGTTCCTCGGCCAGGGCGGCCATCCGGTTGGCATTGACTATCTTGCCTCCCACGAACACCGGCTGCTTGAGGGTGACGGCACCTATGAAAAGATTATGTATGTCGACCTCGAATGCGTCGTGGATTTCCTGGGCGATGTTCTGGATTGGACCGGATATGCTCACGTGGCCAATGGACGTTCCCGTCGCTTCCTCCAGGATGCTGATGAGCTGCTGGCCTTCGGCGCTCTCCAGGAAGGAATCGGCCAGTTTTCCCGCCGTCCATGCCCTGGTGACGATGTCTTCCGATATGAGCTGGGGATTCTTATATGTATACATGTATGCGCCGGTGGCGCTTATTTCAGGGAAGTAATTGGCCATGGCTATCTTCCTGTCATAGCCTGCCATCTCCACTTTGGTGCGGGCCTGGTCCAGGTCGCGGCTGTTCCCGACGGCGAGCTGCCTGCATTCGTCGAGGGTGAGGATCCTGCTTTGGGGATCCTCTTCAGCGGCCGCTCCCCATGGCAGGATGAGTGCCAGTGCCAATATGGTGCAAATCTTTTTCATGCCGTTTGCAAGACTGGGTGACAAATATACTGCTTTATTGTCAAAAGGGGAAATATTCTTGAAATTGCAATAATTCAGTATATTTGTAATTGACTTTTGGAGTAATTGACCACTTGACGATGAACGCCGATTTCTTGACTATAGATATCTCCAAACTTAAGTCCGCCGAGCCGGCTTTGGAGAACTACACCGTGGACGGTGACCTGATGGTAGTCGAACTCGGGGGGGATTCCATGGACGTCAGCAAACGGACGCTGAACCTGCTGGCCCATCCCCTGCGTTTTGACGGATATCTGATCTTTTTCTGCGTGACGGGCGGTTTCCGGCTGGAAATCAATCTCAAGACCTATGACTTGGGCCCGGGTTCAATGGTGGGGATCCTTCCGGGGAGCATCGTGAGGATGCCGGGGGGAGATGCGGCGGACCTGTTTTCCGGCAGGACCGTGGTCTTTGGCGTATCCATTTCGTTTGCATCCAGCCTCCACATCGACCTTTCCAAGATATTCTCCGGCAAGCTGGGCGCGTTTACCTGCCCCTTCGTCAAACTTGACAGCGGGCACCTGAAACTGGGGAAAGAATTCCTGGAACTCGGCAACCACCCGATGTCGATGCCCCTTAAATACAAGAAGGAGGCGCTCGGATCCCTGATTTCATCCATTGTTTATACAGCGGTGGACCTTTGGAAGGAGACCTCGCCCGCGGAGGGGACCGGGGGCGTGGCCCCGACCAGGCAATCAATGGTATTCGACCGGTTCATGGCCCTTGTCTCCGAGTACCATACCCGAGAAAGGGGGATGGCCTTCTATGCCGGCAAACTCAGCCTTACCCCAAAGTACCTTTCAAAGATAGTGAGGCAGGCTTCCGGAAGGAGCGCCCCCGACTGGATTGATTCATACGTAATACTTGAGGCCAAGCACATGCTCCGCTATTCCGACTCCACCATAAAGGAGATAGTCTTCAGGCTGAATTTCCCCAACCAGAGCGTGTTCTACAAGTTTTTCAAGGCCCACACCGGGATAACTCCCAGCGAGTATCGCAGGAACAGGGTGTAAAAAGGTGGTTCTACGTAGAATTAACTATTGTTTTGGTGAGAAAATTAGCATATTTTTGCGATTAGGACTATTATTTATAAAGTTATGTCAAAACATGCCTTGATTCTAACCGTCGCAGCCCTGTTCATCTCGGGCGCGGTCATGGCCCAGGAAAACAATTCCGGGAAAGTCGATTTCTATGAGGTTGTTCCAAGACACGAGTTCGTGATTGACGGATTCGGAGGGATTTCCACGTTCCTTTACAAGATAGACGGGACATGGCCTCAGATACTCTCTACCGACGCCCTTGGCGGCGGAGGCGGAATCAACTATATCTGGCACTTCCATCCCAACGTGGGTCTCATGCTCGGTGCTGACTTCGCCCTTTACCGCGGAGCATTCAAATCCGCCGAGGACCAGTGGATATGGACATGCGAGAAAGTGGAATTTGACGGGGCGGACCGTCTTTCCGTAGTCGGCGTCAGCGATTTCCTCGAGAAGCAGAGGTACATGGCCGTACAGGTGCCCCTCATGTTCCAGTTCATGGCACCCATGGGCCGCGGCAACAACTTCTTCTATGCCGCGATAGGTGCCAGGGCCGGCTTCAACGTGGGTGCAAAATGGAATGCAGAAGCCGTCCACATGCGCTCGTCATACGGTCCGTTTACCGGTTGGGCGTATGAACCCGGAGAGTGGTTCTTCCCCGGAACGGAACCCGGCACTGATATCTGGATGGACTATTGCGATGATTACAGTCCCAATCTTGGCGGTAAGGCCGACGGTTCCGGAACCACCGGAACAGCCGATTTCAAGGGGAATTACAAGGCCGACGGCGACCTTGCCGTGAAGCTCCTGAACGTCATGGCTTCCGCCGAACTCGGTTTCCGCTGGAAACTCGGCAACGGCTGGGGCCTCTATACCGGCATCTATGCGGACTACGGCTTCCTTCCTTTCAACAAGTGCGGCAACAACGCCATAATATCTTCGGACGGTCCCACGCCCACCCAGATGCCTGACGACAAGGCCCATTCCATAATGAATTCGCAGCAGGCTCCTCCCATTACGGGAACTACCAGTGAGGGTGACTGGAATATCAAGCTCGGAAACGTCCAGCCTCTCCGAGTTTCCACTGCAGGTGCCGGCCTCAAGCTGAAGCTCGCATTCGGAAAGGTCAACAAGCGTCCGGTCCCCGTCCCGGTCATCATCCCTCCCAAGCCCGACACCGTTGTGAAGACCGTGTATGTGCGTGACACCGTGGAGAAGGTAAAGACCGTGCGTGACACCGTGGAGAAGGTGGTCCGTGACACCGTGGTGGTTATCAAGGAAGTCCCGGTGGAGATCCAGGAGACCATGAGGGAGCTCTCCAACACCCTCTTCGAGTTTGACAAGTTCAACCTCTCCAAGGAGGCCCGCGCCGCCCTCGACAAGGTTGCCGACTGGCTCAAGGCCAATCCGGACCTCGACGTTGAGATTTCCGGCCATACCGACGGCAAGGGAAGCGTCGAGTACAACCAGAAGCTTTCCGAGAACCGCGCCAAGAGCGTGTACGACTACTTCGTGGACCATGGCGTAAGCGCTTACCGACTGTCTTACAAGGGCTACGGCAAACTGCAGCCGATCGCCACCAACGAGACCGACGAAGGCCGCCAGCTCAACCGCCGCGTGGAACTGAAGATTCTGCAGTAAGGTTTTCAGTCCTGTGAAAAATGAGGACCCGCCACACCGGCGGGTCCTTTTTTGTATATTTTTTACGGACTTGGAAGGATTATCGGATTATTTTGCTAAATTTGAAGATACGTTTTTGCCGATAATAATTATTACTATAAACTCTAAACAACATGGCAAACAAAAAAAGCAACGTCCTGGCCATTGCAATCATGTTTTTCCTCTTTGCAATGATTTCATTCGTTACAGGACTCCAGAACCCCTTCGGCGTTATCGTAAAGAGCCAGTTCGGGGCCTCCAACTTCCTTTCCCAGCTTGGTAACGCGGCAAACTTCATCGCCTATGCGGTGATGGGCCTTCCCGCCGGGTTCATCCTTTCCAAGAAGGGTTACAAGTTCACGGCCCTCGCAGCCGTTGCGGTAGGCTTCATCGGGGTGGGCATCACCTTCCTCTCCGGCGTGGTTGAAAGCTTCGGGGTCTATCTTCTCGGCGCCTTCGTTTCCGGCTTCTCTATGTGCATGCTCAACACAGTGGTGAACCCCATGCTCAACACCCTCGGCGGCGGCGGCAACAAGGGTAACCAGCTCATCCAGTGGGGCGGCTCCTGCAACTCGCTGGCAGCAACCATCTGCCCGGTATTCGTGGGCTACCTCATCGGCAATGCCGCCAACGCCCGCATTTCCGACGCCAACCCCGCCCTGTTCATCGCGATGGGCGTGTTTGCCCTGGCGTTCATAATCATCCTCCTCTCCAACATCCCCGAGCCTGAACTCGAGGCCGCCTCAAAGGCCATGGAGGAGAAGAAGGAGTCCACCGGCGAGACCATCAAGGGCGCCCTTTCCTACAAGCATTTCGTATTCGGCATCATCGCCATTTTCCTCTATGTGGGCGTCGAGGTGGGTATTCCCAACTTCGTCAACCTCTATATGACCAGCCCCGCCGTGGGCATCAGCGCCGCAGTCGCCGGCACGATCGTGGGAATGTACTGGTTCCTGATGCTCTGCGGCCGTCTGATCGGCGGCTCCATCGGCGGAAAGGTTTCCAGCAAGGCCATGATGATCACCGTTTCCTCCGTGGCGGTGTGCCTGCTTATCCTGGGTATGATCTTCGGTGACAGCGCCATGGTCAAGTTCCCGGCCATCACCTCCGACCTCCGCTTCTCGCTCGAGGCCATTCCCCTCGGTGTGATGTTCTTCGTCCTCTGCGGCCTCTGCACCTCCGTCATGTGGGGCGCAATCTTCAACCTCGCCGTCGAAGGCCTCGGAAAATATACCTCAATCGCTTCCGGCCTCTTCATGGTGATGGTCTGCGGCGGCGGTATACTTCCGCTCATCCAGGGCGCGGTCGCCGACGCCACCACCTACCTCACCAGCTACATCGTGGTGATCGTGGCCGTCCTCTACATCCTGTGGTTCGCCATTTCCGGCTCCAAGGTAAAGGCAAAGAAGGAGGCATAGCATGGCAAAGGATCTTGTAATCGGAATCGACATAGGCGGCCAGACCACCAAGTGCGGTATCGTGGACGCCCGCGGAACCATCCTGTCCCAGACCGTTATCCGTTCCGACAACCACACCGAGGTGGAACCTTACGTTGCGGAACTGGCGGCAGCCCTCAACCATATCATCGCCGAGGCCGGCGCCGAGGACCGTATCCGCGGAATCGGAGTGGGAGCCCCCAACGGCAACTACTACACCGGGACCATAGAGTTCGCACCCAACCTCACCTGGGGCGGCCAGCAGAAGATAGAGTTCGCCAAGATGCTGTCGGAGGCTGTTGGCGGAATCCCCGTCTCCCTTACCAACGACGCCAACGCCGCCGCCATGGGCGAAATGACCTACGGAGCGGCCAGGGGCATGAAGAACTTTATAATGATAACCCTCGGCACCGGTGTGGGAAGCGGCATCGTCATCAATGGCGAGGTGGTCTACGGACATGACGGCTTTGCCGGCGAACTGGGCCATACCTGCGCGGTGCGCCATAACGGAAGGTCCTGCAACTGCGGCAAGAACGGCTGCCTCGAGGCTTATGCATCGGCTATCGGGGTCGCCCGTACCGCCCGCGAATGGCTGGAGATGAGCGACGAACCCTCCGTCCTGAGGAGCCTCGACAGGATTTCGTCCAAGGACGTCTATGAGGCGGCAAGGGACGGTGACGCCCTTGCAAAGAGGGTTTTCGACTTCACCGGAAGGATCCTGGGTGAGAAATTCGCCGACTTCATAGAGTTCAGCGCCCCTGAGGCCATTGTGCTGTTCGGAGGACTGGCCCGGGCAAAGGAATTCCTCACCGAGCCCATCCTCAAGGCCATGAACGAGAACGTGCTTCCCCTGTGGAGAGGCAAGGTCCAGCTGGTGTATTCCCAGCTGAAGGAATCCGACGCAGCCATCCTCGGAGCATCCGCCCTGGCTTGGGAACTGTAAGGTAAACACTTTATTATGAGCTTTTTAGACTTTTTCAAAGTGAGCGGGCCGTCTGCCCAGACGGTCCCTCCCGAAAAGCAGGACAAGGTCTATAAGAAGTTGAGGTTCCAGACCTTCCTGGCCGGGACCTTCGGCTATGCCCTATATTATGTATGCCGCCTGTCGATGGGCGTCATGAAGCAGCCCCTCATCGATGCGGGACTGCTGAACGCCACCCAGCTGGGTATAATCGGGGCGTGCCTGTACTGGGCATACGCCGTGGGCAAGTTCGTGAACGGGTTCCTATGCGACAGTTCCAACATCAAGCGGTTCATGGCCGCCGGCCTGGTGGTTTCGGTTGCCATGAACTTCATCATGGGCATCCTTGGCGTGAGCGCCTTGAACGGCGGAATCGCCAACTCGGTGCTCTTTGTGTGCTTTGCGATCTGCTGGGCCATAAACGGCTGGTCCCAGTCGATGGGTGCACCGCCGGCGATTATCGGACTGTCCCGGTGGTTCCCCCTAAGGATCAGGGGAACGTTCTACGGCTTCTTCAGTTCATCCCACAACATCGGTGAAGGCCTTTCCTTCATCTTCGTGGGAATGCTGGTGGCCGAGTTCGGCTGGAAGTGGGGCTTCTTCGGTGCGGCGCTTGCCGGAATCCTGGGCATCCTCATAATCCTGTTCTTCCTTCACGACAACACCGAGAGCAAGGGGCTTCCTCCCATCGAGGTGCTTGCCGGCGAGGCTTCGGACGAGAAGGTGCTTTCTCCCGAGGAGAAACGTGCCCAGACTTCCCGCATGCAGAAGGCCGTCATCAAGAATCCCGGCGTATGGATCCTGGCACTGGCCAGCGCTTTCATGTACATGAGCCGCTATGCCATAAACGAGTGGGGCACCATCTTCCTTCAGGAAGCCAAAGGCTATGACCTGGCCGAGGCCGCCGCGGTAATCGGCATCAATCCCATCTTCGGAATTATCGGTACGGTGGTCTCCGGTTGGCTTTCCGACGTGGTCTTCCGCGGCGACCGGAAGTATCCGGCCTTCGTTTCCGGTATACTTGAGGCCATAGCCCTGGCGCTGTTCCTCTTTGGAGGTCCCGCCAAGTGGGTCAACATCCTTGCGATGGTGCTCTTTGGAATTGCCATCGGCGTGCTGATCAGCTTCCTCGGCGGCCTCATGGCCGTGGATCTGGTCCCCCGCCAGGCAACCGGTGCAGCCCTGGGTATCGTTGGAATGGCATCCTATGCGGCAGCCGGCCTGCAGAACGTGGTGACCGGTCTTCTTCTGGACAACAACATCACCGAGGCCGGTGTGCACGACTACACCTATGCCAGCTGGTTCTGGCTGGGTGCCGCCGTCATATCCTTCCTCCTTCCGGTCCTGAACTGGAAGCGCAAGCAGCAGGTGATAGAGTAGATTATTTGACGCTGACTCCGGGGATGTCGGACCACTGGGTGGTGTAATGTGGCGACTGGTGCTCCCGCGCCATCTTGATGCGGCCGTCGCCCTGCACCCCGAACCTGAGGGTCCCTTTCCCGAAGGTGGCGTTGATAGAATCGATCGCACCGGAAAGGCGGGCATCCCTGTCCTCCACGGCCGTATCGGAAAAAAGCGAGGCAGTCCTGCCCTCGGATGGCTCAAGCCGGAGTGCAACCACTCCGGCTTTCTTGTAGGCGTAACCCTGCCGGAACATTTCGCGGGTGGCCTTTACGGCGGCAACCACGAATGCCTTGTGGTCGTCGGTCCCGTCGGGGAAGGTCACAAGGCTGGAACCCCTGGTCTGGGGGGCGTTCTCCTTGAAGCGGTTGGTGAAGGCGAATACGGCCATCTCCATGCAGAGCGACCTCTGCCTGCGGAGTTTTGACACCACCGACTCGGCAAAGTTCGCAATCTGGGTGCAAAGGTCTCCAAGTTCGGTGATTTCTTTTGCAAAACTTCTTGATACACAGATGCTTTGCTTGGCATCAACGATATCCTCGAATTCTATGCACGGCTCTCCCCGGAGTTCTTTCCATGTCCTTAATCCGGGAAGGGCGAAGGCTGAGCGGACCGTTTCGGGATTCATCCGGGTAAACTGCCACGCCGTCCTTATCCCGGCGTCCATCAGCTTTGCGGCCGACCGCCGCCCGATTCCCCAGACGTCTTCCACGGGGTAGGTGCGGAGCACTTTTTCAATGTCTTCGCTCCGGTGCATGTAGCATCCGCCGCGGAGTTTAGGATACTTCTTGCAAAGCTTGGATGCTATCTTTGCAAGTGTTTTGGTGGGGGCTACACCCACCGACACCGGGATCGAGGTGTATTTCCAGCACTTACGGGAAAGGGCCTTGGCATAGGCGTCAAAATCGATGTCCAGGCCCCTGAGGTCGAGGAAGGCCTCGTCTATGGAGTATACCTCCACCGACGGGGCCGATTCCCTGAGCACGGCCTGAACCCTCCTGGACATGTCGCCGTAAAGGTCGAAGTTGGATGAGAATACGGCCACGTCGTGCCTTTCCACTATGTCCTTTATCTGGAAGAGGGGAGCGCCCATCTTTATGCCCAGGGCCTTGGCCTCGTTGGACCGGGCCACGGCGCAGCCGTCGTTGTTGGACAGTACTATTACGGGTTTCCCGTTCAGGTCAGGACGGAAAACCCGTTCGCACGAGGCGAAGAAATTGTTGCAGTCGGCAAGGGCGAACATCAGGCCTTCTTGATGATGTAGGTCACTACGCCCCAGATCATGAACTGGTTTTCAGGATGTACCTCGATGGGCCTGTATTTGGGATTGCTCCCGTTGGCGGGAAGGAGCCGGAGCGTGTCCGGCCCCATTTCCACCTGCTTGACGGTATATTCCCCGTCGATGTAGCATACGGCCTTGCATCCGTTGTATGGATCCACGGCACGGTCCACTATGAGGATGTCGCCTTCGTCCATTCCGGCGTCCACCATCGACACTCCGTCCACCCGGAAAAAGAAGGTGGCGGCCTTGTGGCGGACGAGGATCTTTACAAGGTCAAGCCTTTCCCCGAGGTCCTCGGCGGGCGATGGGAACCCTGCCTTGACAAGGCCCATCATCAGGCCTTCCATCGAAGGCTGGTCATCCAGGGGGAAAGGCTCAAAACCCATGATTACGATTATTCAGGGAGATTCTTGATTTTGGGAGTGCTGCCGGAAAGATCCCATACGGAAGTGCTCCAGCCAAGGTCGGTTGCCACCTGGGCGGCTGACTTGCCGGCTGCGGCAGCCTTTCCGTGGTAGTGCGTCTGAGCCCAGTTGCTGGCGCTTGCGTCGGACGAACCGTCGTAGAACTTAAGTGCAACGGACGCGGAAGTGTTCTCCTGGTCGTACAGTATCGGCCACCACTTGGAGGAATCATCATCCTCGTCCCAGGCCTGGTTGTAATCAAGGACCAAGTCCGGACGGCGGTAATTGTCGGTCAGGGTGTTGAACTTTCCGGAAGCACCGATAACGGCACCGCCGCCCCACTGGGTGATGTTGCCTGTAGATGCTTTGATCGAAGGACACCAGACGACGCATTTTTCTACGGTGACATTGATCTGCTTGGCGAAGTTGGTCTCTGAGTTCCCTCCAGTCGCATGGCCGATGACGCCGCCAAGTCCAAGATTGGTGGTGGACACTGTGCAGTCTGCGAAGCAACGCCTGATGGTTAAATTGCCGCCTCCTCCATTTCCGACGATTCCGCCCACACGCTGCCCGGTGGAGGTGATCGTACCTGAGACCATGCAGTCGTTTATGACGTCATTGCTGTTAGCCCTTCCCGCTACACCTCCGGCGCTGGTACCGCCCGCAGAGATACTTGCGTTAAAGAGGCATTTTTCAATGGTTACATAGCAGGGGTAGCCTGCAATGCCGCCGGTATACTGGCCGTGGCTGGTGATGCTTCCGTTGAAAACGCAGTTGGATATGAGCCTCTCGCCCCCATTGCCGTTGGTGTTGGTGATACCAATGATACCGCCCGTGCTTTCACCTCCTTCTATGGTCATGGAACAGACGCAGTCCTTTATCAGCAGGCCCTTTGTGTCGTCGGTTGTGGAAGCGAAGGAACCGAAGATTCCGCCAACGCGTTTTGCGGTTTTTGCCGTAATCGTTCCTTTTGCGGTGCAGCCGGTGATCTCAACCCAATGATTGCAATATGGAGCTATACCTCCGATATATCCATCTCCGTTTATAGTGCCGGTGATATTGCCGTTATAGGTGCAGTTTGTGATAGTGGCCCCGCCCACGTAGCCCACGATACCTCCGATAACCTTGCCTTCGCATGTGATATCCATGGTAGAGGAGCAATCCTTGAACTGTATATCGGTGACTGAATTGTTCATTCCTCCAAGAATTCCGCCCACGGAACTGGAAGTGTTTACCAGGGTACCGGAAGTGGTGCAGGATTCAAAAGTTACGGTTCCCACGTTGGGAACGGCTCCAACAAGTCCTCCGCAATAACGGTAGCTGCCGGCTTCAACTCCGGTAGAAGTCCTCTTGACGGTCCCGTCAAACGAGCAGTTCTTGAAGGTGGTTTCATTTGCGCTTCCCACAAGGCCTCCGACATTGTTGCCGGATACGCTGCTGGTAACTGAACACGAGGTCGCATGTACATTTTCAACGGTTGCCCCGAAGGAGGCGTTGCTCACACCTGCCCATCCGGCAAGTATACCGGCAGGAGTGTTGATTCCGGTGGTCAGCGAGCAATTGTTGAGATTGAGGTTCTTGACAGTTCCGTTGAGGATACCGAATATGGATGTGTACTTATAATCCTCGGCTCCGGTAAGTTCAAAGTTGCTGATGGTGTGGTTGTCGCCGTCGAAGTAAATTGCCTTGTCAAAGGAATTATAGTCGACCTCTTCATCAGTGGGCTTGGGCTCCACGTTTGAAGGCTGCCAGTCGGAGATGCCGGACATGTCAATGTCATCGATCAGCTTGAAGTATTTGGTTTCCCCGTGGGTGAGGTCCTCGTTCATGTGGATCATGTGTTCGCTGGTGGCGATGAGCCAGGGGTCGCCCTCGATGCCTGAACCTCCGGCATAGCGCGGTTCGGCCTCGGTCTCCCAGCCCTCTGCGTTGAGCTTTACCCTGTTGAGCATGCCGGCCTTGAAGGAAGAAGCCTGGGTAAGGACGATGTCCTTGGTCCACAAAACTCCGTCACCCGTGGTTACTGACACTCTCAGGGGAATGTTGGCCGGAAGGTCCAGCGAGCCTGCAGGGAAGGAAGCGTAGGCGGTGAGAAGATGGTCGTTTCCGATGGTGACATTCTGCATGGAAAGTTCCACCTGTGCGTATGAAACGCCGGGGACGCCTGCGGAAAGGGCTGATACCGAGGTGATTGCATCGGGAAGGGTAGCCTCGAACCTGATGGCTCCATTCTCCTTGAAGCTGCCTCCGTGGGCAGTGGCCCACTCCTCGTTGAATTCAAATTCCTCGTAGTCGTCTACGTTCTTCAGCCTTGCGATGTACTTGAGGTGGGCGGTGCTGCCGTTACCGTCCTGCACCTGGTCGTTGAAGTCGAGTGCGTCGAACTGGTCGCTGGTTGTGCAGGTTCCGGGATAAATGATGGTGAAGGACGTTCCGCCGACGGCGTTACCCTCGAATTCGGCCTCCTTTCCTGAGAAGGACTTAATGGTGAAGGTCTCGGTCGTATTGCCGATGACGGTGAGTTTGTCAGTGGATTCCCATGCCCACTCGAGGCCCTTTCCGCCGGAAGGGACGCTGGCTGCCACCCTGGTTTCTGGAAGGGTTACCTTGATGGTGATCTTTTTCCCTGCAGTTGATGGCTCGTCGGGATTCTTGGTGCAGGAGAAGATGCCTGCAAATGCAACCGCAAGAGCGGCGAATGCTAGAAAGTTCTTTTTCATGGCCCTTGTGGTATTAATTGTTACCGTCCTCTTCGATGAAGAAGTCGTTCTCCTGGAAATCATGGAGCTGGCTCTTGCACAGGGAACCCTCCAGGCAGAGGTCCCTGGTCCGGCTTGCCGGAGAATAGTAAATTCGTTTCATAGGCTATTTGAATTCGAAATTGACGATTATGGGCCGGTGGTCCGAAGGGTGCCAGAAGTTGGAAATCTTCTTTGCGTCCCTGACGGGATTGGTGTAGCTGTCGGTGACTATGCGGGCATCCTTGACGCACTTCATGAGCGGCTCGGTGGCGTATACGAAGTCTATCCTGGAACGGCCGCCTGTGGAAGTGAAGAACGCTCCCGGGTAGAGGTCGCCGATGATGTCGATGTAAGGGGTGTCGTTGAGGATGAAGTCGTGCACCAGGAAGCGGCTGTCGCTCCCGGCAATCTGGTATATCCAGTTGTCCTTGCTGGAGATGGAGTTGAAATCACCCATCATCATCCAGTATTCCTTGCCGGCATCCCTGGAGGTGAGGACGGTATGCTTGCAGATATACTCCATTTCCATCCGGCGATAGTAGTCTCCGCCCCGTACGGCCTTGCTCTGCTCCCTCTCCTCGGGGGTCTTGGCCGTCATGGTATAAACCTGCGGCCAGGTATGGAGGGTGACTATGTTTATGGGGCGGTCGGCCACCTGGATCCTTGCCCATCCGGCACCGTGGGAAACTATGCTGTCGGGCTTGGCGCCGACTATCCTGTCAACGGATTCAATTGGAAGCGTGGAAGTTATGACCTGGGGGTAATTGTCGCGATGCCCGCCCAGGTAGACGTACTTGTGTCCGTAACGGGCCGCCATCTTCTCCCAGAATCCGATGAGCGGGGCGTCCTTGCGCCATTCGTTGATTTCGTCCAGCTTGTCGGCAGTGCCGCTTTTGTAGATGGGCTGGGCTTCGCACCATACGCAAACGTCCGGATGCTGCTCGCTGACCCATGCGGTGAAGCGGTCGAAATTGTCGTCCTGGCCGTCCCACATGCCGTTCTGGATGTTCCAATAGAGGAGCCTGAGGGTATTTGAGGCTTCTTTCTGCTTGCCGGCCTTGCGGGCCTCGCAGTCGGCGCCGCTGATAAGCATCATTGCCGCCGCAAAAAATAGGATTAATTTTTTCATGCTTTCAATCATGTGTTCAACTTGTAAAAATAACATAAATGAATTGGATTCGCAAGCAAACCGGCTTGGTTCTTCGTGTGGATATTCCTATATTTGAAACCATGAAAAGACTTGTTTCCATCGATGCCCTGCGGGGCTTTGACATGATGTTCATAATGGGGATGGCCGGAATCATTACCGCCATATGCGGGCTTTTCCCCGGGGGAGGCGACAGCTGGCTCAGTGTCCAGATGAGCCATGTGGCGTGGGACGGCCTGCGCCATCACGACACCATCTTCCCCCTCTTCCTGTTCATCTCAGGGATGACCTTTCCATTCTCTTATGCAAATCGCAGGGAAAGAGGCGTTTCCAATGCGAGGATTTTTTGGGTGACACTCCGCCGCGGAATGGTCCTGGTGGCCCTGGGGCTGGTTTACAATTACTTTTTCAGGCTTCAACTCTCAACATTAAGGATTCCCAGCGTGCTTGCCAGGATTGGTCTGGCGTGGATGTTCGCGGCGTGGTTATTCATCTGGTGCGGCTGGAAGGCCAGGGCCATCATTGTCGCCGTAATTCTTGTGGGGTACGGACTTATCCTCACGATCGAGGCGCCCGATGCAGCCGGGGCGGGAGCCCTTACCCTGGAGGGCAACATCGTCGGTTACGTGGACAGGATGCTGATGCCGAACCATCTGCTCAAGAAGGGCGTATTCGACCCGGAAGGCCTGCTGAGCACCATCCCTGCCATAGCAACCGCCATGCTGGGACAGTTCACGGGGGAGTTCGTGAAGGATTCCAAGTGCAGGAGAAAGACGCTGTGGATGCTTGCGGCGGCGGTTCTTCTGCTTGGTGCCGGCCTTCTCTGGAGCTTGTGGCAGCCTGTGAACAAGAAGCTTTGGACCAGCAGTTTCGTCCTTGTCGTGGGAGCATATTCCGTTGCCATGTTCGCCCTGTTCTATTATATCATCGATGTCAGGGGATGGAAGAAATGGACGCCTTTTTTCACTGTAATAGGCATGAATTCCATAACCATCTACATGGCGCAGCGGATCGTCCCCTTCAAGCAGGTGTCGGAGTTCTTCCTGGGCGGCCTGGCCGGACTGATGTCCCCGCCCTGGGCGAAGCTGGTCCTGGCCATCGGCTATTTTGCTGTAAGCTGGCTGTTCCTGTGGTTCCTCCACAGGCATAAGGTATATCTGAAAGTTTAGGGATTCCGTACACAGCGTACCATGGAGGCGCTCTGCCTCAGGGCGTTGGCGGAATTGCTGTAGTAGGTCCTGGGGTCGCACTCGTAATTGCAGCGCAGGCTGGTCAGCGAGGTTACCGCAAACACCTTGCAATCGACGGCCCCGATGCCGGTACTCTTCATTTCCGAACGCCATTCGCTGGAGGGGAAATAGATGCTTTCCGAGTAGGCCAGTTCCACTTTGTAATAGCCTTTCTTGTCCTCTGATTTGGGAGGGGAGTTGGAGTGGTCTATGGTGCTTGTGGTGGAGAGGATGACCTCGTTGCCGCTTTTGTCGGTGACCCCGATCATGTGGGGCTTGTTGTCCAGGGTATTGATGGTGGTTGAGCCGAGCGACCAGACCCTCCAGTTGCCGAGGTTCTCATTTATGACGTCGGCAAGGTTGAGCATCTCGGCTTCTGTGGGAAGACGCCAGGAATTCCCGTCTTTCACATGGCGGCAAGGGTCATGCCTGGCCGGATCGAAGGTCAGCCCCTCGGCGTATTGGGCATAGTCGAAATCTTCGTATGACGTGGGGGTGAACGGGACGATATCCCCGGAGTCATCCTTTCGGTAAGCCACCATGTCAGTTGTGCCTTCCTCCCATGACGGCTTGTAATAGTCTGTATAAGAGATGTTTCCAGCCATGTCATACTGCCAGCCGACAAACGGGCGGGAGTGGCCGAAATACTCCTCTGCGGGAGTGCTGGCAAATGGGTCGAAGCCCATCACCGAACCAATCTTGAAGAAAAGGCCCCTCTCCTCGGGCCCGGCAAAGCCGTAGCCCCTGGTGGAAGCGTCGTATTTCAGGTAACCTGGGCTCCATACAACCGAGAATCCCAGCCTGTCCTTTACCTCGGCGGTTGCCATGCTCAGGGCGAATCGGGTAATGCGGCCGGCCGTGAACTTGACCTTCCTGCTGTCCAGGTCGGTGAAACTCTTGGTAATGATGTGCTTGTCGGTCGTGATCTGGACCGTAATCTCCTGGAGGATGGTTCCGCTGTCGTTCCCTTCCGGCTGTACGTAGCCGGGTGACAGGAAATAAGATGTAAGCGAGGTGGAATACGACACGGGTTCCGCCGAGGTGAGTTCCAGATAGGCGGCGTATTCCCCGTCAAAGACATATTTGTCTGACATGTAGTCCTCGAGTTCCAATGAGAAGCCGTCCAGGCCCACCTTGTAGCAGTATGCGTCGCATGTGAGCTGGTTTGAGCGCGTTCCCCTGACGGCCTTGGTGAGGATGTGTATGTTCCGGATCTTGTCTGTCCTGGAATTGGGAATGCGTAGGAATTCCACTTCCACCAAGGCGCCCAGCGGGGTCAGCGTGACGGAAGGAGTATCGGAAACCAGGGGTATTATGCTGCTGGCCATGGGCATGGCGTTGCAGTTATGTCCCTCTGTATAAAGGCCTTGCTCAATTGGAGAGGCTGCCGTTACGGTACTGTCGGACCTGAATTCCGTGCCGCCGTAGGTAACCACCATGCTTATGTCCTTGCCGGTTGGATAGGGAAGGGGAAGGGTGGCAGTAAATCCGTCGCTGCTTATTGACGACGGGGAAACCTCCACGAAGGAAGCGTCCGCCACGTTGTAAATCCGGAACTTGTCCGACATGTCCCATACCACGCTCTTTCCGTCCGGACCCGTCTGCAGCGACGACCGTGTCACCCCGTACGAGAGTTCCACGTTGATGCTGCCGTAGTATTTCCTGCCCTGATCCTCCTCCTGGAATTGCTCCTTGACCGAACATCCGGCAACGGTGAATGCAGCAGCTGCTGCGCAGAAAGCCTTTCTAAAGAGTTCCATAGTCATCCTCCGGATAGGTTATCTTTCCACCGGACTGGAAGTCCGAGCAGACGTTTACGGGAAGGGTAATGCTGGCTCCGCCGATGGTGAAGGAAACCGTGGTGTCGCCGATTCCCACGGGGGTAACCTTGACTGCCGAACCGTCCGCAGCGGCGGTTGCTACGTGCTGGTCTGCGGTTGAGACCGAGCCTATCCTGCCTTCAGGAAGGGATGCCCATGAATTGGTGCCGCTTAGGTAGACCAGTCTTACCACGGCATCCTTGGCATCCTTTAGCGACAGCGTAACCGGCGGTGCTTCTGAAGGAACCACCGGTTCGGGATTGCCCGTGTTGATACGGACGTCGCTCCATATGACCGCCTCTGTGCGAACTTCTTCCACTATGGCCACGAGGGTGGCTGGCGAAGAGCTGAAGCCGGTTACGGAGACAGTCCCGTCGGAACTGACCGATACAAAGTCGCCTCCCTCTACCGACCATGATGACGGCGTGGCGGTACGGCCGTCGGAGTAAAGGATCTCGGGCCGGAAACTGTCGCCGGGACAACGGTAGAAGACTTTTACGGTAAAGTCAGCATCCTTGGGAAGGACCTTTTCCTTGACCTCCACATTGCAGGTCCCAAAAACGGAACCATTTGAGGATGTGGCTTTTATGGTGGCATTCCCCGGAGACACGGCCTTTATGGTGGCCTTGAATCCATTTGGCGTGACGGTTACCACGGAAGCGGGCGATACGGTCCAGGTCACGGTCCTGTCGTCGGCATCCATGGGAAGGACCTCTGCCTCTAGGGTGGTTTCCTCTCCTTCTGTAAGTGAAACCGTTGAGGGCGAAACGGTTATGGTAGCAACGGGAATGACTTTCCGGATGACAGTCACCTTGCAGACGGCTGATTTGCCCCCGGCGGCAGCGGTAATCCGGGTGGTCCCGGTGGCTACTCCGGTCACGACGCCGTCGCGAACCGTCGCAATCTGTGAATCATCGCTTTTCCATGTCAAGGAAACGTCCTCCGCGTTGGGAGGGTAGACGGTTGCCGTAAGGGTTTCACTGTCGCCTACCTGGATGGTAAGCGAAGTGTTGCTGAGGGTAACCGATGTTACTTTCACGGTTTCCCCTTCCGGATCCACCGGCCCCGGCTGGTTGTTTCCGCCACTGTCGGGATTCTGGGGTGAACAGGCCACCGCCAGAATCCCGGCAAGAGCGAAAACCGTTCTCCTGAATGACATGGAAATACTGGGGGATCAATTAATCTCCGGCAGACGGCGCAGCTACGTCCTTGACGCAGCGTACGCAACCGCCGTTGATCGCCTTGAGTGAGTTGTTAATGTAGAGTCTGCCCAGTTTGTAGCTGCTTGTGAAGGTCGAAGCCATGGAGCAGTTATTTGCGGCCGCAGTTGCTGAGCTGAAATGCATGCTGGACGAAACGAAGTAGGTAATACCGGGTTTTCCGTTGTATTCCGCCACGTCGCTGTTTGAAATCAGGTTGGTGGAATAAGGGGCTGTGACCGAGGCGGTGCTGACACCGACGGCGCAGCCGACGGGTGCCCAGTTGAAGCCGAGTGTGTTGAGCTTGCCCGGAGTGGCATAACCCTTCTTGCTGTCGGCTGTGGGATCCCATGCAAGGGCGCTTTCATCGGTAAGGGCTGCGGCATCTTCCCAGTAGGAGGATTTGGTTATATATCCGCAGAGGGCATAGTAGTCTTCGCGTGAAGGAACGTACCATCCGGGAGGGCAGATTCCCCGGGTACCCTTGAGCGCCTTGGCGTTTTCATACGTGATATTGTCGGTCTGAAGGGCGGCGTAGGCATTGTAGAACAGGCCCTTCTCGCGGATCATGTCCACATCGGAGGCTGTTGCAACAGTTATCGTGGCGATGGTTGCACCTTCCTCCAGCTTGGCCTCATACGGGTAGAATATGGAAGCGTCCTTTTTTTCGGACGAAAGATTGGCATCGCTGCATACGGTGTAGCCGTAGGGAACATAGTGGAGGTTGGAGGCCATCCATTTCTTGTTGCCGATTACCACGGTATTGTACTTTTCACCGTCATAGACAAAGTAGTCGTCAGCTTCCTCGAACGAAGGTACCGCGTTGATGCCCTTGACGTTGATTGCATTGGCGGCTACTCCGGTAAGGTTGTCATTCAGGGAAACCAGGACGCTGGCGGTGCCGCCGTCAAAGAATTCCTTCTTGAAGAGGCTCCCGTCGATCTTTACGGTGAGGATACCCTTATCGGCATCTACCTTGAATTCTATCTCGGCCTCGGTCATGTTGTCGGAAGCGGCACGGGTGGCGGTTGTGACGATGGCGGCCTTGGCAAAAACGGATTTGTTGCCATCGAGGCCGGCAGCTGCGCTCTTTGGAGTGATCAGGAATTCCACATCGGCGCTGGGCACAACTCCTTCCTCAAGTATGGCAAGATGGATTTCCCCGTCGGAATACTCGGGGAGGTAGGTAAGGCTCTTGATGTCACAGGCAGGGGAGGCACCCGCTGCGAGCGGAAGGGTGTAGACGGAATCGTCAATGAGGGTTATGACAAGATGGCCTTCCCCGTCAGGAACGACACTCTTGAAGAATGCGTCGCCAGGCTCGCCCTGGGGACCCCGGGGACCTTCCGGGCCCTGGGGACCTTCCGGACCCTGGGGACCTTCCGGACCTTGGGGACCTTCCGGACCTTGGGGTCCCTGAGGGCCTTCCGGACCTTGGGGACCGGTAACGGATGCTCCGTTTGTCAGGTCGAGAGTCTCGCTGTTGGTGAGGGTGAGGCGGTATCCGGTTTCCGTCTTCTGGACAACGGCGATGGCGTAGTTCTCCTTGATGGCCCTCTGCAGGATGTCAAGGTCGGATTTCAGCGTACTTACGTCAGATTCAAGGGCGGTTACCCTTTCTGTCAGTTCTTTTGTGCACGCAGTACAAATCAGCAAGGTGCAGGCAGCAAGATAGAAGAATCTTTTCATTTTTTTTGTTATTTGGTTAAAATTTGATAGCAGGGTAAGTCTAACATATGGGCAAAGGCAGCCGTAATACTCACAAACATACGTATAATATCCTGAAATAACAAATAATAATAGGGTATTGCCAATTCTATGAAATGCGGTATTTATAAAGCATTTTTACGGGTTTTCCTGTTACGCCTTCATAGGATTTGACCAGGGAGTCGGTTGCGATATCATATACGAACACACTTCCTTTCAGACCCTGACGTTCCGGATTGTAAGTGGCGATGTAAAGGAATGTTTCCGACCCGGAGACGACCGAATTGGTGAAGTTGGTGGCCATGTCGCATATCTGTTCTCCGTCCGGGAGGGTTATGGCGGCGTTTCCGGCCGGAGCTCCGGTCATTCCCCACCGGTAAACCTTGCCGCCGAACGAATAGTAGGCGTCGTTGGAGTTCAGGGATGTGCAGAATACCGAGTTCCCGTCCATGTTGAGGGATGAGGCGGTGAATTCGGAAACATCCTGGAGCGAATTCAGCGAGCCGCTGGTGGACATGATCCGGTAGGACGAGGCGTCCGAGTCCGACCGCAGCAGCAGATATGTCTTGTTCGCGTCCCTGTCCGAGCAGATGTTCACTATCTTCCATCCGTCCGGCATCTTGCGGTATATGGTGGTTCCGTTGTTGTCGGGCTGGCAGATGAAGCCGTCCGTGTAGAAGAGTGATTTGCAGTAAGTCGTTCCGGCCGAGGTGGAATACAGGATGTCCTTTGACTTTTCAACCGCCCCGGCTGTCAGCATGACGTCGGTCCGTTCGGTTAGGAAGGCTGTGAAAAGGTCGTGGCGGAATACCCTTCCATCACCAGCACGGAGGAAGGTATAAGCCCCGGTTCCCGCGGTCTGGCGTCCTGAAAAATCGCAGCACCAGGTGCCGAACTGGTCTTTCATGGGGGTACCGGTGATTACGGTCATTGTCTTTGGCTCTATGTCGTAGATGGTTCCGTGGTCGTCGTCGGTGGAAAGGAGCAGATGGTTGTAGGATATCCCGCCAGTGGAGAAGGCGGAAAGGAACAGGGAGGTGCCCCGCTTCAGTTCATGGTCGGGATTGATCATCCCAAAGAGGTCTTCCCAGATTTCCCTGGCGTTTTCCGAAACCTCTTCATTGGTGCGTTTCTTTATGAAAGTGAGTTCCGACTTTCCGCCCTCGGCATCAGAGAGTATCAGCAGGCCTTCGTCAAGGCCGGAATTCACGTTCAGGGTGAAATACTTGTAGGCGATGTCCTCCCCGTTGTCAACGCGGAGGCGGAGGATATAGGTTCCGAGTTTGGTGAACAGGTAGTTTATCCTGGGGTCGGTGGAAATGATCTCCATGCTGTCCATATCCCACTGCCCGGCCCCGGAGCTGGTTTTCTTTTTCCCGAATGCCCACTGGTAGGTAACGGGAAGGGCGCTTTTGACCTCGAGCCTGTCATATATGAGGACCTGCCCCAGGGACACGTTGATGACATCGGGAACCTCGGAGAAAGTGATGGGGGAGAGTTCCTTGAAGCGGGTCTCGTCTATTTTATGGCAGGAGACCGCAACAAGTGCCGAGGCGATGGCTGCGCCCAGGGTGAATAGTATGGTTCTTGTTCTCATCGCAGCAGTCTCATTGGATTGCCCCATGTCCTTGTGGTCAGGTCGCCGGTCTCGGCAAAAGTTTCGGCCTGCTCGGGATGGGAGGCGTAATAGTCAACGTAATAATCGTGCAGGGGAATCAGGACGTAAGTGGCCCAGACGGACTGGTCCTGCTTGCTCATGAAGTTCCGTTCCAGTCCGGGGGCATCTATGTTGAGGCCGTATTTTACCAGAAGTTCCTCATACAGGGGGGCGTTCTTTCCGGCGATGGCGTGGTAATACTCAAGCATCTTGCGGTATTTGGCCGGGGCGAATGTCCCGTAATAAGCTCCCCACTGGTAATCCACGCTGCCGTATTCGGTTTTCCACCATTCCGGACAGGAAGGTTCCCCGTCGGTGACGTACAATATGAATTCCGGGGTTATTATGGCTTTCATGCTGGAACTGTCCGGAACCATTGGCAGGAATTCGTCGTCGGGGACGATCCGGATGTCGATTTTCTTGTAAATACCCTTCATGGATCCGTTCCTGAAAAGTTTCAGCGAGAGCGTTCCCTTGACTGAGCCGGCCGGAACCACCAGTTCCCCGGCGGTATAATCCTTCCCGGAAACGGCCGTCATCACCGGGAAGGTGTCGCCGCCGGATTCGATTTCCTTCTCCGTGGCTTCCACTATCTGCACCGGACATACCCTGTCGTAGTCCTTGGGCGTTCCAAGAATGGTGACAGGGGCCTGGTATTCGGCCTCGTCGGTGTTCAGGAGGGCGAAGGAGAAGACGTTCACGGCGCCGTCAACCGTGAAATACAGGTGATCCCGCTGGGATGTGTCGTACATCAGCCAGGTCCCTTTGCAGGAAGCGGCCAGCAGGACGGTGAGTATCAGGATTGCAAGTCGTTTCATCTTTCTTCGCGGTTAGATTCTTCCGATGTGGGAAGGGGTATCCTGTAAGTGTTGATGTCGGTCCCCGGCAGGATGGTGGTGGCATCGGCCTTGATATCCTTCCCGAGTCGTTTGCAGTCATGCCAGTGGAGCCCCTCGCCGTAGAATTCCTTCCTTCTTTCGGCAAAGAGGATGTCGGCGTTGAGGGTCTTGTCAAGGGAGGAAAGCTTGTCCAGGCCCCTGGAGGCGATTGCCTGGTCGTAAACCCCTGTGGCCTTGTCGGGGTCGGACGAGAGCAGTTGCTCGGCAAGGATGTAGTACATTTCCGATATCCTCAGGATATTGATTCCCAGGATGTTGGGACCGGAATAGCTGTTGGTTCCCTCGATGAAGGAATTGTTTACGAGGACTCTCAGGCGGGATCCGTCGAACCAGGCGCTTTCCCGGTAGTCCGAGCCGGTCAGGGCTGAGCCGTCGTTGTACAGGGCCTTCCAGTCTGAGGCGAGGATGAAACTGCTTCCGGAACTGCTCAGGCCGTATTTCTTGGCGTTCTTCTCGTTGGACGAAGTGGAATAGACCCCGAAGATCGTCTCCTTCAGGTCCAGGGTACCGTTGTCGTACTGGACGAATGCACTCTTGTCACGGAAGGTGAATTTTCCGCTTTCGATGACTTTGGAAGCATATCCGGCAGCAGTGTCCAGGTCCCCGCGCGACCACCAGACCCTTGCCAGGAGGGCCTGCACGGCGTAAAGGTTCATGTGGAGTATCCGGCAGGAGGTGAATCCCCCTCCGGAAGCGTTGTTCCTTTCTGCCTGAAGCAGCTGTCCGTCCTCCTCCAGGCAGAGTTCCGCTTGTTCCAGGTCCTTGATTATCTTGTCATAAGCCTCGTCCACGGAGCTGAAGGCGGTGATTGAGAACGAGTATCGGTCCACGTAGGGGATAGCCCTGGCTTTGTCGGCGGAAGATGCCCACACCGGCGCCCCGAAGAGCCTCAGCATCTCAAAGTGGATCAGTGCCCTGAGTGCGAGGGCCTCGCCCTTGTAGAGCCGGCTGTGGGGAAACTGGTTTTCGCCCCCCTTTTCAAGGTGCCCTATGATGTTGTTGACATGGTTGATGGTGGAGTAGGCCGATTTCCAGACCGTGGTCCGGATGGAAGAGGCATTGAAAGCCGACCACTGGCCCATCGCCATGTACTGGAGTCCGTTGTCGGAGATGCTGACGTTTGCGGAAAGCGCCTCGGGAATCCAGTAGAGGTAGTCGCTGTACAGGCCGTTGACAGTGCCCAGTTCCGCGTAGATGCCGTAGAGGGCGTCCTCGTAGCCTTCTGCCGAGGTAAACATGTCATTGTCAAATACTTCGCCTTTGGGATTCACATCCAGGAAGGAGCATCCTCCCAGCATGATGGCCGCTATAAATATGGTAATTGTCTTTTTCATGGCATTGGTCATCAGAAGGTTGGACGTACGATAAGGTTGACGCTGCGGCAGTAGGGATAGGATGTACCCCTTTCGTAGCGGACGGAGGAAAGGTAACCAAGGTCGGAAGTGCCTATCCCGAGGCAGAGCTTCTTCAGCCCCAGTTTCTTGAGCCAGGCTCCGGAGAAGTCATAGGATATCTGGATGTTGGAGAAGTACAGCTCGTTCTTCTTTTCCACGAACCTCTGGGAGTTGACGGTCTCGTTCCTGGAGGAAATGGCCAGGTACCTGACCAGGTCGCCGGGGTTCTTCCAGCGGTCGGTATACGCCCTGGCGTCGATATTCCTCCTTGGGTTCACGTCTTCCACCTTTCCCTGCAGGGTGGAGTTGTAGAAGTCGGAGCCGAAGGTGTAGGTTGTTGTGAGGGTGAAGGTGAAGCCCTTGATCCTCACGGTGTTCATTATGGAACCACGAAGGATCGGATTGGTGTTGCCTACCGCCACCCTGTCTTTTGGATCATAGGTGAAAGTATAGCTCCCGTCCTTCTTTATGAAGATTTCCTGTCCGGTGGCGGGGTCGATTCCGGCGGAGCGTACCGCGTAGATGTCGAACTGCGACCCGCCTTCCGTGAACAGCAGCTTGGGGGTGATGGTGTCCTCGGCAGATACGCCCACGGCATTGGTGCTGGTGCCGTTGAGCACTGAGGAAATGTTGTTGATCCGGTCCATCACGTGGCCTCCGGTGACGGAGATGTTCCAGAAGAAATCCTTCTTCTTGATTATCTGTGCCGATGCCGCAAAGTCGAAGCCCCGGTTGTTGATCTGTCCGAAGTTGACGTACATGCTGGTCACGCCCACTGAAGGGGGAAGGTTGATGGGCATCAGAAGGTCGTAGGTGGTGTTGTTGTAGAAGTCGAACGACAGGTTGAAGCGGCTGTCCATGAAAGCGGCGGTGATTCCCACGTTGTTGTTGAACTTCTTCTGCCATTTGAGGTCGGGGTTACCCATGCTCTTGGGGATGGCGCCGATCCCGGTATAGTACTGATTGTCAGCCGTATATCCGTAGATTGTCTTGGCCTGGTAATAGTCGAACGAGACGCTTCCCGTATAGCCGGTGGAGTAACGGAGGGTGAGGGTTTCAAGCCAGTCCAGTTTCTTGAGCCACTTCTCGTTGTGCATATGCCATCCGATGCCAAGTGCCCAGAACGGGGCGAAGCTGTTGTCGGACCCGAACCGGGAGGAACCCGAGGACCGGTACGACCCGTCGGCGAAATACCGGTTCCGGAAACTGAAATTGGCGTTGGCGAAGAAGCCCATCTCCGTTGCTATCCTGTCGGTACCGGTGGGCCTTCCGCTGGGAGGGTAGCCCATGGCGAAGGAAATGTCGCTGAGGTTGTCCTTCAGGAAGCCTGTCCCCACGCCGCGGGATGTCTGGCTATGGCTGTACTTGATGTTGGCGCCGCCGCTTATCCGGAACATGGATCCCTTGACTCCCAGGGACTTGCCATAGTTCATGACGACCTTTCCGTCGTAGGACCGGCCCTTCCTGGACGAGAAGGTGTACTGCCCGCGCCGGGCAAGATCGGTGTTGCCCTCGTACTGGGCGGCGTCGGGGGAGATGTAATCGTCGTTGGATCCCCAGTTGAACGACATGTTGCCCTGGGCGGTCATGTACAGGGCCTTGGTGATGTTCCATCGTCCTTGCAGGGAGTTCGTCATGGACTGATTGGACGCCTTGGAGAAACTTGAAAGTGTGGCGTCGTAGAGGGGATTGGACATCTTGTCCGACGATGTGTTGAACGGGTCGAAGTAGTAGTTGCGGATATACTCGCCGTTCTCGTCATATACCGTTTCATAGGGATTCAGGGCCACGTAGTCCGAGAATACCCCGTAAGGGGAGGATTTGGACGAGTTTAGGCTTATGTTGGTGTGGAAAGTTACCGTCAGCTTGTCCCTGAGGTGGTATCCCACCTGGAATCCGACTCCGTATTTCCGGCGGTTGTCACCCTTCATCACGCCATAGGAGTCGGTAAGGCTCATGGTGGCACGGTAGTCGGTGTTGGTGCTGCGGGCGCTGAACGAGAGCGAGTGGCTGTGGCTGAGGGGAAGGCGCAGGGGGGCGTGGATCCAGTCTGTGTTCACGCCCCGGCGGACATTCTTGAGCTTGTGGTCATAGGCCCGGTCCATGGACCCGTCGGTGGTGTCGTACAGGCCTGCAAGCCGCTCGAATTCAAGCTTTTGGGCTGCATTGGCAAGGTTGTAGGAACTGAGGTCCGGAATGCTGAAGTTTGGGACGAAGTTGTAGCTCAGCCTTACCTTCGCGTCCTCCACGGCCTTGCGTTCCACGACGATGACGCCGTTCGCGCCCTTTTCACCGTACAGGATGGTGGCGGAGGCGTCCTTGAGGACATCGATGCGCTCGATGTCGAAGATGTCCAGGTCGTAGAGTTCCTCCATGGTTATTTCCACGCCGTCCAGCACTATCAGGGGATTGTTGACCCCCTCCTCGCTCTCGTTGGTGACCAGCGAGTTGGCTCCCCTTATGAGGATGGACGGGATTGCGTTGGGGTTGGAACCCTGGGCGTTGTTCTCCACGATGACCATGCCCGGGGTCATGGCCGCTATTCCGGATATGAGGTTGGTGGGAGAGGCCGCAACCAGCTGCTCGCCGCTGATTACGGTGGCGACGCCGGTGAAAGACTCCTTTGGCTGGGAGTAGAAGCCGTTCACGATGACTTCGTCCAGGGTGGAATCCGATCTCAGGGAGACGTCCCTGGTGCATGAACCGGTGACGGTGACTTCCTTGCTTTCCATGCTTACGAAGCCATAGACCAGGACCCACTTCTTCTCACCCGCCTTGGGCTTGAATTCAAACTTGTAGACGCCGTCCGCATCGGACATCACGCCGGTTCCCGATCCTTTCAGCACCACGCTCGCCCCCGGGAGGGGTTCCCCCGAGGTGTCGGTGATTGTCCCGGAAACGGTTATCCTTCCGGGCGGCTGGGCATGGAGGACCATGCCATGCAGCAGCATGAATGCCGCCAGGACTATCAGTTTATTTTTCATTCAGGGCTGTTTGGATGTTGAAAAGGAGTGATTGGTAATGGACCTTGTCCGCACCTGAGGCGGCACCTTTGAGGAGCGACCTGATCCGGAGCAGTTCCCCGTAGAATACCTCCTTGGAATTGTCCACGGTACGCAGGTTGAGCTTATACTGCATGTTGTATCCGGCAGGACCGAAGGAGTCCAGCATCATGGATGCGGTGTATCCGTGCCCGTTATCGGAGTCGGCCTGGCGGAGGATGTCGGCATATCGCCCGACGAGCCCCGTCCTGTCAAGGCCGAGGCAGATCATCTCGTCCACGGACGGCAGGAAGGCCGACGTGAGCGAAGCGCTGCCAACCTTCACAAGTTGTGATTTCTTTGTTATAACGCCTGTAAGGTATTGGACATAAAGGCTTTGCAGAATTCTGTCGGCGTCGGTTACCTTCTTGTGGCGTATGGCGCTCTCAAAGATGAGGCGGTACATGTCGTCGCACCAGTCCTGAAGGGTGTAGGCTTCCGAGGGTTTGTCCGCAATACGGGATGAAAGCAGTACTTTCTGGGAGGTTTCAAAGAGCTCCAGCGCTGTGTAGTACTGGAAAATCGTATGCAGCTCGAGTCTCAGCGTGAACTTGTCCGTAAGTGTCCTGTCCTCGATCCAACCGCAGTCCTTCAGCTGGCCCACAACCCATTCCAGGGCGGCTTTCTGGCGTGCCTTGTCCACTGCGGCGGCATTCCTGCCGGGCGTTCCGGGTTTCACGGAGTTGAGATAGACTCCTCCGATGTTTGCCATCACGTGGGAGAGATAGCGGTTGTATTGTTTGGAAAGCGCCTCGTAACGGGCAGTGCGGAGGGAAGCATCGGGGTCGGTGGCATCGTCCATCCACTCGTCAAAGTGAGAAAGGATGTATTTCAGGTTCTCAACGCCGTAGGTTGCGGATTTGACCGGATCGTCGCCGAGGTCTTCCTCTATTGCGCTGGGATCGTACCGGACGGTAGTCTGCTGGCGTCCGTACCGGTATACGGGATCCCCTGCCTTTTCATCAACCCATGAACAGATGATCCCGGCCTCCTCCTTCATGGACTTTGCCTCCGGGACGGGGCAGTAGGCGTATCTCACGAGCCATTCATCGTATGGTCCGAGGAAAGGAGGGGTAAGTCCCGCCGCGGTGTCACCGGCCTTGGCGATATAGTTGAAACGGGCGTAATCCATAATGGATGCCGTGGTCCCGTGCTCGCGGGAGAAGGCGGCGCTGCGGAGCGACTCGGTGGAATATGCCGCCGATGCGGCCATGTTGTGCATGAAACCGAGGGTGTGGCCGGCTTCATGGGCAATGACATACTCCAGGGATTCGTCCAGAACGTCCTGGGGCATCCTGCGGCTGCGTACCCTCGGGTCCACGTGCGCGGTCTGTACGAACCTCCAGTTGTTGATTACCTTGAGGATGTCGTTGTAAACGATAATGGATGCGTTGTAGATCTCGCCGGAGGCGGGGTCGCACCAGGAAGGCCCCATCGCGTTGGAAATCTGGGCAGGGACGTAGCGGATGCAGGAATACCGGAGGTTGTCGGGATCGAAGTCGGGGTCGTCCGCCGGGAAGTCCTTCACCCGGATGACGTCCTTGAATCCTATCTTCTCAAAGGCCTTGTTCCAGCGGAGCACGCCCCTGCGGATGGGCTCCCTCCAGTTCTCGGGGAAAGCGTCGTCCAGGTAGTACACTATTGGTTTGACAGGTTCCACCAGTTCTCCCCTCAGCCATGCGGCAGTATCGGAAGGTTGTATGTCCCAGCGCTTTACGATTGAATATCGGGAAATCTTGTCATCGGAATCAATGTCGGTCCGGGTAGAGAGGAAGGTGCCCACACGGGTGTCGGCCATCCTCGGACGCATCTTCTTTTCTGGCAGTAGAAGTATGGTCCTGGTCACATCCACGGAGAAGGGTTCCTTGTCCTTGATGGCAACCAGCTGCATCATGTTGGCCGAGACGTTGTATGAGAATGTGGCCTTGATGGTCACGTTGTCTTTGAATGCCTTGATGTCGCCCACCGACATCCCCGCAGAGTTGTAAGTCGCGGTGATGTTTATACCTCCGGATGAGCCGGTCTTTACAGGTGCGAGCCTTTCATAGTTTGCCGCAAACATGCTGGAAACGTCAAAGACCACGGCGGAGGAGTCCTTGTTGTAGCTGAAAACCTTGAATGAGGAGAGGATGGCGTCGCGGGAATTCATTTTGATCGCCCGGGCCATCGCGGCATTGGTGGTGTCATAATCCGGCGCGAGGCCTATGTCGCAAAGGAATACGGTGCTGTCGGCAAGGGTGAACTTGACGTGCATGGGCGATGTGGGCTTGTAACCGATTGACGCTATGTCTGCGGCACTGGAGCCGGTTATCGTGGACGCTATCAGGACTTCCCGTCCGAAGAATTCCTTGCGGAGCTCGGCGTAAACCTTTCCTTTGGATTTGTGCAGGGCCATGAAACCGTCCTCAGCCCGTGCTGTCACGCATTTCTTGTCCTTGACAAAGGTCTTCTCGTATTTGGAAACACGCTTTGATGTACTGTCCTTGCTGACAGTGGTGACCGGGGCTTTTTTTGATTTCTTTTTCGCATATGCGGTTTCACAGGTGGCGCCGCTGCAACATAAGGCGATGGCAATTACCGCAACCGCCGTCAATCTCATTCTTCTCATTCGTTCTCTCTATAAAATCAATTGATTTGCAATATAATGAATATTTGTCAAAAGAAAAAATACGTACCCGTTAGGGCCGCGGCGGAGGCAAAGGCGGAGGGAGCCTCCGCAGGCCGAGGTGGGATTCCCGGCTCTGACCGGGAATCTCGCCGAGAGCCGAATGGCGGCGTAACCCTGCGGATAGATATTCGCGCCGAGGATGCGAATACGGTACCGCACTCGCTGAAAAGTGAAAGTTACCTCGCTGTTTTTCGTCAGGTACGCCGAAAACTCCGATTTCTGCCCGTTCGTCCAAGTCAAAGGAAGCCCCGCCGCGATAAACACGTCTGCGTCTGTCTTACCCACGCTGTGAAGCTCCATAGCGATGGCGGCGAGCGTTAAAACGTAGTAGTCCTCGTCGATCTGCTTTTCGGGCGTGAACTCCTTGTGACCTTCGCCGATAGTGTAATATCTGCCGTCATACACGAGAAGATTTTTCGTGAACAGCGGTTCCGCGTCGTGCTTCAATACGCCCGTCCTGAAAACGTGGTTAGCGGTTTTGATATTCCCGTAACCGTGATCGATGCCGATGATGACTTTGTTTTTGTAATACTTCATTTTACAGTTTCCTCCTGTCCGTCTCTCCGGACTGTCAATTTTAAGATTCTTTTGCACATTCTTTTTGCGGTAAGTGCTCATTTTGATTACTTACCATGACGCAGAGTGAGATCATCTGTATGTGGGGGTGGCTGTCTCCGTCATCGAGTAAGAGACAGTTTCCGCAAACGCAGTTACAGCACTGATCGCGCGCCAGACGGTGTGCAGTCCGCGCCTGCTTCGGGGTTATCCTGAGCATGTTTTTCCCTCCTTTCGCTCAAGATTTGCAAAAAAGAATATTACACCCACCTTTTTCTCTGACATGAATCGTTCTGAAGGTGGGCGCAATATTCATAAATGTATTGTTTATGTTTTTCTTCCGCTTTTTTGATGAAAACCGGCTGAAAGTTACGTTGATTTTTGCAGCCGCTTTCAAAAAGGTGGGTGCAATATTCAAAAATGTCGTATTTCTCGTTTCGCCTTGAAAAATTCATAAAAATATGATATACTGTCTGCTGAATCGAGGTGAGCGCCACGAAAACCAAATACAAGATCTACGAACTCTCCGCCCGTGCGATCATCCGCAACGCGAAAAAGGACGAGGACGGAGAATATCAATACCATCTGAAAGAGGAAGCGACGCGCAAGTGCATCGCTTTTTCGGCTCCCGAAACACAGGACGACTGCGCGCTGTTTTATCAGACGATGTCGGTGCTTCACAACGGGAGATTTAACGACTACGGCGTTGTGGAGGATCTAAAAGACATCATAGTATATATCGATTTCTCCAATATCTTCGACCGCAGAAGCGGTCAGAAAAAATACGTTGAACGTATAGAGAAAGCAAAAGCCATGTTCCGTCCCGAGGGGATCTTTCTCGATCTCGGAAACGGCGGTTATCGTTATGTTGCCTTTGAACGGTCGGCGAATATGAGCAGACACTCTCGACTTTCCTTTATCCGTGAGGATTTTTATGAGCCGGTCAAAGAGCGTATCACTCTCGGAATGAAGATCGGCAAATGTCAGCTTTCCAAGTTCTACGCCTACAACGGACTGATCATGACGGACGGTTTCCGGGTCAACGATATGTCGATATGGGACGAAAAAAAGATCATCGTCATAGATAATCCGACGACGACCGTTCACGGAGCAAATTACATTACGGTTAAGGACGACGGCAGCGACAGACCGATGCGGCGTTACGACCGTGTGGTGAAACACGGCGATCTCGACGTTATGGAGTTCGACGGCGAGGGACTGATTTCCCCCGAATACGCGGACTTCATCGATTACCTTTACTGCAAGAAACATATCCATATGTCTTTTCAGATCCGTATGCCGTATATCAAGGGCGTAGTTCACGAGGTCGATTTCAAAGGTTTTCTTTCCGAATTCGGTGTTACCGAGATCACGGATATATGGGGCAACGTTCATAACACCGCCGACGTTGCGATCATACTCACGAAAAGTATGTTTAAGGGCTTCGGCTGGATGACCGAGAACGGACTGACGTGGGCGCAGTATCTTGAAAGGTGCAGGTATTACGATCACGCACTGTATATCTCCGAAGTCGGACAGATCGACCCCGAGGCGTTCACGCATATGAACTATCAATTCCTCACCACGGCGGCGATACAGAGCGAAGAATTTCGTCCCGCCGACCTGCCGCTCGGATGGACGTACAGCCCCGAGCAGGATGAGCGCGACTGGATCACAAAGCCGACCGAAATACGATATTACCGTCTTGTAGCCGACGAAGAATTCCGTCTATGGTATTTCACGCATAACGGCAAGCGTGAAAACGCGGGCGGTAAGGATAAAGCGTGGTCGGATATTCTCAGCAAGAATCCTAAATTCATAAATGAAAAAACGTTTACAAAAGAAATGGAAGACCGCGCCGAGAGCGTTCTCAAGGATTACGCCATAGGCAGGCTCACCTCAGCCGGTGATACAAGGTATTTGTCCGGTGATTTGATACGTTTCCTGCGTTATCTCGGCGGAGAGGCGCTTGAAGGTCCGGCTGGCGTGGAGTTGTCCCGCGAATATCTCGGCGAGGGAGAGTTTTACGCGCCGGGTGCCGCGTACCGCACGACCGAATATTATACGCTTCTGCGCAATCCGCATATTGCAAGAAACGAAGAAGCCGTTGCAAGACCGATAGAGGAAGGATATTACCGCAAAAAGTATCTTTCCCACTTGGGTTACGTCATTATGGTCGCGTCGGATACCCTTATTCCCGAACGGCTCGGCGGTGCGGACTTCGACGGCGACAAGATTAAGACCATCGCCGACCCGCTGATGAACAGCTGTGTTGCCCGTAATTACAGAGGACTGCACTTCGACTATACGTCCGCGCAGATCCCGGTTTTACATATTCCGTCCGCCGTGCCGCAGATAAGGGACGCAAGCGACTGGAAAGCGCGTTTTGAAACGGTGCGCTCCACCTTTGACGAGCGTATAGGTCAGATCTGCAACGCGGCGTTCAACCGCAGTATCATCGCATACGACGAAAACTCCGATTCCAAGCTTCGAAAGCAAATGACGGAAGAGACCGAAACGCTCGAAATACTGACCGGGCTTGAGATCGATTCCGCGAAAAGCGGCGTCAAGCCGGATATTGAAGAATACGTCGGATTCTTCTCGTTCGGCGTTCCGCGCAGTCCGTTTCTGACGTACAAAAACATCGTAAACAGCAAGGACGGACGGGAATGGTATGAGCCGACCGTTAAG
>JAFRXI010000038.1 GCA_017437755.1 Bacteroidales bacterium
GGGCCACTTTGGAATCCTGAATGTCGTTGCGGCCGGTCGAATCAGAGTAATGAAGCCCGGCATAGCCATCCCCGTCACGGAAAGTGACATCCCCGCGGGTATCACGATAAGTTACCTTCACTTTATCCCAGTCGGAGAAACCCCCGTCCACATTGATTTTCTTGAGGCCCTTGTTTACTGGGATCGGCCTAACGCCTTTATAACGACGAATGTTCTGGGCCATCTGCATGTAATAGTTGTCGGTGTAGCCGCCTTTCATAGGCTGGATGGTCCTGTTAAACTCGGCGTTGTACTGATCCACGAAAGCGAAGGGGCTGTTCTCCCTGCCGAGGAACCATGTGTCGCCGAAATGATATTTCCCAGCCGTCCATTCGTTCCAATCGTTGAGATAGATGAACGACGGATCGGCCGCCAAGGCATCCTCCCAACGCTCCTGGAAATATAGCCCATAAGCGGACAGATTGCCGGAAGGCAGGTCATATTCATTCAAAGGAGGCTCGCCTGTTCCCTTTGTCCAGGATTTTCCGACACCGATATGGGCGCCTTTGAATCCGAGGGGATGCTGAGCGGGAGTGACAGCGCATTCCTCAACTTTCCCCGCATGTTTCGAGGCCAGCTCCGAAGGAGTCATACCAGCGACCCTCAGATCGTCCATGCTGTACCCGAAGCTCCAGTTGTCCTCAGTGCCGACATAGCGGTCAGGCCCATGCTCGTGATCCTTTCCCCATTCGTAGTAGCCCCACCACATGTTCCTGAGAGTGAAGAAGTCGAATATCTCCGGAGGATAGTCCGCGGCAGTGGTCTCGTAGTTGCCGTTGGCGTCAACTGAAGGATCAGCGTTATAGAGAAGCAGCGGCTTCCCTTCCCACCGGAACCAGAGGTCGGAATATTTGTTTTCTTGGTAGTACCGCTCATACAGCGATTTCACAATATTCACCGGGTTGCCGTTATATGACCAGAAGGTGAACTGAGGCGTCCTGTTGCCTTCCTGCCTCATTTTCTCCATAGTCGAGAAAAGCAGTTCCCACTCATCCCAGTAGCAGAATCCGTTGGTCACATCCAGGATCAGCACATCCACCCCGGCATCCTGGAGCATGGACATGTCTTTCCGCATCACCCACTCATCCTGGCTGAGGAAATAGCCCATCTCGGGCTCTCCCCAGTGGTAGCTGCCGTATTTCCAGAGCGGATGATGGGCATCCAATCTCGCTGAAGGATCTTCCTCGAGTATCTTCGTCACATCGGTATAAGGGCCGGGCAAATCATGGTTGCCCTTCCCGTGCCAGGTAATATAGAATATTCCGACAGCCCTCTCATGCCCTGTCTTCACAGTACCGACAGAATCCACCAAAGGCATCTGGCGGCCGAGAGCGTCGGTCGCCACCCAGGTGTCACTCATCAAATCTGTAGGATCCGTATTCACGCTCCTCCCGCAAGCCGCGGCGACCAACAAAACGGAAACAATCAAAAAACGCCTTCCTGTCATTCTCCTTAAATATCTCTCCTATAAGTAAAGTCATCAAACCAGGCAGTGCCGGCATCAGTGTCGTCGTTGTAGCTGAACAGGGCCACCCTGGCTCCTTTCCAGTAGCCGAACCTGGCCTCAAAGGTCTCTCCCAAAGGCAGGAAATCCTTACCGTCTTTACTGTAAGAGAAACCAAACACCTTGTCATTGATGTCGAAAGTCAGCCTCAGCCACAACTTACTGGACTCAAAGGGAGCCGAGGCGAGAACCTCCCCATCCTTCTCAAAACAAAGGAAAGTCCCACTTCCGGTCTTTCGCAGACCGGCGGTGAAATTATCGCTGCCCATGCAAGCCATTCCCGCATATTGCCCATTGGAAATATCTGACAGATCAACACTTACGGTATATGACCCGGCAAATCCCATTATCTTCTGGGAGATCGTGTTACGAGCCATCCGGAAAGACTCCGCCTTGAGGGCGTCTATCGCCAGATATCCCTTGCGGCTTGAAAGAGACCAAGCGTCATCCACAGGATTGTGGTTGAACTGCCATTGGAGCCCAAGCTTCTTGCCGCTGAAATCGTCCGAAGAAGCAGGCAGGGACGGAGCCGTCTTTTTCTTGGTCTTCGGTTTGGTCCAACCTTCCACAGGCTCGCCGACA
>JAFRXI010000039.1 GCA_017437755.1 Bacteroidales bacterium
ACCAGTGCTTGGCACCGATACCCCATTTGTACTTGATCATCATGAAGCCGATGCAGCCGGTGAGGGCGGCATACAGCTTGGCATAGTGGAACCAGCCGTTCATGTACATTGTGGTCTGGTTCTTCACGGCCCATTCGGCACCGGCATGTGCACCTATGGCGAGGGCCACGAAATACGCGGTCAGTGCCAGAGGTATGGCAAAGAACATGATGCAGCCGCCCAGTTTGGTGCGGCGTGCAAATTCGTTAAGAAGGATCAGGCCCAGAAGGACCACGATCAGCATTCCCCACTGGGAAAGGGCGTTTGCCCCGTAAACATGGAAAAACATAAGCTTTACTAATTATGTGATAAAGAATTATTCCGAAAGGGCACGAGCGGGGCGCCTCTCCTTCACCAGGGCCCATACGGCCCAGACAAGGGTAAGCACCACCGACATCGGTACTCCAACCGTGAGCATCTCATTAAGCATCACCTTCCAGCCCCCGGTCTGGCCGAGAGCCGTAAAGAAGGGGAACATCCAGGTAAGTTCTCCATTGATGATGTGGTCGACGACCAGCATGAGGGTGCCGCCCCAGAGCATCTTCTCCAGAGCGGGGACATGCTTCTTCAGGGCGGGAGCGCCCGGATCCGCAACGGCCTCCTTATGGGATCTGCGCCAGGCACTGGTAGCTATGGCCTGGACAAGCGGTACGATAAAACAAGACATATCAATTTAATTTTCAATTGTTTCCGGAACTTCTACCGATTTGATCTCAACCTCGTTTCCTCTTAGCAACCAGGTATTGTCACTTTTGCAGAAAGGGCAGGTCTTTCCATGGGCTACCGTCGGATACTCCTTTCCGCAGTTGCCGCAGAAGGAAACCGCCGGGAGGGTGTTGATCCTCAGTTCCGCACCCCGGAGAAGGTCCTCCTTGTCGGCAGCCCATCTCCAGCAGTCCATCAGGTATTCGGGAATCACGGTTGAAACCTCGCCGATATCCATCACCACGGCCGAAACCCGGCTCACATGGTTCTCCTCGGCCGCCTTCCTGACGTCCCTGATGATGTAGAACACTATGCCCAATTCATGCATAAGGTATTGAAAATCATCTATCTCTGTTTTCAGACTACGGCCTTCGGCCTATCCCTCCCAAAACCTTCGGTTTCGGGCCCCTCCCACTTACGCTGCGTGGGTGCAGACGGTCTTCAAACAGAGACAGATGATTCCATGTCATTTCTTGTTAAACAATATCTTGCCCGTACGCTTGAGCATGTACGGGAGGATGGCGCTGAACTTGTCCTCGGAGGTGTACATGTGGCTGGCCTCGGGATTCTCCCTGAACAGGTGTATGGCGTCAAAGCCGCACTTTGTGGTGCAGATACCGCAGCCGATACACTTGTTGGGGTCCACGACGGAGGCGCCGCAGCCGAGGCAGCGGGCCGTCTCCCTGCGGACCTGCTCCTCCGTGAGGGTGCCGTGATACTCGCTGAAAGCATCCTTGACGGGGGTGACTCCGGGATCCTGGCGAGAGGAATTGTCGTAGGATTCCACCACGATATCCCCCTTGTCCAGTTCTATGAAATCCCTCCGGTTACGGCCGATGGTAAGGTGGCCGTGCTGCACGTAACGGTGGAGCGACTCCGCAGCCTCCTTGCCGGCGGCGATCGCGTCGATGGCGAACTTGGGGCCGGTGAAGCAGTCTCCGCCGGTGAAAATATCCTCCTCGGCGGTCTGGTACGTGAGTTTGTCGGCAACCGGATAAACACCGCGGAAGAATTCCACCTTCGTGTCCTTGAGCAGGTCCTTCAGCATTACGGTCTGGCCTATGGCAAAGATCACCATATCGGCCTCGAGGGTGATGAGTTCGTTCTCATCGTATGTGGGGGCGAATCGGTGGTTCTGGTCGAAAACGGAGGTGCATTTCTTGAATACTATGCCCGTAACCTTATCTGTCCCAAGCACTTCCTTGGGGCCCCATCCGGGATTGAGGATAACTCCGTCCTCCCTGGCCTCGGCCCTCTCCTCAAGCGAGGCGGGCATTATGTCCTCGGTTTCGAGCGAGAGCATCGTAACCTCAGAGGCACCGCTGCGCCTTGCAACGCGGGCTGCGTCGATGGCGACGTTTCCGCCTCCTACCACCACTACCCTGCCCTCGACCTTCATCTTGCCGGTATTGGCTTCATGAAGGAAGTCGATCGCGGTCGTGGTGCCCGGGATCGACTCCCCGGGGATTCCGGGAAGGCGTCCGCCCTGGCAGCCGATCGCCACGTAGAAGGCCTTGTAACCCTGTTCCCTGAGTTCAGGGATGGTGACGTCCTTGCCCACCTCCACACCGGTGCGGATCTCAACTCCGATCTCCTCCATTATATCGATTTCGGCCTTGAGGACATCCTTGCCGAGCTTGTAGGAAGGAATGCCGTAGCGGAGCATTCCACCCGGCTCGGGATTCCTCTCGAACACGGTGGGCTTGTAGCCCATGGTGGCAAGGTAATATGCGCAGCTGAGTCCTGCGGGGCCGCCGCCGATGACGGCGATCTTCTCCTCCCAGCGCTCCTGTACGTTGGAGCAGATGTTCACCTCGGGGACAAAGCGGGTTTCGGCCTTGAGGTCCTGCTCGGCGATGAATTTCTTTACTGCGTCTATAGCCACCGGCCGGTCGATGGTCCCACGGGTGCAGGCATCCTCGCAGCGACGGTTGCAAACCCTTCCGCAAACTGCCGGGAAAGGATTCTCGCGCTTGATGAGCTCCAGCGCCTCGGTATACTTCCCTTCAGCCGCCTTCTTGAGGTAACCCTGCACGGCGATATGGGCCGGGCAAGCTGTCTTACACGGAGAAGTACCTGTGGGATAACAGTTTATTCGGTTCTTGTCGCGATAGTCCTCGGTCCATTTGTGGGGTCCCCACTTGGTGGCGTCCGGAAGCTCCTGGCGGGGATACTCGATCTCACCGTGTGAGGTGCAAAGCTTCTGCCCGAGCTTGACGGCTCCGGCAGGACAGTACTCCACGCAGCGGCCGCAGGCAACGCAGTTCTCCTTTTCGACCCTGGCGACGTAAGCGCTCCTGGAAAGATTGGGGGTATTGAACAGCTGGGATGTACGCAAAGCATTGCATATCTTGACGTTGCAGTTGCAGATTGCGAAAATCTTGTCCTCGCCGTCGATGTTGGTGACCTGGTGCACGAAGCCATGGTCCTCGGCCTTGCGGAGGATGGCCATCGCCTCGTCGTACGTGATATAGTGGCCGCGGCCCGTCTCGGCAAGGTAATCGGCCATGTCACCCACTCCGATGCACCAGTCGCGATAATCGTCGGCGCATCCTTCGTCAAGCTTCTTGCGGCCGTAACGGCAGGAGCAGATTCCCACTCCCAGATGTCCCTCGTACCGTTTGAGCCAGTATGAAATGTGCTCTATGTCAACGGATTGGTTCTCCATGGAAATGGCCTTTTCCACGGGGATGACGTGCATTCCTATGCCGGCCCCGCCCATAGGGACGCTCGGCGTGATCTTCTCCAGAGGAAGGAACGTCATCCTCTCGAAGAACATGGCCAGCTCGGGATGGCGGTCCATGAGGTCGGTGTTCATGTTGGTATACTCGGCGCTTCCGGGGACGAACATGGGCACCCAGTAGATCCTGTCCTCACGGTTGTAGGTGGTGCCGGGGACGGGACCGTCCTTGGTATACTTGTCACCGTAATCGTACTCCAGCATGCCAAAATACGAGAGCTTGTCGAGAAGCTCGTCAAAGGACTTGTCGTCCGGGGTATAATGCTTTTTGGCGTTCCACTCGTGAAGCAGTGCGTACGGGCGGTGTTCCCTGACTTTCAGGAAATTACCCGGGAGCATGTCCAGGAGGAGGTCAAGCGACGCCTCGCGGGTCACAGGGTCCATCTCGTCCTCGAAAATGCACGCGAGCCCCCAGTATTCAGGGGCGTCGGAAGTCATTTTGATCTTGCCCGGGACACGGTCGGTGACGTGGCGGACAAACTTCAGGAGCTTGGGATTCGGGTTGGGATCGCCCTTGTGCTTGGGGACGAACCGGTTTGACATCTCAGGCATGTGGTTATCAGTTATGTGTTTGTGTATCAGCTATTTCTTCCATTCAGCCACCCTGGTGCAAAGCCAGTCGGCAAAGGCATCGATGCCTTCTCCGGTCTTGGCGCAAACCGGGATGACCATGGCACGGGGGTTCCGCATCCGGATGTATTCCCTGCAACGGTCCATGTCAAAGTCGAAGTAAGGCATGACATCGGTCTTGTTTATCAGCACAAGGTCGCAGACGGAGAACATCAGGGGATATTTGAGCGGTTTGTCATCGCCCTCGGGGACCGAGAGGATCATGGCGTTGCATACGGCACCTGTATCGAATTCGGCCGGGCAGACAAGGTTCCCCACGTTCTCCAGTATCACCAGGTCCACCTCTCCCATGGGAAGGTTTCCAAGGCCCTGGCGGGTCATCTCCGCATCCAGGTGGCACATTCCGCCGGTATGAAGCTGTATCGACTCTATTCCGGTGGCGTCCTTGATCTTGCGGGCGTCCACGTCGGAATCGATGTCGGCTTCCATCACGGCCACGCGTAGCCTGTCCTTAATAAGGTTGATCGTCCGGATAAGCGTAGTGGTCTTTCCGCTTCCGGGCGAGGACATCAGGTTCAGGAGATATACTCCATTGTCTTTCAGCTCTTTACGGAGCCTGGCCGCATCTTCGTCATTGTCGGCGAAGACGCTTTTCTTGATTTCTATTACTTTTACCGGATCCATGCCAGAAGTTCTTCCCAGTCAGGGGCGCCATCGACGCGATAAAAATCCATTCCAGCGCTGCGGGCTCCCTCGCCGTCGGTATCATCCCTGTCGCCCACCACCAGGAAAGGCTCCGGGAAGCGGTTTGAAAGGTAGCGGAAAGTATCCGGACAGGGCTTGAAACCTCCTATCGACGAGGCGTCCACCACAAGGTCGGCCCATGACGGGTCGATGCCGAGTGCCTGCAGCTTTTCTTCAACAAAGCCGTAATCGGAAAGCACCACCACTGAAATACCCTTTCCCCTGAGGGTGAAGAAAAGGTCCCTGACACCAGGGCGGGCGGAGTAATGCTTCCGTAATATACTGATAGTGAGCGGCATATATTGTTCGCGGTACCAGTGTGCCACCGCCTTCATATCCATCTTCCGGGATGCCGCCACCCTGGAAAAAAGGTCGGTATACAGGGCGTCCGGCGAGGGATAAGGAAGCCCCTTCATTTCCTTCCGGGCCACCCTTTCCGCCTTCAGGGTGAGCATGTTGCGCAAGTCCCCGAAGATAAGCCTCAACGGGATCCCCCGCTTGTCGTAGAGGGTCCCGTCGAGGTCGAAAATTACGGTACGGTACCTGGAAAGATCCATTACTCGCTTACAAGGTCCTTGAACTTGGCGTGGCGGCCCTCATCCTGCATGAGAAGCAGCATCTTGAACTGGCCGTCGCGGGCGCCCTCTGCGATGCAGCGGGCCTTGAACTTCTCGAAGGAGTTCTCTACCAGGATCTTGCCTACGGGAGCCTTGACACGGAACGATGCCCTCTTGGCCTCGTATTCCACGTTCATCTCGCGAAGGATCTGGTCGATCCTGGCGGTGAAGGCGTCGCATTTTTCCTGGGTGGTTTCACGGTCCTTGAATTCAAAGTAGAACTTATAGGTGGAGTCGGAAAGGTCGGCAAAGCCCACGAAGAAAGCGGTGGGCATGTCCATCTCCTTCTCGGCCTGGTGAACGGCCTTGATGAACTGGCTCTCGTGGAGTTTCTCGCCCGTCATCGTCACTATTCCGTTGATCTTCTGGATCATGAACACGGTGGGGGTATTGACAAAATTGTCACTGACCTGCACGAGGTCGTTCATGCAATAGCGGTAAAGACCGGCATAGGTTGTCACGAACGGGCAATACCTCTTCCCCTTTTCCAACTGATGGAGCTGCACGAAATGCAGTTTTTCGGGTTCCTTGAGGAAGTCCTTGTCCTGTACGTCCTCCTCGGGCACGAACTCGTAATAGTGCATGTGGGGGAAGAGTACGGTATTGTTGGTATCGTCGAGGACGAGGCCGAAGCGGCATTCGCTGGAGAAATAGCCGAATTCCTGGTGAAGCATCCCATCGGGATACTGCCCGGCGAACTTGTCGATGTACACGGCCGTGTTGCCGCATTTCCAGGTATTCATAAGCTGCATGTTGGGCCAGAAATCGCGGGGAAGGAGACGGCCTTTCCGGTCGAGGATCTCACGGAGCTCGGCCGCACGGGCGGGATTCTTCTTCAGGTAGGGCTTGATGGCCTCGCGGATGTCGGGGGCGATGTTCACCTTGTCGGAAAGGGTCCCGTTCTCGATGTCCCTGATGTACTCCTCGGCAAACTGGTCCACGTTCTTCTGCATCTCGATCACGGTGGAAGGATTTGCAGTGACGATGAGGTGGACGTCGTGCTCTATGCCAAGACGCATGATGGCATAATAGCGGGCTGTGTAGTCAGGGATGGCGTAAACCTCGGAAGGATTTGTGTACATGGCCTTTATGAAGCCGGGGCAGTCCCTCTGGGTAACGCCGGAAACGCTTCCGAACACAGTTCCGTCGGGGGCGTATCCCTCGACGGCCTTGCCTACAATCGAAAGGATGGGGCCTTCAAACACATGGGGCCTGTTCTTCATGAAGTTGAAGAGCCAGACCTTGGTCATCTTGCCGTAGACCTCCTTGAGGTATTTGGGGGTGATGGGGATCCACTTGGGTTCGCTGGTTGTACCGGATGTGGTGGCGTACAGGACGGGCTTTCCGGGGAAGAGGACGTTCTCGGCGCCATGCTTGTGCTTCTCCACATAAGGACGGAGGTCCTCATAATCATTGGGCTTCACATTCTGGTTGTATAACCTGTAAAGCTCATTGTCGTCGGCCGCCTTGAGGATTTCACTGAAATTATGTTCCTTTCCGTATTCGGTATCCTTGGCGTACTCAAGGATTCCGCGGAGCGTATTCTCAACGCTCTTACGGGGATTCCGGCTTGCGCTTTTCAGTTTCAGATAGCCGATGCCTCCGGCGATTCCGAGGGCTCCGTTGACCAGCCACAGATTCTTGGTCTCTTTTTTCTTTGACATATTAATATAATTTAGTACACGATTTTCAAAGGCATGTCTCGCAAAGGTAATATTTTTTATCTATTTTTGCATGCCCGGACGGATTATCCGCCACAATACAGACGATTTAACCACAAATAATAAAAAAATGAACACCAGAAAATTAATTCTTGCAACCATTTCCGCAATCCTGTTTTCCGGGATCTTCACGATAAGTGCCGATGCCCAGAACCTCTCCGGCACCTACATGTTCGCCAAGAGGGACACGTGCAACCTGTTTTTCGACGTATACGATCCCACGCCGGGAAGCGAAACCACTTTCGAGGGCATCCAGAAACCGACCCTCCTGTTTGTCTATGGAGGCGGCTTCGTGGGAGGTTTCCGTTCCAATGAAAGGTATTTCCCCTGGTTCAAGATCCTCAACGACAACGGTTACAAGCTCATCACCATCGACTACCGCCTAGGCCTCAAGGGAGTGCCCATGAGCTTCAGCCTCATAGGAAAGATAAAGACCGCGAAGAATACCGTAAAGGCAGTTGAAATCGGTGCCGAAGACCTCTTCTCCGCCGTCAACTTCATAGTTGAGAACGCCGGGACCCTGGGCGTAGACCCCAAGAACATAGTCCTGGTGGGGAACTCCTCCGGAGCCATCATCTCGCTTGGAGCCGAGAACTTCATCTGCAACGGAGAGCCCATTGCCGCCGGTCTTCCCGAAGGGTTCAACTTCAAGGGCCTCATATCGTTTGCCGGTGCCATAGTCGACGACAACGGAACACCCAAATACGCCAAGGAGCCCTGCCCCACCATTTTCATGCACGGAACCGCCGACGGCACAGTCCAGTACCGCAAGACCCAGGTCTTCAAGCTTGGCATGTGGGGAACCGACATCCTCGCCGGCATCTTCAAGAAGAACGGATACAATTACTGCGTATACCGCTTCCATGAGCACAAGCACGACATCGCCGACAACTATGCCGCCCTCTGGCCCTACCAGAAGTATTTCCTGGAGCAGAACATCATGCTCGGCCGCCGCTGCATCATAGATGCCTACATCGACGACCCGTCCGTCCCTTCATGGGAGGCAGCCACGCTGGACAGCCTCTACTAGAAATCGAATCCTATCGAAGCCGAGACAGTGAATTTTGTCTCGTCGCACCATTGTGCGCCTACCTTCAGCGGGCCCACAATGGTTTTTCGTGCATATTCAGCTCCCACGGCCCATAGCTTTTCAAGCATCTGCAGCCCGTGCGGGATTTTGACGCAATTCATGAAGAATCCGCCCCTCAGGGTAATGAAATCCTTTTCCGTAAAACGGTAACGGAGATCAAGCAGCGCAGACCCTGCCAGGATGTCGGTCACGCGGTAACTGGTGGCGAGCCCGAAGAAAGGTATCTGGTTTTCCGTATATCTTCCGGCCACGTTTCCTCCCACGGACGCCACATGGTCGGGATTGGCCTCAATGCGGTCGGAATTCCAGCCCAGATACACCGACGGCAGGATGGTAAAGCGGCTGTGAGGCGAGAAGGCAGCGCCGAAATGGCCGAAAGCCGTCCCATACTTCGGGACAATCGGGCTGTAGTTTTCTCCAAGGTAAAAGCGGTCGGTGCTGTACCCCTTGAAGTTGAACCTTCCCCTAAGCCCGACCTGGACGCCCCGTGTCGGGAAATAACCGTCGTCAAATGTATCGATCGTCATGTCCATAAAGGCCGACAACCAGTAATCCTTCCACCTCCATCCGACGATTTCGCCTGCAGATGACAGGAATTTCCTGTACGGAAGCTTGTCGGCAGTAATGCCCATACGCACTTTCCCGTAAATCATGCGGGTATCTTCAACATACAGGTCCATGCCCATTCTGTAACGCCTGTCGGTATACGGCAATCCAGCCTCCATGAACGAGGCGTTTACAAGGGTGTTCCGGAAACACAGCCCTATGCTCGGGATACCTATCATAGGCCTCAGGGAGGCATCCATGATCAGGGCCGAATTGTTGCCAAGCTTGAGATCGGCCTGGAAACTGGGGCCGTAAAGCCGGCGGGTACCAAGGCCTAGGTGGGCCGACACGTACACATACTCGTCGGTGTCGACATGGACGCCCAGTCCTGCATCGTTGATCTGTCCCTTCTGACAATCGAACACGAGGGTGTATGGCTCGCTGTCGCCTTCCATGCGATAGGTCACCGACTCAAAAGCGCCTGTGCCGTAGATATAATTCATCAGCCTTTCCACCTCTTCCTTTCCGTACATGTCGTCGGACGGGCACATCCAATTCCGGAGAAGGAACTTCTGCTCCTTTTGGGCGATACCGTTGAAGCGGATACTGTCGACCATCACCTTCTTAAGGGCGATATTCACGGCGCGATGCCTTTCCGGCTGCGGCTGGGCACCGGTCATTTTCGCCACGGCTTCAAACTCCGCCTTGTGCGACAATGCATTCTGGTATCCCTGGTCGATGATGGCCTTCACGCTCTTTTCGTCAAAGGACAGCATGGTATAGCCCTCCAGTTCGTGATGCACATCCAGGTCGGTCAGCTTCATGGTTTTGTCCATGGTACCAGACGACATGAGGGAAATGGACTGGAACATGAGGTCCACCGGGGAGTTCAGTTCATCTATGCTCCGGCGGATGTCCATCTCCGAGCCTATGACTATGTCAGCTCCCATCAGCCTTGCCAGGTCGGTGGGGAAATTGTTCCGCATACCTCCGTCAAGAAGTATCTCTCCGTCACGCCGTACCGCCCTGAAATAGAACGGGATGCACATCGTGGAGCGGAGGGCGTCCACGAACCTGCCGCCCGTCCAGTACTTGGGTTTCATGGAGTATATGTCCGTAGCCACGCAGGCATAGGGTATTGGAAGGTCGGAGAAGTTCAGGCTGTCCTGATAGCCTACGCTGACGCTGCTCAGCATGTTGCGGATGTTGATTCCGAAAAGGAAGCCGTCGGGCATCCCCATCCCCATCCGCGACACGGCGTCATCCAGCATGTCGGACGAGCCGGACTTGAGTTCCTTGGATATATTCTTGGAAAAAGCAGCCAGCTCCGCCCTTTTCTTATCCTGGAGGTCGGCTTTGTCGTAACGGAAAGGAATGCGGATGTTGAACCGCTCGCGGTATTTCCTGAGCCGGTACGAAACATACGCATCCGGGACCTTGTCCGACATCATAACCGGCCAGTTGATGCCGCGGACCAGCGAATCCAGCTGGTCGTGGCTGTAGCCAAGCGAATAGAGCCCGCCAACCAGACCGCCCATGCTGGTACCCGTGACCATGTCCACCGGGATCCCCAGGTCTTCAATAAGTTTGATCACACCCAGATGCGCCAGTCCGCGCGCCCCGCCGCCGGCAAGCACGAGGGCTACCGTAGGCCTGTGACGGCGTATGGAATCCATCTTGACGCGGACCCTTGCCAAGGCGAGGGAGTCGCCGGAGGGATCCACTCCCGGCAATATCTGGGCGCCGGCCAAAAGGGGAATCAATGAGAAACAAACAAGTGTGAAGAACCTTCTGATACTATTCATCGCAATAGGCTTTTTTGTTTTAGTATATAAAGATATAAAAAGATACTTATATACTTTGCAGGCAGGCAATTTTTTTGTTAGATTTGCGGAAGGTGTCAAAAGGCACACGTCAAATGGTTATGAAAGGTTTAAAGCTCATTATCGTCTCAATTATCGGTATGATTTCCATGACAGGTTTAGCACAGGACCGCAGCCAGGCCGTCCTTGACAACATCCTTTCCCGTAAAAGTGTCCGTTCATACACGGACGAGCCGGTTTCACCCGAGCAGGTTGAAACCATCCTGAGGGCAGCCATGGCCGCACCTTCCGGAATGAATGTCCAGCCATGGCGGTTTGTGGTTGTCACCGCACAGGCGACCAAGGATAAGCTTGCCAAAGGCTTCAACAAGATGATAGCCAAGGCACCCGTAGTCATAGTCGTGTGCGGAAAGACCACAAACAAGATCGGCGGAACAAACAAGAACTGGACTGCCGACTGCGCAGCCGCCACTGAGAATCTCCTGCTGGCCGTGGAGGCCCTCGGCCTGGGCGCAGTGTGGACGGCATGCTATCCCTATGACGACAGGATGGATCCGGCCATAGAGGCCCTGGGCCTGCCTGACGAGATCAAACCGTACTGCATCGTTCCGATTGGGCATCCCGGCGGCAAAGAGCAGCCAAAGGACAAGTGGAAGCCTGACAACATCCATTACGAAAAGTGGTAATCCTCCCCTGCCCGGCACCTGTTTCCCACTGGTCCGGGCATTTTTTTTCATCTTTTTTTAAAATATCGCTTGCGATATAAAAATAAATCCCTATATTTGCGTCGCGAACGATATAAATTAATATGAAAAATACAATTACCGCATTGCTGCTCGCACTCATGGTGCAGCCGGCACTTGCCCAAAACAACAAAGACATGGCTAAGATTTACGATTTCAAAACCCTGAACAACAAGGGAGCGGAAGTGGATTTTGCACAGTACCAGGGCAAAGTCCTGATGATTGTCAACACTGCATCAAAATGCGGATTCACCCCGCAGTACGACGGCCTGGAGGCCCTTTACCAGAAATACAAGGACCAGGGAATGGTCATCATCGGCTTCCCCTGCGACCAGTTCGCCGGCCAGGAACCCGGCTCGAACGAAGAGATCGCGGAGTTCTGCCGCCTCAACCACGGAGTCACTTTCCCGCTGATGGCAAAGACCGAGGTGAACGGCGCCAACGCCGAGCCCATTTTCGAGTACCTGAAGACCCAGGCGCCCACCGAGGAGTACAAGGGATTCAAGGCAAAGGCAGCTGCCAAACTGTTCGGGAC
>JAFRXI010000040.1 GCA_017437755.1 Bacteroidales bacterium
AGTACCGAGCGGCGGCGGTGCCGAGATAAAAATGTCGCGAAAATGTTATATCTTCGCGACATCAACGTAAACCGATATCAGGACTTCTTCGTCCTAACCAATTATTGTTCAACATCGGTAAACTTATATCAGGACTAGACAGAAAGTGGAGAGCTTGCTTCCTCCCGGAAAAAATATATCTTTGTGACAATGAAAAACTTTATGATATGGAGGGGAGGAATCGTTCGCAGTGCTCGGTCCTGCACATTTATCAACGATCGGCGAAGGGGTATCTGTTATTCTATTCAGTAACTGATTTTTTGGTGTTTTTTACCATTATCTGCGTATCGGCAAGGCGGCATGGTGTGGTCGTCATAGGGGTATGTCCCATGTTTGACCATATCCACATGCTGATTAAGGGAGATTCTCGCAAAAGGGTTGTACCATTCATGAACGCATGCCAGTCGCTTTATGCAAGGGAGTTCAACGGGTCTGTCAGCAGGAACGGGAGTGTCTTCCGCAGGAGTTTTGGCTGTGCGCGTAAAACGGGGGCCAAGGCCATAAGGACAGCCTGTTCTTATCTGTACAATAATCCCGGAGAGAAGAAATTGTGTTCAAGGGCGGAAAAGTATCGCTGGACATTTCTTGCATATGCCGTTACCTCTCATCCGTTTTCCGCCCCGATTAAACAGAGCAAGGCCTCGCGTGCAATGAGAAAAGCCATAAAAATGGTAGAGTATCACAGAATGCGGGGGAATTATCTTAGGTATGAATGGCTGGAGGATTATTTCGCACCTCTTGATAAGAATGAGAGGCAGCAATTTGTGGATTATATCATCAGCCGCTATAACTGTCTTGATTATAATGAATTGTTGTCGTTCTACGAAGGTTCATACGAAAAGGCGTGCCTTGCCTTTGCGTCAAATCAGGGGAGCGAATATGAAATCAAGGAAGAGTATTACGCAGAGTCACATCGGGCATACCTGGAAATTTCCGCGGCAATAAAGCATAAATACAATATCGGAAAAATAAAGTCGGTTCTCCGTGAGCCGCCCGGCAAGCGTCAGGCCCTGTTGTTGGACCTGCTGAGAGAAACGTCTGCCACAGAGAGGCAACTGATAAAGTATCTGCGTCTTTAGCGTGGCACGTAAGTGCAAGAGGCTCTGCTTGTTCCTGTAAATAACACTCCCGGGCAGTCCGGAGTGTTGATTCCAGGATGTGCCATGGAGTCAGTCACTTAAGTGCCACGGACGCCGCATATCCGCCTGCGCAAACCGGAGAAATTGCTTGTATTTCCGGTTAAACTGATTATTTTTGCATAGTATCAGTTTCTCAAGTTATGAACATCAGACATTTCCTTTTCGTTGCAGCCATCGCCGCAATGGCTTCCTGCAACCAGGCCACGTCCGGAACTACCACCATCAGCGGTGATTTCGGCGAGGACGCCCCCAAGTCCGTCACCATTTCCATCCCCGAGGTGATAGACACAGTGATAACCATTAGTCAGGGAACATTCTCGGCGGAGATCCCGGCCAGGATAACCGACATGGGCTATATCGAGGTGGAAGACCGGTATTCCGGGACCTTTGTATCCGACGGAACCGTCCTGACCGTCAAGCCCGGCGAGGGCGAGGACGTGGATGTTTCCTCCAACAAGGCAGGATCGGTCCAGGCCCGCTACAGCGAGTATCAGAAATGGCTCGACGGAGAATTCATGGACAAGTATTCGGCCATAATGGACGAAGCCGCCGCCGTCCGTGGCGACGAGGAAGCCACGGCCAAGGTTGAGGAAAAGTACGACGCCCTTATGGAAACGCTCAACGAGCGCAACCGCAAGCTGATTGCCGCCAACAAGGACAACGTCCTCGCATTGGTGGGTCTTGGGAACTCGGACTTCGACGATGCGGAAATGGAGAAGATCATCCTCTCGCTGGCACCGGCCATGCAGGAGAAGGAAGAGGTCCAGGAAATCCTTTCATCCGTCCGGAAGCGCAAGGGGACGGCCGAGGGTGAGATGTTCACCGACTTCACCGTGGTCCAGGACCCGGAGAACCCTGAAGCCACCACGGTAAAGCTTTCCGACTACGTGGGCAAGGGAAAATACATCCTGGTGGACTTCTGGGCATCGTGGTGCGGCCCCTGCAAGAGGGAGATCCCCAATCTCAAGAAGGTGTACGAGACCTACAAGGGCGACAACTTTGACCTGCTGAGCGTGGCCGTCTGGGATTCTCCCCAGGCCACGGCCGACACCGCCAAGGCCTACGGCATAACCTGGAACCAGATTGTCAACGCCCAGAGGGAGCCCACCGAAATCTATGGCATCCAGGGCATTCCGCATATCATCCTCTTTGGCCCCGACGGCAAGATAGTGAAGCGCAACCTCCGCGGTGGAGAAATCGCAAAGGAAGTAGCCAAGGCCCTTGGAAAATAACCGTCGATGAAAAAGGCATTGCTTTTAGTTCTGGTCCTGGCCGCCACCGTCGTCAGGGCCCAGCCCGCTCCGGGCTCGTTTGAACAGACCTGGACCAAGGGACCCGCATGGCTGCGCGATGCGGTTATCTACCAGATCTATCCGTCGTCGTTCAAAGACTCCGACGGGAACGGTATCGGCGACATCCCCGGGATAATTTCAAAACTGGATTATATTGAAAGCCTGGGGGTTACGGCCATCTGGTTCAATCCGGTGTTCGTGTCGGGCTGGATCGACGGCGGCTACGACGTGATTGATTTCTACCGTGTGGACCCACGCTTCGGAACCAACAACGACCTTGTGGAGCTGGTGGAAAAGGCCCACGCCAGGGGGATCCGCGTACTGCTGGACCTGGTGGCGGGCCACACGTCCGACAAGCATCCCTGGTTCCTCCAGAGCGGGGAGGACACCAACCTCCGGTATTCGGACTATTATATCTGGAGCGACCGCCTGCCGGACCGCAAGGCGGAGCAGGAACTGGAGGAGATGCTGAAGGATCCCTCCTACATGCAGAGCACCACGGGCAAGTGGATGAAGAGCAAGTTCCCTCGGAACAAATTCTATTACAAGAACTTCTATGCCTGCCAGCCGGCCCTGAACTACGGCTTTGCCAATCCCGACCCGTCCCGTCCGTGGGAGCAGTCGCCCGACGCACCAGGCCCCCGCGCCGTTATCCGTGAGCTGAAGAACATAATCTCGTTCTGGTATGACCTGGGGGTGGACGGCTTCCGCGTGGACATGGCCGCCAGCCTGGTCAAGAACGACCCCGACAAGGCCGCGACCATCAAACTCTGGAGGGAAATCCGCAAATGGTCGGACGAAAACTATCCTGAGCGGATACTGCTTGCCGAATGGAGCTCCCCCAAGTACTGCCTGGCTTCCGGTTTCCATGTCGACATGTCGCTCCAGAGCACCAGCAAGAAGGTGCGCAGGATGTACTTTGACAAAAAGCATCAGGCCGACGGCGGTTCGTATTTCTCGCTCGACGGCGGAAAGCCTTCGGTGCGTGACCTTTACGGCAATCCCTGGCCGGAGGACAAGATAGACCGGACCACCACTCCCGCCCAGATGCTCAAGGCCTGGGCCGATGATTTCACGTCCGCCCTGGACTGGACCCGCGACTGGGGCTATTATGCCATGCTTACCGGGAACCACGACCACCTGAGGCTGAATACCGGCGCCAGGAACTCTCCGGACCAGCTCAAGGTGATGATGGCATGGATCATGACCATGCCGCTCCCCATCCTGTATTACGGCGACGAGATAGGCATACGCTCGCTGGTGGACCTGCCCAATGTGGAAGGGGCAAACCATAACGGCAAGGAAAGGGCCGGCGGACGGTCCCCGATGCAATGGGATTCCGGAGCGAATGCCGGATTCAGCACCTGCGCCCCTGAAAAGATATACCTTCCGGTTTGTCCGGAATGGACGCCGGCAACGTCGTATCCGCTGTATCTGCAGTGGAAGGCATCCGGCGCCAAGGCTCCCACCGCCCCCGGGGCGATAACGGTTGAAAGCCAGGACACCGATCCGGAATCGCTGCTGAACTGGACCAGGGCCCTTATCCGTCTTCGCAAGGAGAGCCCGGCCCTTCGCGGCGACGGGTTCATCGTCCCGATTATCAACGGGGAGAATCCATATCCGATGGTGTATACCCGGTCTCTGTACGGGGAAACCTGGATCGTGGTCCTGAACCCCACGGGTAAGAAGCAGTCCGTTACCCTTCCGGCTATGACTTCCCTTTCAACGGGGGAGGTCCTGCCCCGGCTGTCGGCCGGAAAGACTTCATACAAAGTCACTTCCAAGGGCGACGTGGTAACGATGGGACCCACGTCGGTGTTCATCGCCAAGATATGAAAAAGACGTTTTTTTTCCTTGCGGTCCTGCTTGCGGCGGCGGGCCTGTGGGCGTTGTGCCTGAAGGTAACCGTCCGGGAGGGTGATTTCACCCCGGCCGAGCGGGAAATCATAACCCGGAACGATTCGGTGATGTATGTCACCCTCATTTCCGAGCCGCTGGACAGCGCTTTCCTGCGCACGCCGTCCAGGGAGTTGTCTCCCAGGGCCATCCGCAGCGGGGAGTTCAGGACGCTCGCCGCCAAGATGCTCGCCACGGTGCAGTCGCCCCAGCAGGGGGGCGTGGGAATTGCGGCACCGCAGGTCGGAATCGGCCGGAGGGTGATAGCCGTCCAGCGCTTTGACAAGGACGGCGAACCGTTTGAGGTGTATCCCAATGTCAGGATAGATTCGCTTTTCGGAGAGGTGGTCCCGGGTCCCGAAGGCTGCCTTTCCGTCCCCGGAAAGCGGGGGACAGTCCGCCGTAACCGCAGCGTGATAATACGTTTTACCAATCCGGAAACACTTGAAACAGTGGTAGATACGGTTCATGGATTCACCGCGGTGATTTTCCAGCACGAGTGCGACCATCTGGACGGAATCATGTATACCGACCGTGCCGATTCGGTCTGGACCAATCCTGTCCGTGACGCCGAACGCGCCGCCTACGACGCCCTTGGCCTCTATCGCCGTCCCGCCTGGCTCAAGTTGGAGTAGTTCCCCGGCCGGTGTCGGGCTTCCACTGCAGGCCCCGGCCGGGGGCTGTCATTCCGCTCTCGGCCTCCGGCCTCGGACCCTCCCAAAACCTTCGGTTTCGGGCCCCTCCCGCTGCATGCGCGGGTGCATACGGCTCATGGAAGTTCCCCGGCCGGGGCTGTAGTTACGCGCTTTGCACGGTCGGGCTCGATTTACCGTGTTTTCGCTTCCGTCCGTGACAAGCGTGTCACAGCCCGGCCCGATAATGGGCAAAATCGGAGCCAACCGTGCAACAAAAACCTGAAGATTATTGGATAATAAATATTTTTATTACAAATTTGCACCAAGCGGATTTCAGCGATCCGCTTTTTTTGTGCAAGATTTTATGTATCAGGCTTATGTTGAAAGCAAAAAATGAAACCTATGAGTCTCCGGAGTGGGAGTTGCTGGAGATAGTCATTGAGGAGAGCATCCTTTCGGACCCGAATATTGAAGACGCGGAAGAGGAAGAGTGGGGTGACTTTTAGTAAAGGAGGATGTCAAAATGAAAAACGGAATTATGAAATCAGGAATTGTCGCAATTGCGGCACTGTGCCTGGCTTATGGCTGTCAAAGGGCGGAAATGGACGCCCCTGCAGAAGCCGAAACCGTTTCCGTCAGTTTTACAACGGCGCCTATCGAGGCAAAGACGACTTTCGGCGAGATCAGCGGCAACAAATATCCTACATATTGGACAGATAACGATTCCAAGGTGGCTGTCTCCCTGAATCTCAGCAAGCCGCTCGAGATAGATGTGACGCCATCGGCGGACTATCTTAATGCACGGTTCTCGGGGGATTTCCCGGTGGACGGGAGCGCTCCGTATACGTTCTATCTGCTGAGTCCTTCGAGCGTTGCCGAATCGGCCAGCGCGAGCCGTAACTGCTGGAATATCCTTATCCCGGCAATCCAGACGCCGTCCGAAACTCGGTTGACGAGTCCTCCCAGGTCCTCGTTGCCAAGACCGACCCGATGGACGCGATTCCTTCCCAGGTGGAAGTGTATTTTTCCCATCTGACCGCGTATGCAAAAGTGGCCTTGAAAAATGTTGACAAGGCCCTGGAAACAGCCGGCTTTGAGAATCCTTCGATAGTCTCGGTTGATTTCACCTCCGAGGAGGCTTTTGCCGGGTCGTGGTACTATAATGTGGACGACGGCTCCGTGACGCCCAAGGATCCGTCATACACCGTTACCCTTAAGGTGTCCGACATCTCCGACGCCTCCCTGATAGAGAACCTCTGGTTTTCCTGCCTTCCCGCCGACATGTCGGAGAAGTACTTGAAAATCAGGGTTAACACCGACAAGGGTTCCGTGGAAAGGACGATTACTTTCCCGTCCGGCCTGTCGTTTAAATCCGGCAAGGTGGCCACTTTCTCGGTTGATATGGAAACTGCTGTCATTGCAACTACGACCACACAGAAACCAGAGGTGGTCTTCTCTTTGGTAAAGAATCTGAATGATCTCGAGGAAGGGGATGATTTCATCCTTGTAAATACATACAATAATCCCATGCGCGCCTTGTCGACGAGCGCTGCCACGACAAGCGGCCTCCCTTCGGTCATGTCTTCAAAAACCAGCTTCAGCGTTGACTCAGACGGCTATATCAGACTGGCCAAAGGAACGAATGTGGATGTAATGTATGTCTATTCAAAAAACGGTTCCGCTTTGAGTTTCGTGGGTTACAATGGCGGCCTGTATTTAAACGGGACAAGGCTTGGTTGGACAGAAACCGCATCGTCAATTACTTCATGGGCCGTGTCCATCGCAGACACCGGCGCGGCTACCATATATGCGACATATTCTAACAAGAAGTATTACATCAGGTACAACAACAACTATTTTAGTGTCAACACAACGTCTACCAATACAGTTGCAATTTACAAGAAGATAATCCTATACAATAGTTCAACAACCGCCGATCAGCTTTGCGACGAGAATGATCCGGTTCTTGGCTATGAGGAATACGGGGCTTACCTGAACGACTCCAACCGGCAGATCTATACCCGTCAGACCGACCAGCTAAGCCGGGAATACGGCTATTCCACGGTATCCTTTGGCATATTGACACCCTCTTCGGGCAATATCCTGGAGTTCTCCGGCATTCCCAACGGAGCCACGAAAGACAGGACGTTCACCCTCACCGTATGCCGTTACCATGGCACCGATGTGGCTTATATCAAGCGGTTCAACGTGATCGTGGTCAAGGAAGAAGGCGCCAAGCTCTGGCTGAGCACCGGTGCGGGAGAAGGTTTCATTGTTAAGAAGTAAGGTTTATGAAAAGGAATATTTTCACCTCAATGGTTGCGGCCCTGGCTTTTTGCGTCATGTCTTATGCCGGCCCGGCGCCGACAGGTCCCGTAGCATATACCCAGCCCGACGGCAGCGTGGTGATGATAACCATGCATGGTGACGAATGGTGTCACTGGGCGACCGACGCCTCCGGGCGCGTCGTGGCGCTTGGCGATGACGGTTACTGGCACCCCGCGGAGAAACCGGCATCCGAGGATATTGTAAAGGGAAGAGAGCAAAGGGAGAACGCCAACATGAGACGAGTCAGAAAGGCGGCGTCCCACAACAATACCGGAACCCGGCGTTTCCTGGTGCTCCTTGTGGAATTCAGCGACAAGACCTTCCGCTCATCGACGGCAAACGCGGACTTTTCCGCGCTGCTCAATCAGGACAATTACAGCGCCAACGGCTGCATCGGCTCTGTGAAAGAGTATTTTTATGAGAACTCCATGGGGGTCTTTTCCCCGACCTTTGACGTGGTTGGGCCGATAAAGCTGGACAAGAGCTATACTTATTATGGAGCCAACGGGACAAACGGGAAAGACACACACCCCGAACTGGCGCTTGCCGACGCCCTGAAAAAATTGAGTTCATCACTTGATCTCAGCCCGTATGATTCGGATGGGGATCACGTCCTTGACGCCGTCCTGTTCTATTATGCCGGAAACAATGAGGCGGAAGGCGGCGGAACCAATACAATCTGGCCCCACGAGTGGTATCTTTCATATAGCAGCTATGTTACGACTTCCGACAGGTATGTGAACGGTTACTATGTGGATTGCTACAGCTGTACCTCCGAACTCAGGAAGGCCGGAACCACAATGTGCGGAATAGGAACGGCCTGCCATGAATTCGGTCACGCCCTTGGCCTTCCCGATTTTTATGACACCGACGGCACAGACAACGGTTCTTGCGACGGTTGTCTCTACACGTATTCAACCATGTGTTCCGGATCGTACAACAGCGACGGATGCATTCCTCCGTATTTTACTGCGGAAGAAAGGCTGATCCTCGGTTGGATGGATTCAATCACAATGATGCCGTCCAGCGGAACCGTTACCATCCCCGCCCTGTCCACCAACTTTGCCTATAAGACCAACAGCAACGTTTCAAACGAATATTTTGTGTATGAATGCCGTTCCGGACAGCGTTGGGACGCCCCTCTTCCGACAGGCATGGTGGTTTACCATGTGGACAAGTCGTCAAATATAGTTTCCGGTTCAACAAGGGCGTCAAGCCTTTGGAACGGAGGGAACAAGATCAACGCATATGGCAGCCATCCCTGTTGCTATATTGTTCCGGCCAACAACCAGACCAGCCTCGCATATCCCCAAACGGAACTGGAAACATCAAGCGGGACCAAATATCTGCCGTTCCCCGGCCGGGGCAACAAAATAACGTATACCCCTAAGTTCTGGAGCGGCGCTTCTGCGGATTACAGTTTTACCGGCATCGCCTATAACTCGTCGTCCCAGACGGTAACGATGAACATAAGCAGCAATTCGCGCCTGCTCACGGGAAGGGTGAAGACAACAAAGAACGCAGGAATACCAGGGGCTTCCGTGAAAGTATATTCAGCCGCAGCGGCGGTTTCACAGACCGGAAGGCTGTATTCCAGGGCCCTGGCTTCAGGGAACGTCGTGGCAGAGGCGACTACCGACGATTCCGGCACCTATATCATTGATATGGCTTCTGTTTCCGGCTCGTCCTTTGACGTGGAGGTATCGGCCGAGGGCTATAATTCCACGACAGCGTCCGTACAGGTTGGCAGCGGGGTCAACGAGCAGGATTTTGTGCTTGTTTCGGATTCTGCCGTAGAGGATAGTTATCTGTTCAAGTACAATGCGGAGAATGACTTGACAATTATCGGTATGGGTTATGGCTTCGGTATGATGGGTGCGGTTGGTTTTACTGCCGACGAGATGTTGGGCAATGTGGGAAGAAGGGTTGACGCCATTTCGTTCATGTATTTCGAGGAGGTTAATGACGGAGTGTACGTGGTAATAGACTTCGGCACCACGCGTAAGCTTTGGCTGAAGGTTGACAATCCGGTTTCGGGGGCTTATATGACCATAGACCTCAGGGAATACAACATAGTCATTCCGGAGGGCCAGGCATGTTATTTCGGGTATGCCGTGGACAATCCTACCGGAGTGGGTTATCCGCTCGTTTATGAGACGGGAGACCACCAGGAAGGCGGATTCTATTATGCGGCCTTAAATGAATCATCTTCCACCTGGTATGAGCTTGAGGAAGGTAATATCATCGTGGACGTCACGCTTTCCCCTTCAGTCCCTTACAATTACATCGTGGATCCCAAGAACGGGGTGTATCAGGTTGGAGATTCCTTTGTCCTTGATCTGGTTGAGGCCAGCAACTATCGTGCACCTTACTCGATCAGCTGGTATTTCGACGACGAGCCGGTATCCGGAAATACGATCCCTTTGGATACGCCCGGAGACCATACTGTTACGGCAGAAATTACAATGGCGAACGGTTATAAGAAGATCGTCGAACTGGAAATTTCGGTGGAGTAGTTCCCGAAATTGAGTATCTTTGCAGGCGGCCCGGGCGTCGCCTGCTTTTGTATAATTATGACAGTCAAGGAAAAGATAGCCCTGTTCCCCCACCTGCCGGGGGTGTACCGATACTACGACAGCGCCGGGAAGGTTATCTATGTGGGTAAGGCCAAGGACCTGCACAAGCGGGTGGCGCAGTATTTCGTGCCGCCGGAGAGGCTCAGCACAAAGACCCGCATACTGGTGTCGAAGATTGCCGACGCCCAGTTCTCGGTGGTGGATTCGGAGGCCGACGCACTGCTCCTGGAAAACAACCTCATAAAGCAGTACAAGCCCAAATACAACATCCTCCTCAAGGACTCCAAGACCTATCCGTGGATCTGCATCAGCGCCGACGAGTTTCCTAAGGTGTTCATTACCAGGCGGGTGGACCGATCCAAGGGGAACCGGTACTTTGGCCCCTACTCCTCGGCCCTTCACGCCCGCAGCCTGGTGGAGATGTTCTCGGACATATACCCGCTCCGCAGCTGCAACCTCAAGATAACGTCCGAGGCTGTGTTGAGGAAGAAATTCCGTCCATGCCTGGATTTCCATATCGGCCGCTGCCGCGGATGCTGCGTGGGCGCCGTTTCCACCGACGAGTATGGACGGTGGATCGATGAAATCGCCCACATGCTGTCAGGGAAGGGCGGAGAGATAGTAAGGCGGTACAAGGCCCTGATGCAGGAGGCTGCGGAAAAGCTCGATTTTGAAAGCGCCCAGGAATACAAGGACCGCCTGGACCGCCTCCAGAAGCATTATTCAAAGTCGATAATAACTTCTTCGGCCGATACCGACGCCGACGTGTTCTCGCTGGCAGGGGACGCCCCCGAATGGTACGGCAACTTCCTGAGGATCAGGGGTGGCGCGGTTGTCCAGTCGCTGAATCTCTCGCTCCGGGCGAATATAGAGGAGGAGCCGTCATCGGTGCTGAGCACCTTCATCGCCGAGATGGAATCCAAGTTCGGGGCGCTTTCGGCCGAAGTGATAGTCCCGTTCCTGCCCGACGTGGAGATTCCCGGGGTGGAGTTCCGCATCCCCGTCAGGGGCGACAGGTTGTCGCTGCTGGAACTGAGCGCCAAGAACGCCCGGGAATTCAGGTTCAATTCGCTCAAGCAGAGGGAGCATACCGACCCGGACGAATTCCGTGCGGCGGTGGTGGAAGAGTTGCGCAAGGCCCTGGGGATGAAGGAGCCGCCCATACATATGGAGTGCTTTGACAATTCCAACATACAGGGGACCAACCCGGTGGCCTCGTGCGTGGTGTTCCGGAACGCAGAGCCGTCCAAAAAGGATTACCGCAAGTTCAAGATCAAGACCGTGGTGGGCGCCAACGATTTTGCCTCCATGAAGGAAGTCGTGAACCGCCGCTATTCCAGGATGCTGGAGGAAGCCCCGGACGACCTTCCCCAGCTGATTGTGATCGACGGCGGAAAGGGCCAGCTGGACGCGGCATACCAGGCCCTGGCGGAGCTTGGCCTGACGGAGAGGCTGACCGTCGTGGGCCTCGCCAAAAGGCTGGAGGAAGTGATAAGGGTGGGTGACCCCTATCCTCTTTTCATAGACCGTAACTCTCAGGCGCTGAAAGTGTTGCAGCATATAAGGGACGAGGCACACCGCTTTGGGATAACCTTCCACAGGGCGCTCAGGAGCAAGAGCCAGATACAGTCGGCCCTAAAGGAGATAAAAGGCGTGGGCGACAAGACCGAGCAGAGGCTGTTGCTGCACTTTGGAAGCGTGGCCCGCATTGCAGACGCCCCGCTTGAGGAAGTCTCGGCCCTGGTGGGCCCCGCCCTTGCCGCCAGAATCCAAGCATACCTCAAAACTCAAGAATAATGATAATAACCTGTTCCGTCAGAAGACCGTCTGCACCCACGCAGCGTAAGTGGGAGGGGCCCGAAACCGAAGGTTTTGGGAAGGATAGGCCGAAGGCCGTAGTCTGATGACGGAACAGGTTATTACAAGAATACAAAACATGTTAAACGAAAAGAAGTTCAATAAAATCTTCTCTGCGGTGATAATGGCGGGGATGCTGATATCCATCGCCATAGCCACTGCTTTCAAGCTGCAGGATCCCGGAGTCAACCGGGTTATGCTGCTGGTTGCCGGATTCGGGTCGCTGATGGGGGTCCTGTCGACGGTGCTGTCGGCCAACGCCCTTATATGGACATTCCTGTTCGGGATACTGGACGTGGTGCTGGATTCTGTGGTGGCCCTGGACGCCGGTGCGCCCGGAAACTTCGCCCTTCACGCATTCTATTTCCTGCCCATGCAGTTCGTTGGGATCTGGCAGTGGCGGAAGAGGGGAGCCACGTCGAACGAGGAGGTCAAGGCCCGGAAACTCAGGCCGGGGCAGTGGGGCTGGGTGGCGCTGGCCGTAGTCGGGGGAACGGCCCTGTCGTACGTTGTCCTTCTTCTGGTCGAGAGGTACCGCCTTTCGTCGGGGGCGGTCGACGCCATCGACCACGCCAAGGTTTTCTTCGACGCCGCCGTGCTGGACCTCAACATAGTGGGCCAGGTGATGCTGTCCATGGCGTTCTACGAGCAGTGGTACATATGGAACCTTGTGAACGTCTTTTCAATCCTCCTCTGGGGGAACCGCATGCTTTCCTCGGTGGAGAGCAGCTACACCGTGGTTATGTTCATAAAGTACATCTTCTACCTTATGAATTCCATAAACGGGCTCAGGATATGGTACGCTCTGGCGCATAATGCCTCCCCGGGGCCCGGGAAGGTCTAAACTTTTGCCAAAATTTTCTTATTTCAGTTTTTTTTGCTTACTTTGCAGCCGATTGTGGAAAAAACGTATTAAAAACATAAACTAAATCAATCAATTATGACTAAAGAGGAAATCGTAAAGCAGGTCAAGGACATTATCGTTGACAAGCTTGGCGTGGAGGAGTCGGAAGTTACTGAAACCGCAAACTTCACCAATGATCTCGGAGCAGACTCCCTTGACACAGTTGAGCTTCTCATGGAATTTGAGAAGGTATTCGGCATAAAGATTCCCGATGAGGAGACCAGCGGAATAGCCACCGTGGCCGACGCCATCGCAAAGGTAGAGGAGAAACTCGGCGAGTAATAAAGCCGTCTTCTCAGGATGAAACCCGGTCGTTTGGCCGGGTTTTTGCGCATCAGCCCTCCGATGACCTTAAAAGTCAAGCATATAGTAGTGGTTTCGCTGTGCCTTACGGCGATGGCGCAGCTGTCCCGTGCCGACAACCATGTCCGCAGGGCCATGCAGCGCGCCCGCGAGCAGCAGGAGGCCCTTGCGCGGAAGAACATTGAGAGCGAGAGGGCCGGGAACACCGTGGGTGGCTACATGTTCTATACGGTGGAAAACGGCGACACCACCTATTTCGACAACATCGACCCGGTGTGGGTCTTCGCCAGGGCGGCGACGGCCAGCAAGAAGGACTGGCGCAAGTTCTACAAACTGGTCTACAACTTTGCCAAGGTTTATCCCTATGCCAAGGCGGCAAAGGTCCTGGAGGCCGAGGCCGACAGCACCATAACCACCCAGAAGATGAGCCGGGCCAAGAAGGAAAAATACGTTGCAGGCATCCAGAAGCAGCTTTTTGCCGACTTTGAGGGGGCTCTCAAGAATATGACCATCTCGCAGGGGGCGCTGCTGCTGAAGCTCATCGACCGCGAGACGGACAAGACCTCCTACCAGATAATCAAGGAATACAAGAGCGGCATTGCCGCGGGGTTCTGGCAGGGGATTGCCAAGATGTTCGACAACAGCCTCAAGTCGCAGTACGACGCCGAAGGGGCCGACAGCGACATAGAGGAACTGGTCCAAAAATGGGAAGACGGGACTTTCCCCGCGTTCTATTATTCGATATTCTGGGAGGCGCCGCCCGAGGTCAAGGTTCCCGAGCGGTACAAGTAGCGGCACGTGGAGGCGTCAAACTCAATCCAGCATTCCCCGTCCATCCAGTCCTTGAGTATCAGGAGCGTGGACGGGGTTTTTCCTACCGGTATCTCAACCCGGCAGTGGAAATGTCCGAAGATGAAGAAATCGGGCCGGGACCCGTCCGGTGCGGTGAAATCGCGGCAAAAGGCATAGAGGGGTTCCTCCTCGCCCCTGAACTCATAGGGGATGTCCTTTGCGAGCCGGCTGTGCCTGGACCAGTTGTTCCCCAGGCGGAACGCAATCCAGGGATGGAGTGTGGAAAACAGGGCCTGGAGGGTCTTGGAATGGAATATCCTCCGGAGGATTTTGTACCCCTTGTCGCCGGGACCAAGGCCGTCGCCGTGGCCAAGGCAGAAGAGTTTCCCGCCGATCGCGGCCAGATGCGGCTGGGTCAGCGGTATCATCCCCAGGGATTCAAAATAGGAATAGGTCCATACGTCGTGGTTTCCCTGGAAGAAATATACCTTTACACCTCCGTCCATCAGGTCCTGAAGCGCGGAAAGCACCCTCAGATAGCCTTTGGGCACCACGTCGCGGTATTCATACCAGAAGTCCCAGATGTCGCCCAGAAGGTACAGGGCCTCGGTCTGTGCCGCCGGAATCCCCTTCAGGAATGAGACAAACCGCTTCTCCCTTTCCTCGGGGCCCTTTACGTCAAGGCCCAGGTGGACGTCTGCGGCAAAATATGTCAGGTGCCTGTCCATCAGGCAAATATGAATAACAGGATTGCAACCGCGAGGCAGTAAAGGGCAAACCAGCCTAGTTTGGCCTTCTTGACCAGGGCGACCATCACCTTGCAGGCGAAAAGTCCGGACAGGAACGCCGAAACGAAGCCCAGTGCGAGGCAAAGGGGCGAAACGGCCCCGCCGAAGAAGGCACCTTCGCCGGAAATGCCGTCAAGGACGGAAAGCAGCTGCTCGCCGATTATTGGGACCAGCACCATCAGGAAGGAAAACTCCGCCATCCTCTCCCTGCGGACCCCGGTCATGAGCCCGGTTGCGATGGTGGTTCCGCTCCGTGACAGGCCCGGAGCCACCGCGGCGGCCTGGCCGATACCCACCACGAAGGCCTGCAGATAGGAAATCCCGTTCCTGTGGGAGTTGGGCTTGACCCAGCCCCTGGGGCCTGATGCGATGTCGGAGAACAGCAGCAGTACGGCGGTAACGGTCAGGCAGACGGCAACCACGGTGAGGTTCTCCCCGAAGAGCGACTCCACGCTGTCCTTGAAGAAAAAGCCCACCACCGCCACGGGAATCATCGATACCACCAGCTTCAGGACGTAGTCGGTCTCGTCGTTGTAACGGAATTTGAACAGCCCCCTGAGGAGTTTCCAGATTACACCCCAGAAGACTACCAGGGTGCTGATAACGGTTCCCAGGTGCACCAGGACGGTGAAATCCAGGAAGCCCTCGGCGTCCACGCCAAGGAGTTCCTTAACGATCATGAGGTGCCCGCTCGACGACACCGGAAGGAACTCGGTGAGTCCTTGTACGATTCCAAGGAGGATAGCCTGCCACCAGTCCATGTCTTATTCCTTTTTGCCGCGGTATCCCATTATTGCCGCTATCTCGATGATGATTCCGCACAGTATGACCACTGGGGCGGCGACGAGGCGCCGGAAGTCGAACATGGCATAATTGAACACCTGGGGGTCCTTGCTGCCTCCTCCCGAGAGGAGGATGAACCCCGCCGCCATTACCAGCACCCCGGCGATCATCAGCCTCAGTCCCTTTGCCGTAACGGCCATTTTTTCTTTGTTCTCCATTATGGAAGTATCTTGTTATGAATATATTTCGTCTTTGCTCATGCCCACGGCCCTTCCAACGGTGATCCATGTGCTGACAAGGCAGATGACCTCGCCGGCCACCACCACGATGGCCATCACCGGAAGCAGCATCCGGAGACTGAACATCTGGAAGAGGACGGAAAAACTGTTCCGGAGGAAGTACAGGGCCCCGATTATCATGCATATCGCCAGCAGTGACGCAAACAGCCCCTGGATTGCGCTCTGCCACATGAATGGCCCGCGTATGAAGCCCCTGGTGGCACCCACCAGCTTCATGGTATGTATGGAGAAGCGGCGGGCGAACACATTGAGCCTCACCGTGTTGGCTATCAGCACAAAGGAAATGAACAGGAGCAGCGCGATAAGGACGGCTATCACCACGGAGATCTTCCGCAGGTTCTGGTTGAGCTTGTCCACAAGGGATTTCTGGTAAACCACCTCGTCCACCAGGGGAGAGGCCTCTATCTTTCGGCGGATGACGGCTATGCTGTCGGCCTCCACGTAGGCCGCGTCCAGCGAAACGTCTATCGAAATGGGCACGGGGGCGGTTTCAAATACGTCCAGGAAGTCCTCGCCCAGGAGCCTTGCCATCTCTCCGATACCCTGCTCGCGCGAGATGAATTCGGTGGTCCTCACCCCGGTTATGGCGTCGATCCCGGACTGGAGTCTGACGGCCTGGTCCTCGGATGCGTCCTGGACCAGTATCACGGACAGTTTGAGGTTCTCCTTGAAATAATTGCTCACGCTCCTGGCGTTAACCAGCAGCAGGGCGGCGACGCCCACCAGCAGCAGCACCAGGCTTATGCAGATCACGGTTGAAATCCATGAAAACGCAAGCCTGCGGCGCAAAGTCCTGTTTTCCTTTCTGGCCATGTCGGAATACGGCAATTTGCGTCAAAGATAGTGAATTATCGAAATATCGAAAAATATTCTTATCTTTGTTGGAAATAGACTAAGGTAAACGATTATGGGAGAGTCTGCAAAAAGAGTCCTGTTTGTGAATTCCGAGATATATCCCTATCTCCCGGAAAGCCCTATGGCGTCCATAGGCCGTTATCTCCCGCAGGGAATACAGGACCGCAAGAAGGAAATCCGTTCGTTCATGCCCCGTTACGGCTGCGTGAACGAGAGGAAGAACCAGCTCCACGAAGTGATCCGCCTTTCAGGAATGAATATAATCACCGGCGACGTGGACCGTCCGCTTGTAATCAAGGTGGCGTCGATATCGTCGGCCAGGATGCAGGTGTATTTCATTGACAACGAGGACTATTTCAAGCGCAAGCAGCCATATCGCGACGACAACGGCAAGTTCTTCCCCGACAACGGCGAGAGGGCCGTGTTCTTTGCCAGGGGAGTCCTGGAAACCGTAAAGAAACTGCGCTGGGCCCCGGACATCATCCATTGCCAGGGCTGGATTTCCCATCTGGTTCCGCTGTATCTCAAGAAAGTATATCGCGACGACCCCATCTTCTCCCAGTCCAAGATCGTCCTTTCCCTTTACGACGACACCCCGGCCGAGGCTTTCCAGAAGGATTTTGCAAAGGTGGTGCTCCACGGAGGGATCAAACCTGCCGACACGGGGCTTGGGGACGTGGTTGATGGCATGGAACTTGCGAAACTTGCCATCCGGTACTCCGACGGCGTAATCCTCGGCTCCGACGGCGTGGCTCCGGAACTTGGTCCGTACAGCGCCTCGCTGGGCCTCCCGGTGCTCCCGTACGACGGTGCCGCACTTGCCGACGGAAGCTACGTCGACAGCTACAACGCTTTTTACGACAGCCTGATGAAATGAAATACAGACAGTTACTTTTGCTCTCGGCCGCGGCAGCCATCGCAGCGTCATGCGTAAAGGTGAACGGCGGGCTCGGAGAGAACTTCATAGCCACATCACAGCAGTACCATATAGAAACGGTGGATTTTCCCCTGACTGAAACCCGCATGGAAATGTCGGACAGCCTGTCGGGATTCTCCAACTCCAGGATTGTCATCGGCGCCGTAAAGGACGGGGTGTTCGGGGTCACCACCCGCGCCGCCGCCATGTCGCTGATCCCCGCCCTCGACACCATCGACCTTGGCAGGAACCCGGTGGTGAGGAGGTTCCGTTTCTCGGTGTCGGCCGACAGCGTTTCCATCCCGCGCGAAAAAGAGAGGTATATCCTCCAGAACGTGAACGTCTACAGCCTTGTCAACCCCATCAACTACGACAAGGTGGGCACGACCCAGGACCTGGAGCATTCGGCGGCCAGGGTGAACCTGGGAACCCCGGTGGTGAACGGTTCGGACTCCCTCACGTTCGAGTTTACCGAGGAATTCGCCATGCAGTATGTCAACGGGATCAAGTCCCTGGCGCCCGACGGGGTCCTGATCGACAGGGCGGGCCACACCGACGCCGACGACGAGTCGGTGCTGGCGGAATACCTCCAGGACAGGCTCAGGAAGTACTGCAGCGTAATGCCCGGAATCTATATCGACACCGACGTTCCCGAGTCGGACGGGGGCAGGATCAACATCTTCAACCTGTCCTGCCTGTCGTGGCTCAGCGACGGGACGTATTCCGGCTATTACCGCAACAACAACTACGCGGTGCTCTACCTCAATTCCGAGTACGACGGCGAGCGGAAGGACACCTCCTTCCTGTTCATTCCCGGAGAGGCCGAATTCTTTGACGAGAATTCCTACCTGAGCAAGAAGAGCAAGTTCTACCAGTATTCGCTGAACATCACCGGGCACGAGAAGAGCAAGGCGATGGAGGGCGTGGCCGGAGACTTCATTTACGTTGAGGGCGGCGGCGGCGTGAAGCCGGTGGTGCAGGCCTCGGAACTCCGGAGCAAGCTTCTGGCGCACATAGCGTCAAAGGGGCTGGACCCGTCTCAGGCGATTATCAGCAAGGCCACCCTGGAAATGCCGTTCGAGGCGCCTGACGACTACCTCGACTTCTCGGTTTTTCCCGTAATGCTCAGCCCTACCTGCCGTATCGAGGCGGAGTCGGGAAAGGTGACGTTCGCCGGTCTTTCCGACGCCAGTTCGTCAAACGAGAACCAGGGCGACATCAACCGTTCCACCCTGATGTATTCCCCCGACATAACCCATCACCTGCAGGAGCTGCTGAGGCTTGAGGACACCGGCAAGATCCACAACTACGACGTCTGGTTCCTCACCGTGTTCAACGAGATAGTGGAGTCCACCGGAAACAACTCCGGCTATGACACCGATTATTACCGGAACCTCCTGTATGCGCAGTATTACAACCAGTTGTATAACGGCTACGGGTACGGGTATCCATACGGAGGCTACGGAGGTTATGGTTACGGCGGTTACGGTTATGGCTACGGCGGCTATGGCTACGGGTACGACAGCTATGGCTACGGCTACAGCAACTACCTGAACTACGCCCTGATGCAGTCCATGTACTCGTCTTCGTCAAGCACCGTCCAGCGGGCCATGACCCTGGACAAGGACCGCTACTACAAGGTTGCGCTGAACGGACCGTCTTCGGCCCGTCCCCCCGTCCTCCGCGTCACCTATTGCATCCCCAAGGAGTAGCGGCGGACAGCCGCGTCGCCCCCGGTCCTTCAGGCCGGGGGTTTTTCGTGGTTTGCGTTGAGCCGGGTATCTTTTTTTCGCGTCCGGTCGAAAATGTTGGAAAAAATTTTTCAACAGTGTTAGGAAGTAACTGAAAAAGCGATAGTTAGGTTGCAAAAATGCCGGTCGAAAAAGTTGAAAAAATTTTCAGAAAGTGTTTGTTTTTAAAGAAAAATGACTAACTTTGCAATCCCAAAATTGGGGCGAAGTATACCCAACCAGCTGAGCCTCAATTAGTTAGGGAAAAAGAGAGAATTTTTTAAAAGTAATACAGCGATGTTACAACCCAAAAGAACAAAGTTTAGAAGGGAGCAGAAGAACCGCATGAAGGGCAACTCCGGAAGGGGCAACCAGCTTGCGTTCGGTTCGTTTGGAATCAAGACCCTCGAGAATTGTTGGCTTACTGCACAGCAGATAGAGGCCGCCCGTCAGGCGATCTCCCGTCGTATGAACCGTGAAGGCCAGATATGGATCAGGATCTTCCCTGTGAAGCCTTTCACCAAGAAGCCTCTCGATACCCGTATGGGTAAGGGTAAGGGTGATCCCCAGGGCTTCGTAGCCCCCGTGACTCCCGGCCGCATCCTTTTCGAGGCCGAGGGTGTCTCCCTGGAAGTGGCAAAGGACGCAATGCGCCTGGCCGCCCACAAGCTTCCCGTCGCCACCAAGTTCGTGGTCCGCAGGGATTATGTAGAAGAATAATTTAATGGAGAAAGTACAATGAAAGTATCAGAAGTCAGGGAGATGTCCGTTGCGGATCTCCGCGATCGCATCGAGGTCGAGAAGCGTAACCTCGACACCATGAAGCTCAATCACGCTATCTCTCCATTAGAGGATACGTCCAAATTCAAGAAGACCCGCCAGGATATTGCCCGTATGATCACTATCCTCGCCGAGAAAGAGAAACAGCAGAACTAAATTTTGAGTCCAATGGAAAGAAATCTTCGCAAAGAAAGAATAGGAGTGGTGGTGAGCAACAAGATGGACAAGACCATCGTGGTTGCCGTCGAGATGAGGGAGAAGCACCCCCTTTACGGCAAGTTCGTCAAGAAGACCACCAAGTTCGTTGCCCAGGACGATAAGAACGAGTGCTCCGAGGGTGATACCGTGCGTATCATGGAGACCCGCCCCCTGTCCAAGACCAAGAACTGGAGATTAGTTGAAATCGTTGAAAAAGTCAAATAGTTTATGATACAGCAGGAAACACGTCTGTTGGTGGCCGACAACAGCGGAGCCAAGGAAGTCCTTTGCATCCGCGTACTTGGAGGTACCCACCATCGTTATGCGACCGTTGGCGACAAGATCGTCGTCACGGTGAAGAGCGCCATCCCCGGCGGCGACGCCAAGAAGGGTACGGTCTCCAAGGCCGTCATCGTGCGCACAAAGAAAGAGGTCCGCAGGGCGGACGGTTCATACATCCGTTTCGACGACAACGCCTGCGTTCTCCTCAACAATGCCGGAGAACTCCGCGGAACCCGTATCTTCGGTCCCGTGGCCAGGGAGCTTCGCGAGAACTACATGAAGATTGTTTCACTGGCACCGGAGGTCCTTTAATCAGCGTAGCATCATGAAAAAGTTCCATATCAAGAAAGGTGACACCGTATTTGTGAATGCGGGCAACGACAAAGGCAAGACCGGAAAGGTCCTGGAAGTGCTCCGTGCAAAGGACCGCGTCATCGTAGAGGGTATCAACATGGTGTCAAAGCACACCAAGCCCAATTCCAAGACCCCCCAGGGTGGTATCATCAAACAGGAGGCCAGCATCCATATTTCCAACGTCCAGCTCATGGACGCTTCCGGTAAGCCCGTGAAGGTCACTTACAAGGAAGTTGACGGAAAGAAGGTCAGGGTCGCCAAAACAACAGGAGAGGAGATTAAGTAATTATGGCAAAGAAAACCAACAAACCGGCTGAGGCCCAGGTTCTTCCCAAGGGATATGTCCCCTCGATGAAGAAGCAGTACAAGGAGGAGATCGTTCCCGCTCTCATGAAGCAGTTCTCCTATACCACCGTGATGCAGGTTCCCAAGCTTGTCAAGATAACCGTCAACGAAGGTGTCGGTGACGCCACCCAGGACCGCAAGATGGTCGAGGAAGCCGCCGCCGAGCTCTCCATAATCGTTGGCCAGAAGGCAGTCATCACTTCTTCCAGGAAGGATATCTCCAACTTCAAGCTCCGTAAGGGAATGCCCATCGGCGCAAAGGTCACCCTCCGCAACGTCAAGATGTATGAGTTCCTCGAGAGGCTTATCCGTGTAGCCCTTCCCCGTATCCGTGACTTCAACGGTATTTCCGAGAAGATGGACGGCCAGGGCAACTACACCCTCGGTATCAAGGAGCAGATCATTTTCCCCGAAGTCGACATCGACAAGAACCCCCGTATCCACGGTCTTGAGATCACTTTCGTGACCACCGCCCGTACCGACGAAGAGGCTCACGCCCTTCTCAAGGAGTTCGGTCTTCCTTTCAAGAAACATAACAATTAAGAATATGGCAAAAGAATCAATGAAAGCCCGTGAGGTGAAGCGCGCAAAGATGGTGGCCAAGTATGCCGCCAAGAGGCAGGCTCTCAAAGAGGCCGGTGATTATGCCGCCCTTGACAAGCTCCCCAAGAATGCAAGCCCCGTACGTCTTCACAACCGCTGCTCCCTTACCGGTCGTCCCAAGGGATATATGAGGGATTTCGGCCTCAGCCGTATCCAGTTCCGCGAGATGGCTTCACAGGGTCTCATCCCCGGCGTCAAGAAAGCCTCCTGGTGAGAATAATTATTAAAACGACAAGAAAATGACAGATCCAATTGCAGATTACCTGACCAGGATACGCAATGCTTATCTTGCAGGCAAGAAGATAGTTGAAGTGCCGTCTTCCAACATGAAGGTGGCCCTCACCAAGATCCTGTTCGAGAAGGGTTACATCCTCAGCTACAAGGTGGTTGAGAACGAGCCCGTGAACACCATCAAGATGGCTCTCAAATATCACCCGCAGACCAAGGCCGCGGCCATCAAGTCCATCCAGAGGGTTTCCTCTCCCGGACTCCGCAAGTATGTTGACGTCGCAAGCATGCCCAGGGTTCTCAACGGACTCGGCATCGCCATCCTTTCAACGTCAAAGGGTGTCATCACCGACAAGGAAGCCAAGGAACTCGGCGTAGGCGGTGAAGTAATATGTTATGTTTACTAATTTATAAAGTATAAAGTAATGTCAAGAATAGGTAAATTGCCTGTAAACCTTCCGGCCGGAGTGACTGTAGAGGTCCTCGACGGCAACGTGGTGAAGGTTAAAGGCCCCAAGGGTGAGCTCTGCCAGAAGGTAGATCCTGATATCCAGGTCACCATTGAGGGAAATGAAATCAAGTTTGCCCGTCCCAGCGACCTTCCCCGCTTCCGTTCCATGCACGGCCTCTACAGGGCTCTCGTGAACAACATGGTCACCGGTGTCTCCAAGGGTTTTGAGATCCGTCAGGAGTTCGTGGGTGTCGGTTACAGGGTGGCGGCCCAGGGTCAGCTCATCACCATGTCGCTCGGTTATTCCCACGACATCCAGATCATGCTTCCCGCCGAGGTTACCGCCGAGACCCCTCAGGTCCGCAAGGGAGAGAACCCCGTGCTCATCCTCCGCAGTGCCGACAAGCAGCTCGTCGGTGCGGTGGCTGCCAAGATCCGTTCCTTCCGTCGTCCTGAGCCTTACAAGGGCAAGGGTATCAAGTTCGCCGGCGAGACCCTGCGTCGCAAGGCCGGTAAGAGCGCATCAGCTAAATAACAGGAGGACAACGTTATGGCATTGAACAGAATAGAAAGAAGAAGAAGGATACATTACCGTATACGCAAGAAGGTCAACGGTACTGCCGAGAGGCCCCGCATGGTGGTCTTCCGCAGCAACAAGCAGATTTACGTACAGGTAATCGACGATGAGCAGGGTCGTACCCTCGTCGCCGCCGCATCCAACGACAAGGCTCTCGCCGCCGAGTGCAAGGGCAAGAGCGGTATTGAGGCTGCTGCAATAGTCGGAAAGGCCATTGCAGAGCGCGCCAAGGAAGCCGGAATCCAGTCGGTCGCATTCGACCGCGGAGGCTATCTCTTCCATGGCAGGGTTAAAAGTTTGGCAGACGCTGCCCGTGAAGGCGGCCTCGATTTCTAATATTAGGACTATGGCAAATTCAAACGTTAAAAGAGTAAAGACATCCGACCTCGAGCTCAAGGACAGGCTCGTAGCCATCAACAGGGTTACCAAGGTCACCAAGGGTGGTCGTCACTTCCGCTTTGCCGCCATCGTGGTCGTCGGAGACGAGAACGGTGTCGTGGGCTATGGTCTTGGAAAGGCCAACGAAGTTACCGCAGCCATCGCCAAGGGCGTTGAGGATGCAAAGAAGAACCTGGTGAAGGTTCCCGTTATCAACACCACCATCCCCCACGAGCAGGAAGCCAGCTTCGGCGGCGCCAGGGTTTTCATGAAGCCCGCTGCTCCCGGTACCGGTGTGAAGGCCGGCGGCGCCATGCGTGCCGTGTTCGAGTCGGCCGGCGTGCAGAACGTGCTCGCCAAGTCAAAGGGCTCATCCAACCCCCACAACCTGGTCAAGGCTACCATCGAGGCCCTCACCGAGATGAGGGACGCCTATACGGTGGCCGGCCTCAGGGGAATTCCCATGAGCAAGGTGTTCAACGGTTAACGAGGAGGAAGGAATTATGGCAAAACTCAGAATTACCCAGGTTATCTCCAAGAACGGGGAAACCCGCAGGCAGATTGCTAATCTCCGCGCTCTCGGTATCCGCAGGATGCACCAGACAGTTGAGGTAGAGGATACTCCCATCACCCGTGGTCAGCTGGAGAAGATTCATCACCTCGTGAAGTACGAAGTTATTGACTAAGGAGGACTGAAGATGAAACTTGAAAATCTCAAACCAGCAAAGGGTTCAACCCACAACAGCAAGCGCGTAGGTCGCGGACAGGGTTCCGGTAAGGGCGGCACCGCCACCCGTGGTACCAAGGGAGCCCAGGCCAGGGCCGGATACGAGCACAAGATCGGATTCGAGGGTGGTCAGATGCCTATCCAGAGGCGTCTTCCCAAGTTCGGCTTCAAGAACCCCACCAGGGTCGAGTACCTTGCAATCAACGTATCTACCCTCCAGGCTGTTTCCGAACGCACCGGCATCACCGCTTTCGACATCGAGACCATGATCGGTGCAGGACTCGCCCACAAGGGTGACCTCGTCAAGGTCCTCGGCAACGGTGAGATCACCGCGGCCCTCGAAGTCAGCGCCCACGCCTTCTCCGCCTCGGCAGTCAGCAAGATCGAGGCTGCCGGCGGCAAGACAACCGTAATCGAATAAACGAGATGAAGAAGTTTTTCGAGACAATAAAGAATATATACAAGATCGAGGAGCTCCGCACCAGGATCGGTTACACGATGATACTGGTGCTGATCTACCGTCTGGGGTGCTTCATCGTACTTCCCGGCGTGGATCCCGGAAGGCTCGCCGACCTGCAGGGCAGCACCCAGGAAGGTCTCGTAGGCCTCCTGAACATGTTCTCGGGCGGTGCTTTCGGTAACGCTTCGATCTTCGCCCTCGGTGTGATGCCGTACATCTCGGCATCCATCGTGGTGCAGCTCCTCGGCATTTTCGTCCCTTCGTTCCGCAAGATGCAGATGGAGGGCGAAAGCGGCCGCAGGAAGATGAATCAGATCACGAGGTACCTCACGATCATGATTCTCTGCATCCAGGGTCCCGCCTACGTCACCGGCATGATTCCAAGGTATGCCGTGTCCGTGGGCTGGAGCAGCTTCGTGTTCAACCTGGTGGCCACCGTCATCCTGATGGCTGGTTCCATGTTCGTCATGTGGCTCGGCGAGAGGATTACCGACCGCGGAATCGGCAACGGTATATCCCTCATAATCATGATCGGTATCGTGGCCCGTCTGCCTTACGCACTCGTCGCTGAAATCGGCCAGAAGTTCACCACCACCAACGGCGGTCCGCTGATCCTCGTTGTGGAGATGCTCATCTGGTTCTTCGTCCTGGTTGCGGCAATCGCCCTCGTCCAGGCCGTGAGGAAAGTGCCCGTGCAGTATGCCAAGAGGGTTGTTGGCAACCGCCAGTACGGCGGCGTCCGTCAGTACATCCCCCTCAAGATCAATGCGGCCGGCGTCATGCCCATCATCTTCGCCCAGGCCCTGATGCTCTTCCCCATCCTGTTCTCGCGCTTTGACGCCACCCGTGGTTTCGCTGCCGCGATGAGCAATTACACCGGAATCTGGTACAACCTCGTCTTCGGCCTCCTGGTGGTGGTGTTCACCTACTTCTACACCGCCGTTACGGTCAACCCGACCATGATGGCCGACGACATGAAGCGCAACGGCGGCTTCATCCCCGGCGTAAAGCCCGGCAAGAAGACCGTCGAGTATCTTGACGACATCATGTCAAGGGTTACCCTGCCCGGTTCAATCTTCCTCGCAATCATAGCCATCCTCCCGGCGATAGCCACCAAACTCGGCGTCAACAACCAGTTTGCAAGCTTCTACGGCGGCACTTCGCTGCTCATCACCGTGGGTGTGGTCCTTGATACTCTCCAGCAGATAGAGAGTTATCTGCTTATGCGTCATTACGACGGACTTATGAAGACCGGCCGCCTTACCGGGCGCTCGGGTATGTAGTTTTTTGAAATATAGCCACCGACAGATGCTTAGGCCGAAGACCGAAGAGGAGATAGAGCTCCTGAAGATAAACGGAGAGCTGGTGTCAAAGACACTGGCGGAGGTCGGTAAGGTGGTTGCCCCGGGTGTGACGACTTTCGAGTTGGACAGGGTAGCCGAGACCTTTATCCGTGACCATGGAGCAGTCCCCAGTTTCAAGGGTTTCGAAGGCTTTCCGTCGGCGCTCTGCCTCTCGGTAAACGATGTCGTCGTCCACGGTTTTCCGTCGGACTACATCCTCAAGGAGGGCGACATCGTTTCCGTGGACTGCGGAACCTTATACAAGGGCTACAACGGCGACTCCGCCTACACTTTCCCCGTGGGGGAGGTGGATCCTGAGACGCGCCGCCTGCTCGACGTAACCAAGGCTTCGCTCTACAAGGGGATAGAGGCCGCCGTGGCGGGAGCCCGGACCGGCGATATCGGACACGCGGTGCAATCGTATGCGGAAGGTGCCGGATTCTCGGTAGTACGCGAGCTGGAAGGCCACGGAATCGGGAAAGAGATGCACGAAAACCCCGGGATCCCAAACTACGGGCGCCAGGGGCACGGTGCAAGGCTGATTCCAGGCATGACCATCTGTATCGAGCCGATGATATGCGCGGGCGGCCGCGGGGTGTATCTTGCAAGAAATGGTTGGGCAGTACACACGGCGGACCACCGCAATTCGGCTCACTACGAGCTTACGGTTGTTGTCCGGAAGGGCAAGGCGGAACAGCTGTCGACATTCGACTATATCGAGAAAGATGGAACGATTAAATTTTAAAGTGGAATTCCAATGTCAAAACAAGTAGCTATCGAGCAGGATGGAAAAGTCATCGAGACCCTACCCAACGCGATGTTCCGCGTGGAGCTGGAGAACGGTCACGTCCTCCTATGCAACATTTCGGGTAAGATGAGGATGAACTTTATCCATATCCTTCTGGGCGACAGGGTTAAAGTTGAAATCTCACCTTACGATTTAACCAAAGGCAGAATATCTTTCAGATACAAATAAAAACAGAGTACAATGAAAGTCAAGACATCCATCAAGAAGCGCAGCGAAGACTGCAAGATCGTCAGGCGCAAAGGCCGCCTCTACGTGATCTGCAAGAAGAACCCCAAGTTCAAGATGCGTCAGGGATAATCGGTTGTATAACAATTTAAGTTTATAATAGAATTATGGCAAGAATAGCCGGTGTTGATTTACCCAACAACAAAAGAGGAGAGATAGGCCTGACCTATATCTTCGGGATTGGCCGCAGCTCGGCCCAGAAGATCCTTGACGAGTGCGGAATTGACCGCGCAATCAAGGTCGGCGACTGGAACGACGAGCAGGTTGCCGCAATCCGTAACCTCATCAACAACGAGTACAAGATCGAGGGCGAACTCCGCAGCTCCGTCCAGATGGACATCAAGCGTCTCATGGACATCGGTTGCTACCGTGGAATCCGTCACCGTATCGGACTCCCTGTCCGTGGCCAGTCCACCAAGAACAACGCCCGTACCCGCAAGGGTAAGAAGAAGACCGTTGCCAACAAGAAGAAGGCGACCAAATAAAGGAAGATGAATTATGGCAAAGAAAACAACAACCACCAAGAAGAGAGTTGTCAAGGTTGAGGCTTATGGGCAGGCTCATGTTTCATCGACCTTCAACAACGTCATCGTTTCCCTTACCAACGCCCAGGGCCAGGTAATAAGCTGGTCTTCGGCAGGAAAGTGCGGATTCAGGGGTTCCAAGAAGAACACCCCGTACGCCGCCCAGATGGCAGCCGAGGACGCCTCCAAGACGGCGTTCGACGCAGGCCTCCGCAAGGTCAAGTGTTACGTGAAGGGCCCCGGCGCAGGCCGTGAGTCCGCCATCAGGACCATCAACAACGCAGGCATCACCGTGACCGAGATCATCGACGTCACCCCCATGCCCCACAACGGTTGCAGACCAAAAGGCCGTCGTAAAGTGTGATTTTTATCAAGGATTCATAAAACTAGATTACTATGGCAAGATATACTGGTCCTACTACCAAAATCGCCCGCAAGTTCGGTGAGCCGATCTACGGTGCAGACAAGTACTTCGAGAAGAGGAACACTCCTCCGGGACAGCACGGTCTCGCTGCGAAGCGCAAGAAACAGAAGGAATACGGCACCCAGCTCAAGGAGAAGCAGAAAGTCAAATACATGTACGGAGTCCTCGAGCGCCAGTTCCGCAACACTTACGACAAGGCCGCCCGCATGAAGGGTCAGACCGGTGTCAACCTCCTCTTCCTCCTGGAATCGAGGCTCGACAACGTCGTTTACCGCATGGGTATCGCCCCCACCAGGGCCGCCGCCCGCCAGATAGTGCTCCATCGTCACATCACCCTCAACGGAGAGATCTGCAACATCCCTTCCGCACAGGTGAAGCCCGGTGACGCCATCGCCGTCAGGGAGAGGTCAAAGAGCCTCGAGGTCATCCAGAACTCGGTTGCTTCCGCTTCCAAGTATTCCTGGATCGAGTTCGACACCAAGGCCCTCTCCGGCAAGTTCCTCAATGTCCCCGCCCGCGAGGATATTCCCGAGAACATCAACGAGCAGCTCATAGTCGACCTGTACTCCAAGTAAAATTTAACACCATAAAATCATGGCAATCTTAGCATTTCAAAAGCCGGACAAGGTGATCATGCTCGAAGGCACCGACACCGTTGGCCGCTTCGAATTCAGGCCCCTTGAGCCCGGATACGGACAGACCATCGGCAACGCCCTGCGTCGCATCCTCCTCGCGTCCCTCGAAGGTTTTGCCATCTCCTCGATCAAGGTGAGCGGCGTGGACCAGGAGTTCGCGACCATCCCCGGCGTCATCGAGGGCATGCAGGACATCATCCTCAACCTCAAGCAGGTCCGTTTCAAGAGGATGGTGGAATCTGTTGACTCAGAGGTGGCAAACATCACTGTAAGCGGCAAACAGGAGTTTACCGCAGAGGATATCTCAAAAGGATTGTCTTCTTTCAAGGTGTTGAATCCCGAGCAGCACATCTGCTCGCTGGAGCCGTCCGTAAAGATCGAGATCAGCCTCACCATCACCAAGGGCCGCGGCTTTGTTCCTGCCGAGGAACTCCGGGACGAGAACACACCCATCGGAACCATTCCCGTGGATGCCATCTACACTCCCGTGAAGAAAGTCAACTGGACCGTGGAGAACTGGAGGGTTGAGCAGAAGACCGACTACGAGAAACTCAACCTCGAGATCGTCACCGACGGGTCCATTTCGCCGAACGCTGCCCTTCAGGACGCCGCTTCCATCCTTATCTATCACTTCAAGCTGTTCACCGACGACAAGAAGCTCGCCCTCGAGGCAGCCGTGGAGTCCGACAGCAAAGAGCTGGACGAGGAGAGCCTGCGCATGAGGCACCTGCTCCTTACCAAGCTTTCCGACATGGGGCTTTCCGTAAGGGCTTTCAACTGCCTCAAGGCCGCCGACATCGACACTTTCGCCGACCTCGTATCCTACTCGAGGGCAGAACTCATGAAGTTCCGCAACTTCGGCCGCAAGTCGCTCAACGAGATCGACCTGCTGGTGGAGAAGATGAAGCTTTCCTTCGGCATGGATGTTACCAAGTACAATATTGAACCCAAGAAAAAGAACGTTTAGACATGAGACACAATAGAAAAGTCAATCATCTCGGACGTAAGAGCGCCCACCGCAAGGCTCTCCTTGCCAACATGGCTTCCTCCCTCATCCTCCACAAGAGGATTGAGACCACGGTTGCAAAGGCAAAGGCCCTCAAGCCTTACGTTGAGCCCCTCATCACCAAGTCAAAGGACGACAGCACCCACTCCCGCCGCGTTGTCTTCAGCTACCTGAAGGACAAGGAGGCGACTGCCGAACTCTTCCGCGCCATCGCACCCAAGATCGCAGACCGTCCCGGCGGATACCTCCGTATCCTCCACATCGGTTTCCGCGCCGGTGACGCCACCGAGATGGCTCTCGTGGAGTTTGTAGACTTCAACGAAGCTGCCCTCGCCGGTTCCACCAAGAAGGAGGAGAAGAAGGCCACCCGCCGTTCCCGCGCAAAGAAGGCCGAGGCCGCTCCGGCAGAGGCTGCTCCCGCAGAGGAAGCTCCTGCTGCAGAGTAGTTTACCCCATACGGTAAAAAGAAAGGGACCGCACCGGAACTCTCCGGTGCGGCCCTTTTTTCCTACGTCTGTCCGGCGCATGGGTTTGCACGAAAAGCGCCAAAACCCGCCCCGCCAGTGTGGGTTACAGCAGTTTTAAGGCAATTGCGGCGCACGCCTCGGCGTCGGTCAGGGCGTGATGATGCCGGGTCAGGTCATAACCGCATGCTGCGGATACTGTCTGGAGCTGATGGTTGGGAAGCCGATATCCGAAATGCCGGCGCGAGGCCCGTAGGGTGTCGAGGAAGACATAATCGGGATAGTCCATCCTGTAAACCCTGAAGACGGATTTAAGGCAGCCTTCGTCAAAGCGGGCGTTGTGGGCCACCAGGGGGAGCCCCTCCACCAGTGGTGCGATTCGGGCCCAGACTTCCGGGAACAGCGGGGCTCCGTCGGTATCTTCCTCGCACAGTCCGTGCACCTGCTGGCAGAACCACTGATAGTATTCCGGCTCCGGGTGTATGAGACTGTAGAACCGGTCGGCTATGACCCCTCCGCGTACAACCACCACCCCCACGCTGCACACGCTGGAGGGGCATTCGTTTGCCGTTTCAAAGTCGATAGCTGCAAAATCGGTCATGACCCTCTAACCCCTGATGTACCTGTCGATTGCGGCTGCGGCGCGGCGGCCGGCACCCATCGCCAGGATTACGGTGGCGGCGCCGCTGACGGCATCGCCTCCGGCGAAGATTCCCTTGCGCGTGGTGGCGCCGTCGGGATCGGCGGTGATTCCGCCCCTGCGGCCGGTTTCAAGTCCGGCCGTGGTCTTTGCGATGAGGGGATTGGGCGATGTTCCCAGGGCCATTATCACGGTCTCGGTGGGAATCTCGAATTCGCTGCCCGGAACGGGGACGGGGGAGCGGCGGCCGCTCTCGTCGGGCTCGCCCAGTTCCATCCTTATGCAGCGCAGGGCACGGACCCAGCCCTTTTCGTCGCCGAGGATCTCCACCGGATTGGTAAGCATGTCAAACACAATGCCTTCCTCCACGGCATGATGCACCTCCTCGCGGCGCGCCGGCAGCTCCGCCTCGGTCCTGCGGTATACTATATGGACCTCGGCACCAAGTCTGAGGGCCGTCCTGGCGGCATCCATGGCTACGTTTCCTCCTCCAACCACGCAAACCTTCCTTCCGGCATGGATGGGGGTGAGGTAATCGGGCCGGAAAGCCTTCATCAGGTTGTTCCTGGTGAGGAATTCGTTGGCCGAGAACACCCCGTTGAGGTTCTCTCCGGGAATGCCCATGAACTTGGGCAGTCCTGCTCCGGTTCCCACGAACACGGCCTCAAAGCCCTCCTCGTCCATGAGGGAATCGATGCTGACGGTCCTTCCCACGATCACGTTGGTCTCGAACCTGACACCCAGGTCCGCCACGGCGCCTATCTCGTGCCTGAGCACGCTGTCTTTGGGAAGACGGAATTCGGGGATTCCGTATTCCAGCACGCCGCCGGCCTTGTGAAGGGCCTCGAATACCGTGACGTCGTAGCCCATTTTTGCCAGGTCGCCCGCGCAGGCGAGCCCTGCAGGACCGCTGCCTATGACCGCCACCTTATGTCCGTTTGCCGGGGCGACCTCGGGGGCGGGGGCCTTGTCGGGATGCTCGCGGGTCCAGTCGGCGACGAACCTTTCCAGTTTTCCGATAGCCACAGGCTCAAACCTGACGCCCATTATGCAGCTGCCTTCGCACTGGGTTTCCTGCGGGCAGACCCTGCCGCATACCGCGGGCAGGGAGCTGTCGCGGGCTATCACCGAGGCGGCGCCGGGGAAATCGCCCTGCGCCACACGGGCGATGAATCCGGGGATGTCGATCCCCACCGGGCAAGCGCCCACGCAGCGTGGATTCTTGCAATGCAGGCACCTGGAGGCCTCCAGGGTGGCTTCAGCCTCGTTGTAACCGAAACAGACTTCGTCAAAATTGGTTGCCCGGACCTTCGGGTCCTGTTCCCTGACGGGAACGCGCGGGATTCTCTCTGCCATGATTATGCCCTCCCTTGATTTTCAATTGCCTGCCTTTCTTCCGTCCTGTACTGGCCCTGCCGGCGCATGGCCTCGTCAAAGTCTACCTCGTAGCCGTCGAACTCGGGTCCGTCCACACAGGCGAACCTGGTCTTTCCGCCTACGCTCACGCGGCATGCTCCGCACATTCCGGTGCCGTCCACCATCAGGGTGTTGAGGCTCACCGTTACCGGAAGGCCCAGCTTGCGGCAGGTGAGGGTTGTGAATTTCATCATTATCATGGGGCCGATAGCCACGGCGCGGGTGTATTTCCGGCCTTCAGCCACCAGTTTTTCCAGCAGTGCCGTCACCATTCCGTGGAAGCCCTCGCTTCCGTCGTCGGTACAGATATGGAGGGCGCTGCAGACCGAAGCCATCTCCTCCTTGTAAATGAGCAGGTCGCCGGTCTTGGCGCCGATGATCACGTCAACGGCAACGCCCCGCTCGTGCAGCCATTTGGCCTGGGGATATACCGGAGCGGTGCCCACGCCGCCGGCGATGAAGATGAAGTGTTCCTTACGGAGTTCCTCAAGCGGCATCTCCATGAAGTCCGAAGCCTTTCCAAGGGGGCCGACCACACCGGCGAAGGAGTCTCCGCATTCCATGGCCACAATGTTGCAGCTGGAAACGCCTATCTTCTGGGTAACGATTGTCACCGTGCCTTTTTCGGGGTCATAGTCGCTGATAGTGAGCGGGATACGTTCGCCCTTGGAATCCGTCAGGACAATCAGGAACTGCCCCGGCGCCGCGGCTTTTGCCAGCCTTGGAGCCTCCACCACCATACGGCAGACGGTGGGGTTGAGCATTTCTTTTTTGATAATCTTGTACATAGGTTACAGCATTTTCTACCAAATCGGTTCAAAGATAGGCATTTTTTTCTTCCCGCCAACCAGAAGGCGGCTTTCGAGATGAGCCGGTATCAGGAAAAGACATACGGGGAGATTTCGTCCGAACTCGGCATTTCAAAGAAAACGGTCCAGTACCATATTTCAAGGGTGCTGGAAAAACTTCGCAAATTATTGAAATAACCGCCTCACCGGGAGAGGTCGGGCGGCAGGGCGGAGCGGATGTCGGAAAGGGCGAGTTCGAGGTGCTTTTCCACAGTGCGTACCGAAAGGTCCAGGCGGGCGGCGATGTCGGCATTGCAAAGATGTCCTTTCCGGCTCATATTATAAATAAGGTTCCGGCGTGGGGGCAGTGTTGAAATGATCCTTTCCACGAGTTCACCAAGCTGGCTGGCCGATACCGAGGCGTCGGCCCCGGGGGAGGCGTCGGGCATGTCCGCCGAGATGGCCTCACTGCGGCGAGAGAACGAATCCCGATGATGGCAGAAAACCTCGTTTCTGACAGCCACCAGGAGGTAATTCTTGAGGCTTTTGTTTTCGTCCAGCCTTTTCCTGCCTGTCCAGAGCTTCATGAATACATTCTGGACCACATCCTCGGCGGCGGCCTGGTCCTTCAGCAGAGAGGCGGCAAACCACAGGAAAGAGGGGGCATAAGAATTGAACAGGGCCTTGAAAGCGTCCCTGTCTCCAGCCTTGAGGCTCCGGGTGAGCATCCTTTCCTGTATTGCGTCCATATCTGCATCCAAATATATGAATTATTTGGTTATCCGGTTACGTAATCGCAGACTTTGATGCATACTATTAATACAAGAAAGAAAGGATGGAAACAATTAACTTGATCAGGAAATATCTTGAAGGGACGGCAGATGCGGCAGAGCGGGCGGAGGCGGAGGATTGGCTTTCAGGCCACTTGTCGGACCCGGTGTGCGACGGCATTTTTGAACAGGTGTTCCAGGATATGGAAAACCAGGGCAGAACCTTGCCAGCGGACAGGCTGGAGATAGCCGTGATGGAAAGGATATCAGCCCGGGAAGAGGCACAGAAGAGGATTCGCAGAAGCCGGATACTGGCATGGTCGTCCGCGGCTGCGGCCATGATTGCGGTGGTTTCCCTGCTTTGGGCTTTCCGGCCTGCGGCAAAGGAGGTGGAATGGAAGATGGCCGTTGCAAGTGAGGGGGAAAACCTTGAACTGCAACTCCCTGACAATTCCCGGCTCTGGCTGAATTCGGGAACAAAAGTCTTGTATCCCAGTAGTTTCCATGGATCGGAGCGCACCGTTTATGTAGATGGCGAACTCTTTGCCGACATATCGGCCGACAAGCATCATCCCTTTGTCCTTCGCTCCAGCGGAATGAAGATAAAGGTGCTTGGGACGCGTTTCAACATGTGTTCGTACGCCTCTGACCCAACTGCCGAGGTGACTCTGCTGAGCGGTCGGGTGGAGGTTGAGGCTGAACTTCTGGGAGCCATTCCCGGTAAAGGGGAGGCCACCCGTTCCTGGATAATGTCGCCCGGCGATTTCTGCCGCCTGGAAAAGGACGGGGGCGCGGTGGAAACATATCGGGTGGACCCCGGCTCCCCGGAGTCCTGGACCAACAGGAACAACCTGAGATTCATAAACGAGACGCTTAAAGGCATAGCCATAGACCTTGAGAGGCATTTCGGGACGAGGATTACCATAAACGACACGACACTGGCCCGGACGCGCTACTTTGCCTCCTTTGTCAACGACGAGCCGCTGGAAAGGATAATCACGGCCCTCAATCCGGCGATTCGCATAAAGAAAACAGAAAACGGACTTATACTGTCTTTAAAATAATCAAACCATATATGAGATACAAGATTCCATTGAAACGGGCCGGAGCCGCCCTGGTGTGGTTCCTGATATCCTGCGTCACCCTTCCCCTGGCGGCGCAGAACATATCGTTGAGGGCCCGCGACATCACCGTCCTGGAAGTCATGGAACGCCTCCAGAAGGACTATGGCTATTCGTTCTCCATGGAGGCCGGCACCGTCGACGTCAACCGCAAGGTTTCCATTTCCGAGCGGAACGTGGATATCCGCACCGTCCTTGACCGGATATTCGGCGGTGAAGATGTAGTTTATACCATTGACGGAAAGATAGTTTCCGTTACGGTGGCTCAAAAGCCCCAGGCCCGCGAGGAGCAACGCCAGGGGCCTGCTGAAAGGGTGATTACCGGAACGGTATCGGACGCTTCCGGCCCGGTGGCGGGGGCTTCGGTGGTGATAAAGGGGACATCCACCGGAACTTATGCCGACCTTGGCGGACGTTTTTCCGTCAAGACGTCTAAGGCCAATCCGGTACTGGTTGTGAGTTTCATGGGCCTCAAGACAACCGAGGTTGAGGTCGGGAACCGGACCCTCCCGCTGGACATCATTATGGAAAACGACGAGAACGTCCTCGACGAACTTGTGATAGTTGGATACGGAGCCCAGCGGAAGGGCCTTATTACCAATGCAATAAGCCAGTTCAAGCCGGGTGAGGACAACGCCCGCACCGCTCTCAGCCCGTCGGAGCTCCTTCAGGGCAGGGTGGCCGGCGTCAACGTTTCAACAACCAGCGGAAACCTCGGAACGGCCGAGAAGATGAGCATCCGCGGCTCCAGTTCGCTGAGCGCCAGCAACGAGCCGCTGTACGTGGTGGACGGGATTCCCCTGAACAACGTGACAGGTTCCCTGTATTCCCTCGGCGAGGACCTTAGTTCGCTCTCCGTGCTGAACCTGACCGACATAGAGTCCATCGAGGTGCTCAAGGATGCGGCGTCGGCGGCAATCTACGGGTCCAGGGCCACCAACGGCGTGGTGCTCATCACCACCAAGCAGGGACGGGAAGGCCGGAGCGAGGTCAAGGTCAATTACAGCATGGGAGTCAACCAGTTCCCCAACCGGAACCGCATCCGCTACGCCGATTCGGCCTCCTGGATCGAGGTTTACAACGAGGGAATCGACAATTACAATCGCCAGATGGGTTATACCCGGGAATCCCAGGGCTATATCCAGCATATCAGGAACCCGTTCGGAAACCTTCCGGATACGGACTGGCTGGGGGTGATTACCCGGCTCGGGCAGGCACACAACGCGGATGTCTCCTTTACCGGAGGGACCTCCAAGACCAAGGTCTACCTCGGGGCCAACTTCGCTTACCAGGAGGGCGTCATAAAGACCAACGACATCCAGAAGATCAACCTCAGGGCAAACCTCTCCCACAAGGTCACAAAGTGGCTGGAAGTAGGCGGGAACATGAGCGGGAACTATCTGAAAAACAACAGGGTCCCGGGTGCGTCCATAGGATCCACCATAATCGGCCGGGCCGTTGAGCAGAGGCCGTTCGACCGTCCTTTCAAGCCTTCGGGCGCTTACTTCCTGGGCGGCACCGACGAACTGTCCCGCCACAATCCGGTGCAGATCCTCACCGAGGAGACCTCCACGGTGACCAACTACCGTTTCCTGGCCGCCCTCTGGGCCCAGGCCTCAATCGTGGACGGCCTCAAGATGAGGGTCTCGTTCAGTACCGACGATGCTTATACGTTCGATTACCTGTATTACAACGAGAACCATCCGTACAAGGAGGACAACGGCCGCATAATCGAGAAGAACCGTTTCTTCATGAGCAATCTGGTGGAGGCATTCCTCACCTACGACAAGACCTGGGGAGACCTCTCGTTGGGGACCATGGCGGGCCATTCCTTCCAGAAGACCTCCACCCGTAACAACAGCATCGACGCCCAGAACTTCCCCTCGCCGTCGTTCGACACGGTTGGCGTTGCGGCCAACATCGCCGGAGTCAGCGGCGGACTCAGCGAATATGCCCTGGAGTCTTTCTTTGGCAGGGTAAACCTCTCATGGAAAGACCGTTACATATTGAACACCACAATCCGGGCCGACGGGTCGTCGCGTTTTCCAAAAGGTGGCCGCTGGGGCTTTTTCCCTTCCGTGTCGCTTGGATGGAACGTCGCCAAGGAACCGTTCTGGCACTTTAAGGCGGCCGATCTCAAACTCCGTCTCAGCTACGGAAAAACCGGAAACCAGGACGGAATCAGCAACTACGGCTACAAGCCCCTGATCGGCGGCGGATTCAACTACCTGGGCGAAAGCGGAATCGCCGTCAGTTCAAAGGGAAACCCGGACCTGTCGTGGGAAATGGCCGACCAGTATGACTTCGGCTTCGATTTCACCCTGTTCAAGGGAAAGATCGAGATGATCTTCGACACATATCTGAAGAACACCCGTAACCTCCTCTACGACATGCCCATGCATTCCACCACCGGCCAGACACAGAAGCTGGCCAATATCGGATCCATGCGCAACTACGGCGTTGAGTTCACGCTCAACACGCACGCGGACCTGGGACCGGTGCACTGGGCCTCGTCGTTCAACATCACCCACAACAGGAACACCCTTACCTCGCTTCTTGGGAATGACATAGTATCAATCGGAAGCAACCACGCCCTCCAGGTGGGGAAGGAAGTGGGATCGTTCTACCTCCTCCGCTTTGACGGGATCTACCAGTACGACGGGGAGGTCCCCGACGCGGAATACGACATGGGAGTGAGGGCCGGCGACATAAAGTATTACGACCTCAACGGCGACGGCTTAATCAACGATGACGACCGTATTATCACCGGCTCGCCGAATCCCGTCATCTCCGGTGGCTGGTCCAATACGTTCTCCTGGAAGGGGCTGAACCTCAATGTGTTCTTCACCTACAGCCAGGGGGCCGAGATTTATGCGACCTGGCTCATGGGCCCCACCAGGATGGGCAACTACCAGGCCCTTCTCCAAGAGTGGTGCGACAACCGCTGGACGGGCCCGGGAAGCACCGACAAGTATCCGAGGAGCATATATTCGTTCCACGGTAACAACAACCGGTCGTCCACAAAGTATCTGGTGGACGGCTCGTTCATAAAGGTCAAGTCGGTGACCCTCTCTTACACCCTGCCCTCAAAGTGGACGGACGCCGTCAGGATGCGCTCCGTGAGGGTGTATGTCCAGGGCGAGAACCTCGCCCTGATAAGCAGGTATCCCGGCTGGGATCCGGAGATGTCCACCAGCCTGGACCCTCAGCTCTTCGGAGTGGCAAACTATGGTGTCCCCTCCCCGCGCGTGTACAAAGCGGGCGTTAACATAACCTTTTAATTCCGCAGGCCATGAAACGAATAGTAATCACAATACTCAGCGCCCTGATGGCGGCAACTTCCTGCATGAGCTTGCTTGAACTCGACCCCCACAACGGGGTTTCGCCCTCGTCGGTGGGAACCGGAGACATAGAGGCCTTGCGCAACGGAATGTACAAATGCGTCCAGGAAAATCCCGGAACACGTTCCTACATAATGTTCGACCTCTGGGGCGGATGCCTGACCGCAAAGCAGAGTACCAATTACATGGACCTGATAAACTCCTATGCGAGTTCCCTGAACAGCGAGATTGAATCCCAGTGGCAGGGATATTACAAGGCCCTGATGCAGGTGAACAATGTATTCAGCATAGCCAAGGGGCTTCCGGAGGGCGACCTCAGGAACAAGGTCCTCGGTGAATGCCACTATTTCCGGGCATGGCTCCACCTGTGCCTGGTGACCCGGTGGGGAGATGTTCCCTTGATGCGGGAGAATACCGATGAAAAGGTTCCGAGGACGCCTGCCGGCGAGGTATGGTCGTTCATCTACGAAGAGCTCGGCCTTGCAGTGGACCTTCTCGGGACTCCGGAAAGCGTTTATTATCTCAGCCGTGACGCCGCGGTGGCGCTCAAGGCCAGGGTGGCCCTTTACATGGGCCTGAAGGACGAGGCCGCAACCCTTGCGGAAAGCCTCATTTCCGACGCCCGCTACGGTCTGGACAAGTTTGAGAACACCTTCAGGGGCGCCCTGGGAAAGGAGGTGATCTTTGCCTTCGCCTGCCGTACGGCCGACAATTCCAAGATAGCCATAAGCACCCTGTTCTATTCCTACAACCATCCGAATTCCGGAAGCTACGTTTACGCCCCGTCGGCGGAGGTGATGGGAATGTATTCCGACGACGACCTCCGTAAGGAGATATCGGTCACCACCCTGGACAACCTGAATTTCATCAACAAGTATCCCAGCGGCCAGACCGGAACCGATCCGGTGGTGATTTCCCGCCTCGCCGAGATGTACCTCGTCAGCGCCGAGGCGCAGGGGGTGGAGAAAGGCGGGGCAAGGCTCAACGACCTTCGGAAGGCCAGGGGCCTGAGGCCGGTCTATCCCTCAACGGAAGCGGCTTTCATCGACGCCGTCCTTCAGGAAAGGCATCTGGAACTGCTTTGCGAGGGCCATCGCTGGTACGACCTCGTGAGGCTCGGAAAAGCCGAGTCGTTGCTCGGAATCCAGCCCCACATGACCCTCATGCCCATCCCTGCGAGCGAGATCCAGGCCAATGGCAACATCAAACAGAACAAAGACTATTAGGAGGAGGGCATATGAAACGAATAAAATATCTTGTCATTTCAGCGGCTGTCCTTTGGGGCTGTTCCTCCGATTCCTTTGAGCAGCCCGGTTATTACAGCACCGACGCTTCCTCCCCCCTCGGGAAGGCCATAGTGGAGGCTTCGGCAGGCTACGTTGCCCATATACAGGAGGAGAGCGAGGTCAAACTCTCCCGCGGGGCCACCCTCCTTAAGATGGCTTATACCAACATGGACGGTCATGCAATGCGCCTTTTCCTGTTCAAGGCCGTGCTCGGCCCGGTTTCGGTAAGGATGACCCTTCCGGGAGACACTGATGCCACCGGATCGCTCCAGAAACTGTCCGAGCAGGCTTCGGCCATTGAAAACCACAGCGTCTGGACCGTTTACGGAGCTGTCAGCGGAGGAGCTTTCTCCTCTTCGGGCCAGCCCTCGGGCATCCTTTATCACAACGGAAAGTCGCTCGGGAAGGAGTCTGCCGAGGATTTGCCTTTCTTTGCAGTGCTTGCCGATGGCCAGGCCGTCTGCGGCGATGGACCCGGATTTGCAGAGATCAGCTACAAGGTTTCCGAGGCGGTGAGCGGCGGGCCCATGCTGCTCCAGGGAGGCTATGTGCTGGCCCAGGCCAACGTTACGTCCGACGCCCGCGCAGCTGTGGGTGTGGGTTCCGACGGCAACGAGGTTTACCTCATGGTGATTGACGGGGGCGATTTCTTCTACTCCAACGGCATCACCTGTTCCGACATGGCCCTTCTGATGAAGGGCTGCGGCGCCACCGAGGCCATGGTCCTGGATAGTGGAAGTCCGGTTACCGCCATCTGGAGGAACGAGCGCCGGATTGAATTGTTCGAGCTCCTCAACAAGCCTTCCGACAGGGGAGTTGAGGCCGAAATATGTGACGGAATTGCAATTGTTCAACGATAACGCCCTATGAATAAAATACAAATATTGATTCTTTCCTTTATAGGGGGCTTGCTTTTGCAGGGGTGTCTGAATACCGTGGACAACACCGGATTCACCCCGGAGAATCCTTCCATCGCCTTTTCCGAATCGCCTGTGCAGGTATCCAATGCCGGGGGCGAAGTGGAGGTTGGGATTACGTCAAACCTGCCCTGGAGGGCCGTCAGTGACGCCCCCTGGGCCACCATAAGCGTTTCGCACGCCGCTTCCAGCGCCCGGATCACCGTCACGGTCCAGAAAAACCGTACCAGGGAAGCCAGGGAAGCCCATATCACCGCTTGGATAACCCGGGAAAGCAAGACCGTCCTTACTTTGAACCAGGAGGGCGCCGACGCTTCCGAATCGTTCGTCTATTATGTGAAAACCAGCGGTGACGGTCTTGCCTCCGGTCTAAGCTGGGCGGAGGCTACCACCCTTCCATCGGCCCTCGAGCTGGCCGCGGAGGGAGATGTAATATGCGTTGCGGCAGGCAGTTATTCCCCGGTTGCGCTCATTACGGGCGGAGAGCTTGAAGAGGAGAAGACCTTTGAAATTCCCGGCAATATAACCATCGAGGGCGGATATCCAGCCGATGCTGCCGACGGTGCCGTCTGTGATCCCGTGGCCAACGAAACCGTCCTCAGCGGAGGAGGGAAATGCTTCCATACCGTTGTGGTGTCCGCTCCCAAGTCGGCCTCGGCCAAGGTGGTCCTCAAAGGCCTCACGATTACCGGCGGGGAAGGCTATTCCGCCACCGAGACCTACCGTCGCAGCGTGGGTGGTGTACTTGTGGATGCCGCCTATGGGGGCGGCCTGGTGATAGCCGGATCCAATTTCGAGGTTGTGGACTGCCGGATAGCGGAAAATACTTCCACCCATGCCGCAGGCTGTCTCGTGATGCCCCGGTCCGAGGGCTCGTTTACCCGCTGCACCATCTTCAGGAATACCGCCAACGTCAACGGAGGAGGCCTGTGGAACCAGGGGGGAAGCATTGTGATGAGGGATTGCGTAATCTCGTCCAATATCTCCGGCCAGCAGGCCGCCGGCTTCTACTCCATAGATTCAGGTGGCGCGCCCAGCGTGAGCAGGGTCTACAACTGCACCTTCCAGGGCAATGACAACACCCTTACCAACACCAAGCGCTCCGGAGGCGCCACATATATCCGCGCCGGAAGCGACGCCGTGTTCGTCAACTGCACCTTCACCCAGAACAAGGCCGGATACGGCGGGGTGATCTCCGGACACGGCACCACCGCCCTGCCTTCCAAGGCGGCATTCATAAGCTGCACCATGACCGGAAACCTTGCCAACGACGGTGGCGGAGCCCTGTTTGCCTATAACGCAAACGCAACCATAACTGCTTATAACTGTATTATTTCCGGAAATACCGGTCCTTCCGGCAGCGAGAATGCCGGCGTGCTTGACGGCGTTGGTGCGGAGCATGTAATGGTTCTTTCGTCAATACTCGGAAGCAGCCTGGTCGACAAGGGTGGCCTGCCGGTTCCCGGATGGTCTTTCAACGCTGAAACCATGCTCGGGGCCTACGGGACAGTTCCCGGAGGAATTACCCCCTGCTTCCCCCTTGTTGAGTCTGCCGACAACCCGGCCGTCGCCGGAGGACTGGACGCCGCCGGCCTCGCCGACGTTGCCGGAAGCTTTGTCCCCCCTGTGGACGGAGCCCTTCTTTCATCCGACCAGAACGGTTCCGCAAGAACCGGTAAATCAATTGGTTCCGTAACAAGTTCGAAACAATAAAACCACAAATGATATGAAAACATCAAAACTGATCATCCTTTCCATGGCGGCTTTGGGCATGCTGGCCGTTTCATGCAAGGAAAACGGCCCGGAGCAACCGGAGAACAAGACGCTGTCGATTCTAGCCACAGTTGACGGGACCCTCGTTAAAGAGTGGAAGGCCTCCGACGAAATCAAGGTGGTGGTAGCCGATGAAATGTATACCTTCACCACTTCCGGCAGCGGCAGGAGCGCAACCTTCACGGAGCCGGAAGGCCTTCTGACGGCCGCCAAGGTCGGAACCAATCCGGTATCGGCGTACTATGGGTGCTCCTCCATGTTCGGAACGTTCAGGATTTCCTCCGAGCCCCAATGGGAGGGCGGTGCCGTCAAGGGGACCATCCCCATGTACGCCTATACCATGAACGCCCCGGAAAACAACACTCTTGCCCTTTCCTTCAAGAGCCTGGCGTCAATCCTTTCCTTTGATTTCCAGGCATTTGACATGAAGGTTGACAAGATTTCAATCACTCCGGCCGACAACGCCACCATCTCATTCGGCGCGCTCGCTGGAGGATTTACGGCCGATGCGGCCCAGGGAAACGTCTCGGTGACCAATGCCGTGAACTCCATCGTGGTGGAATTCCCGTCCAAACTGGACCTTTCCAAGGGCGCCAAGGTGGATATTCCGGTGGGCTGGTTCACCGTGGCCGGCGGCCTCAAGGTGGTGCTGACCTACGATTCGGTCAAAGAATACGAGAGCATTATCTGGGCTGACGGATCCTCCGTCTCATCGTTTGACAACGCCTCCGGCCTCCGTAGCGGTGCCATAAAGACGGTCTCGTTCGAGTTTGACGCCAACGCCTTCCCGCGTGACTATTATGTGAAGGCCGACGCCCCCGCAAGCGGCAAAGGCCTCTCCTGGGCCGCCCCCGCAACCCTTTCCTATGCCCTCGAGGCGGCCAAACCGGAGTCCAGGATCCATATGGCGGCCGGAACCTACAAGGTTGACGGCAATATCACCATGGGCGAAACATCCCTCAAGGGCCTCCTGGTTGACAGGAACATCGCCCTGATAGGCGGATATCCTGCAAACGCTTCGGCCGGGGCCACGGCCAATCCGTCGGCCAATCCTACCATAATAGACGGCGGGGAAACCGCCGCCCATGTGCTCGTGGTTGCCGCTCCCAAGGTGGAAGGCATGAAGGTCACCCTTTCCGGCCTTACCATAAAGGGAGGAAAGAGCACTGCCGGTGATGCCGTGTTGAATTTTGGGGAATTATCACTGTATCAGGATTATGCGGCCGGCCTTGCCCTGATGGGCTCCGTGGTGGACATGGAGAACTGCGTGGTTACGGGGAACGACGGCGTAAATGCTGCCGGACTGTACTGCACGGGGAGCTCCGTGAACATTAAGGGTGGTGAGATCTCCGGCAACACGTCTTCTGGAAACGGCGCCGGTGCCTGGTTCGCGGCCGGAACCGACCTCGTAATGGACGGGACGGTGATAAAGGAAAATGAGGCGGGTGCCATCGTGGGCGGCCTCTACCTCTATACCGCGGCCGAAAAAACCCTTAAGGCGGTGATCAGGAACGTTACGTTCCTTTCCAACAAGGCCACTACCAATGCGGGCGGATTGTATGTCCGCGACGACAGCGGAAGCTTCGGCCTGGATGCATCGTTCGAGAACTGCCTCGTAGAGAAGAACTCCGGCAGCATGGGTGCGGCAATCCTGATCCTCAATGCCAGGCCTTCTTTCAAGGGATGCTCCATCGTGGACAACATTGCCGCAGGAAACGGAATGGTTTATGTCCAGACCAGCGGCACCGGCAGCGACGAGGTCCTGTTCGACGGCTGCCTCTTCAAGGGGAATACCTCCTCCGGTTCGGCCGTAGGATCAGCCATTTATGCCTATAACAACAGTTCCAGCGGAACTATCCGGCTGGACGTGCTGAATTCCGCCTTCGTGGACAATACGTCCGGAGGCCGGGCGGCCGTCTACCTCAGGAACAACCAGGCCGGAACGGTTACCGGAAACTTCGTCAACTGCACCATGACCGGGAACAGCGCCGGATCATGGGGCGGCGCCATCGACCTTTACGGGGCCGCTGCCAAGCCGGTTGTGCTCAATCTTTACAGCTGCACCGTGGTGGACAACGTGAGCACAAAGGATACCGCTCCCGGAGGCATTGTCCTGGAGACGGCGGGGACCAGCGTAAACACCTGGAATTCAATCATTGCCGGAAATACCACCGTTGGTGTCGAGAACAATGTCAATCCTTACAAGTCCAACGCGGTGGCGCACAGGGCCACCATCGTGGGCGGAGACTATTTCAAAGCCGACAGGACCGCAGGATCGGTGTCACCGGCCTTCAATACCGCCTCCATGCTCGCCGCTCCCGACTCCTATGGCGTCAGGAAGCTGGTTGGCAACTCTTCAAACAATCCCGCCTTCGGAAACGGGCTCACTGCCACGGCCCTGAAGGCGCTCGCCTCCGGAAGCATCTCCGCCGAGGTTCTCGGTGCCGATCAGAGGGGGCTTTCCCGTAACGATACGGATAAGATAATGGGCGCAAGCGTAGCGAAATGACAAAAAGGATAATTGCATTGGTCCTTCTGGTCTGGGCAGGGGCGGCGATGGCCGTCTCCTGCTCGGACAAGGGACCGGAAGAGAAACATTCCATAATCTTTGCCGAGAATCCGGTGATGGCCGGAGCTTCGGCAGGGGATTTCGAGGTTGCAATAGTGGCCGATGCTGAGTGGAAAGCATCCTCTGCGGATTCATGGATAACCCTTAAGACTCCCACGGGAGGGGCTTCCTGCTCGTTCTCGGTGGCGGCAAATCCGGAGACATCGTCCCGGGACGGAAAGATAAGGTTTTCCATTTCAGGTTATTCCAAAGACCTGACCGTCCGTCAGGTAGGGAATACCGGAAGACTTACCCTGGGGCAGTCGTCGGTGGATATCGACACCTACGGAACCCCGGTCGAGATAATGGTGACTTCGGCCGAGAACTGGACGGTGTCGTCCGTGGGGGCTTCATGGCTGAAGGCCGTGCCAAAGAACGGAGCGACCCTGACCGTTTCGGCCGGGATGAACTATTCAGGTAAGGCCAGGACTGCAAGCGTTGTGCTTTCAACGGTGTCGGACCAGGCATCGCTGTCGGTTACCCAGGCTGCGGACAATTCGGTTTTCTTTGGGGCATCCACGGAGGAAGGACGGGTTTTCGCTTACAAGACCGGCCTTGTGTCTACGGTTACTTCCGACAGGACCTATACCGTTACCGACGGCGTAGACGTGCTGGAGATCAGCTATGTGGGCAAGGTGAACGGGGCTCTCGCCCCTACCGCCGTCTTCCTTTACACGATTGACCTGGACAAGGTTTCGCTTGCCGTAACGTGCGCAAACGACGACGATTCTTCCATAAAGCCCGTCGACACCCAGTTGACGCTTGTGCAGACAATGCGCCAGCAGCTTGCCGCCATGCAGTCAAAGCGCGGAATCCAGGTGTGGGGCGGTGTTAACGGCGACTTCTTTTACGGTAGTTCCGGCCGGAACAACCTGGCACAGGGAATCGTGGTCCGCCGTGGCGTGGTTCTGAAGGATACCTTTGACGGAGGGACGGTATGCACGGTTTTCGCCCTGATGAAGGACGGGACGGGCGCAATCCTCACCCAGGCGGAGTATGCGGCCCGCAAAAGCAGCATCGCCGAAGCGCTCGGCGGACGGCAAAGGCTGCTTCAGAACGGCGATATCGTATCGGAAGACACTACCCTGGAGCCGCGTACGGCGGTAGGCGTGAGTGCGGACAAGAAAACCGTGTACCTCCTGATTGTGGACGGAAGGCGGTCAAGCTGGTCGACCGGAGCATCTTATCCCATGATGTCCAGGATGTTCCTTGCCATGGGCGCCAGCAATGCCATCAATCTCGACGGCGGCGGTTCGTCCACTTTCGTAGTCCATGAGGGAACGACGGCCGCCCTTTCGGAATTCGTGACAAAGAACAGGCCGGTCGACAATACCGGAGACCGCGCCGTGATAAACGGCATAGCTATTGTGAAGAAGTAGATTCATGAGAAAGTTTTTGATTCTTGGCCTGCTTGCCGTTTTCCCCGCGTTGGCGGCTTCGGGGCAGGGGAGGCCGTCGGCCCGCGAGGAAATCGGACAGGACATCAGGAAGGCCGCGGGAGTGTTCTACCTGTACGATTTCAGCCGGGATGCCACCATAAAGTCGCCTAGGGGATACAAGCCTTTTTACGTGAGCCATTACGGCAGGCACGGGGCCAGGCGGCATTCCACCGAGGCGGACCTTGTGGCGGTTGACTCCGTTTTTGAGCAGGCCCACCTGGCAGGGAACCTCACGGAGAAGGGAGAGCGGTTCCGCGCCGCTTTCAAGGAGCTTTATGCCCAGTCCCGATACCACGCCGGGGACCTTACCGAAAAGGGTCGGGAGCAGCATAAGGAGATAGCACGCAGGATGTTCCATAATTTCCCGCAGGTGTTCAAGGGCCGTCCTGTGGTAGATGCAAGGGCCACCCTGTCAACAAGGTGCATAATAAGCATGGCGTCGTTCTGCAACGAGCTCATTGCGCTGAACCCTTCGGTCCGGGTGCATGAGGAGAGCAGCTATTCCGACATGGGCAGGCTCTCCGTCTTCCATCCGATGCAGCCCCAGTTCCTGGATTTCGATGATGGCCTTTCAAAAAAAGGACCCTGGTACAAGGACTACAGCAAGTTCTTCAACTCGCTGGACCACAAGTCTTTCCTGAAAAAGTACTTCAAGGATGTTTCCGGGATTTCCCGCGAGGCCAATCTGACAAGGCAGATGTATTACATGTTTTGCAGCGGCCCTTGCCTGGACTCCCCGGTGTATTTCTGGGACGTGATTGACCAGGACGACGCCTTCAACTACTGGGAGGCCTTCAATTTCCGGTTCTATTCGGCCATGGCGTCGTGGCCTGCCAACAAGGGTCGGAAGCCCGCGCTCGCCTGGATACTGCTCGACGATATCGTGTCCAGGGCCGACGAGGACATCGCCACCGGAGGCACCCAGGCCCGTCTCCGCTTTGGGCACGACATTGTCCTGATGTCCTTTATGGACCTTATGGGGGCGGAAGGATGGGACCGTGTGGTGACCGACCCGCATAAGGCAAAGGAGGTTTTCCGCACCTACGACGTTCCCATGGCGTCCAACATCCAGTTTGCCTTCTACCGCGGCCGCAAGGGCGATGTCATTGTCCGCGTGCTATATAACGGCAACGACCTGCCGCTCCCGGTGGAAAAGGCTGATGTTTCGGGCGGCAAGGCTTTGGGGTTATTCTACGAGTGGCCCGTGCTGCGCGCTTATTTCATCGACCGCATTGCCTCGGCAAAGGCCCTTCTGGCTTCCACCGGCAGCCGCTGAAGCTATTTCAGCAAATCCTCAATCATTGACTTTGCGGCCGAGGTGACCGTGCGGTAATGCGACGTGAAGTCGCTCCAGCGGTAGTATGGGGCGTTTTCTCCCGGGAGGGGCAGGGTGATGTCGCGTTCGTTCAGCATCATCCTCACCAGGGTGGGGGCGCCGCGCCTGGCGTAGAAAACCAGCTGCAGGTTGGCCGCCATGGGGACGTTGGTGAAATCGTAGAAATACTTTATGTCGGAAGGATGCGCCGCCGGGGTGGACCAGCCGTCCACGCCCATCAGGCACAGTATCATGGCGATCGGGGTGTCGTGTCCGAAGCGGAGCCTTGCCCCGAATTTCCCGGAGGCGAGGTCCTCGTCGGCCTTGTCCATGATGTCGTCCAGGAGCAGCGACGCCAGCAGGAAGGCCGGGTTGGTGCCGTTTTCTCCGGGACCCCATTTCTGGTAATAGAAGTAGTTGCGCCATTCCCACAGCCCGTAAAGTTCCTCGGGCGAGAACATGCCTTCGAACGACACGGGGACGTCGGTGCAGGCGGTGCTGATCATCAGGAAATACAGCTCCAGTTCCAGGTTCGTCTTGCCGAAGTTCCGCTCTACCCAGTCCAGGTCGGTGAAGTAGCGGGGAAGGAATTCATCGGCCCGTATTGTCCTGGCTTTGAGGTCTTTGACTTCTTTCATCCAGCCTTTGCCATAAGGTTTCTTCCCACCCCTGACCGATTCGCTGAAGGGGTGGTTGCTATGGTGGGGGTTCATGATGGGCATGAACGACTCGCTGGTCTCCTTGTCAATCCTGACGTGGCTGTCCTGTTCCTCTATGGCGTCGCAGAAGGCCACCATGGACATTATCGAGCGCTGGATGGTGGAGGCCCTGGCGTCCAGGTGAGGATGCTTCCTGAACACCTGCCGGTAGTTCCGGTACATCCTGCCTCCGATTCCGTAATGCTGGTCCCAGCCCAGGGGGGTCAGGTCCCCGGCCCTTCCGTCAAAGTACTTGTAGGCCCCCAGGTACTTCTGTGCCAGGGCCCTGCCATCCGGCGTAAGGACTCCCGCCACGATAGCCTTCTCAAAGAAAGCCTTTAGGTCGTCGTATCCTTCCTGCTTGTAGTTGTAACGGGCGCCATGCCTGCCGTAATGGCTGATATACACGGGTTTATACCCTTTTGGCGGGACGGCGCACGGCTCCGTGGGCGCCTTGTATGGGGAGTACTCCAGATAGGCGTAAACGGGATCCTGCATGATGCGGTCGTAGGCGGCGGGTGCCTTTTCCTGGGCGGAGACGGCCATGCTGAGAGTCAGCAGTACGGCGGTAAATACCAAGGCTCTTTTCATGGTTCGGAGATTCATATACCTTACAAAAATACTAATTTCCACGAAAAATGCCTATCTTTGCGAGTCTAACCGCATAGTAAAGTTTAATTATATGTACCAAACATTATTTTATGCAGTTCCCGTCGCTGCTGTCCTGGCTCTTTTCTTTGCCTGGCTGTTTTTCCATCAGATGATGAAAGAGAGCGAAGGGACGGTGACCATGAAGGAAATCGCCCAGTACGTGCGTGAGGGGGCAATGGCCTACCTAAAGCAGCAGTACAAGGTGGTCGTAATCGTTTTCATTGTCCTGGCGGTGCTTTTCGCCATACTTGCCTACGGCTTCGGGGTACAGAATCCCTGGGTTCCGTTCGCCTTCCTCACCGGCGGTTTCTTCTCGGGCCTGGCCGGTTTCGTGGGGATGAAGACCGCCACCTATGCTTCGGCCCGCACGGCCAACGCCACCATGCGCTCGCTCAATTCGGGTCTGAAGGTGGCCTTCCGCAGCGGCGCCGTGATGGGTCTGACGGTAGTTGGACTTGGACTTCTGGATATCTCCATATGGTGGGTGATCCTGAATGCCTTTGTCCATGAAGCATCTGAGGCTCAGACACTTGTGGTAATCACCACCACCATGCTCACCTTCGGGATGGGCGCCTCCACCCAGGCCCTGTTCGCCAGGGTTGGCGGAGGTATCTACACCAAGGCGGCCGATGTGGGCGCCGACATCGTGGGAAAGGTTGAGCAGGACATCCCCGAGGACGATCCCCGCAACCCTGCCACCATCGCCGACAACGTGGGCGACAACGTGGGTGACGTGGCAGGCATGGGCGCCGACCTCTACGAGAGCTACTGCGGCTCCATCCTCGCCACCATGGCGCTGGGAGCCTCGGCCTTCTTCGCCGACGGGACCGCCGTCCAGCTGCGTGCCATCATGGCCCCGATGCTGATAGCCGCCATAGGCGTTGTACTTTCCATAATAGGCATTTACGTGGTCCGCACAAAGGAGGGGGCTTCCCTTAAGGACCTTCTGGGTTCGCTCAGCCGCGGCACCAACCTCAGCGCCATCCTCATCGCCGGCCTGTCGTTCCTGGTATTCTGGCTCCTGGGCTTCCCCAACTGGTGGAAACTCTCGCTTTCGGTGATTTCCGGCCTTCTTGCCGGCGTGGTCATCGGAAAGGTCACGGAATACTATACCTCCCATTCCTACAGGCCCACCCAGAAGCTTGCCGAGAGCGCGCAGACAGGTCCCGCCACGGTGATTATCAACGGTGTCGGGCTCGGCATGATTTCCACGGCGGTGCCCGTGGTGACCATCGCCTGCGCAATCCTTCTGGCCTACGGGTTCGCCACCGACTTCGTCTTCTCGACCTCGAGCCTCAGCCTGGGTCTCTACGGTATCTCAATCGCTGCCGTGGGTATGCTTTCCACGCTTGGAATCACCTTGGCCACAGACGCTTACGGCCCTATCGCCGACAATGCCGGAGGTAATGCACAGATGAGCGAACTGGATCCTTCCGTAAGGGAGAAGACCGATATCCTGGACTCCCTCGGAAACACCACTGCCGCAACCGGGAAGGGCTTCGCCATCGGCAGTGCCGCCCTTACGGCCCTCGCCCTGCTGGCTTCCTATATCGAGGAGATCAAGATAGGCTTCAGCCACATCGGCAAGGACGTGCTTCAGATCGGCGACAGGACAGTTGACACCGTGAGCGCAACCATCACAGACATAGTCAATTACTATGACATCTCCCTGATGAACCCCTACGTCCTCGTGGGCGTATTCATCGGCTCCATGATGGCCTTCCTGTTCTGCGGCCTCACGATGAACGCGGTGGGCCGCGCCGCGCAGAAGATGGTCATCGAGGTACGCCGCCAGTTCCGCGAGATCGCCGGTATCCTCGAAGGCCGGCAGAGGCCTGACTACACTTCCTGCGTGAGGATTTCCACCAAGGCCGCACAGCACGAGATGATCTTCCCGTCGCTGCTCGCAATCATCGTCCCGATGCTGGTGGGAGTGGTGCTGGGTCCTGCGGGCGTCATCGGACTCCTTGCCGGCGGACTCGGTGCAGGCTTTGTCCTGGCAGTATTCCTAGCCAACTCGGGCGGCGCCTGGGACAATGCCAAGAAGTACGTGGAAGAGGGTAATTTCGGAGGAAAGAACTCCTCAAGCCATCATGCCACCGTGGTGGGCGATACCGTTGG
>JAFRXI010000002.1 GCA_017437755.1 Bacteroidales bacterium
CGGTAGTGCGCGTCGAGTACCGCCTCCCCGACCTTGTACTGCTTCAGTCCCGGAACGCTGGAGGCCACGTATTCCACCAGCTGGTAGGGAAAACCGCCCTGGAAGCCGGTGTCGTACATCGGGGCGACCACCGTCACCTGATGTCCCATCCCGCACAGCGTTTCGGAGTAAGCCTGTACCACTCTTCCCACGCCGTCCACAATCGGCAGAAACGTGTCTGTAAACTGCCCGATTCTCAGCATTGTTCTCTCCTGTTGCCGGAGCCCGGCTGTATTCATACTTGGTTTATTATCTCACGCCGGAAGCGAAAAAGCAACCCGCAAGGGACAAAACAGGCGTCTTTTCAGGCGGGATTGCAACAAAATATGGTGTTCCCCTTCCCCTCTCCATACATTTTGTGGTATAATAGAATGTCTAGTATTGGGCTCAACCGGCAGGCGGAGCCCTGAAGGAGTGAACCCATGGCATCGCAAACCTATAACGCCGGGAATATCCAGGTCCTGGAGGGCCTTGAGGCCGTCCGGATGCGTCCCGGCATGTACATCGGAACGACCTCTTCCCGCGGACTGCACCACCTGCTCTGGGAAATTGTGGACAACGCCATCGACGAGGCCTCCAACGGCTTCGCTTCCGAGGTTGCCGTCACCCTGCACAAGGACGGTTCGGCCAGCGTTTTCGATAACGGCCGGGGTATGCCGGTCGACCTGCACCCGACGATGGGAATCCCCGGGGTGGAGGTCATCTTCACCGTTCTGCACGCGGGCGGCAAGTTCAACAGTGAGAACTATGATTATTCCGGCGGCCTGCACGGCGTCGGCGCCAGTGTCGTTAACGCCCTGAGCAAGTGGCTCACCGTGGACGTGTTTCTGAACTGGACCCATTACCGCATGGCCTTCACCAGCGAGGTCAACCCTGCCACGAAGAAGATGGAGGCCGGCAAGCCCGTCGGCCCGCTCGAGGTCGTGGGAAACACCCGGAAGAAGGGCACCCTCGTGCGCTTCCTCCCGGACGAGGAAATCTTTGAGGACGTACGCTTCCATACCGAGACCGTCTCCCGCCGCCTGCAGGAGCTGGCTTACCTGAACCGCGGCGTAAAGATTACCTTCACCGACGAGCGTCTCGCCGATCCGGAAAGCCGTACCCGCGTCTTCTGCTATGACGGCGGCATTTCCGACTACGTGCTCTACCTCAACGCGGGGAAGACCGCCCTGCAGGACGACGTGATCTATATCGAGGGCAAGCGGGATACGATCATCTGCCGGGCTGCCATCCAGTATACCGACGGCTATACGGAGAGCCTCTTCTCCTATGTCAATAACATCAACACGCCCGAGGGCGGTTCGCATGAGACCGGCTTCAAGACAGCCTTTACCAAGTGCTTCAACGACTATGCCCGCCGCGTCGGCCTGCTGAAGGAGAAGGACAATAACCTCTCCGGCGAGGACTTCCGCGAGGGTCTCACCTGTGTCCTGACCACCATGGTCAAAAACCCGCAGTTCGAAGGCCAGACCAAGGGCCGCCTCGGCAACAGCGAGGTCAGGCCCGCCGTCGAGGCGATCGTTTCCCAGCAGCTGCTGGACTGGCTGGACAATCTGAAGAACCAGGAAGTTGCCTCCGCCA
>JAFRXI010000041.1 GCA_017437755.1 Bacteroidales bacterium
AGGCCGGGGCCGGGGAACGGCTGGCGGTAGACCATGCTGTCGAGCAGGCCGAGTTCTTTCCCTACCACGCGTACCTCATCCTTGAAAAGCAGTTTGATGGGCTCGACAAGTTCAAACTGAAGGTCTTCCGGAAGACCTCCCACATTGTGGTGGGACTTGACGGGACCGGATTCGATGATATCGGGATAGATCGTTCCCTGGGCCAGGAAACTGATTCCGTCCAGCTTGCGGGCCTCTTCCTCGAACACGCGGATGAATTCCGCACCGATGATCTTGCGCTTCTGCTCGGGATCGGCCACACCGGCAAGCTTATCCAGGAAACGGTCGGTTGCATCGACATATATCAGGTTGGCGCCCAGCTCGTCGCGGAATACCCGCACCACCTGTTCGGGTTCGCCCTTGCGGAGGAGTCCGTGATTCACGTGTACTGAAACGAGCTGCCTGCCCACCGCCTTGATCAGCAATGCCGCCACCACAGAGGAGTCAACCCCTCCCGACAGGGCCAGAAGGACCTTCCTGCCGCCTATCTGGGCGCGCAGTTCCTTAATCTGTTCTTCAATGAATTTCTGGGCCAGAGCGGAGGTCGTGATGCGCTCCATTGTCTCGGGACGAACGTTACCTGTAATCATAGAATTATAATTTTAAAGATTGTTCCTATTTGAGCCATTCGCAGGATGAGGTCTCGCCTGCGATCCACACTATGTCACCCGGGCCGAACTTGAAATCGGGCCCGGGGTTGGTTATGAATTCATTGCCCCTGAGGACGCTGATTACCATGCAGCCGTAATTCCTCATGGATATGGACCGGAGCGTCTTGCCGGTAAGGTACGATTCCTCTTCGAGGGTGACGGGAATGACCTCAAACTCCTGGTCCTGGACTTCTTCCGGGACGGAAACGGAATCTGAAACCATGGTCTTCAGGGCCCGGAGCTGTGCGGTGGTCCCCACGGCAGCAAGCCTGTCATGGGGATAGATCACCGTATCGCCGCCAGGAATGACCAGGTTGCGTGAGCCCCTCTGGATCTTGACGATGTTTGCACCGGTACCGCTTCTGAAAGGGATGTCCTTCATTTTCTCGCCGACGAAGGACGAATCCGGCGATACTTCCATCACCTCTATATGGACGTCGTATCCGGCCATCTTGGCCCGTATCGACGACGATATGGGGGACTTCTTCCTTTCCAGCTTCTCCTTCTCGTTCAGATTGGACAGGAAATGCTGTTCAAGTGAAGAATAACGCTTGGTGTAAAGCCTTGCCAGCCAGATAAATACGATTCCCGCCAGGAAAATCAGCACAATTGACCATCCGGCCAGGCTGAAACGTGACGAGATAACTCCCACCACAATGCTTATGACCAGGAACGAACGGGCCAGGACAAGTCCCAGGATCGGCCAGCGGTTCCTCTCCTTGGCCTTTATCAGCTTGGGAGCCAGGTTGTTGATGGATCCCGTACTGATTCCCATCCCGAACAGGAACGGAGCCATGACCAGCAGGGTTCCGGTCACTATCACCAGGTTGTGAAGGAAGGGGCTCCACGAAGGGAAGAGCCTCAGCAGGAGCGGTTCAAAATAAAGCCTGGAACCGATGTCGATTGCCAGCAGGACCACACCGTAAAGGGCTATGCGCAGGAAGTATGCCACCAGCAGTTCCTTCCAGAGGCTCTGCTCGGCAGCGGAACGCCTGGGCTGCTGAGGGGCAGGTTCCAGCTTGGTCATCAGTCCGCGCGGAAGCTTCCTCTCCAGCAGGGAATAGAACGGACCGGCCAGCTTGATCATGTAGGGGGTGGTAAAGGTGGTTATGACCGACACTGCGATGATTACCGGATAGATGAAATCCCTCATGACTCCGAGAGTAACCCCGACTCCGGCGATGATGAAGCCGAACTCGCCCAGCTGGGCCAGGCTGAATCCGGTATTGACGGCATTCTTGAGCCCTCCCCCGGTAGCCACTATTCCGGCGGCACTGAAGACGATGTGCGTCAGCATGACCAGCAGTGTGAGGATAAGGATTATCCACCAGTTGTGCACTATCACGTCCGGAGCCACCATCATGCCCACCGACACGAAGAAAATGGCCGCAAAAAGGTTCTTGATTGGATTTACGAGCTTCTCAATGTGCTCGCTCTCAATTGTTTCCGCAAGGATTGAGCCCATCATGAAGGCTCCCAGGGCGGAAGAGTAACCGGCCGCCTCAGCGAGGGTTACCATCCCGAAGCAAAGTCCGATGCTCACTATCAGGAGTATCTCGTCGCTGAGGTATTTCCTGGTCTTCTTAAGGACCGACGGAATGACGTAGATTCCCACGAGGAACCACAGCACCAGGAAGAACAGCAGTTTTCCAAGGTTCAGCAGCAGCTCTCCCCCGGCGAATTTATTGGATACCGCCATAGTGGAAAGCAGCACCATCAGCAGTATGGCGATGAGGTCCTCCACCACGAGGGTTCCGAATACCATCGGAGCCCAGGGCCGGTCCTTGAGCCCCATGTCGTCGTAGGACTTGAGCACCACGGCGGTGGATGACATGGAGAGGAGTCCGCCCAGGAAAATGCTCTCCATAACGCTCCACGACAGGGCCTGCCCCGTCACGAATCCGAGTATGAAAACCCCCAGGGCCTTGAAGCCGGCGGTCACCAGGGCTCCGCTCCCCACTTTCAGCAGCTTCTTGAAACTGAACTCCAGGCCAAGACCGAACATCATGAAGATGATGCCGATCTCCGACCACTGGTGGACGGCCTCGGCACTGGAGATGCTGAAGAAGAACTTCACATGCGGACCGATAAGGATTCCGGCGATTATGTAACCCAGCACAAGGGGCTGCTTGAGTGCACGGGAAAGTATGGTGAAAAGGCCTGCTGATATCAGTATCACCGCCAGGTCGCGCACTAGAGTCAGTTCTTCTCCCATCGATTGTCCAATTTTCAGCAAATTTACAACTTATCACGGAATTTTTTTGTTCCGTGAACGTGCACGGTAAAGAAATATTGATTATTTTTGTATGTTTTTAAACCAGCAACATAAACTACGACCAATATGACCGGCTCTGAGAAAAAGACCAACTACAGGTGGATAATCTGCGCGATGCTCTTCCTTGCCACCACCATCAATTACATGGACCGCCAGGTCCTTTCGCTGACATACCCCGGAGAAGGCGGAATACAGCAGGAATTCGGGTGGACGGATGCCAACTACGGCACCATAACCGCCTGGTTCTCGATATTCTATGCCATCTTCATGCTGTTCGCCGGGAAGTTCATCGACTGGATGGGCACCAAGAAGGGCTACATGTGGGCCATTTTCGTATGGAGCACCGGTGCAATACTTCATGCATTCTGCGGAATAGCCACCAGCAGCATAGTGACCGGATCGGGGCTGGTGGGGTTTGAAACGGCCCTGGAGGCACTCCGCTCGTTCAAGGCCAGCGGCGCAGCCGATGCCGGGCTGGTAATCTCAACGGTATCGATGTACCTGTTCCTGGGAGCCAGGGCAATTCTCGCACTTGGCGAGGCCGGCAACTTCCCTGCGGCAATCAAGGTAACCGCCGAATACTTCCCCAAGAAGGACAGGGCCTTCTCAACCGCTATCTTCAACAGCGGCGCCTCGGTAGGAGCCCTCATCGCCCCCTTCACCATCCCGGTGCTGGCCAAGTACTTCGGATGGGAAATGGCATTCATCGTGATCGGTGCCCTGGGCTACATCTGGATGGGATTCTGGCTCTTCCTCTACAAGAAGCCGCGCGAGAACCGCAAGGTGAACGCCGCCGAACTCGCCTACATCGAATCCGACGCCGACGAGGCCGCACCGGCAGCCGACGCCAAGGAGGAGAAATCCATCAGTTTCTTCAAGTGCTTCACCTTCCGCCAGACCTGGGCTTTCATCGTGGGCAAGTTCATGACCGACGGCGTGTGGTGGTTCTTCCTTTTCTGGACCCCGGCCTACCTGAAATCGCAGTTCAACATCAACCCCACCGATACTGAAGGCATGGTGCTCATCTTCGTGCTGTACCTCATCACCATGATAAGCATCCTTGGCGGAAAACTGCCCACAGTGTTCATCAACAAGGGAATGAACGCCTACGCCGGCAGGATGAAGGCTATGCTGATCTTTGCATTCTTCCCCCTGCTAGGCCTTCTGGCACAGCCGCTGGGCAACGCGTTCGGGACCCCCTGGTTCCCCGTGATCCTGATTGGAATCCTGGGCGCCGCACACCAGAGCTGGAGCGCCAACATATTCTCCACCGTAGGTGACATGTTCCCCAAATCCACAATCGCCACAATCACCGGAATCGGCGGCATGGCGGGCGGCATGGCTTCATTCCTGATCAACAAGAGCGCAGGTGCACTGTTCACCTATGCCGAAGGCCAGGGAGCCGCATTCCGCTTCATGGGATTCGAGGGAAAACCGGCCGGATACATGATTATATTCTGCATCTGCTCGGTGGCATACCTGGTGGGATGGTGCATTATGAAAGTCCTGGTACCCAAGTACAAGGCCGTTGAAGCATGAATATAACAATCAAGGATGTAGCCAGGCTTTCCGGTGTCTCCAAGGGCACCGTGGACAGGGTCATCCACAACCGTGAGGGAGTTTCGCGGAAGAGCCGCGAGAAGGTGCAGAAAGTAATCCGCGAACTGGGTTACGAGCCCAACGTGTACGCTTCCGTACTGGCGTCGAGGAAGGAATACGAGATTGCAGTACTCCTGCCCTCGTACAAATCCGGGGAATTCTGGGAACTCGCTGAGCCAGGGCTGGACAAGGCCGCTGAAGAGGCTTCGTCATTCAACATTTCCATAGAGAGGATCGGTTATGACCAGTACGACCTGGAGTCGTTCAAGGCCGCATGTGAAACTGTGCTGTCGGCCAAGCCCGCCGGCGTGGTGATGGCCCCGATGTTCAAGAACGAGACCGCGGTGTTCGCCTCCAGGCTGCAGGAAATGGGGATTCCCTACGTATTCATCGACTCCAAGATCGAGCAGGACGGATATATGGCCTACTACGGCCTCCCGATGTACCAGAGCGGCTATCTCTGTGCAGACCTCCTATGCATGGGACAGGTCCCGTCTCGCGTGGCGGTGGTGCGGATAATCCGCGACAAGCACCGCCAGTCCGACCCCACCGTAACCCGCCGCGCAGGATTCCTGGACTATATGGCCGAGCACCATCCCGACTGCGCCATAGACAACGTCTTCATCGAGCCCAACCAGCCCGGGCAGGCAGCCCGCGCCCTCAAGGAGTATTTTTCCACCCATCCCGACACCAGACACATCGTCATGTTCAATTCCAGGATCCACCTCATAGTGGACTTCCTGGAGAGATACGGGCTCAAAGGATGCCGCGTGATAGGGTTCGACAACCTTCCTGCAAATATCTCGGCCCTGAGGAAAGGGGTGGTGGACATGCTTGTGACCCAGCATCTTGAAGAACAGGCACATAACGCCATCCAGTCCATGACCGACTACATAGTAAGAAAGAAGTTGCCCCTGCAGAGGGACAACTTCATGCACATGGATATCCTTACGCGCTACAACGCCGACTAGCCAAGCACTGCTTCCACTGCGGTCCTCATGCCTTTTTCCTGTATGAGGGCGAGGTTTTCCGTAAGCATTGCAGCAAGGCCGGGGATTGCGTTGAGGTCTTCTCCCCAGATGAAATCCGCACCCAGGACACCCTTTGCCACCGCGGCCACGTCGCCCGTTGCCCAAAGATCCTGAAGGAGGGCCTTTATGGCCTCGTCGTCGTTCACCACAATCTCGTCTTCTCCCCTCTTTCCGCCCTTGTAGTAGGTGCAGATGGCTGCAAGTCCCAGCACAAGGCACCGGGGAAGTTCGCCCTTGCGCTCCAGGTAGGTCTTGAGACCGGGGAGGTCGCGGGTCTTGAACTTGGGGAATGAATTGAGCATGATGCTGGTAACGAAGTGCTTGACATAAGGGTTGTTGAAGCGGTCAAGTACGTCGCAGGCAAATTTCCTGAGTTCCTCCTCGGGAAGGTTGAGGGTGGGAAGCAGCTCGTCGAACATCACCTTGGTGACGAATTTTCCGATGAGCGGGTCCTGGCAGCACTCGCGGACGGTATTCAGTCCGCTGAGGTAGCCAACCGGTGACAATACCGTGTGGGGACCGTTCAGGAGTGTCACCTTCCTCTCGTGATAAGGGGCCTCGCTGGGGACAAAGAGGACGTTCAGTCCGGCCTTGTCGGCGGGGAATTCCGCGGCGACCTCCTTGGGTGCCTCGATCACCCACAGATGGAAGATCTCGGCCTTGTCCAGGAGATGGTCGTCGTAACCTGCCCTCTCGCAAAGGGCGGCCGCATTGTCACGGGGATAACCGGGGACGATCCTGTCCACGAGGGTGCTGTACACGCCGCAGCTCCCGAGGAACCAGGAGCGGAAACCCTCTCCCAGATTCCACAGGTCGATATACTGCAGGATGCACTCTTTCAGGTGTTTCCCGTTCTCGAAAATCAGTTCGCAAGGGAAGATGACAAAGCCCTTGGAAGGGTCTCCGTTGAAGTGCTCGTACCTGTGGTACAGCAGCTGGACGAGTTTTCCGGGATAGGACGATGCCGGGGCGTCGTCAAAGCGGCAGGAAGGGTCGAAGGCGATACCGGCCTCGGTGGTGTTGGAGATGATGAAACGCATCTCCTCCTGCTCCGCGAGGGCGAGGTATGCCTTGAAATCGGTGAAAGGGTTCACTCCCCTGCTGATAACGTCGATAAGGTCAACGCTGTCGACGGGCTTTCCGTCCAGAAGTCCCTGGAGGTTGAGGTGATACAGGCCGTCCTGCTCGTTCAGCCATTCCACCATTCCCTTCTCGATGGGCTGGACAACCACCACGGAAGCGTTGAAATCGGTCTTCTGGTTGGTCTTCCAGATGATCCATTCGATGAAGGCGCGGAGGAAATTGCCCTCGCCAAACTGTATCACTTTTTCAGTATACCGCTTTGCCTGCGGTGCTGACGTTCTGTTTAATCTTTCCATAATTATTTATCAGGTAACAGGTTACAAGGTAACGCCGGTTTTGAAGATGGCAATTTCGCGGTAGCCGCTCCGCTCGCTGCATACACTTTCGCCGCTTGCGACGGCAAGGGTGTAGTCAATGAAGCGTCCGGCGACCGTTTCCATCGGTTCGTCCTCGGCAAGGACTCCTGCATTGAAGTCAATCCAGGTTTTCTTATTCTGTGACAGAGGGGTGTTGGTGGAAACCTTCATCGTGGGGACGAAGGTTCCGAACGGTGTGCCGCGTCCGGTTGTGAAAAGGACCATCTGGCAGCCAGCAGCGGCAAGTGCCGTGGAAGCCACCAGGTCGTTTCCGGGAGCGCTCAGGAGGTTGAGTCCCCTCACTGACAGCCTCTCGCCATAGCGCAGGACTCCCCTGACGATGCTCTTTCCGCATTTCTGGGTGCACCCGAGCGACTTTTCCTCAAGCGTGGAGATGCCTCCGGCCTTGTTTCCGGGCGACGGGTTCTCATACACCGGCATGCCGGACTGTATGAAATACTCCTTGAAATCGTTTATAAGCGACACCGTCTTGTCGAAGGTGGCCTTGTCCTGGCAGCGGTTCATGAGTATCGTCTCCGCCCCGAACATTTCCGGGACCTCGGTAAGGACGGTGGTACCGCCCTGGGAGACCAGCCAGTCGGAGAATACGCCCAGGAGAGGATTGGCGGTTATTCCGGAAAGACCGTCGGAACCGCCGCACTTGAGACCTACCCGGAGTTCCGAAGCGGGGACGTCGACCCTCTTGTCGGCGGAAGCCACAGCGAATATCTCCCTGAGGAGCCCGAGCCCGTATTCCACCTCGTCTTCGACCTTCTGGCATACAAACATTTTCACCCGGGTTCCGTCCACCGGACCAACCAGGGTACGGAACTGCTCCAGCTGGTTGTTTTCGCAGCCAAGGCTCACCACCAGCACACCTCCGGCATTTGGATGACGGACCATGTCGGAAAGGATGGTGCGGGTATTGTCGTGGTCCTGGCCCAGCTGTGAACATCCGTAATTGTGGGGGAAGGCCACAACGGCGTCCACGCTGCCCTCCTTCCCTGCGATCTCGGCCCTGAAGCGGTCCACGATCTGCTGGCAGATGCCGTTTACGCAGCCAACGGTCGGAATAACCCAGAGCTGGTTGCGCACACCCACCTGGCCGTCGGCACGGCGGAAGCCCTTGAAGGTACGCTTTTCGGAAGAAGGGGCGATCTCAACCAGCGAAGGGGCATAGGTATAGTCCAGAAGCCCTTCCAGGTTGGTTTTTATGACGCTGTGGTCAACCATGCTCCCCTTTGGAAGACCCACTGTGAGATGCCCGGTGGGATATCCGTACTTTATGATGTTTCCGCCCGCGGGAACGTCCTCCAGAAGGATCTTGTGTCCCCTGGGGACGTCGGAGCGGAGCACTGCGCCGCCGACGCTCTCTCCGGCACTGAGGTCGGAGAGGGCTACGGCGACGTTATCGGCAGGGTTAATCTTGATCCAGCGCATCAGAAGTTGAAATATGCCTTGGCGTTGTTATAGGAGATATCCTCCACCATCTTGCCTATGAAACCGATCTCGGATGCAGGCAGGCGGCCGCTTTCAACATCGGCCCCGAGCACGTCGCAAAGGATGCGGCGGAAGTACTCGTGGCGGGGATAGCTTATGAAACTGCGGCTGTCGGTGAGCATTCCCACAAAGCGGCTGAACAGGCCAAGGGTGGAAAGGGCGTTCATCTGCTTGCGCATGCCGTCCTCCTGATCCAGGAACCACCAGCCGGACCCGAACTGCATCTTTCCGGGGAAAGTGCCGTCGTTGAAAGTGTAGGCCATGGTCATCATGACCTCGTTGTCCTTGGGGTTGAGGCAGTAGAGGATGGTCTTGGCGAGGGCGTCCTCGGCGCACAGCCTGTCAAAGAACCTGTGTCCTGCGGCGGCTGTGGGGAGGTCGTGGATGGCGTCGTATCCCGTGTCGGGTCCAACGGCCTTGAACATCTTTGAATTGTTGTTCCGGATGGCTCCCACGTGGAACTGCTGGGCCCATCCCGCACGGGCGTCCATCACTGCCATGTCGTGCAGGAAGGCGCTGCGGAACTTCTCCAGTTCCTTTGGACCAGGGGCGATGCCAAGGAGTACTTTCTTGAAGATGATTTCAATCTCGATCTCTTTGTAATCAGCGGCATAGAACGTTTCAAGGCCGTGATCGGAAAGCTTGCAGCCCATGGAGGCAAAGAAGTCGTGACGCTTCTGGAGGGCCTCGACCAGGTCGGCATAAGAATCGATTTCCTTATCGGCGGCCTCACCGAGTTTCTTCAGATAGGCCTTGTATGAAACCGGGTCCTCGATGGCCATGGCCTTGTCGGGCCTCCAAGCCGGGATGACGCGGGTGCCGAAAGGCTTTTCAGCTATCATCCTGTGATAACGGAGGTCGTCGGCCGGGTCGTCGGTGGTGCATACCACCTCAACGCCGAATTTCCGGATGAGCGCCTGGCCGCGGAACTCCTCCGTGGCAAGCAGGGCGTTGCATTCCTCGAAAATCTCGCGGGCCGTGGCCGGGCAGAGCAGCTTGTCGATGCCGAATACCCTGCTGAGCTCCAGGTGGGTCCAGTGGTAGAGAGGGTTCCGCATTGTGTAGGGAACGGTCTCGGCCCATTTCTCGAAGGTTTCCCACGACGACTTGGTGCCGCCGGTCAGATACTCCTCACTTACCCCGTTGGCCCTCATGGCCCTCCACTTGTAGTGGTCGCCGTAATGGCCGTCAACGAGCCAGAGCTGGGTGATGTCCCGGAACTGGATGTTGGTGGCTATCTGCTCCGGTACAAGGTGGCAGTGATAGTCGATAATGGGCATCTTTTCCGCGTGCGAGTGATACAGCTCGCGGGCTGTATCACTTTGCAGCATGAAATCTTTGTTGATGAATGACATGGTCTCTAGCGTTTACGGATCCTGAGGGCCGGTGCGGAAGGGTTCCAGCGGGCCGGGCCGATGTCGGCGCCCTTGAGGGCGTCACTCGTAAGGGTATAGTCTCCGGACGTAGCGTCGGCGACGGGCGAAGCCTCCAGCACGCCGCCGTTAGCGGTGCCAAGTTCCTGGGTGAACGCATCGTTCCAGAAATTGGAGGCGGTGCAGTTGTAATACCAGTTCTTGCTGAAGGTGGGAACGGTGACCCCGGTAGCCTTGCCCAGAGGGGTGTTGCTGCCGGTCTCGTTCAGGAACAGGTTGTTGTACACCAGATAGGTTTCAGGAGTGGACCTGACGTACAGGATTCCGTTGCCGCTTCCGATGCAGCACCCGTCGAACAGGTTGTTGCGGATAATGGCTGAACCGGTGATCCTGCCGGCATCGGCACGGATGAAGTCGCGTCCGCCCATCACGGTGCAGTCCTCCACGGTAACGGTGGTATAGGCACCCTTACGGATATCGAGGGTTCCCTGACCGCCCTGGAGACCGCTCAGCAGCACGTTCTGGATGAGCAGCGAGCCCACGGTGGCACCTACGTTGTCGTAGAACACGCTCTTCTTCACATGGTCCACGGTGCAGTTGCGGATGACGATCTTGTCGGCAGTGCACTCCGCAGCCACGTTGAGGAAGTTGTTGTCGGTATGCTGGGTGAACTCGATTCCCTCGATGATGACGGTTCCGAGGTCGCCTCCGTCCAGGTTCAGCTGGCTGAAGGATACCTTGGTCCCGGCCTCTCCGTGGAGCCTCATGCCGGCCTTTACGAGGAAGGTCTTCTCAAACTTGTAATCCCCGGCTGCGAGGGTAAGGTCGGTCTTGCCGGCGTCGATCGCAGCAAAGAGTTCGGTGGTGTCCTTTACCGTGAAGGTCTCGGAAGGAGCGATGTAAGCCGAAGGGTTCCACTTGGGAGCACCCACGCCACAGCTCTTTGCGAGGTTGTTGACAAGGGTGAAGTCGTTGCCGGCCGCATCCTTGAAAGGATTCTCGGCAAGCACGAATCCGTTGTTGGCAACGGCGATCTCGGCTGTGATGCATCCGGTGTAGAAGTCCTCTCCGATGTTGTACCAGGCGTTGCGGGACATTGCAGGCACCGCGGCGGTGGTACGTCCGCTTATCGACTTGAGGATGGAGGCAAAGATATTCTGCGACACCACATACTTCTGCTGGGTGGTTGACCTCACACAGAGGACACCGTTGGCGTTCTTGGGATCGTTGAGGTTGTAGAGGGTGTTCCTGCGGATGAAGATTTCCGAAATGGTCACGGTGGCGTCGATCCTCAGGAAGTCACGACCGCCTACGACCGTGGATTCCTCAAGGTTGAATGTCCCGATCTTTCCGTTGCGGAGATCGAACACACCCTGGCCGGTACCCATCGAGTAGACCTCGAGACCCTTGAAGGATACGGTGGCGATATCGAACTTGTCGGCATTGTTGGAAGCGTAGATAACGCTCTTGGCGAAGTTCTTCACCACCACATTCTCCACGACGATGGCGTCGGCCTTGACGCCGGCCGAGTTGTCCAGGTCGATGAAGATGCCCTGAGCGGTCTCGGTATAACCGGTCACGTTTCCGGACTCGTCCTTGGCGGGGATATTGGCCAATGCATCCACGGTGAGGTTCTTCAGTGAGAATGTACCCACCTCCTGGCCGCTAAGCTTGAATCCGCCGAGAATCCTGGCGCCGTCCTGGCCCTTGAGGGCGAGAGGTGCGGTGACCTGGAGGATGGCCGATCCGTCGGGAGCACCGTCGCCGTCGCCATCGCGGTCGGCGAGGTTATAGTCGCCGGGGGCGAGGGTTATCTCGGACTTGCCGGCAAGGAGGGCGTTGTTCAGTTCGGTGAGGTTCTTCACCACGAATTCGCCGCCTTCCTCTCCACCGGCGGAAAGGACCGCGAAAGCGGCCGTCCCGGCCTCGGATTCGGTATTGTAGATATCATCGGCCGAAGGGTTGGCGTATACCTGTGCGGTGTAGCTGCCCGGATCGAGCATCGATACGGTTCCACCGGGGATGGTATAGGAAGTACCTTCCTCAACGGGATATGTCTTGCCGCTGAACACCACCGAATAGCTTCCGGCACCGGGAACGGCCTCCCAGGAAATCACCACGTCGGTAGCCTCGCGGGCGGTAACGACTGCAGGGTCGGCCGCGGCCACGGGGGCCTTGAGTGCTGTGTTCACGGGGGTCACGTCGGTAGACCAGGCAAGCTTTTCGATGCTGACCGGACCGGACACCCAGATGTAGACAAGCGACTCTTCGGTGATGTCCTTGATGATTATCTTCTGGGCATTGTCCTGGTCGGTGAGAGTGGAAGCGCCACCCTTGACGGTAACGGTACCGCCGGCGACGGGACCCACGCCCACGAGAACGTGGTTACCCTTCCGGGAAGGATCGGACGGCTTGATGAGGACGGAACCGGGAGCGTTCACCTTGAAGGCAAGATAACCCTCGAGCGGGAAGTTCTTGCGGTTCACCCTCGTGGCCTCCTGGAAGTTCAGCATGCCGTCCGCGGTCGATACGGCATACGCCTCGCTGGCGTTGATGTAGAGGTCCTCGCGGACCATCTCCTTCTTGATGGTGCCGCTGAACAGTTTGGCATCGGCCAGGTTCCATGTATGGGAACCCTCAACCACGTTCATCGTAAGGTCTTCGGCCTGCTCGGCATAGGGAGTCCACCACTTGGATGCACCCACGTTCTGGCCCGAGACTTCGGAATCCGGATCCAGATTGAAGTATCCGCCCTTGGAGTTGAAGCAAGGGTCGGTAGAGAGCATCTTGGCATTGAACTTACCGGTGGAATACTTGTCGGTGAAGTAGGTGGCGGGAACGTTGTAGTACCAGTTGTTGGCTCCGTTTATGGAAAGGTCGTCTGCGCCCTTGTACTTGGTGGCGGCACCTCCCATGGCCGCGTCGGCCGCCATGTTGAGGATGAGGTTGTTCTTGAACGAGAACGACGAAGGGATGCTCTGGAATCCGAGGATACCAACATTGTAGTCGGCCTTGATGGGATTCAGGTTCTGGATGGTGTTGTTCTCGAAGCGGATGTCACCTATGGTGGTGGGCTCGTCAATCCTTAGGAACGTCCTCATACCGTTCACGATAGTGTTGTTGAGGATGTTCAGTTTGGAGATGGTGGAAGCCTTCCTCATGTCGATGACGTCGCCGCCATTGTTGTTGGTGTTGATGTCGAGGATGTCGCAGCTGTCGAAGGTCAGCTCACCCAGGTTCATGGTCTGGTCCCACTCATAGAGAAGGCCCTTGCTGTACTCGCGTACGATACAGTTCCTGAAGGTGATGGACTCGATCTCGGCAGTGGCTTCGGCAAAGTCCTTCTTGTCCTTATGGAGCTGGATCACAAAGCCGTAGGTCTCCTTTTCGCCGGACAGGTCAAGGTCCTCGAAATGGAATGCACCCTTGGTGAGGGGTGAACGGAACTGGAATTCACCGGCGAGGACGGGTTTGGAACCGTCGGCCGCGCTTTCGCCGTAAAGCGATACCGGAACCTTGAGGTCCTGAACGCCGATGGCGTACGGAGAGCCCTCCATCTTCACGAAGATCTTTGCACCGGGAGTGGTGAGGGCATTCTGCAGGGCGGCAAGGGTGGAGACTTCGGTCATGCCGGAGGGGTCGACCTGGGTCCATACATTCACCTGTCCGCGGCGTGCGGTGAGATAGTACAGCACAACCTCATACTCGGTTGCGGGCGAAAGGGCGTTCTCCCCTTCTCCGGAGATGGTTGCAGCCGCATTCTCGATATCGGCGGCGGTAAGCTTGTAGGTATGCATGACCTCGCTTCCGGGTATGCCGTACTCGATATGGTCAACCTCTTTATAGTCAGATACTTCCTTGGACCATGAAACGGAAATGGAATTCATGGTCTTTCCGGTTACGGCCAGGAACAGGTTGTCCTTCACCGCAAAGGTCTTGACGGAGTTGCCAAAAACCGCCCAGTGGGAATCCTTGCGCTTGGAACTCACCGCCTTTACCCTGAAGTAAAGCTTGAGGTCGGCGCTGAGCTGCTTCACATAGGGGACCTGGTCGGGAAGGATGTCCTCCTCCTTGAAGTTGAGGTCGGTCATGGCCTCGTCGTTGTACACCTCAAGCACATAGCTTTCGGCGTCCTTGGCCACATCCCAGCTGAAGGTAACCACGTCTCCCACCTGGCTGTTCACCCTGGCCTTGAGGTTCATGGGCTCCAGGCAGCGGTCCAGGTTGAGCTCTGTAATCTCGTCAAAAGGCTCGGAGGCGCAACCGGCGGCACCGGCAACGGCCACGAGGGCGAGGAACGCTGATTTAATTATATTGGTAAACTTCATAACTCATTGATATTAATAGCCATAGTCGTTCTTGATGAGGCCCTGGCTGTTGGACATGGTGTCATTGAAGATGGGCCAGAACATGCGCTGCTCAGGATTTTCGCAGGTATAGATTCCCTCTATCCTGGAAAGGTAGAAGCCGGTGGACTTGGCATCGTCGTACTTGTTGACGTAACCGGACTCGAGGGTATAACCGGAAGGGATCTCGTCGCCCTTGCGGTAGAATACCACGTCGAGGGTGTTCTCCTCATCACCGGGAGCATAGTAGACGTCACCGCTGAGGTTGCTGTACTCACCGGCCAGGTCGCGGAGGTCCTTCATGTCCTCGATTGCCTCGTCGAGCTTGGCTTTCAGGAGGTTCCAGCGGATCAGGTCGCCCTTGCGGAGGAATTCGCCGCAGAACTCGAGGGCCCTCTCGTCCACGATTGCATCGAACATGGCATCCTTTCCGGAAATGGCGTTCACATAATCCTCGGCCTGGTCCTCGTTGCCCGCATAAGCCCTTGAACGGACCTCCAGCAGGTACTTCTTGGCATTTGCGAGGGTGCCCACCTCGTTCTCCACCTCGGCAGCCATGAGGAGGATGTCGGCGTAGCGCATAACCACGGGCTTGATGCCGTCGTCATTGCCGCCGGTATAAGGCTGGGCCTTCATCCACTCGTAACGGTATTTCCCGAAGTACCACTTGGATATTCCGGCGAGTTCCATGTCATTGTCCTTGTTCCACGTGTAGTTGGCGCAGGTAACGGCACGGCGAACGTCGGCGTCCCCGTACTTGAAGTACATGGTGGGAAGCGGACCGGCATCACCACCACGCTCCACGCCTGCGGAGAAGGTGGACTTTTCGGAAGAGATGGCGAAAGTGAAATTCCACCTGCCGCGGCCGTTTCCGAAAGGAATGACGTAAAGCGTTTCGTATGCGGGACCGGCGGTAAGGTTGTTCATGTTGTTGAGGTTGTACCACATGTCGCGGTAGTTTTCCTCAAGGGAAGCCTTGCCGATGGCGTCGGTCAGATACTTGAGTATCTTGGGGTAGATCACGTCCTTGGAAAGGTCGGGATCGGAAGAGAGCGATACCTCTCCGGGATCGCCGGTGCCCACCTTGCCTTTCTCGGGACGGAGGGCATAACCGGAAGCGGCGAGGCCGATACGGGCATAAAGGCCCTCGGCAAACACCTTGTTCACCCTGTCGGTACGGGATGTAGCGGCAGTCTTGCCGGGGTAAGGAAGGTAAGGGATAGCCTCTTCCAGGTCGGCAAGGATCTGCTTGAAGATAACGTCACGGTCTTCCTTGGCCACATATATGCTCTCGGAAGAAACGGAACTGAAACGGGCGGGAACGTCACCCCATGCCTTGATGAGGTCGTAGTATACCATGGCCCTGAGGGTCAGTGCCTCGCCAAGGAGGTAGCGCATATTCTCGTCGGAGCTTACATTTCCGTACTGGCGCAGTCCCTCGATCACGAGGTTGGCCCTCTCTATGGCAGTGTACATCAGCGGGAAAGGCCCGTTGTTGAGGTTCAGCTGCGGGTTGTTGGGAAGGCAGTTGTAAGAGGCGATGTCGGTCTTGCCGTCACCCGGCTTGAAGGTATTGTACCACTCCACGTCGGTATTGAAACCGTACCAGGGCAGGAAACGTCCCCTGTAGGAGTTCACCTCGCAGAAAGCCTCGGTGATGCCGAAGATGGTTCCCTCCGCCAGCGTATAGTTGGAATAGATGGTTTCCGGATCGTAAGCCGAAGGTGAAGGGGTATCCAGGATGTTGCAGGAAGAAACCGATACGAGGGCGGCAGCGGCCGCTATGATAAGGGTATATATCTTTTTCATATTCACGTACGGATTAGAAAGTCAGGTTGAGACCGGCCACGAAACCGATGCTCTTGGGATAAGCTGAATAGTCCACACCGGGGGTAAGCGGAGTGGCCCTGCGGGTGTCCACCTCGGGATCGTATCCCGAATACCTGGTGAGGCAGAACAGGTTGGTTCCGGTCACGTAGACACGCGCCCTGCGGAGATGCACCTTCTTGGTAAGCTCCTCGGGAAGGGTATATCCGAGGGTGACGCTCTGCAGGCGCAGGAACGATGCGTCCTCGACGGCCCAGTCGGAGAAGACGGCCTGGCTGATGCACGGGCTCCACATGGTGGTGCCGGCGTTGAGAGCCTTGAGGGTAGCGGCGTCGGTGATCACCTCTCCGGTGGTCCAGTCGATGGAAGTCCAGCGCTTGTCCACATCCATCATGTCCATGAGGTTGCGGTTGTAGAACTTGCGGGAGGAGGTGAACTCGATCTTGTTGGCGTTGTACACCTGGTTGCCGATCATGAAGTTGAAGTTGGCGCTGAAATCAAAGCCCTTGAAATAGCCGCTGAGGGAGAAGCCGCCGGTGAAGTCCGGAGAGGCGTTCCCGATGATTTCGCGGTCGGCGACGGTCACCTTGTTGTCGGCGCTCCCGTCGATGTTCTTGAGCTTGAGGGCACCGGGCATAAGGTAGTTGGCACCGATGACGGAAGAGCAGTCGGCCACTCCGTCCTTCAGCACCCACTTGCCGCCGGCCTCGGCATAATCGAGGAAGTCGTCAACCTCGTAGCGGCCGTCGCAGCGGTAACCGTACATGTTGCCGAGGGGCTCCCCTACCTTCACGATGTAGTCGTCACCTATCTCGGTGGATGCCCAGTAGGACTGTGCCATGATCGATTCAAGACCGCCGAGGTCGGTAACCTTGTTGCGGTTGAAAGCGATGTTTCCGCCGATGTTCAGGGAGAAATCCTTCTTCTCGATGATGGGGGCGTTGAGGGTGAGCTCCACACCGCGGTTACGGGTTGAACCCAGGTTGCGGAACTGGGTGTCGTATCCCGAACCGCTGATGGGGAAGTTGATCAGAAGGTCCTTGGTGTCGTTCTGGTATACCTCGACTGAGCCGGAGAGACGACCCTGGAACATGCTGAAATCCAATCCGATATTGTGTGTATATGTGGTCTCCCAACGGAGGTCGGGATTGTTCATGACCATCTTTCCGTCATACTTGACGGGAGCGTAGTAATTGGCAGCCTGGCTGAGCCATGTGGTGTTGATGGAAGCGTACTCCTTGTTGATGACGCCGGAAGGGATGTTGTTGTTTCCGGCGGTGCCGAAGCTGTAACGCAGCTTGAGCTGGTCGAGCCAGGTGTGGGCGTTATCCATGAAACTCTCATTGGAAATGGTCCAGGATGCGGCAGCCGAAGGGAAGAATCCCCAGCGGTGTCCCTTTGCGAACTTCGACGAACCGTCGGCACGGAGGGTGGCGCCAAGCGAGTAGCGGTGCTTGTAGTCGTAGTTCACGCGGCCGAAGAATGAAAGCAGGTTGTCGTCGGGATAGTAATTGTTCACCGAGGAAGCGGGAATACCGGAAGACATGAAGTTCCATGCCATCTCGGGACCGTAGAAATCGGGGAAACCGTCCACCATCACAGTGATGAGGTTGCTCTTGGTGATGGTCATTTCCTCACCCAGGAGGAGGGTCAGGTTATGGTCGTCGTTCTTGATGACGTCCGCAAAATCGTAATTGATGGTATTTGTATTGCGGTACTTGGTGCGGAAGAGCTCCTTATGCTGGTTGGAAGGGGTATTCTTCACGGTGGAGTTGTTGGCCACGTAGTAGGTGGTGAGGCCGTAGAAACGGTCGTCGCCCTGGCGGTAATCCTCAAAGCCGCCCTCAACCTTGAGGCTGAGGTTGTCGATTATCTTCCAGTTGAATGCAGCGTTGGCGTTCCAGCTGCGGCGGATCCTCTTGGAATCATTGTCGCTCACCGACATGAGCGGCGGAGCGTTGTCGCCGTAATCCTGTTCCTCGTCAACACCCACAGTATTGGCAATCAGGGGGATAGGACTGTATGAAACGGCATGTTTCAGACGGCCGTTGCCCGACGTGGTACCGGTATCCTTCATTCCGTTTGCACCCGAACCGCGCACATTGGTGCGGGAATAACGGACGTTGAGGTCGATGCTGGTGGTCTTGGAAGTCTTGAAATTGGACTTGAAGCTGAGGTTGTCCCTGCTGTAGGTGGAGCCCTTCATGATGGCATTGTCGCCAAGATGGGCGTAACCGACGGTCCAGTTGTAGTTTTCTCCGCTGCCGGAAACGGAAGCGTCGGCACTGAATGAGGAACCGGTATTGCCGAACACGGCATCGACCCAGTTGTTCCCCTGGATATCCTGGTAGAGGTCGATATCGCCGAAAGTACCGAAATAAGGGGTGTAGTTCGTGCTCAGGTTGTCACGGGCAGGGCTCTTTGCAAGCTCATACTGGAACCTGACGAAGTTGCCGGGATCCATAGCCTTGATGGCCTTGCGGTTGGCCATGGTCTTGCGTCCGTAATAGGTGTTCACCTTGACGGAAATCTTCTGGCCCTTTTCGGCGCTCTTGGTGGTGACTATCACGACGCCGTTGGCACCGCGGCTACCGTAGATGGCCGTGGAGAAAGCGTCCTTGAGGACATCAATGGATGCGATTTCCGAGGAGGAGATGTCGTTGATGGACTCCACCGGGAAACCGTCCACGATATAGAGCGGAGAGCTGTCCTGGGTTATGGAACCGCCGCCGCGGACACGGATCTTGATGTCGGCGTCGGGATCGCCCTCGGTCGTGACGACGGAAACACCCGCCATCTTTCCGGAGAGGGCCTGGCTTACGGTGGTGACAGGCTGTTCGACGAGCTTGTCGCTTCCGACGGAAGCAACTGAGCCAAGGAGGTCACGTCTCTTGACGGTAGCGTAACCCACCACGACCACCTCGTCGAGGAAAGTGTTGTCAGCCATGAGCACGACGTCAATCACTGAACGTCCGCCGATTGGCTCCACCTTGTCGGCAAGGCCGATGAAGGAGAATACCAGGTTCGCTGCATCGGCAGGGACTGTGAGCGTGTAGTCTCCGTCGAGACCCGTGATGGTACCGGTGGTTGTGCCCTCTACAAGGACTCCGGCCCCAATCAGCGGTTCACCGTTCTCGTCCTTGACCACACCGCTGATGGTAGTCTGGCCAAGAACCGGCCACGCCATCCCAAGGCAGAGAACTGCAAGAATGAGTTTCTTTGCTGGATTTTTCATGGAATGCTGATTATTGGTTAATTAGATATAGATAATTGATAATCTTTTATTTCTGTGCAGAAACGATATCCTTGACAAGATAGTGGAGATACATCTCGAAGTTGGAATAGCGTCCGTGCTTGTCGAGGGATATGGCCTTGGCATCCGCTGGCGAGGCATTGTCCAGGCCGAACATTTCCTCGAACCAGTCCGGCATCCCGTCCTTGTCGGTGTCGATGACCTTGTCCAGTTCCCCTGCAGTGGCCTTGTACTCCGGCCAGCCTCCCACGGCAGTCTGGGTATCGATGATACCGCCGGTACTTCCGTTGCCGCCGTTTTTGCAAGTGGCGGTACCCTTGCGGGCGTCGTTCACAGCCCTCAGGTCAACCGCGTCGCGGCGGAGCGAGGCGCCGGACAGGAGCAGGACCTTCTCAAAAGCATCGGCTGCGCTGTGAGTCGTTACCGCAGCCTTCTTGCCAGTATCCCCAAGTATCTCCAGCTCATTCCGGAGCAGGCAGCCGTCATTGGAGATTGTGGTCCCGTCGGTTCCCTTGTTGCCGTTTATCTCCTTCCAGTAAACCCCGGAGGCATTGTCGGTGGAGATATCGGAGTATTTGGCATGCACGTTTCCGTTCATGTAAAGATGGGGAAAACCGTATGCATAATAGGTAGTCACATCGTTTTTATCGGTAAGCTTGTATACCCCGTCGGCCTCGATGAAATAATGCTTGTCGGAAGAAGCCGGGCCGGGTTTGTAATAGTTCCCCACCATATTGATATAGGCGCCCTCGCCGCCGTAGCATCCGTTTCCGGAGCTCCAGTTGTAGTTAACGTTGTTACGATAATCCACATTACCCCGGCGGGCGGGATCGGCTGGGTTCTCATATATCTGGGGATGGTCGAAGCGGGGTGTACGGTTGAGATGATGTGCAAGAAGGTTATGGTGGTAGGTGGCGTTCTTTCCGCCCCATATTCCGCCGTAACCATGAGGGCCCTTAGGGTGTACGGAGTTGGTAAGACTCTCAGAGATGATGCACCACTGCATGGTGAAGAACTCGTTGCCATAGAACGAAGCGCACTCGTCGACGGACCAGCTCATGGAGCAGTGGTCCAGCATTATCTGCTTGTGATAACGGCCCTCTATAGCATCGCCCTCGATCTTTTTCTCGTCGCCCATGCGGAAACGCACGAAACGGATTATCACGTTGTCGGTCTTTATGACCACGGAATAATTGCGGATGCATATCCCGTCGCCGGGAGCTGTCTGGCCTGCTATCGTAAGGTCACCGTTCTTTATCTCCAGGGTCGACTGAAGGTCGATGATGCCCGCCACGTCAAAGACTATGGTCCGGGCTCCCTTCTGGTTGACAGCCCAGCGCAGGGTCCCCTCCTCCTTTTCGTTGTCGTTGAGTTTGTCGACATGAAGGACGCTGCCGCCGCGGCCTCCGGTGATATACATTCCGCCGCCCTCGGCGCCCGGGAAGGCGCGGGTCACACCGTCTTCCTCGCCGGCAGGGATGTCAAAATAGGTGTACTTGTCGCCGGTAACCGGATCGACGGTCCCCGGGGCCTCACCTGCGGTGGTGGCTTCAAGATACTCCGACCAGGGAGACTGGCCGTCAGCAAAGACGGCGGACACCGCAAAGCGGTAGGCGGTTCCCCTCACCAGGCCCTTGACCTCCACAAACCGGTTGGTGGTGTTTCCGGAATCCACCTCATTCCCTTCCTTCAGGAGCTTCCATGCATATCCGGTTGCATCCTTTACCTCGTCCCACTTGAAACTGAGCGAGTTTTCAGATGCCGTTCCATAAGTCTTCAGTCCTGTGGGTGCCTTGAAGGCCACATTGCCGGAGTCGTCTCCCTCGGGCTTGCTGCAGGTTGCAGACAGCAGGACCAGTATCGCCAGCGGATAAAAAAATCTCATAATCTTTCATATTCGAGCGCAGCCCATACCAGGGGGCCTATCCCCTTGGGATCGTTGCTGCGCACGGGTTCATTTATATAATAGTCATAATCGCCGCGGCGGTTGTCCTTTCCCCCGAGCCCGGCCACTTCACAGCAGGAATTGAGGTTCACGATGCCGTCGTCCACGGTAACGAACTGCTTGAGGACGTTCTTCCAGGTCTGCTCAGCATAGTCCCTGCAGTCCAGAATGCCCAGGCGGCATCCCTTCAGGAGAGAATAGGCGAACATTGCGCTGCAGGTAGCCTCGAGGTAATTGCCCTCGCGTCCAGGGCAGTCCAGGACCTGGTACCATACTCCCGCATCCGGATCGGCAAAACCGGGAATGGTCTCCCAGAGGTTCCTGAGTATCTCCGCAAGGGCCTCCCTCCCGGAGTCCTCCGGCATTATGCCGTAAACGTCAACCAGGGCCATGCAGTACCAGCCCAGTGCCCTGCCCCAGGCATGGTCGGACTGGCCGCTGTCGGGATTGCACCAGAACATCTCCCCTGTGGAGTCCCAGGCATGACGCAGAAGACGGGTCTCCGGGTCCAAGGTGCGGTTGAAGGAAAGGCTGAACTGATGGACGATATCCTTGTAACATGCCGCCTTAAGGCTGTCGGGGACAAACCTGGTAGTATAAGCCGCATAGAAGGGTTCGGCCATGTAAAGGCCGTCGAGCCACATCTGGCCCGGATATATACGCTTGTGCCAGAAACCGCCCTCAGCCGTCCTGGGCTGACCTTTCAACTGTGCATAGAGGGTATCCATGGCCATCCGGTACTTTTCCCTGCCGGTTATGTCGTACAGCCGGAAAAGGGTCATTCCCGGGCAAACATGGTCCACGGAATAATTGGACATCTTATATTTATATATGGTACCGGTGCTGTCGATGATGCTGTCGTACCAATTGTCCACGTACTTCAGCAGGGAATCCCGGGTCATGCCGGTACCCTTGAAAGCTTTCCCGGGAAAGGCGTCATAGACGTCCAGGAAAGACTTGAGTTCCAGGCCGGTGGTGTAGTTCCACTTGAGGCGCCCTTCCTGGCCGTCCAGGAAAGTGGCTTCCGGACAGCGGACGATCTCGGAGCGGACCACCTCCACCGGAAAAGGAGTAATGCCGGAACATCCGGCAAGTATCAGGGCGCACAAGGCAGCGGTCAATGCGTTTCTCATTTTTCTGGCAGATTGTCTTTAAGAGGTTCCCAGGGTTTGGAGTCCCCGTCCTGCTGCATTACGTTACGGAAAGTATACCCGGCAGCCTTCCCCGCCGAAAGGGTATGGGACCAGGATGCCCTTTCCCTCCTGGACGCAGCTCCGGGACCCTTGCTGCCGTATTCGGCATAGAATGAATTCTTCCTGGTATCCGGTTTCCCCGGTTTTTCCCAGTCGTGCCATCCTTCCTTGAGGATATGCGGTCCCATGGTGCAGTCAATGAAAACGGTCTTTGCATATGCGCCCCATGGCCTTCCCAGATAGCATTTGGTGATTCCGGGGGCAGCCGTCAGGTTGCAGTTCACGAACACGTACCCCCACTTCTGGCCCTTGAGGGTTGAAGCCGCGGTGACATAGCTGTTCTTCTTGCTGTGTATGGTGCAGTTCTCGAACCACGCTATGCTGGGACCGAAGATAAAATCGGTCGTTCCCTCTATCACGCAGTCGATGAAACAGTTGCGCATGATCCCGCCGCCTTCGTTGAAACGGCCGTAGGTATAAAGGGTGTCCTGGTTCCCCACCAGGCGGCAACGGTGGAAGAAAATGCGGTCGCCGTTGGTGAAAACCGCAACCGCCTGGGCGACTTCCTTCGAGTCCCCGGCGGTATTCTCTACGGTAAGGTCCTGGAAGGTGACATCGGAGGCATGCACGTAAAGGGTGGCGCTGCCGGAGGTCCCCACCTTCATGTCGATCCGCGGCCAGGAGGCGGTTGCATACTTTCCAAACCGGATCACCGTCTTTCCGGCCCCGTCGCCCGAAATGTGCAGGCACCGCTTGTTTGCGGGAATGGTAACCATTTCCTCGTAGATGCCGGCGTTTATGTGGATGGAGGTCACATGGCTGTGGCTGTAGTCGGGAGCCGCATCTATAGCTTCCTGAACGGTAACGAAATCACCCTTTCCGTCCTTGTCGACCACAAAATCGTAGGCCCGGGCGGTAAAGGGGAAAGTTGCAAGCAGCAACGGGAGAATCAGGCGCTTCATTTCACAACCACGTTTTCCGAATTGGTAACTTTCACGGGCTCAACGCCTTCCGGAGTCTTGATGACCGCATTCTCTATCCTGACGTTCTCACTGTAGGATATCTCTATCCCGCGGTCGGCCGAGATGATGCAGCCGTCAATCCCGATCCCGCTGACCCTCTTCTCAGGCAGGCCGTTGAAATACATGGCCCTGCGGGCACCGTTGCAGACTATGTTGCGGATATGGATGTCGCGGAACTCCGGGGTGGTCTCGTCAGGAACCGGGACAAAGACTCCGTTTTCCTGCGAATCCCCGTCCTCAAGGGCTTCCACGGCCGATTTTCCGCCGTAGAACAGGTCGAAAAGCAGGGCCTCCGTCTTGATGTCAGTCATGTTTATGTCCTCTATCCAGATATCCCTGACCACGCCGCCGCGCCCCCTCTTGCTCTTAAAGCGGAGGCCGACGTCGGTTCCCAGGAAGCGGCATCCCCTGACCATCACGTTCTCAACCCCGCCGGACATCTCGCTGCCCACTACAAATCCCCCGTGGCCGTGATACACCACGCAGTTCTCAACCACCAGGTCCTTGCAGGGGATTCCCCTGCGGCGGCCGTCAGCGTCCTTTCCGGACTTGATGCAGATGCCGTCGTCACCGCAGTCAAAGCTGGAATTCATCAGGACGGTACCGGTGCATGACTCGATGTCGATACCGTCGCCGTTCTGCGACCACGACGGATTCCTTACAGTTATATTATTGACAACCAAATCCTTGCACAGGAGCGGATGGATATTCCAAGCCGGAGAGTTCTGGAAGGTGGGGCCCTCCAGGAGAACCCTCTCACAGTCCACCAGGCTTATCATCACGGGACGGAGGAAACTCTTCATGGCGTTCCACTCCGCATCGGTCAGGTTTCCGGTGGGGACGTTCATGTCGGCGCTGCGCTCGGCCTCGATATAGGCCTCGTCGGGATACCAGCAGTCGCCCTTCTCATTCAGGACTCCGCCGGAGGCGACCTTCTGCTTCCACTGCGCCGAAGTCACCTTTGACTTCTTGAGGGGCCTCCAGGCATCACCGGAACCGTCGATCACTCCCCTGCCCGTAATCGCGATGTCATGCGCGCCGCGGGCGCTGACGGGAGAGGTGCAACGGCGGGTGTCGAGTCCCTCGAAACTAACCTCAACAACCGGATAAAGACTGAAATCCGGATCAAAAAGAATTACCGCATTGTCCTCCAGATGAAGGTCTATGCAGCTTTTCAACTCTACGGGCCCGGTCCTCCATATCCCACCGGGCACGATCAAGTGGCCGCCGCCCTTGGCGGCGAGTTCCTCTATCGCGCCGTGGAACACCTCGGTGTTGAGGGTGATTCCGTCGCCTACAGCTCCGCAGTCAAGAAGATTCAGCGTCCTTGAAGGAATGCACGGAAGGCACGGTGCCTTCATTTCAAAAGGGAGGTCACGGCAGAGTGATTCCAGTTCCCTGGAGTTTACGTTCACGGAAGCGGATTTTGAGCACGAAATCGCTGCCAGAGAGGCCCACAAGGCCATAATTATAACTGTTCGGAATCTCAGTGTCATTATATGCGTGATATATCAACATACAAATATAAACATATTTCCGGAATTCCGTGCACGTGCACGAAAATTTTTTGTATTTTTTCTTCAGGTACTTACGAGGCTCATGATTTCCCATCGTTTTTTATATATTTGCAATCATGCAGTCATTACGTCTCATACTTTCGATGGCCGTGACGCTCGCAACCTGCTACGTACAAGCCCGGCCTCTCAGGATCCTGGTCGGCACCTACACGGAAAACACCCCGGCCGAGGGGGTATATCTCTATAACTTCGACCCGCTGACAGCCCACTCGCAGCTGCTTTCCATGGCCCCTTCCAGGAATCCGTCCTTTGTGATAACCTCCCCCGACGGTTCCATGGCATATGCCGTCAACGAGTTCCATGACGGCAGGGAGGGGGTAAGTTCGTTCGTCATAGACGGGAATTCCATCTCTCCCCTCAACAGCACCCGAATGCCCAATGAGAAAGTTAACGGAAGGGATCCGTGCAACATCCTCTGTACGGGCAAGGCCCTGGTCACTTCAAATTACACCGGAGGAACGTTCTCGGCATTTTCCATTTCCAACGAAGGACTGGTTGGAGACCTGACGCAGTCATTCGTCCCCCCACAAGGGAAAATGGCCGTCCACATGCACTGCGCGGTGATTTCCCCCGACGGGAAGTACATCTTCGGGACCAATCTAGGAAACGACTGTATCCACCGGTTTGACCTGCTTGAATGCGACCGTCCCCTGGGAGATGTAAAGACGGCCTGGCAGCACCGCGGACTGGAGAAATTCGGCCCCAGGCACATGGTTTTCAGCACCGACGGAAAATTTGCCTACCTCCTTTGCGAACTCGGGGACAGGCTGGTCGTCTTCTCCTATGACAACGGGGAACTGACTCCCGTCCAGACACTCAAGGCCTACAAAGGGAAAGGCCGCGGCAGTGCCGATATCCACCTGTCCCCGGATGGCCGCTTCCTCTACACCAGCCACCGGCTTAAAGAGGACGGCATCGCCATCTTTTCAGTGAACCCGCAGACCGGCAAAGTCAAGAGGGCCGGCTATCAAAAAACGGGCATCCACCCGAGGAACTTTGCCATTTCTCCGGACGGGCACTGGCTGCTCTGCGCCTGCCGCGACAGCAACCGTATAGAAGTATATTCCGTCAACACCAAGACCGGAGCACTCACCCTCATGGACAAGGCCATAGAGGTGGGCGCACCGGTCTGCATCCAGTTCCTGCCATGAAACAACCCTTCGGAACCTGCTTCTTCGAGCAATATGCCCAGATCACGCTGTCGGCCATACTCGGCAGCGAGTACGACTGCCTGGTGAACATGGACCGGCCGGACCTCCAGTCCAAAGGCAGCAGGGCCATAGGCATAGAGGTAACAAGGGCGATGGAAGAAAGCCGGAAGGCCGAGCAGGAACTGCTGAAGGACATTGCCGGAATCACTCCAGAGCCAAGGGACATGGATTGGGAGCAGATCATGGAAAGCGGCTACTCCTACGGCCTGAAAAAGGGGAGGTACATAGGAGTGAAGGAACTGTCCTACTGGTCGATGGCCCTTCCGCTACGGCGGATACTCCAGAGCAAGGTCGCCAAGGTGGGAAACGGTTTCTACGGCCGCTTCCAGAACATGGGCCTGTACGTCTTCTGCCGCGACAATCTCCTGGAGGCCGGTGCAATCAAGGCTATGAACTATACCATCTTACTTCAGAAAGACCTGGAAATCAAGTACAACCACCTATACCTTGCCGATATCGACGACCTCTTTGTATGCAATCTCGACGACGGTCTCAAAGAAAGTTCACGCATGGAAAGGTATCACATAACCCAGCAGCAGCGGACAGCCTTCTATACCGAGGCCGTCAGCCGTCAATGAAATCATTTTTTTTGCTATCTTTGCCTTGAACACCTTCAAATCCCTGACTGATATGAGAAAGCTTGTTTCATTCCTGGCGGTTGCCATTACCGCTGTCATGGTGAGCGGATGCGCATCCCTCCTCGCCTCAATCGCAACCAATCCTTCATTCGTCGTTCCCGACGGAACCGTCTACAACGGCCAGACCGTAAGGATCACAAAATCCGGAACGTGCTCTTACGCATGGGCCACATCCGACCCCACCCACCTTCCGCTTGTGGAGAAGGACGGAACCGCCTACATCACCGGCCACCTCGACAAGGACAAATATGGAAGATACGAAAGCTCGAGGGTAGCCACCGTCACAGCCTCCAACAGCGGGGATGCAACAGTCAAGCCCATTGAGCAGCAAGTTAACATCTATTCCTGGCAGCTGGCCATCTACGATTCCGCCGACAAACGGATCGAGGATCCCCTGCGCCTTGCCCGGAACACCCAGTACACGGCCAAGATGGTCCGCGTGGGCGGCACCAGCAGCTCTCCCAACTACGTTGTCATTCCCAAGCTTTACCGCAGCATGACAATAGGCGGGGAAGAACTCATTTCACTGAACTTCAGCATGGGATCCTCATCCTTTGCAAAGGTCGAGCAGAGCCAGCTCACCTACACCTTCAAGACCCCTTCGTCCGCCAGCAGCACCGTGACCCTCAACGCCACCCTGGGCGACGTCACCATGGGCATCAAGATTGCCACAAAGTAACGCTCCGGGAGTAGTTTCCCGGCGCTGTCTGTCAACGCAGCAGGTAAACACCTACATTTCGACCACTTAGCCCTTTCCGCCCTATTGCCATAGCCAGGGCAGAAAGGGCTGAATCATGGAATGGCACCGAAGTGAGCGTACGGGCCTTGTGCTCACGGCGGTTATAATGTGTGATGATACTGCGTGGAGCGTAATTAATTGGGGAATCGTCACTTAGCTATTTCTGCATGCTAGTCCGCTCGCATGCAAAAGTATGGAATCGCCTATCTATTAAGGAATTACGCTCCACGGATACATTTGGAAATGCGAGCACTGCTACCGTGTTTCCTGTCCCTGCCTGATGGACGGGAAGCACGAAAAGCCCGCCAAAACGTGTTCCCCGTCCCTGTTTTTGGGACGGAAAACACGGTGGCGAAAATAACAGCCCGAGTCAGAGCCGGAGGTGACGGGGACGATGGAGGCGCCGGCCAGCGGGGCTGTCATGCAGCCGTATGCACCCGCGCATGTAGCGGGTGGGGCCCGCGGCGAAGCCGTGGGAGGGTCCGAGGGCGAAGCCCGAGAGCGGAAGGACAGCCCCGCTGGCCGGAATCACAGCAACGCTGGAGGGAAGGACAGCCCCCTGGCCGGAAAGGAATCACCTGCCGGTGCCTTCGGCTACAGAAAAGCGGACGGCAGCGGTATTGCCCTTGTCGTCCACGGCAACGAGGGTATGCGCCCCGGGGGCGGGGGCGAAGCCCATTTCATGAACCAGACGTGTCTCCCCGCAATACTCCCCGTCGAGGTGCCACCAGACCGTGGCCCCGGGGTCCCTGTGGGCAATCCGGAAGACCGCCTCGCCGGTGGACCCGTCCAACTGGCGGGGAAGATAGATTACGCTGCCGCTTTCCGGATAGATGAATTCCAGAAGCGGGACCTCAGACGCGGAGACGGGAGGGGCATATTCCGGATGATATGGCTTGTAATACCATTCCATGGCGGGTGGGAGAACGAAGGAACCGCCTTTGTGATAGGGACATACCGCAGTTTCCATGGCCTTGGCTGGGAGCAGGACGCTCTTGTAAGTGGGGCATTCAAGGCTCTTGAGCATACCGGAATCTGTACACACATCCGCATAAATACCCCCTGAAGGCTCAGGGAACCACTTTTCCCCTTCGGGCAGCAGATTCAGCAGTGCAAACAGCACCGGGCCCGCGGCCTTGGCACCCGTGAGGGCGGGGACACCGTGACCGTCGGCATTCCCGCACCAAACGCCTATGGCATAATCGGGGGTTACCCCAACCGCCCAGGCATCGCGGAATCCATAACTTGTTCCGGTTTTCCACGCAGCCTTCCTGACCGACGGAACAAGTTTCCAGTCAATCTCGTCGGGACGGTTCACCCTGCCCAGGGCTTCGTAGGTATACCACAGGGCCACCGGGTCGTCAAGCGGGAATCCCCGGGGTTGCATCACCATGCCGGCATAGGCCCTTGTAATGTCCAGGAGGGTTCCTTCTGCGCCGCCGAGGATAAGGGAGAGTCCGTAATGCGAGGCATCCATGGTCAGGGTGGTAAGCCCGCAGTCCTTCAGCAACTGATGGAACCGGGGAACTCCGTACATTCTCAGGAGATGCACCGCCGGAACGTTCAACGACCGCGAAAGGGCCTCGGCGGCAGGAACAGCCCCGTGGAACTGCATGTCGAAGTTCTGCGGAGTAAAGCCGCCAAGGTTGACAGGGACATCCGGAAGAAGGGTCTCCGGAAGTATCTTCCCGTCCTGGAGGGCGGCACAGTACAGGAATGGCTTGAGTATGCTTCCCGTGGAGCGCGGCGAGCGGGCTATGTCAACCTCGCTGCCGGTACGCTCGCGTCCCGGAGAGGTGTTCCCGACATATGCCACCACTCCCCCGCCGGACAGTTCCATGACCACTGCGGCCATGTCCGCCGCTCCGGACAGGGCGAGGTCATCAGAAAAGCGGTCCGTCACCGCCTCAACCCTTTTCTGAAGGGCCAGGTCTATGTCAAGGACCGTCCTTACACCCTTTTTCTGGGTTTCAACCAGGTGGCGGGCATGGGAAGGAAGGGGCACAGGCGCTTCGGGCAGTGGCTCGGTGATTGCCTCCTCATATACGGAAGGGCTTATTTCACCGTGCCACAACAAATTCTCCAGCAGGCGGTTACGCTTTGACAGCAGTTCCTCCCTGCCACGTCCGGGATGTATGGACGAGGGTGCGTTTGGCAGAACGGCGAGGGTGGCGGATTCCGCCCAGGAAAGTTCACCGGGCGGACGGCCGAAATACCTCCATGAAGCGGCCTCCAGCCCCACCACGTTTCCGCCGAAAGGAGCATGGGAGGCATACAGGGCAAGGATTTTCCGCTTGGAATACCGGAGTTCCAGGCGGGTGGCGAGAATGGCCTCCACGGCTTTCTGCCACAGCGTTCTCTCCCTTTGGCGGGAAAGCCTTATCACCTGCATGGTGATGGTGGAACCTCCGCTGGTCACCCTCCCTTCCCGCAGATTGTCCCTGACCGCCCTGCCGATGGAAAGCAGGTCCACCCCCGGGTGATAACGGAAACGCTTGTCCTCAAAGCGGACAAGGGCCTTGGCATACTTTTCCGGAACCGTATCGGAAGGGGGAAACCGCCACTGTCCGTCATCGGCTATCCGGGCACCCAGCAGCTGGCCGCCCCGGTCGACTACAACAGTAGAATACGGAACGCCCCGGAACAGGTTCCGCGGCATACACAGAAGGTAGCCGAGAAGGACCGTTCCGAGGGCAATCCTTAAAACCAGGCGGCCGCGAGGGCTCATCTGGTGACCCGGGTGGTTCCGGATGCGGTATTGGCTGCCACGTGCGGATCGTACATGGCATTCACCGTAATGGCAGGAAGCACGTAGGCGCCTTCATAGGCGGCACGCAGCTTGAGCTGGAAGGTACGCGACTTCCCGGCTGCAAGGTCGAAGAACCAGTTGCACCTGTCGTCGCGGATATCCTGATGGTCGTAGGTTACGGCGCCGCCTGTACGGAGCCTCTCGTTGATAATCTCCCAACCGGAAGGAATCACTTCCGAAAGTGCGAGCGACGAGTAGTCGTTGACCGTGGGGTTCTTCACCGTTACCGTGGCGGTGAATTCGGTACCCTGGGCCACACTCTCGGGCCTGATGGCCTTTCCGCCTGCGGCATAGGATGCGGAAATCTCTATGCCTGAAGACTTTGCGGAAACAGGCGTACCGGGTTCAGGACGTGAGACGTTGACCACGGTGGCGTAGATGAGGCCCTCGCCGTTGTTCTTCACGTCAATCTTCCCTTCTACCGGCATGGAATATACATTCCGGGCCGACGCCACCCTGGTACCGGATACGTCGGCGAGGATGTTTCCGTCGCCCATCCTGGCCCAGAGACGGTCCATGGCAACCGCTGCAAAGGCGGCTTCCTGGGTGCTGTACCATCCGGAATTGATGTCGGAGGCGACCTCCTGGGCAAGGGCGATTGCCGACGCCATGTCACCGCAGAGGGCGGAAACCTCGAGTGCCACAGAGTTGTCGCGGGTAGAGGAACCGTACATCACCTGCACGGGGGTCTCACCCTCGGCCGGAGTAATCATGGTGAGTTCCTTGGCAGTCTGCTGCTTGCCGCTTACGGCATAGGCGTCGGCGAGCATCATGCGGGCACGGCCGTCGGTAAGGCCGGACTCCTTGAGCCTGTTCATGGCCCCGGGCTGGGCGTTTCCGGAAACCGCAAGGGTGTAGAGACGGTAACTCTCGTCGATTTCAGAGAATGCCGAAGCTCCGGCAAGGCGGAATGCCTGGCTGAGGTTCTTCTGGTACTTGAGCCAGGAGTTAAGGACGCTCCTCTGCACCTGGAATCCGGCCGAGGATGCCTCGGACAGGAACATACCGGCCATGGAACTGATCCAGGTCCCGGAATTGCGCGATGACGGCCAAAGTATGAAGCCGCCGTCGGAATTCTGGCGGGAGTACAGTTCCTTGATGGTGGATTTGACCATCTCGGACGCCTCGGCCTGCTTGTCCTCGGGCAGCATCTTCATAAGGTGCAGGGCCACGAGACCGCGGGCGGAAAGCTGCTCGGTGCAGTTGTACGGGTAATTCTTCATGGTATTCAGCATGGCAGTGGCATCCACCGCAGGGAAGCCGGCGAGTTCGAGGGTAGAGCCCTTTCCGGCGTTGAAGGAGGCCGATGCCCCGTTCTTTATCACCTTGGAAACCACGCTGACGGTCTCGGGATTGGGGTTCCGGACCTCGAGGAAAACGGTCTCATAGGCCTTGTGGCCGGCACCGTTGGCGGTTACCGTAATACGGGCAGTTCCCTCTTCACCGGCCTTGAGGGCGAAGCGGACCATCTTGTCGCCGGCTTTCTCAAAGGTCACATCATGGGATGCATTGCCCTCTACGGCGGCATTTCCTTCAACCTTCACCGAAACGGTCGCCTTGTTAATCCCGTCCTCCATGGCAAATACGTTGACCGGCAGGACAACGTCCTCTCCGGCCGATATCACCCTCGGCAGCGAGGTCAGGAGCATCAGCGGAGCCTTGACCGTGACGGTCTTGTCGGTTGAGCCGTAAGCACCGTCGTGCCCGGCTACAACCATTACCCTGACGCTGCCCACGTACATCGGGAGCCGGATTTCATGGCTCATGCTTCCCTTCTTGACGGTGAACGGACCTATGAACTTGACCACGGGATTGAAGCGGTTGTCCTTGCGGGCGGCACGGATGTTCTCCTGGTCACCGCCGATCGACAGCATGGGCGAGAAGCGTCCGCTGTATGCGCCGATAACCTGGTCGTAGAGGTCCCATGTACGGACTCCGAGCGCCTCGGTACGGTACATGGCATCCCAAGGTGCAGGCGTCTTGAATGCGGTGAGGTCCAGAAGGCCCTCGTCCACTATAGCAAGGGTATAGGTCATGGTGCGGCCCTTCTTCTCGGAGACCTTGACCGTGAACGGTTCCTCGGGAGCAACCGTGTCGGCCATCTTTATCTCGGGCTCCAGGTGAGATGCCGGATTCTCCACCGATGCCCTCTGTACGCCGTAAAGGCGGATGGGAAGGTCATTTGTGGCATTTCCGTACGGCTGGAGCAGGGTGATGTGCACATAGAAGTTGGGAGCCATGTCCTCGGAAACGGTGAAGGAGTAAGGGGTATCCTTCTCGGCGTCGGTCTGCACCCATTCGCGGGAAATGACCTTTGATCCGTTCTCAAGCGAGACGAGCGCCCTGCCGTCCTTGGCGGATGGAACGTAGACCGTGGCCTTGTCGCCCACCATGTAGGAATCCTTGTCGATGGCGAAGGAAAGCATGGTCAGCGCGTCAGGATCCCTGCGGTCGGCCCGGCCGCGGTATGAAGGCCAGTCGATGGTTATGACCTTTCCGGAGACGTGGCCTCCGGTCATGTCGCGGGCGATCACCAGGTAACGGCCCCAGTCGGGATAGTCCACCCTGATGTTGAACGTGCCGTCCTGGCTGCCCGAAGTGAGGACTCCGGACACGATAGGCTGGGCAGAACGGCCGTTCACGTAGGAATCCAGTTCGCTGGAACGGCTCTCCCACCACCAGCTCCATTTGAGCTTGAATACCTTGTACTCGATCCTGCGGCCGGAAACCCTCTTGCCGTCGGGTCCCACAAGGGCCACCCTGATGGTCTGGTCCTTGTCGGTCTCGAGGTAGGAACCGCCTTCGGGGAACTTGAGGCCCACGTATGCGTCAAACGGGGAATACGGGACGCTCATGGTGGTGAAGCTCTCGTCGCCGCCGTTCTCCTCCACGCTGGTCACTATGAAGGCATTGAGCATGCCGGGGGCTCCGGAAGCCTTGGGAAGGCTGATCTGGACTGCGCCGCGGCCGTTCTCGTCGAGCTTGGTCTCGAAGAGGGAATGCTCGCTGCTGGTGAAGTTCGATGCGGGATTCCGGAAGATGTAGCCCTCGAATCCGGGCAGCGAAGAGGAGCCGGGAGTAAGGGTCATTTCGGCCTTGGCCTTGAGGCCTGCAGCAGGAGGTCCGGTGAGCCATGACGAAGATACCATGGCTGACATCTGGGTTCCGCCACGGAGTGCCCCGCTGCCAAGGTCGAGGTTGACTTTCAGGCGGTTGGGTTTAACCGTCTCTATGCTGAGCCCCTTGTGGAAGGCGGTGCCGCCAACCTTTACGTAGGCATTCCACATTCCGGTGGGATCGGCCGCCGAGGTGGCGATCGTAAAGGCGTGGAAGCCGTCCACTCCGGGAGCGACCTCGCGGGTATAGAACTGGCCTTCAGGAGTATAGAGTTCAAGGGTTGCGGGATGTCCCTCCGGCAGGAGGTGTCCGCGGTCGCCCAGGAGAAGGGTCACATGGAGCGTGTCGCCGGGACGCCACACTCCCCTTTCCCCGTATATGAAGCCCTTGAGGCCCCTTTCCAGTTTCTGGCCTCCGACGTCAAAGCGGCTGAGGGACTTTTCAAAACCGTCGGCCATGCGGAGATATCCGCAGGTTGAACCGCTGCGTGCGATCACGGCAAACGGCTTCCTGGATATCTGGATCTCTGCCATGCCTTTTCCGTCGGTGCTGCCGGAACCAATCCTTTGCAGCTGGAAATCATATACTTCCAGCTTGACACCGGAACGGGGCTTGGCTGTCTTTATATCCGACACGCTGAGCCACAGGGTCTTTCCGTCGGCATATTTTCCGATGATGCCGAGGTCGGACGAAAGCAGGTTGACCACCGGGAAGCGTTCCGAAACCATATAATATGAGGGCTTGGAGGGATCTTCCCTCTCGTCCCACTCATATTCGTCCCAATCCATGTAGCTGTCCCAGTAATAGGATTCCTGCTCGTCCCACACGGCCTCTTCCTCCTCGGAAGGTGCGCCGTCGGAAAGCGGGATCAGACCGGAAACGGCCTTCTTGCCATAGAGGGAGTAATCCTTGTTGAAGGTGACCCTGATACGGTAGATGGCACCGGGCTCGCGGCGGAACAGTCCTCCGATATCCACCGAGAAGTCGTTCCACTTGTGTAGGTCGATGGACGGATCGGAGTCCAGACGGAGCTGGCGGCTGTAGACCAGGCGGCCGGAACGGCGAAGGTCACTGCCCCCGCCGAGATCGTTGTCCTGAAGGAATGTCAGGATATTGTTCTCGTAAATCTTTATGACCTTGATATCCACCGCGCTCAGGTTGACTGCGCGGAGAGGAAGCACCAGGGATGCCTTGTCGGGAAGGATGTTGCCCTGGAGGGGTATCTCCACAGCCGGCTTGGGTTCATCGGCTGCGAACTCGGCGGAGAAGTCCGCATACAGGGATTCGCCGGCGACGCTGCTCACGCCCCTGTTGACACGGAGCGTCATGGGACCGTCGCTGCGGTTCTCGAAATAGACCAGGGCGGTATTGTCCTTCACGTCCACGTACTGGCGTACGGCCCCGGATATCTCTATGAGACCGGCCTTGGACGCCGCCGGTGCAAGCGGTTCGCTGAAGATAACCGCCACATGGGGGTTGGAGCCCTCCTCTATCCTGGCGTCCACCACCTTGAACCGGCCCCTGGCGGGAATCATCACGGAACTCTCGGCCTTGTCAAATCCGGGCACCTGCACCGAAATGTTCAGGGTACGGTCGGACGAACTCCTCTGGAGACCGCTGACCTGGAAACGGACACCGTCGTCGGCAACCGTCAAAGCGGGACTTCCGCCGGGATAGGTGCAGGAAAGGCCCTTCTTCAACGCATCCTTAGAAACCTCGCCGCTGAATTTGACGGAACCGGTGACTACGGCATCGTCGGCACCTTCCGAAATCTTCATGCCGTCAATGACGAGTTCCACTGTCCTCTCCGGAACCTTGAAGCGGAACTTGAAGGTTTTCAAGTCTTTACGCTGAACGTCGGCCACATCGCCAAGACGGAAGGCGCCCTCGTAGGAAGTACCCGGATGAAGGGCTCCCTCATCGGGGACGAATACTGCCTCGGACGGGCTCAGCCAGCGGGTTTCACCCTTGATGGCGGGAGAAAACGAGAACAGACCCGTTTTCTGGGCATCGAGTGAAACCGGCCTGGCGAGTTCCACCCTGACGGGTGCGTTCTCGGCCACCATTCCTCCGGAATAGGCCTTGATATAGGCCGCAAAAGCGGCATCGGGATCGGACGGGGTCCTGCCGCAAGCGGCGAGGGCCAGTGCTAGGATTGCCAAGCATCCAGAACGAAAAAGTTTCATAACCGGTCAGATTTAAGTCTAATCGCTCAAATATAATGAACTTTTTTCAGTGAATCAATACCAAATATCAATTATGACAAATTGTCAGTGAGGAATCGCTTGGAACGCATTTTGACCATTACATGCATCGTAAAACGAAAACTAAAGCATTTTAATATCATGTCAAAGAACACGGCAAAAGGCCAGATTGGCGTAACCACCGAGAATATCTTCCCGGTAATCAAACAGTTCCTTTACAGCGACCACGAGATTTTCCTCCGCGAACTGGTTGCAAACGCAGTGGATGCGACCCAGAAGATGAAGGCCCTCGGCTCCCTCGGCGAATTCAAGGGCGAGCTGGGCGACCTCAAAGTACGGATAGAACTGGATCCGAAGAAAAAAATATTGAAGGTGACGGACCGGGGAATCGGCATGACCGCCGACGAAGTCGACAGGTTCATCAACCAGATTGCGTTCTCCTCGGCCGGGGAGTTCCTGGAGAAGTATAAGGACAAGGCAGGCAGCATCATCGGCCACTTCGGCCTCGGATTCTACAGCGCCTTCATGGTTTCAAAGAAAGTCTCGATCGACTCCCTGTCATGGAAAGAGGACGCCGAGGCCGTGAAATGGACCTGCGACGGCTCTCCGGAATACGAGATGGGACCTTCCGACCACAAGGACAGGGGCACTGTCATAACACTCTGGCTCGACGACGATTCGTCGGAGTTCGCCCAGAAGGAGAAAATCGGGGAGCTGCTCTCCAAATACTGCAAGTTCATGCCCGTTCCGATAGTCTTCGGCAAGGAGCAGGAGTGGAAGGACGGTAAATATGTCGATACGGATAAAGACAAGATTATCAACAACATAGAGCCACTCTGGGCAAAGGCGCCCGGAGACCTCAAGGATGAGGATTACAAGAAGTTCTACCGCGAACTCTACCCCATGAACGAGGAGCCCCTGTTCTACATCCACCTCAACGTCGACTATCCTTTCAACCTCACCGGAATCCTCTATTTCCCCAAGATCAAGGAGAGGATGGCAATCGACAGGAACAAGATTTCGCTCTACTGCAACCAGATGTTCGTGACCGACCACGTGGACAATATCGTGCCGGATTTCATGACGCTGCTCCACGGCGTCATCGACTCCCCCGACATTCCCCTTAACGTTTCCCGCAGCTACCTCCAGAGCGATGCAAATGTCAAGAAGATATCCACTTACATTACCCGCAAGGTGGCCGACCGCCTGGAGGAGATATTCAAGGAGCAGAGGACCGACCTGGAGGCCAAATGGGACAACCTGAAGCTCTTCATAGAGTACGGGATGCTCTCGGACGAGAAGTTCTGCGAGAGGGCCCTCAAATTCGCCCTGGTGAAGAATACCGACGGGAAGTTCTTCTCGCTGGAGGAATATCGCAAGGCAATTGAAACCGCCCAGACCGACAAGGACAAGAAGGTTGTATACCTTTACGCCACCGACACCGAGGCCCAGTATCCGTTCATCGAGGAAGCCAAAAACAAAGGCTATGACGTCCTGCTGATGGACTGCGAGCTGGATTCCCACTACGTCAACCTGCTTGAGAGGAAAATTGAAAACACCCGCTTTGCCCGTGTGGATTCCGACAGCGTCGAGCGCCTGATACCCAAGGAGGAACGCATCAAACTTGAAATGTCCGAGGCCGACCGCTACGACCTTGAAAACATGTTCAAGGCCGTGCTTCCCGAGGGCAACGACTACTACGTGGAGGGCGACAACCTGGGTGAGAACGAGGCCCCTATCCTCATTACCCGCAACGAGTTCATGAGGCGATACCGCGAGATGAGCGCCCTGGGCGGGGGCATGAATTTCTATGGGGAAATGCCTGAATCATACAATATTACGGTGAATATGGAGAATCCTCTGGTGGCAAAGGTCCTTGCCGCAAAGACAGAGGAGGTGGCTCCTCAGGCAGAACTTCCCGCAGAAGCTCCCGAAAACGCCTCCGAAGAGGAGAAGAAAGCCGCCCGCGACGCCCGTGAGGAGGTCCGCAAGGCCCATCGTACCGATGTCGAGGCCTTCGCCCGCGGCAACGAGATCCTCCACCAGGTCACCGACCTCGCCCTCCTTGCCAACGGCATGCTCAAGGGCAAGGCTCTCGCCGACTTCATCGAACGCAGCCGCAAAGTAATTACGGACGCCTATCTCAAATAGACGTCCGCAATAAACCTGGAATATATTGTTCCTATTTATAGAGGAAGCGGCGGATGCTCATCTTGGGAGTTTTCTCAAACGGCTTGTCCATGACCTCGACCTTGGCTATCTGGCTGTAGGCAGGAAGCTGACGGTTTGCACTCAGGCGGATATTCTCAGGGATATCCGCCTTTGCTTCATTATCCAGGAGAGCCTTGGCAATTGCCTGTTCGTCAAGGAATACCAGAGCCACGATCTTGCCGCCGCGGTCCACTACCACCGACTCCATCACGTAAGGCTGGTTGTTGACTATGGCTTCGAGTTCTTCGGGATAGATATTCTGTCCGGAAGGTCCCAGGATCATGTTCTTGGAACGGCCGCGGATGAAGATATTGCCGTCGGCATCCATGATCCCCAGGTCGCCGGTTCTGAGCCATCCGTCCTCGGTGAAGGCATTGGCGGTTGCCTCCTCATTCTTGTAATAGCCTATGGTGATATTCTCTCCCCTGGCCTGGATCTCACCTACAACATGCTGGGGATCGTCGGAATCGATACGGACTTCGGCAACATCCACGGCCTTCCCGCAGGAACCCGCAACATACTTGGTCCAGTGCTCATAAGCCAGCAGCGGGCAGGCTTCGGTCATTCCGTAACCCACGAGGTAAGGGAACTTGATCTTCTTGAACAGGCGCTCAACCTCGGGATTCAGGGCGGCGCCGCCCATGATGAATTCCTGGACCTCGCCTCCGAATGCCTTGACCAGGCCGTCCTTCACCTTCTTGTAAATTATATTGTTTATTCCCGGGATCTTGAGCAGGAACTTAACGGCAGGCTTCTCGAGCGTCGGCTTGACCTTGCTCTTGTATATCTTTTCCATCACAAGGGGAACCGTAATCAGCAGGTAGGGCTTCACATCTGCAAAAGCCTTCATCAGGGCTGCCGGAGTGGGGGCCTTGGCCATCCAGTAAATGGAAGTACCGTTGCAGAGGGGATACAGGAATTCGATTACCAGGCCGTACATGTGCGCCATGGGAAGCATGGAGACCATGCGGTCCCCGGCGGGGACATGCCTCTGGCTGTAGTCGACGTTTGCCGAGAAATTCCTATAGGTAAGCATTACGCCCTTGGGGTCGCCGGTCGATCCTGAAGTATAGTTGATGGTGGAAAGGTCGTCCCAGTTGTCGGTGGGGAACACCACGTCATCGGGGCCGAAACCGTTGGGATATTTCTCTGCGAACAGCTTGTCCCAGTTCTCCACGGCCTCCTCGATCCTGGGATCCCTGCAAAGGAGGACCTTCCAGTTGTCCACATCAAAAACCACCTTAAGGGCAGGCATCTTCTCCGGATCCATCTGGGCCCAGCGGGCGGCGTTGGTGAAAAGGGCCACGCTTTCCGAATGGTTCACCAGCCCCATCACGCTGTCGGGCTTGAAATCGGCAAGGATGGGGACGATGACGGTCTCATATGTATTGACGGCCAGATAGGCAAAGCCCCATTTGGCTCCGTTGTTGGCGCAGAGGGCAATCTTGTCGCCCTTCTTGAATCCTGCCTTCTCGAAGATGATGTGGAACCTGGCGATGTCGGTTGCCATCTGGGAGTATGTGAAGGAATCTCCGCCGATAGTATTGAGTGCAGGCTTGCTCCAGAATTTACGGGTGGCATCCTGCAGGCGTTTAAGATAGTGAGGATAGTTGCTTTCCATGATTCGTATCATTGATTATACCATACAAATTTAGCAAATTTCCCCTCACTAATCTTCTTTTTGCTATATTTGTGGCGAAATGACAAATTGAGGGACGATTATGAGACCAAAACCGATAGTTGCGCTGATCTACGATTTTGACGGCACCCTTTCCCCCGGTAACATGCAGGAGTTCGGATTCATCCAGGCCGTCCACAAGACCCCTGAGGAATTCTGGACCATGAGCGACGGCATAGCCATCGGACAGGATGCCAGCAACGTCCTGGCCTACATGAAACTCATGTTCGACGAAGCACACAAGGCCGGAATCAAGCTCCGCCGGAGCGATTTCAAGCGGTTCGGACAGGACATCAAACTGTTCGACGGCCTCAGGGACTGGTTCCGCAACGTCAACGCCTACGGCGAATCAAAGGGCGTAAGGATCGAGCACTACATCAATTCTTCGGGGCTCAAGGAAATAATCGAGGGCTCCCCCATCGCAAAGGAATTCAAGCACATCTTCGCCTGCACATTCATATACGACGCCAACGGGGAAGCCGAATGGCCCGGTATCTCGGTGGACTATACCGCCAAGACGCAGTTCCTGTTCAAGATCAACAAGGGCATCTTCTCGTCCAGGGACTCCAAGAGGGTGAACGAGAGCATGGCGGACGACAAGAAGCGGATTCCCTTCACCAATATGATCTACTTTGGCGACGGTGAGACCGACGTCCCCAGCATGAAGATAATCAACATGTTCGGAGGGCACACCATAGCCGTGTTCACTCCCGGCAACCCGGCCAGGAGGGCAGCCGCCCAAAAGCTCCAGAGACAGGGCAGAGCCAGTTTCATCACCCCCGCGACATACACCCGAGAAAGCCGCACATTCAAGATAGTCTGCGCAATCATCGACAAGATAAAGAGCGACGAGGACCTCAAGGCATTCGCCAGGTACCGCTGAGCACTTTAGTTATCCCGGTGCCTTTAAACCGGGCGTCACCTTTGTGGGGACACAAAAAAAGCCGGCAGCTTTTCAACTGCCGGCTTACGTTTCCTTTCCAAGGATCTTATTTGACCTTGAGGGTGACGCACCTGTTCTTTGCAGGAGTGTCGAAGAGGTTGTTGGAAGAACCCTCGGCAACGGCCTCGATGTTCTCTTCCTTCACGTTGTACTTGTTGACAAGGAGATCCTTGACATAGTCAACCCTCTTCTCGGAGAGCTTCTGGTTGTACTCAGCGGTACCGGTCTTGCTGTCGCATGAACCGACGAGCTTGATCTCGCTGTTCTCATCCAGGCTCTGGGCATAGTACTCGAGGTGAGCAAGCTCACGCTGTGAGAGTTTTGCCTTGTCGATGTCGAAGTAGACGATAGCAGGAGTGCTGATGGTCTTGGCCTCGGTCTCGATGAACTCGCCATCCTTGTAAAGATAGGTCTGGCCATCCTTGAGGTTCTTGTACTTGGCGTTCTCCTCTTCGAGGGCAGCGATCTTGTCCTTGAGCTCGGCGTTCTCCTTCTCGAGAGCGTCAACCCTGTCCTTAAGTGCATTGTACTGGTCAAGAGTGAAGGGCACAGGGATCACAACAGGAGTGATGGAGCTGTGACGGTCCCAGTTGCTCTTGCCGAGGTTGAAGATAAGGCCGAGGGTGGCGGTAGGAAGGACGGCGACCCTGTCCTTGATCCAACCTTCACCAACTGTCAGGGCCTGTGAGCGCACTGCAAGGGCGGAGAGGTCGAGGAAGAGGTCGACATGCTTGCCAAGACGGAAGTCATTGAGGAAGCCCAGACCGGCACCGAATTCCCAGTTCCTGATCTTGTCACCGGAAGCTGCGTCATAGCAGTGGATAAGGGTGGCCATGGAAACATAAGGGATGATGTCCCAGAAACGGGTCTCCTTGTAACCGCCGAACGAGTTCGACATGTTCCAGAGGAAGTCGAGATGGGCATTGTGAGGCATCCACTTGGTAAGTTGATCGGTGTTGTCGATTGCATTCACCTTGGTGTTGGTGATTCCACGATAACCAAGACGGGCACCGATAGTAGGGGTGAACCACTTACCGAAGTTGGCGTCTACGGCAATACCGATCTTGCCATAAGCGTCCTTGGCGAGGTAGGAATTGATACCACCGCCGATTCCGATAAACCAGTTGTCACCGAAACGGTTGGTCTCGTAAGGACCACGGACAACCTTGTTGTTCTCATCGCGGTTGGCATTCTCCTGGGCGTAAGCGCCGAAGGAAACGAAGAGCATGGTTGCTGCAGCAAATGCTCCAAGAATTGTTTTAATACCTTTCATAACAGTTATTGAAAATGTTTTAATCTTAAATTCCAATATACTTCAAGGGACAATTTGCCCCTTATCAAGTGCAAATCTAAATACTTTTTTTTATTCCACCAAATTTTCAAATCTTTCAAACACAAATTTTTTAATTTTTTACCTGAAAATGGACTATATTTGCAAAGAACGGCCATTTAGCCAAGCAGATAAGCCATGAAATTCAGGTTACATTCCCCATATTCACCGTCCGGAGACCAGCCGGAAGCCATTGAGTCGCTATGCAGTGCAATCGGCGAGGGGGTGGACAGCGTAACCCTGCTGGGCGTTACCGGCTCGGGGAAGACCTTCACCATGGCTAACGTGATAGAGCGCCTGCAGCGGCCGGCCCTGGTGCTCAGCCACAACAAGACCCTGGCGGCGCAGCTCTACGGGGAGTTCAAATCCTTCTTTCCCGACAATGCGGTGGAATATTTCGTATCGTATTACGACTATTACCAGCCGGAAGCCTACATCCCCGTAACCGATACCTATATAGAAAAGGACCTCAGCATAAACGACAAGATCGACGAACTGAGGGTGAGCGCCGCCTCGGCCCTGATGTCGGGCCGCAGGGACGTGATAGTGGTTTCCAGCGTCTCGTGCCTGTACGGGATAGGCAACCCCGACGATTTCCACGACCAGACCGTAAAGGTCCGCAAGGGAGACCGGATCTCCATGACCTGGCTCCTCTACAAGATAGTGGACGCCCTCTACTACCGCACCGAATCCGATTTCAAGAGGGGTTCGTTCCGGGTGAGGGGCGACACCGTGGACATCTTCCTTGGCGGTGCCGACTACGCCGCCAGGATAGAGTTCTTCGGCGACGAGGTGGACGCCATTTCGCTGATAGACCCCCTGACAGGGGCCACTTTCGACAGGCTGGACGAGATACTCCTCTACCCTGCCAAGAATTTCGTAACCAGCAAGGAGAAGGGCGCCATGGCGGTAAGCCAGATCCAGGACGACCTGACCAGGCAGCTTGAATACTTTGAGTCCATCGGCAAGGGCCTTGAGGCCAAACGCCTGAAACAGAGGGTGGAATACGATATCGAGATGATAAAGGAAATGGGCTACTGCCCCGGGGTGGAGAACTATTCCCGCTACTTTGACGGGAGGAAGCCCGGGCAGCGCCCCTTTACCCTGATCGACTATTTCCCCGACGATTTCATCACTTTCATCGACGAGAGCCATGTGACCCTGCCCCAGATCCGGGCCATGTTCGGAGGCGACCACTCCCGTAAGGAAACCCTGATCCAGTACGGGTTCCGCCTTCCCGCAGCGGCCGACAACCGTCCCCTTACCTTCGACGAATTCGAGCAGGTTACGGGGCAGACCGTGTATGTGAGCGCGACCCCTTCGGAATACGAGCTGGAAAAGTCCGGCGGACTGGTGGTGGAGCAGATAGTAAGGCCCACCGGCCTGCTCGACCCCCCGATCGAGGTGAGGCCCACCAAGAACCAGGTGGACGACCTCATGGAAGAGATCCGCGTAAGGTCGGAGGCCGACGAACGGGTGCTGGTAACCACCCTGACCAAACGCATGGCAGAAGAGCTGGACGGCTATTTCCGGAAAAACGGCGTCCGGTGCAGGTATATCCACTCGGACGTTGACACCGCGGAAAGGGTGGAAATCATAGAAGACTTCAAGAACGGCCTCTTTGACGTACTCATAGGCGTCAACCTGCTGAGGGAAGGCCTTGACATTCCGACTGTTTCGCTGGTAGCGATACTGGATGCCGACAAGGAGGGCTTCCTCCGTTCCGGAAGGGCCCTGACCCAGACTGCGGGAAGGGCGGCCCGCAACATCAACGGCCTGGTGATAATGTATGCCGACACCATTACCGGTTCCATGAAGGAAACCATCTACGAGACCAACCGCCGGAGGACAAAACAGAAGGAATACAACAAGCTTCACGGGATAGTCCCCACCCAGGTCTCGGTCAAGTCCAACATCCTGGTGAGCGAACTGGTGACATCCGGGAAGGACACCCCGCACATCAGCGGATATGTGAGCGCGCCCGACTCGGTGTCGGACCCCACATACATCCCCGACCCGTCCGAACTCGGCAAGGGAAGGATCACCGTGGGGTTCGGGCACGACTCAAAGAGGGAACGCGGCGCCGCCTTCGTGGACGGATACGTCCAGGCCGACCTGGCCGCGGTGCTCCAGGACCCGGTTATCCGCGCCATGTCCAGGGAACAGGTCGAGGAGGCTGCGGAAGAATCCCGCCGGAAGATGGTCAAGGCCGCCGCCGACCTGGATTTCTCGGCCGCCGCAAAGTACAGGGATGAGATGTGGGCGCTGCAACAATATCTTAAGGTATGGAAACAATAGACAGCATGGTATCCAGGGCAAGGGACCTGGCAGCAAAGGCGCTGGAAGGGAAGACACGGGAAAACGGTCACCCATTCATCGAGCACCCCGACAACGTCGCCCGTATCGTTTCCGACGAGATCGGGCTCCCGCCCGAATGCATCGCAGCCGTATACCTCCACGAGGCCACCAGGGACAATCCGACGCTGGACATCCGCTGCCTGGGTCTGGACGAGAGCGTATACACGATGGTTGAGGGGCTGAACCTGATTTCCACCATAAAACCCAAGGACACCAGGCTGGAAGCCGAGAACTACAAGAAGCTCATCATCCAGTATTCGAGGGATCCCAGGGTGACCGTACTCAAGCTGGCCGACCGGCTGGAGGTGATGCGGCACCTGGATGTCTTCCCCAAGGCTTCTAGGGAAAGGAAGGTCCTGGAAACCCTGCTGCTCTACATCCCCCTTGCCCACCAGCTGGGTCTCTACAACATGAAGCGGGAGATGGAGGACATCTGGCTCAGCTATTCCGAGCCGGAGCAGTACCGCCTCATCACCAATAAGTTGATGGCCACCCAGAAAGACAGGGAAAGGCTTACGGAAGAGTTCATCGAACCCCTCAAGAAAAAGCTCTCCGATGCCGGAATCAGCTATAAACTGAAAATCCGCACCAAGGCGGCCTATTCCATATGGGCGAAGATGCAGAAGCAGAAAGTCCCCTTTGAGGGTGTATATGACGTCTTTGCAATACGGTTCATAATCGACTGCGAGGACGACCGCAACCGCGAGAAGGACCTCTGCTGGCAGGTGTATTCCTTTGTTACGGAAGAGTACGAACCCGACACCTCGCGCCTGAGGGACTGGATAACCAACCCTAAGACAAACGGTTACGAGTCGCTCCACATCACGGTCAGGAACCGTACCGGCAGCTCCCTGGAAGTACAGATCCGGACCCGCAGGATGGACGACATTGCCGAAAACGGCTTTGCCTCGCACTGGTCCTACAAGGGAATCCGGCGCGAGCAGGACATGGACCGATGGCTCTCGGCCGTCCGATACGCCCTGGAGCATCCCGATACCGACAGCCCTGAAGAACTTCCCCAGCCACCGGAAAAGGACATTTTCGTATTCACTCCCTCCGGCGAACTCCGGATCCTTCCCAAGGGGGCCTCGGTGCTTGATTTCGCCTTCAACATCCACACCGGCATAGGTTCGCGCTGCACTGGTGCCATGGTCGGAGGAAAGCCCGTCCCAATAAAGGAAAAGCTCAAGACCGGGGACGTGGTGGAGATACTCACTTCCAAGAACCAGAAGCCGTCACCGGACTGGATAAACTTCGTGGTCACCACAAAGGCCAGGAGCAAGATCCGCCAGCTGCTCAACGAGGTTGAGCACCGGAAGGCCGCCGACGGCAAGGAACTCCTGAACCGGAGGCTGAAGAACTGGAAGCTTGAATTCCCGGACGAAATGCAGTCCGAATTCATGAAAAAGCACAAGTTCACCGCGGTGAACACCTTCCTGGCCGCAATAACGGACGGGGCCGTCGACGTCAACGAAATCAAGGAGTATATCCTCACGGAGGACCAGCGGCGCGCAGAGATGCAGGAGGCGGCCCAGGCTGCCGAGGCGGCCAAGGTTCACAGGTGCGTACCCGACGGCAAGGAGGACATCCTGGTACTCAACGCAAAGGATGTCAAGGGGATAGACTACCGCATGGCCCGCTGCTGCAATCCCGTATACGGCGACGACGTCTTTGGCTTCGTCACCCGCTCCGAGGGCATCAAGATACACCGGATCACCTGTCCCAATGCCGCAAGGCTGCTTGAGACCTACCCGTACCGGATACAGAAGGTACGCTGGGCCGACACTCCCTCCGGCGGTTCCTTCCAGGTGGCGCTGAAGGTGATAGCCGCCCACGAGGGGCAGGTACTGAACAAGATAATGGAGGTGGCCGGCTCCTTCAAGGCCTCCATACGATCCTTCAACGTCACGGAGAACCTGCGAGCAGGGACCTACGAGGTTGCCATAAAGATATCGGTTCCCTCGAACCTGGAGCTGGACAAGGTCGTTTCACAGCTCAAGGCCCTGCGCAATGTGATCAAGGTGGGCAGGCTATAGCCTTTCCGACAAAGCTTTCTGGAAGGCCCGGGCATTGCGAAGATGCTCCGGGTATGTGGTTGCGAACAGGTGCGAGCCGTCGAAAGAGGGATTGGCGCAGAAATAAAGGTAACCGTGACGGTCGGGATTCAGCACCGCTTCAAGGCAGGACTTGGGAGGGCAGGAAATGGGTCCCGGAGGCAGTCCGGCATACATATAGGTGTTGTAAGGAGAATCAATTTCAAGATGCCTCTTCAGTATCCTCCTGAGGGTATAGCCGTAAAGATAGGCCACGGTGGGGTCGGCCTGGAGTTTCATCCCGGTGTGGAGCCGGTTCAGGTACACCCCTGCGATGGCCGGCTGCTCAGGGACATACCTGGTCTCTCCGTCCACAATCGACGCCAGGACGGACACCTCGTTGGGCGTAAGCCCCTGGGCTGAAGCCTTCCGCTGCCTTTCCTCAGTCCAGAAACGGTCATGTGCAGTCTTGAAAGTATCAAAAACCTTCTCCACCGGATCCGTCCAGTACACTTGGTAAGTATCCGGAATGATCAGGCAGAAAAGGGTGGTGGTATCCACGCCGTATCCGGCGAGGAATGCCGGTGAAACCAGGGCGTCGGCCACATCCGATGAATCCAGCAGCATCTGGGCGCCGATTTTCCTGGAAAGGGCTCCCTTGCTGCGGATAGCGCCCGAGAGGGTCAGGTTGACAGGGCTCTGCCAGCCGTTCCTGAACATGCGGGCGGCATACATCCCGCAGGACGTAGGATCCAGGGTATAGTGTCCCACTTTCACCGATTCATCGGCCCCTGTCCTTGAGAAACAGCGTTTCAGCGACCTCGGATGCCTAACCGACCCGGTGGCGAGGATGCTGTCCAGCAGCGCCTGTGGGTCCTCCCCGGGGCGGACATATATCTCCGACCTCCCGGAAAAGGCGCTCCGGCGGTAATCGGTATAGAGCGACAGCGCAAAACAAAGCATGGCCACACCCAGGACGGCCACGGCTGCTGCGCCGGCAATGAATGCTTTCCGTTTCATCTTTTCTTCCTCAGCAAAAGTTCATCCCCTTCCCTGGGCACATAATCGGCCTTGAGGGAATTCATCTTGAGTATGGACGATAGCCTTACCCCAAAGCGCTGGCTTATGCCCCGGAGCGATTCCCCGTCACTTCCAACGATGTACTTGTCGAGTCCCTTGGCGGACTGCTTCTTCTTGGGCTGCAGATACACCACGGTCCCGGGCTTCAGGGCCGTTTCATACTGCAGGTCATTGTATTTGAGTATCTCGCCTACGAAAAGGCCGTTGGCCGAGGCTATGGAAGCATAGGTCTCCCCTTCCACCGAGTAGATGAAAGGAACGCCGTTGCGGGAATACATCTGGCGGGACAGTGCAAAACGGTATTCCTCCATTATCGAAGCTGAAACCGGCTTTGCCGCCTCTATCTTCAACGGCGATTCGGGTATTGTCGGCCGGACTTCCTCCTGTCCCTTCTTCCCCTTCCTGGCCTTCTTCTCCTTCTTTGCATGGGCATTCCTGTCATTGGTCCCGACGGACGGGGATTTCTGGTCAACTTCATCGGGAGTCATGCGGTCATACTTTGAAAGGTCGTAGTCCTCAACCATCTTTATGAGCTTGGCAGGATAGTTCTTGTCCGTTGCATAACCGGCCTTCTTAAGACCGTAAGCCCATGATTTATAGTCAGTTATCTCAAAATCAAACAGGAACTTGTAACGATCGCTGTAACGCAGGAAGTCGGAATGGTCCCGGAAAGAATCCGCAGCAGAGGAGTATGCCCGGAAGCACTCGTTTGGGCGGTCGTCGTCGGCATAGATTGTCTTCCCCTTCCATTTGTTATGGCATTTGATGCCGAAATGGTTGTTTCCCTGGGTCGACAGCCTGGACAGGCCGGCCCCTGATTCCAGAAGTCCCTGGGCCAGGGTGATGCTGGCCGGAACGCCGCTGCGGTACATCTCGTCCACCGCGATGGCGGCATATTTTTCCACATAGGCCTCATACGGCCCGGCGGCCGAGGTAAGCATCACGGCCGATACGGCAAGTATCAGGAATGTACGGAACCGGTTCATGTGGCCAAGATACTAAATTTCCACGACATCGCCATCGGAAACGGCGTATGTTTCGGGGAAAACCGTACGGCACTCGGCCTCGTACAGGGCCGGATCGTTATTCCTGGACGAGAAATGGCCGATCAGAAGTTTCCGCGCACCGGCCTTCAGGGCGCATTCCGCAGCCTGAAGCGTGGTGGAATGATGCCTCTTCTCCGCCTGTTCGTAAAGCTCGGCAAGATAGGTGGTCTCGTGATAGATTACGCGGGTTCCGCGGAGCCATTCCGGCTCTTCGGGGAACGGGGCGGTATCGCTGCAATAGGCATAGCTCCCGGGTTCGTAAGGCAGGTAGGCGACCTCCTCCAGCGGAATCACGCCCCCTGGCCTCACAACGTCTTCGCCCCTTTTGATGGCACCTATTTCCGTAAGCGTAAAACCGTATCTCTCAATTGCTTCCTTCTTTACGTTCCACTGCGGCCGCTTTTCCCGGAAGATGAATCCAAAGGTCTCTATCTTGTGATTCAGCGGGAACGAGAGCACCTCCAGGCCCTTTGTGGAGTAGATCACCTCCGGCGATTTCATCTCCAGCGGGTTCAGCCTTATCTCGTAGGCCAGGCCATCGCCGTAAAAAGACAGGAAGAACTTGAGGATGGGGCCGAAGTTCGTGGGGGCATAGATATTGAGCGGCTGGGTCCTGCCCTTCATCCCGAGGGTGGACAGCAGGCCGAAGATTCCGAATACGTGGTCACCGTGGATATGCGAAATGAACACCGTATCCAGTTTCATGATTGGAATGCGGTACTTTACCAACTGGGCCTGCACCCCTTCGCCGCAGTCTATAAGGAACAAGCGCCCATGTACGGAAAGTACCTGGGCGCTCTGGTTCCTGCCTCTGACAGGCATGGCCGAGGCCGTACCCATCATTGTTACAGTAAAGTCCATCCGGGAAAACTACTCGCCTTTCTCCAGCTTGTCCTTGAGGGCTGCAAGCTCGGAAATGTCTCCAAGGGTAGTCTTCTCGATGTTGCTGTTGATCTTCTTCACAGCTTTCTTGGTGCCTTCTGCCTCGGCGGCTACCTTGGCCTCCTTGACCTCCTGATAGGTGCGGACATGGGAGACAAGGATGCGGCGGGTGCTCCTGCGGAGCTCGACGACCTTGAACGGAAGCTTGTCACCCACGACGGCGGGCTTGCCGTCTTCCTTGACGAGTTCACGCACGAAGGCGAAAGCCTCGGTGCCGTCCTCGAAGGTGATGGTGGCGCCCTTGTCGGAGATTGCGGTCACTGTACCCTCCACGGCGGTGCCGGCGGGATACTTGGCCTCGAGCTGGTCCCAAGGGTTGGGTGAAAGCTGCTTGTGGCCGAGTGAAAGCTTGTGGTTCTGCTCGTCGAAGTCGAGGATTACGACATCGATGGTGTCACCGGAAGCTACCATCTCCGAAGGATGCTTGATCTTGTTCCAGCTGAGGTCGCTGATGTGGATGAGACCTTCCACGCCGTCTTCCAGCTCGGCGAATACGCCGAAGTTGGTGATGTTGCGGACGGTGGCGGTGTGGCGTGAGCCCACGGGATACTTCTCGCGGATGCTCTCCCAAGGATTGGTGGTGAGCTGCTTGAGACCGAGGGACATCTTGCGGGCTTCCTTGTCGAGGGTGAGGACGACGGCTTCAACCTCGTCTCCCATCTTGAGGAATTCCTGTGCGCTGTGAAGCCTGGGTGACCAGGACATCTCGGACACATTCACCAGACCTTCCACACCGGGCTCTATCTCCACGAATGCGCCGTAGTCGGCGATTGCCACGACCTTGCCCTTCACAACGTCGCCAACCTTGAGGGACTCGCTCAGGTTGTCCCAAGGATGGGCGGAGAGCTGCTTGAGGCCGAGGGCTATCCTCTTCTGCTCCTGCTCGGCCTCGAGAAGGGCCTTGTGGGAGACTACCACGTTGCGGAACTCCTGGTTGATCTTGACGATCTTGAAGTCCATGGTGGTGTTGACGAAAGTGTCATAGTCGCGGATGGGCTTGATGTCGATCTGGGAGCCGGGGAGGAAAGCCTCGATTCCGAAGACGTCGACGATCATGCCGCCTTTTGTACGGGTCTTTACGAAGCCCTTGACCACCTCGTCGGCGTCGTAGGCCGCATTGACCATATCCCAGGATTTGAGGGCGCGGGCCTTGCGGTGGGAAAGGATGAGCTGTCCCTTGCGGTCCTCGGCGGACTCCACATAGACGTCGACCTTGTCACCCACCTTGAGGTCGGGATTGTAACGGAACTCGGGAGCGGAGATGACACCCTCGCTCTTGTAGCCGATGTTCACGATCACTTCCCTCTTGTTGATTCCGGTGACGGTTCCTTCCACCACCTCGTTCTCGACCACCTTTGAAAGGGTCTGGTCGTAGAGCTTCTCAACCTCGTTGCGGTCGCCTTCATAGGCGGCCTCGCTCTCGAAAGCGTCCCAATCGAACTCCTCAGGTGCTACCGAAGCGTTGAGGGGTGCCTTCCTGGTTTCTTTTTCATTGAATTCTTCTGCCATAATCTTGATAAACTGACTAGGTGTTAAACATTATTTCCGTACCTGTTCCGGGCAAAAACATGCACGCCCGGGAAAAGGCGTGCAAAAATAATTGAAATATTTGTATTTACAAACTTCCGAAGGAAAAAATCTACAACATTTTCCGCCGCTTGAAGATATACCACACTGCCAGGAACGAAAGCACCATTATGCCAAGGATGATGACCCAGTTCCATGGGGAAGTGTTGGGATCCGAAGCGCCGATCATGGGAAGCCTTACATTCATGCCGTAGAAGCTTGCGATAAGCGTGGGAGGCATGAGCAGCAGCGACACCAGGGTGAACACCTTCATTATCTTGTTCTGGTCCAGGTTGATGAGACCGACCACGGTATCCTGGAGATATTCCAGCCTCTCGAAGCAGAAGTTGGTATGGTTGATGAGCGAGGAAATGTCCTGCAGGAGCACGTTCAGGCGGGACTCCAGATCCTTGGGATATTTGGAACTCTTCATGAGGTTGGAGATGAGCCTCTGCTTGTCCACGACGTTCTCCCTCACTATCATGCTGTTCTCCTGCAACTGATTGATATCCAGCAGGAGATCCTCGTTTATATCCTCCTGCTGGTTGATCCGCTTGGCGTACTGCGATATCTCCTTGGAAAGGAGCTCGATCATGTCGGCGTCGAGGTCGACCCTCTGGTCCAGTATGCTGGCGAACACCGAATAACCGGTGGGATACTGGCGGGGATTCACCTGAAGGCGGCGCTGCAGCTCGGTGAAACTCCTCAGCGGCACCTCCCTGAGCGTGGTGAGGGTATTCTCCACAAGGGTGAACGAAACCGGCTGCATCATGTACTCATCGGGGCCCGGGGTGAGGAAGTTGGTATTTGCGAAAATCGCCTTTTCAGTCTCGAAATAGCGGGATGAACTCTCAATCTCCTCGGCCTGCGCCCTGCTCTGGATATCGGTGCCCAGAAAAGCTTCCACGGCACGCTTCTCGTCGCCGGAAGGGTCGATGAGGTCAATCCAGACGACGTCGTCGATATATATTTTTCCAAAGACGGTCTCCGACTGGGAGACAAGGATCTTTCCGTTTTGCCTGTAGAAGATAGCAAGCATTGTCTTTCAGGTTTTTATCCGGCCCAGTCGCACCGGATGGATTCATGTTTCAACCAGCTGCCATTACGGAAAAGGCAGCCTGCAAATATAAGCCAAAATGTTAAGAATACAAACCTGCGGCAGATTTTTTTGGCTCTTTTACCCTGAAAACCTAGAACAGCATCAGCACCCCGATAATGACGAGGATTGCCCCTCCGGCAATCTCGGCCTTGGGACCGAGGCGCTCCCCTACCCGCCTGCCGCTGATTATTCCGGCAAACACGCTTGCTGCGGTGACCACAAAGATACAGGAAGCCTGAAGGACAGCCTCCGGAAGGGGCCTCCCGTCCAGGGAGCATGAAATGCCCACCGCAAGGGCGTCGATGCTGGTTGCAAAGGCTCCCAGGATTATGTTCCGGAAGCCGCGCAGGTCCCTTCCTTCCGGGGAACCCTTCCGGCCCTCCCACATCATAGATCCGCCGACGTAGAGCAGCAGAATGAACCCAAGCACGTGCGCAAATGTCCTCAGAAGCGATGAAACCGCGTCGCCGAATCCCCAGCCGGCGGCGAAAAGACCCGCCTGGACCACGGCAAAAACAGCCGCGATTACGGCCATCCCCCGTTTCCCGGTTTTCCCGAGCGAGGTGGCCGAACATGCGCACACGGCAAAGCAGTCGGCGCAGAGGGAAACGGCCACGGCAACAGCCTCTGCCACATTCAGGACAGTCATGGCCTGAACTCCTGACGGTTGGTTATTGAGCGGCCCAGGGTGAGCGAATCGGCATACTCAAGGTCGTCGCCAAAGCCAAGGCCGCGGGCAAGGGTCGAAACCTTAACCCCGAACCGGGAAATCTGCCTGTAAATATAGAAGGATGTGGTTTCGCCCTCCACGTCTCCGCTCAGGGCCAGGATAATCTCCATCTCCCCGGGGGCACCGCTCCTGCTTATCCGCTCCACAAGGTCGGCGATGGAAAGGTCCGACGGACCGATTCCTGCAATTGGAGAGATGATTCCGCCCAGGACATGGTAAAGTCCGTGATACTGACCGGTTTCCTCGATGCTCATCACGTCGCGTACGCTCTCCACCACGCAAATGGTGCTGCGGTCGCGGCTGCGGTCGGAACAGATGGGGCATATCTCGCTGTCGGAAATCATCCTGCACTCGCGGCAGTAGCGGACCTCTTCGCGGAGACGCCTTACCGACTCGGTGAAATGCCTGACGTTCTCCTCGGGCTGCCGGAGGAGATACAGCGCCAGACGGAGCGCGCTCCGGCGGCCGATCCCCGGCAGCGAGCCTATCGCATCCACGGCATTCCCCAGCAGCGAGGACGGATATTTCTCGTCAAAAGCCATTTCCATCGGATAAATCGTGCAAAAATAGCCATTCCAGACGAATTTCCAGCAATTTTTCATACCTTTGCGCGATAAAAAAAACAAGGCCCTGTCTTTTTACCTGCATAAAGAACTATATTATTATGGATAAAACAAGCTATGCGCTCGGAATGAGCATTGCCAACAACCTCCTCTCCTCGGGGGTGTCAGACCTTGTATTCGAAGATTTCGCTGCCGGATTGAAGGCAGTTCTGAGCGGTGGAAAGACCGCCATTTCCATAGAGGAAGCCGGTGACATCCTCGGAAAGTTCTTCCAGAAACTGGAGGACGAGAAGGCCGCCGAGCAGGCCGCCATAGGCGACGCCTTCAAGAAGGAGGGCGAGGAATGGCTGGCCGCAAACGCCAAGGCCCCCGGCGTCAAGGTCCTTCCTTCCGGACTCCAGTACAGGGTACTCAAGCAGGGCTTCGGGAAAAAGCCCGGACCGACATCCCGCGTCCGCTGCCACTGTGAGGGCACCTTCACCGACGGCACGGTCTTCGACAGTTCCTACAAAAGGGGCGAGCCCGCGGTATTCGGCCTGAACCAGGTCATCCGGGGGTGGACCGAAGGCTTGCAGCTTATGGCGGAAGGATCTGTTTATGAGCTGTTTATCCCTTACCAGCTGGCCTACGGCGAAGCCGGAGCCCACGGCGCCATCCCACCCTGCGCAGCCCTCAGATTCAAGGTCGAACTGATAGCGGTACTCTAGTACGATAACAAAACCGCCGCCTGCCCGAACGGGAAGACGGCGGTTCATCTTTACCGGGTAAGGCTAAAGTGCCTTTCCGTCGGAGCCGAGTACGTTGATGATCTTGTGCATGTAGAGCTTTTTCATCTCGTCGCGGGCTGGTCCCAGGTACTTGCGCGGGTCAAACTCGCCGGGCTTGTCGTGGAAGACCTTGCGGACTGCGGCAGTCATTGCAAGACGGCTGTCTGAATCGATGTTGATCTTGCAGACGGCGCTCTTTGCGGCCTCGCGGAGCTGCTCCTCGGGAATACCAACCGCATCCGGCAGCTTGCCGCCGAACTCGTTGATGATGTCCACATACTCCTGAGGCACTGAAGACGAGCCGTGAAGCACGATGGGGAATCCGGGAAGCTTCTTCTCAATCTCGTGGAGAACGTCGAAGGCAAGCGGCGGAGGGACCAGGCGGCCGGTCTTGGGGTCGCGGGTGCACTGCTCGGGTTTGAACTTGTATGCGCCATGGCTGGTTCCTATGGAGATGGCCAGGGAGTCGCAACCGGTACGGGTTGCAAAGTCGATCACCTCCTCGGGACGGGTATAGTGCGATTCCTCTGCGGAAACCTCATCCTCAACACCGGCAAGGACGCCGAGTTCAGCCTCAACGGTCACGTCGTACTTATGGGCATATTCCACAACCTTGCGGGTGAGGGCGATGTTCTCCTCGTAAGGGAGCGACGAGGCGTCGATCATCACGGAAGAGAAGCCCATGTCGACGCAGCTCTTGCACAGCTCGAAGCTGTCGCCGTGGTCCAGGTGAAGCACTATCTGGGGATTCTCCCAGCCGAGTTCCTTGGCATACTGGACGGCACCCTCGGCCATGTAACGGAGAAGGGTCTGGTTGGCATAGTTGCGGGCTCCCTTGGACACCTGCAGGATAACGGGAGACTTGGTCTCTGCGGAAGCCTGGATGATGGCCTGGAGCTGCTCCATGTTGTTGAAGTTGAAAGCGGGGATGGCGTAACCGCCGGCGACGGCCTTTGCAAACATCTCACGGGTGTTGACAAGGCCAATTTCTTTGAAAGATACCATAATTATAGATAGTTGATCTGATTTTTCAGGTCCACAAAATTAACACTTCCTAAAGGATTTTCAAAACTAAATCCCTATATTTGACAAACTATTCTTCCCAATGGAACATGAAAGAAGCTCCGACACCTTGTCGAGATACATAATCTACGCCGCCGCTGCGGCCATCATCTGCGCCCTCTGCTGGTACTTCCGCAGCGTGATAGTCTATATCCTGGGCGCCTTTGTGGTATCCCTTGTGGGACTGCCGCTGATAAAGGTGATGAAGAAGGTCAGGATCAAGGGAAAGGCAGCGCCGGACTGGCTCCTGGCTATACTGGCCATAATCCTGGTGCTGTCGGCGCTGGTGCTCATAATAACCGAGGCCGTACCGCCCGTAGTACGCATAATATCAGACGCTTCCTCGGCCAATGTCGCCGGAAACGGGAACCCGCTCGACAAACTGAATTCATGGATAACCGACCTTTTCCCCGCCCTCGGAAGCGGTTTCAGGGTAGAGAAGGTGATCATGGAGAAGATCAGGGAGGCCCTGGACCTTTCCAGCGTGGGCGGATTCCTGGGCAACGTCATAGGTTCCATGGCATCCATCATCACCGGTGTTGCCGTGGCGACGTTCTCGGTAATCTTCATCTCCTTCTTCTTCCTCAAGGATGACAAGCTCTTCTCAAAGATAGTCTGCGCCCTGGTCCCGGACAAGCACGAGGAGAACGTCCGGAAAGCGATCAGTGACATCGAGTATCTGCTCTCAAGGTACTTCGTGGGCCTGATAGTGGAGATGATGGGGGTGGCACTCATCGATTTCCTGGGCCTGTGGGGCATCGCCCGGATAGGGGCCGGAGCCGCGTTCGGCATAGCGTTCATAGCCGGACTGCTCAACGTGATCCCCTACGTAGGGCCGCTGATCGGTGAACTTATCGGCGTCATCCTCGCCCTGATTATAAAGATAAGCACCGGCGCAGGGCTGGACGTAAACATATGGATATTCGCCGTCATTGTGCTCTCCATCATGGTGTTCGCCCAGCTGATCGACAACTTCGTCTACCAGCCGGTCATATATTCCACCAGCATAAAGGCCAGCCCCCTGGAGATATTCATCGTGCTCCTGATGGCCGGAACGATGGGAGGAGTAGTGGGAATGCTGCTGGCCATCCCTGCCTACACCGTAGTCAGGGTGATCGCCGGGCGGTTCTTCAGGGATTACAAGCCCATCCGGCGCCTTATCGAATAGGTTCCCACGCAGTTCCCTCCCCTGCCCTGACGCGCCTGGGAAGTAACCAGGAGGGTGGTACCGTCATCGGAAATATCCATTCCGACCGGATATGAATCGGCCTGCAGCGACCCCAGGCAGACCATTTTGGCCGCATCCACAACCGCCACCTTGGAGGAGAAGTTGCAGGCAGCGAAAATATATTTTCCGTCCGGCGAAATGACTATCGTCCTGGCTCCGGCGGGAACCTTGCACGATGTCCAGCCGTCCAGCCGCGCAGTCATGCCCTTTCCAAGCGCCGCCACCGCTCCCATGAACTTTTCCAACGGGATGCTCTGGACGTAGCCGCTGGAATTGATGCTGGCGTAGATTATCCCGTCGTGGATCAGGAGATGCCTCAGATTGGGCCTGGCGCCCATTATCCTTCCGAGGTACTCCCCTTTTTCAATGTCGATCACGGCGATTCCGCCGCCACCGCCCATGCACCCTACCAGGAGATATCTGTCGTCGGGAGTGAAAACGGTCCCGCGGAGGCAGTAGCCGCTGTTCAGGTCCCGGTTCACCGGAACCTTTGTGCTCAGGTCCAGCTTCAGCTTGTAATCGACCACAAGGCAGGCAGTGTAATGCCAGTCAAGGGGATCCTCCGACGAAATGTCGAGCAGGCCCACGGTGTTGTCGCCCCAATGCGACACAGCCATCAATCCGCCGCCGTTGGAGCAGGCCACCATCTTGGGAAGCGGCCCGGTCTCGAACAGTCTTATTATCGTATCCTTCTCAGTATCAATCACTGCCATCGCCGACGGCTCCTGGGCGTTGATATCGAAAGTCCGCCTGTAATACGGCACCCAAAGGTATTTCCCGCCATGGGAGAAAGCCCCTTCAACAGGCTTCCCGCCGAATACATCGGGCTGCTTGTAAACATGCTTGAAAGGGAAAAGCCCGCTTTCGGGAGCCCACAGCGAGGCCATAGTGGTGTCGATCCGGTGGCTTATGGTCTTCAGTTTCTCCCCGGTCCCGCAGTCGAATACCACGGTCGCGCAACCCTCCAGGCAATTGACATAGTACTTTTCACCGGAAGGGAGGATGTTGACCGACTTCGGGGAGTGGACGTCCCCGTCCAGGCCGTCCACGCTTTTGTCGTAATTCTGCTTCCTTCCCATGAAGGTTACGCTGATTCCGGGGGCTTCCAGGGAGGTGCCCGGAGCCGGATGTACCTCGGGCGGAGTATTCTGCCCCGCTCCCATGAGCGCGAAAGCGCCCCACACCGATACTGACAGGAATAGTTTGTTCATAATTACAAAAGTACAACGTTTTTTCGTATCTTTTCGATTCCTGCCAAGAAAGAAGAGGGGTGGCAGGGAATAAGATGTAGATCAATTTCTTACAGCGCTCCGTTCCGTTTGTCTCAAAAATGACGGGACAAAAACGGGACAAAAATCAGATTTATCAAATCAAAGAG
>JAFRXI010000042.1 GCA_017437755.1 Bacteroidales bacterium
GCACCAGACCGCGCGGGCTATCCCCAGCGAATCAAACACCGCGTTCATGTCAGAAAGCCAGCTGTAACGGGCATCTTCATTCAGCTTCACGGACAAACAACCATACTCTCCGCAATAGACAGGAATACCGTGATTCTTAGCTACTTCCGCCACGATTCCAAATTCCTTGGCAAAGCGGTTCCGGTCATAAACCGAATCTGTCCAGGAAGACGCGAGTTTTTTGTCAGTGTCAGTCCGATCGGCCATTTCTTCTGAAGTCACGACCATACCGGGATAATGGACGGGACCCAGGTAGTCTTTCAGATCCATCCAACTTGCCTGGTAATGTGTCAGAAGCATCGGATTATAATAATGGAAGCTCAAGATCAAGTTCGGATCCCCTTCCGGGATTGCCAGCTGGGTCGCTGTCTCGAAAGACTGCCACATATTGCTTCCAATAACCAGAATCCTGTCTTTCTCAAGCTCCCTGATGGCTGCGTGGCATTCCCGGACTATCTTGTTCCAGTCCTCAGGATCGTCCGCTACCGGCTCGTTCATAAGTTCGTAAGCCACCATGTCGGTCGGATAGTCCTTGAGCTCACCTGAAATCTGCCTCCAGCAGTTGTAGAAGGCCTCCTGGGCAGCTTTCTCAGTGAACAAGGGCTTCACCGCCGCGTTAAAATGATGAGACCGGAGGATATGAAGGTCAACAATCGCCCGAAGCCCATATTTGCCACACAGGTCAAGCGCCTGATGAAGAAGGGCGAAAGCCTCCTCATCTTTGGTACCGTCCTCCTTGAACATTTGCTCCTCGTCAATCGGGATACGGACATGGTCGAAGCCCCATCCGGCTATCCGGCGGACATCGTCCTCAACGAAATAGGCCGCGCGCCCCTCGCCCCTCACATTACTATGCGAGAGCCAATGGGCGATGTTGACCCCACGGCTGATCTGGAACTCATTGATCGGCTCCTTGCAGGAAAAGGCGAGCAAGAACACTGCGATAATGATAGATAAACGTTTCATATTCAATCAGGTAATATTAAGTCATCAAATGAGGTTAAGGAATAAGGTCACAACCGTAGTGTTTATAATGTCCACGAACATGGCGCCGATGATTGGGACAATAATAAAGGGGTTGACGGCGTAACGGTACTTGAAGCACACAGCGGACATGTTTGCCATCGCGTTTGGTGTGGCACCAAGTCCGAAGCCACAGAGCCCGCTGACAAGAACCGCCGCGTCATAGTCCCGACCTAGCACCCTGAAAGCCACGAGGCAAACGAAAAACGCCATGAAGGCCACCTGCGAGAGCAGAATGACACATAGCGGCAAGGCAAGCCCGGCGAGTTCCCAAAGCTTGAGGGAAGACATCGCTATTCCGAGGAAAAGCGAGAGGCAGATGTCCCCGAGCGAGACAATCTTATCCATGCTGAGCCTCTCTCCCCAGCCAGGGATAGCCTCTGCTATATTCCTGATTATACAAGCGGCGATAAGGGATCCGAAATATGTCGGGAAGGTGATACCGGTCAGGGCAAGCAACTTGCTGAGACACATTCCCAAAGCCATCGCTATAACCAGTAAGTAAACGGCTTTGGTATAGTCCCGGAAAGACCTCTCCCCAGATTGCGGGCGCTCGACTTTGGCCTCAGGAGAGGCCTCGCTTCCTTCGATTCCTTCCATAATGTCCCTTGCCCCAGACTCTTCAGCGAGATTACGTCTGCGGATAAGGACCTCCGCGAGAGGCCCGCCGATCATGGAGCCGGCGACCAGGCCGAAAGTGGCACAAGCCATTGTGATAGAGGAGGCTCCATCAAGTCCCATTTCCTCCAAGACAGGAGCGAATCCGCCGGAAGTCCCATGCCCTCCGCAC
>JAFRXI010000043.1 GCA_017437755.1 Bacteroidales bacterium
CGAACGCCTCACGGACAGAGCCGTCTTTCTTGGCGTAGATGAAGCGGCAACCGGAGGTGGAACGCATCTGCCGTTTTGCCTCCTCTATGAGAAGGGCTTTGGAGGTTCCCATCAGGGCGGAGCCGGTCTTGGCGGTGATGACGGTGATGTGGCGTGCTACAAGAGCGTTGTTGGTGGCGGTGATGATGGTGGTCATATCCTTGTGTGTTTGTTGATTGAACTTCGTGTGTTTCACTGATGCAAAGATATGACATTTATTTAATATATGCAAATCTTTTATGACTTTTTTTGAATACTTGTCATATTTTTCTACCTTTGCAGGAAAAGATACCGACAATGGCACAACAGGAAAGACAAGTCATCCATCTGCAACGGGGCGAGGAGCACTACTACTTCGGCTCCGTGGCGGCGATGTACGACCATTTCACCAAGGAGGAGATTGGGATTTCCTACGGCTCCATCCGCAACTTCGGTCTTTCACCGGAGAAGCCCTACAGAAACGAGAAAACCGGCATTGTCATCCGGGTTGGCGTGCTGATTGCGAAGGAGGGGAACCGGGGGCGGAAGTCCGGGAGTTAGTCCCACGCATCCTTCCTCCTTTCCGTTTCCGTGGCTTTGCCTCCGGTGGGACATTCGCATAGACACCCTCCAGCCATTCAAGGATAGAATTGGAAGCCGCAAGAACACTCTTGTAGTCGGGCTGAAGGAGCGAAAACGCTTGCTCCTGCCCGATGTAATACACATCCACCATAAACGCCTCATTATCAGTTGCATACTCAAAGTAGCAGGGAAACTCATAGTACGGGATTTTGAAGAAGCGGTCCTTGCTATTCACTGCACGGGACCAGATAAGCCCAGCCATTACCTCTTGCGGGGTCATCGTTTCTTGTTGCTTTATGGCGGATATATGCTTAAATATCATACCATTAGCCCTCCTCAACACTTAACCAGTACTTGCGGAGCCCCTTACTGATGCGTTTGCATACGTCCTTGGGCTTGCGGCGACCCCTTAACGCTGACGAAATCTTCGCTCTCGTCTCTGGGGATAAATGACGAGTTGTTCGTTTGTATTCTTTTATCATAACTTGTTGTTTTTCATATAAATAGTTGTTGGAATGGAAAGAATGGTAGGAAGCCGTTTTTGGAAGCGATTTTTTGCCAGAAAATTATTTTGACGAACTATTGGTACAGGGGGACTATATCCACAGGGGGGTCATGGGTGAGGGGGTTCAGCCCCAGATGGGAGGGAGGTATATTCGGCTAACAAAGGGCAATTCCAGCCCATTTCAGCCACTCAAATCGCACCGAAAACCATTTCCACTCTCCGCCCCGAAAACGCCCCAGAACGCAGCGGATTGGGAGGTGGAGATTAAGAGAATGGAGCGGAAAACTCCGGCTTTTACACTTTTTTCTTGGGTACAGGAAATACGAAAAACGTGTCCTTATTTGCGACCACGGCATTTAACACGCTGATAATCAGTATGGGTGATGTTCCCTCACTCACCGCAATAAGGTAACAAAAAACTGCGTCAAGCCCCGCTTGAACGCAGTTTTTTGATGGCTTATTGCAAAGCCCGCCGCAGGCGGGAGGGATGTGGCGAGCGCAGCGAAGCCAAATCCCGGTGAGTGAGGGAAAAGGCGAGCGCAGCGAAGCCAAATCCCGGTGAGTGAGGGAAAAGGCGAGCGCAGCGAAGCCAAATCCCGGTGAGTGAGAATACTGTTATTTTGCAGCGTTCCTCGGATAAAAAACCTTATATTTGTAATCCCTATACGAATAAACTGTCTGTAATGCATAAGATATTCCATTCCGCAAGCATCGCCTTCATCGCGTCCATTGCCGCACTGGTCCTCGGCCTCGGGACAGAGGCAATGGCCCAGAGGCCACAGCCCTATCTCTCCATTGACGAGTTGCCCGACCTGGTAAAGTGTCTTCCCGCACCTCCCGACACCACCAGCCTGCAGTTTGCCAACGACGTTATCCGCTACATGTGGGGAAAGAGCATGAGGCAGGACCCCGAAAGGGCGGCCCAGGCATTGAAGGATGCCGTCTGGGACCTGGACAGCCTTGCGATAGTATTCAGCGAGCCCTTCGGCATGCTGATAACCAAGGAGAATACTCCCGAGATACACACCGCGCTGGTGCGCGGACTAGCCACAATAGAGCAAATCCGGGTACGTCCCAAGGCCCATTTCAAGAGGAAACGTCCTTTCGAGCGCTTTAACGAGCATACCCTCAACATCGAGGAGGAAGGTGAGTTGAGAGGAGAAGGGTCATACCCCTCCGGACATACGATCCGGGGCTGGGGCGCCGCACTGATACTTTCTGAAATCAACCCCGCCGCGGCAAATGACCTATATGCCAGGGGATGGGTTTACGGGGAGAACAGGGTAATCACTGGCGCCCACTGGCAAAGCGACGTGGACGCCAGCAGGGCGGCTGCAAGCATCGGCTATTCCGTTCTCCAGACCAGCTCGGCCTACAGGGAGCAGATTGGCAAGGCGCGCGAAGAGTTTTACAGGAAATGCTTCCTGGAACAGAAACGCGCCCGGGAGGTACCGGTAGCAAACAAGCGGGTGAAATGAAGTCTGAATGCCCAAAGGCATGAAAAGAGTCGCTCTCGCCCTTTCCAGCGGCGGTCCCCGGGGATTCGCCTACATCGGCGCCATTGAGGAACTGCTGTCCCGCGGATATGAAATAACGTCCATCGCCGGGACATCGGCCGGCGCCCTGGTAGGCGGGATATATGCAGCAAGAGGTCTCGACGCCTTCAAGGAATGGCTCTACGGGCTGGACCAATTGAAAGTCATGTCCTTGATGGACGTCTCCCTGAGCAGGAACTATCTGGTCAAGGGCGACAAGGTAATCGCCGCAATCAAGGAACGGGTTCCCGACGTCAATATCCAGGACCTGCCTGTTCCCTTCACCGCCGTTGCCAGCGACCTGCATACCGGCGAGGAAATCCTGTTCCGTGAAGGCCCCCTGTTCGATGCCATACGCGCCTCCATTTCCATTCCGTCGATGTTCCGTCCGGTCAAATGGAAGGGGCGCACCCTGGTGGACGGAGGGCTCGTCAACACTTTCCCGTTGAACCGTGTTGCCAGGACCGGTGACGACATATTGGTTGGATTCAACGTCAACAGGATAGATGCACAACAGATCAGGGCGTTCCTCGCCAGCCGGGAAGCCCTGGAACAAGGGGAATCCCACCGGCATGAAGTGGCAAAGACCGTACTGAAAGATACATTGTCCGCATCTGGGGACCCGATTCTGGACAGGATGCGCCATGCCGGAGAAATGGGAAGCCGGCTCCTGAAGGAAAGGATGGAATCGCAGCGTATGGCCAGGCAACTGCTCTCGGAAGGGAAAGAGATTGGGATTCCCATGGACGCAGACGACAACTACGCCTCAATTCTCGACCGCAGTTTTGGCATAATGAACCATACCATGGCAAAAATGGCCGAGGACCTCTGCACGCCAGACATCCTGGTCGACCTTCCGTACGACTCATACCATGGTGTCTACGGGTATTCCCACGCCCGGGAAATCGCCGGTACCGGCCGCAAACTTATGGCCGAGGCGCTTGACAGGTACGAGGGGGCGAGATAGGACATTGGCAACTATTTGAAAAGATTTGTAAATTTGTATGATTCAAAATTTACCAGATATGACACTCGAACAGCAAATCCAGGAATCCATCAAGGAAGCCATGAAGGCCAAGGACACCGTGGCAATGAACGCGACCCGCGCAATCAAGGGCGAGATTCTCCTCTTCAAGACCAGCGAGGGCGGTTCCAGGGAAGTCACCGACGGCGATATCCTCAAGATGATCCAGAAATTGGTCAAGCAGCGCAAGGAAGCTGCCGAACAGTACGTAGCAGCCGGTCGTAAGGAACTGGCCGACAATGAATTGGCCGAAGCTGCAATAATGGAGAAATACCTCCCCAAACAGCTTTCCACCCAAGAGGTCAGGGCCAGGATCCAGGAAATCATCGCCCAGGTTGGCGCCTCTTCCATAAAGGATATGGGGAAAGTGATGGGGGTTGCCAACAAGGCTCTCGCCGGCCTCTCCGACGGCCGTACAATCTCGACCGTTGTCAAGGAACTTCTGAGCTAAGGATACACAGCCATGCAGAACTTTGACTACATGACCCCGACCCGCCTCGTATTCGGCGAGAACGCAATCGCGAAACTGCCCTCGGTCATGGCTTCGATCGGGCGTCGCGTGCTTCTCACATATGGTGGCGGCAGCATCAAGAAAATTGGTCTGTACGACCAAGTGAAGGAGTTGCTGAAGGACTTTGAGATCACTGAACTCCCAGGCATACAGCCCAACCCCAAATACGACCCCAGCGTCCTGGAAGGCGTGCGCCTGTGCAAGGAAAATGACATTGAGGTCATCCTCTCCGTGGGTGGAGGAAGCGTTCTGGACTGCTCCAAGGCCATTGCGGCCGGTGCCTGTTACGACGGGGACCCCTGGGACCTTATCTCATACAAGGTCAAGGCCAAGGCGGCACTGCCCATCGTGGATATCCTGACACTTGCCGCAACCGGCAGCGAATACGACAGCGGCGGTGTCATATCCCGCACCGAGACCAACGACAAGATCGGATACATTGACCCGCTGCTCTTCCCCGTCTGCTCGTTCCTCGATCCCCGCTATACCTTCACGGTTTCCAGGAAACAGACAGCAGCCGGCTGTGCCGACGCCATGAACCACATCATGGAACAGTACTTCTGCGAGGATTCCACCCTGCTCAACGACGGATTCTGTGAAGCCGGCCTCAAGAGCCTGATGGTGAATGCAAAGGCATGCCTTGAGAACCCGGAAGACTATCGCGCCAGGGCCGAGATGATGTTCGCCTGCACCCTGGGCTGCAACGGCATCTATTCACTGGGGAACAGCGAATCCGGCTGGCCGATGCACGGCATAGAACACGCCCTGAGCGGCTATTACGACATCACCCACGGCGAGGGGCTGGCCATAATAACACCGCGCTGGATGCGTCATATCCTCAGCGAACGCACGCTCCCCCGCTTTGTCAAATACGGCGTCAACGTCTTCGGCATCGATTCCTCGCTTCCGGCAATGGAAATCGCGGAGAAGGCCATCAATGCCACCTACGCTTTCTTTGAGGGGATCGGCATCCCCATGCACCTGCGCGAACTGGGCATTGATGACAGCCGCATCGACGAGATGGCCCGCCATATAGCTGCGAACGAAGGGCTGGAGAATGCCTATGTCCCCCTTGACGAGCAGGATATCAAGGAGATACTGATGGCATCGCTGTAGTTATCGCGGCATTATTTACCCGCAGAGCAGAGAAAAGACTGCCCCATAATGCAGAAAGCCTTTCCTTGTGATGCGGATCCGGTCATTGCCGTGCTCCTCAAGGAGACCTTGAGCCAGACAGAAATCAAGCCTCTCCCGAAAAAACATGTCATCAGCCCCCAATGAGGCTATGATTCCTTTTGAGAATTCACCGAAGTATCCGGATATTGCCAGGTACTTCGCTGCCATTTCACGAGGCGGGAGGATATATGTGTCCTGCTCGGGATAAGTGTCTGAATTTATGAGGGTTTCAGGTCTGCCGGCAAGTTTCCCGACGTTGTATGACAGCCCGCAACGGCTCATGCTTTGCGCGGACAGGCCGAATCCTTTGTAAGAGGCGCCGCCGGTCATCCTGGTACGGAGGTATGATGACAGCCCCAGGTCCGACGGATCCGTAGAAAATGTATTCTGCCCGAAATGGGCCTTATAACCCATCCCGGTCAGTCCGTCAAAGTACTGGCTGTACTGGGAAAACAACTCTGGCTTAGATTGGCAGAACAGCTCTTTGACCATGTTCCCACGCACCTCATACAGGGTAACCTGCCTGGGGTGCAGGCGGCTGATAAGTTCCAGGTCACCGGCTATGGTCGATGGATTCTGCCCTTTCAGTCCATACATGAAATCCAGGTTGACCTTAGAGATGCCTGCTGAATAGATTGCATCAAGCCAACCGGCCATCTCCGCCTCACTTTGCATTCCCCTTCCATGCCGATGCAATATGTTGCAGTCAGACGACTGGACGCCCAGGGACAGGCGGGAAATCCCCGCACGCGCAATGGCTTCCAGTTTGGGCATGGACAAAGTGCTGAAAGAGCCCTCTATGCCCGGCTCGTAGCCGGCTCCCAGTGAAACGCCCTCGACGGCCTGCCGATACACGTCCATCAGCATGGAGAAGCTTGATTCGGAAAGCGACGTGGGGGTCCCTCCTCCGATGTCGAATCCCAGTATGGTTATGGACGGATGTTCCTCCCTGAAAGCTTCTATGTCGCGCGAAACGGCGCGAAGGTACCGTTGCTGCTTGTGCTCGTCGGGACATATCATCCGGGTATATTCGCAGAACGAACAGAGCTGCCGGCAGAAAGGGATATGGATATAGAATGACAGATGCCCGTCAGGCTCAAAAGGCAGCGGCCCGGGAACCCGGTAAGGAGCCCAGTCCTGAGGGTCCGGCGGGTACGAAGTATTCAGGCGGGGATCGTCCTTCCTTGCTTCAAATATTTCTGCGACAGTCATATACTAGCATATAACGTTGTCCGAATGAAAGCCTTGCCGGAGAAATTCGCCGTCATATACCAGGGACGACTCGCAGTAATACCGGTTGGAATAGTTTCTCATATAGATCTCAAGTACCTTAAGATCCTTGTTGTAGAGATAATTTGAACATTTACAGTCACTTCCGCGGCTCATGGATTTTGTGAAGTAAACGTGGGGAATACTGTCGAGTTGGATGTCCTCCAGGTCCACGAAGTGTTCTCGGCAAAAATCATTCACCTTCATCAACGCCACGAATCCGATGCGGGGCAAGCCCAGGTCTATTGCAAAATCAAGCATCCTGGAGGCCTCTTCCGTGGAATCGATATACCCTTTCACCAGGTTGCAGCTGGCATTCAGTTTCTGAACATCTATCCCGTCGAAGCAAAGTGCCGTCTCAGGGATCCGGCAGCCATACAACTCCGACAACCTTGACATATCGTAGTGGTGAAGGGACATTGAAATACTGTCCCAGCGAGGATGGCGCATCAGTTCCTGTGATGCTGGAAGAAGGCCGTTCGTATTTAGATGCACATGCAGATGCGAGCACGGCGGGGTATTCATCCTAAGAAGGATTTCTTCCACCAGTGAGGCCGCTACGGAAGGTTCGCCCCCCGTGACATTGACCCTGTTCACCCGGATCCCTGCATTTTGCAGCTCCCCGATTATCTCTATGAGTTTATCTGTATTGAACTCCGTCTTCGGCGGCCTGCCCCCGGCATTGCTGCAAAAAAGGCAATGGGCGTTGCAGCCGGTCGTGACTTTTACGAACATATTGACATAAGGGGATATCCGCCCCCCGGGCAGGGTTCCCAGGCGGCAGTCGGATTCCTTCACCGCTATACCCTTCCCCTTGAAGTCAATCAGCATGGGATGAAGCGCTCCGGATAAAGTTTTCTTTTTCTTCCAGGCTGCCGAATTGCAGCTTGCCCCTCACTGAATCGTAGACCGGCAGGGAATGGTCTGATTCAGGAATGTACAGAGTCCTGCCCCTGTCATTCCTGATCTTGGTATAGTTGTCGTCGTGATCCAGTACGGACTTGGCGAATCTCATTTCAAAGCTCATGTCATCAGGCACCTGCATGTCCGGATGGCAACCTGTCCCATTAACCATCCTTCCATGACGGCCGCACACGACATCCTCCAAAAGCTTGTTGCTGAGCACTCCGTTCTCCGTCAGATTCTCCCATTCGGCAGACAGGATCCCTTTGATCCGGTCCAGCAGAGGTCCGTAAAAGCTGAAATAATAGTTGGGATCATTCTTGCTGCAATGGCTGAAATGTATAGTACCCAGGTCATTACCGAGGTCCGGATAGTTCGTATACCTTCTGAACTCATTAAGGAACTGGATGTACTTGATGAGTTTTTCGGCCGAATAGTCGAACATGATCTTCTGCACCTGATCGTGAGATTCCAAATCCTTCCAGTCATGGTAGGAGAACATCTCTTTTCCAATCAGGTCAAGATCGACTTTGTCGCCGTTGGTTTCATGCTGTCTGATCAAGCTCCAAATGGTACGGATAGCCATAAAGGCAAAGGGATCGCCATAACGGACATTCCGCGAGACCAGTCCGGTCAAACGTTCGCAGGCTTTATTCCAATCGGTAATGGGCTCCTGTCTGTTGAGCTCTTTGAGGAGGTCGATGAGCGTCCTTACCTGCCCGTGCATCATGGTTAAATATTCCTTCGGGACCTCCGGGGTGACGGTTATCTCATTGACAAACTGCTCCGGAAGACAGATATTGTCAATTGAAACCGCCTCCTTGAAAAGCGGTGCGATCTCAGAATCCCTGAAACCGGCAATACCGCATCCGATGCGGGTCACATAAAAGAACAGTTCCCTGTGCGCCTGTGCGAATGCGATAAACCTGTCGACGTAAGGGCGGATGGTTTCAACTCCGCCCTGCATGGTCGGGATGGCATAGCTCTGCCCCACCAGGCCGACACCCCTCCCCCAGACGGCACCGAATTTCATCATGGCATAACGCGCAGCACCGCCGCCATGATGCCCCTGAAGATTGCTGCCGAAGACAAATACTTCGTCTGACTCCAGGGAGGAAATGGACTCGGGAGTATAATAAGGGCGTGGCAGGCCGTTATATATCCGGCTTCTGCCGGAATCGGAAAACTGCCTTTGGGAAAGTCGGTCGCTCATATTTAAACGATTATGATCGAGAACAATTCACTGGTTGACCGGGGACAAATAGGCACTGCAAGTTACAATAAATATTCTGAATCAACAACATTATACCGTTGTGCATGTGTTAACAGGGAAATGTTGGTACGGTGCAGAAAAATGCAGATTACTGTCTCCTTGTTCAAAAACCTTGTGGAAAAGGGTCGGTGTATTCAGGATGAATAATTTGCACTTTGAATTGCACTTTGGAAGGATTGGCGGTACTGCGATTCCTGAAGGGAAATCCTAAGGCGCACAAGAACAGATTGCCAAGCATTTTGGTCAATCTGAAAGAACGATAAAGTCCATGACCGTCCGTCTCACAGAAAAAGAGTATCTTATCCGTAAGAACGGAAAACGTGACGGGTGGTGGAAGGTGCTGGTAGAGTTGCCAGTCACTCCGCAAAAAAGCGCACACCCAAGTGAGTGATAAACAGGAATTTAGTTGTTACTCTTTCTTTCTACCTGAGCCAGGATTATTGAAAAACAGGTTATAGAGAGAGACAAGGCATAATGACAAGTAGAATGGTAATTTCGCCCATTCTTTGCCAAGAATCAGGTATGCTATAATGGAGATAATAAACACACTCCCTAAAACGATGTGGATTGCTTTATCAACTTTGGGGTTCATAAGGACAGCAAATTATTGAGTTTACAAATTCCTATTTGTCAGCAACTAATTCAGTCATTTTCCTTCGGCCATTTCCCGACCGGCATCAAATGCTTTCTGTAAGTCCTCCTCCCAATGCTCTTCACGCCATTTGCGCTTAGCGGGCTCAGAGAATGCAGCGAGTTCAAAGCGTTCGTAGTTCTTCACCTGATAGGTATTAAATGCCTTGACGTGCCAGGGCTTTCCAAGGGCGTTGGAAATGCAGTTCTCCATGGACCCGTAGCCGTTACTGTTATTAATCATCGGCTTTCCGTTCATGGTCTCGGCAAGGATTACCGGCATCTTCTTCGGCGCTGTCATGCTGTAGTCGTTGTACGAAAGCCAGGGGAAAGCAAGGCGCTCCAGGAAAGCACGCATCTGGGCGGTTATATCGCCAAAGTAGACGGGCGATCCAAGTACCAGGCCGTCGGCCCCGGCAATCTCTTCCAAAATGGGAGTCAATGCATCCTTGAACTTGCAGACGTTTGATGCCTTGTCTTTAAGTTTGCAGACCATACAGGACATGCAGCCCTTATAGTCCATTTCGTACAGGCGGACGGTCTTGACCTCAATGTCGGGATTGACCGACTTAACGCCTTCGGCCACCTTCTGGAGCATCTGGGCGGTGTTCATATTGCGCCTGGGGCCGCCGTCAATAATCATGATTTTCTTCATATCGTTCCGTGTTTCTTGGTTGATTGATTTTCGAACAGATGCCAATGCAGGATGTTCCAGCAGGCTTGATACCGCCGCTGTAGTCATCCCGATAGCCGATATCATTAAGAAGCCGCGTCTGTCCATATTGAGGTGTCTTACTTAGCAAAAGTACTCATTTTCCGTGACAAACTCAAACTTACAGTCGCTCCGACCGGCAGGCGGAACAAGTCCTCATTCACACAGCCCGGCAACAATCAGAATGATCCGGTTCATAAACTTTGCTTGTCCCTTCCGAGGGATGCACAAAAAGAGCCATTTTCCCCACTCCAACCAATTGACCGGTTTATCGGTCAGTCCGTCTCCGCTAAAACAAAAGCGGGACTGTTGCCGCAAGCGCCAAGAGACCCGCCTCAATCACACCGAGAAATCTGAATTTACTTCCTTATTATTCTCAGCAAAATCAAAAAGAAAACAGCCATCATAAAATTGCCGATCGCAAGAAGAATCATCGGAGCCTTCTTACGTTTCTCGTTCTTTCTGTCGAGATAATACCACACCCAGCCGACGATTAACACTAACCACATGACGACCAGCCAAACAATAACGAATGTTTTCATTTCCAAGACTGCGACAATGTCTCACTTGATAACCTGCTGACCCACCTACCTTTACCGATGAAATGGAAGCATTTAAGAGAATAAAAAGAAAATCAAGGACTTGAGTTTTGCCTCAAATCCTTGACCGAGTGGAGCATAGGAGAATCGAACTCCTGACCTTTTGAATGCCATTCAAACGCTCTACCAACTGAGCTAATACCCCGAATTGTGGACTGCAAATTTAGGGACTATTTTTGAAACCAGCAAATTTTTTTTAGAAAATATATGCAGTGGACAGGGACATGCCCACGCCGGAGACAAGGGAAGGGTTGAAGGCGCGGGCGACCTCGAAGGAAAAAACGAAGCTGGAATTCATGTGCAGTTTGAGTCCCAGACCGGCGCTGCAGTGGAACCTGCCGCGGTTTCCGCTCCAAACCGGATTCTCCCCTTCCCCAATTACGGCATTCATCTGTTCCTGAAGCCGGAAAGGCTTTACAATCAAGCCGGTATCGAAAAACGGATTTGTAACCACATCGAAATGCTGGCGGAACAGGTCAAACTGGAACAGCCTTATCCTGAACTCGGCATTGCTCCAAAGGTAAGAATTCGCCAGCATCCTGCAATACATGGTGCCACGCATTGTATAACGGCTGCCAAGTCCCTCGTAATCGGCGTCAAAATAGTAAAGGGCCGACAGTTCCTGGAGCGAATAAAACGGCAGCCTTCCAGCCAGAAGCCCTTGATATCCAACATGATACGCAAAAATCACCTTATCGGTACCAAGCGGCACGAAGTGCCTGAAATGCAACACGGCCGAAAGGCTGTGATACCTCCTGTGTGAAAGGTCCGCCACAGCGGTGAGATACGCCTCGGCATTGATGCCACGGTTGGGGATTGCCTCAATGTCGCGGGTATCGTAAACAAAGCCTCCCCTGGTCTCCAGGAGGGACCCTCCTGAGACCTCGTCGGAACGGATCAGACCGCAGTTGACGTATTCGCCATATAAGGAATTCTCAACGGTCTCGGCAAGGCTTAAACGCCTGAACACCAGGCCTCCCATCCATCTGAGGCTGCCGGTGACGGTTCCCTGGACAGAGCCCATGGCCCTGAAGAGTTTCCGCCTCAGCCCATAGAATGACTTGTCCTGGTCCAGTTCGGGGACATACGGCGAAGCCACGCCGTTGTAACCGTAGAAGCGGCCGGCGTAATTGTCCTTGTATGTGACCGCACCTGTCAGTCTCAGCCCCGGGGCCAGCGACTTTGAATCGAAGAACCCATGCACGTACCATGACCCCTTGGTGGACCAGATGAAAGAAACGTTTATCTGGTGCTGGAAATTCGGATACAGGTTCTCCTCTCCCCTGCCATAGAAATAGATGTTGGCAAATGCCCCGAGGTTGAGTCCTGTATCGGTGCTGTAACTGATGTTGGGGAGAGGCACCACCGACCATCCCTCCTTCTTCCCTGCCGCCTCGGAACGAAGCGCGGAAAAAAGGAAGGCAAAGCCCCAGAAAGCCGCCAGGAAGCGGCGTACGCTATTTCTTATGTCCCTTGACAGCATGCCACTGACCGTATATTTCACTCACGTTACCGGCCGTTATGAATGCCTCCACCTTCTGCTCCTTTAGGAAATTGAGCAGCGCGGCATACTCGTTCTGCATCAGCAGGGCCACCACTTCAACCTTCTCGTCCAGGCTGTATCCGCCTTCAAGATGATATATGCTGCACCCGCGGTTCAGCTTCTCTATGATGTATTTCCGGATGTCCTCGTACCTGTCGCTTATTATGCAGACCCGCTTGCGCTTGTTCAGCGTATCGGTAAAATAATCCACCGCAACACCGTTGATCCAGGTTCCGATAAGTCCTATCACCACCAGGCGGAAAGGATTGATGGCGAACGCCGAACAGCATATAAGCGCACCCGCCACGGTCACCGACGCCCCGATGTCGAAATGGAGGTACTTGTTCACTATCTTTGCCAGGATGTCCAGACCTCCTGTAGAGGCGTTTATCCTGAACAGTATGGCCTGCGAGATGCTGAGCATGAGCACAAAGCAGATCAGGTCCAGCCAGGGGTCGTTCATTACCGAAGTTCCCTCCGATATCACCTTTTCAACGGGGAGAACCTTTGCCCACAAATCCACCAGAGGTCCCAGGATAAGCGCGGTATACACCGTCTTCATCCCGAATTCGGCGCCGATTAGAAGCCAGGCCAGCACCAGCAGGAATGCGTTTATCACAAGGATCACCGTGGATACCTTGACGGCAAGGCCCATATTGGAAAATACTTCCGCCAGAACTATGGAAAGACCTGATATACTGCCGATTATAAGTTTACTCGGCATCAGGAAATAATAAACGGCCGCGGCTCCTACAGCCATTCCAAGGGTCATGACCACAAGTTCCATCCAGAACTTGCCGGTAGCGAGTGGTTTCAGCAGATTGCCCATCGTGTTTGGTTTTGTCCCTCAAAAATGCAAAATACGTCTGAAATATCCTAATGGTTCGTCACTTTCCCGCTTGCAGCAGCCAAAGATATTTTGTATATTTGTGGGATAGACAGTACAACTGAAACCAGCATAATTCTTTTATATGGATAAATTACAGGAACTTACCGACAAGCTCTATAACGAGGGGCTGTCCAAAGGAAAGCAGGAAGGTGAAGCCATCCTGGCCGAGGCCAGGAAAAAAGCTGCGGAGATAATCGCCGACGCCCGCTCCCAGGCCGCGGAAATCACGTCCAAAGCCAGCAGGGAGGCAGACGATTACACCTCCAGGGTCAAGAGCGACCTCAAGATGGCTGCCAGGCAAAGTCTCCAGGCGATGAAAACCGACATAGAGAACCTCATTATCACCAAGATCACCGCAGGAGAGACTTCCAAGGCGCTATCCAATCCCGAGTTCGTGAAGGAAACCATAACCGCCGTGGCCAGGAATTTCAGCGCCACCGAACCGGGCGACCTCTCCCTGATCCTTCCGGAAAGCCTCCGGGACTCGCTCGAGGACTTTGTGAACGTTTCCCTAGGCAATATCCTCGGACGTGGCGTGCAGGCGACCTTCTCCAAGAAGATAGCCGGAGGATTCACCATCGGTCCCAAGGACGGCAGCTATTTCATCAGCATGACCGACACCGCCTTTGACGCCCTCATTGCCGAGTACCTCAGGCCAACCGCCCGCAAGTTGCTTTTCGGTGACACCTTGTCATGAACAATTACGAGTACATCATAGCCAGCCTGCCTGTCCTCTCCCCCGATTGGAAATATCCTGAGGGAGAAGGGTTCGACCACATCCTGGAAGAAATCCGGAACCAGCTTTCCGCAACCGACGCCTCCACGGTGGACCTTCTCCTAAAGGGGTTGGATCCGGAAAACCTCAACCAGGAGTTCTACATGACGGCCCTCTCCCACGGAAACCGTTTCATCAGGGAGTTCTTCCGCTTTGACCTGGAAGTCCGTAACAGGAAGGTCGATTTCCTCAACCGGAAACTCGGACGCCCTGAAGGAACAGACATAATCACGGGAATGGACCAGGAAGGGAGGACCCTGTTCGCCACCGGCGAAATGGAAGAGGCGGATAGGGTTGTGGAAATCCTTCACGGACAGGACCTCCTGTCCAGGGAAAAGGCCCTGGACGGCCTTTATAACGACAAGGTCTCCCAGATAACCACCTTCAACTACTTCGATCTGGATGCGGTGCTGGGCTTCATAACCAAGCTGAGGATAATCCACAGGTGGCTCGCCCTGGACCCGGTTACCGGGAAGGAGATGTTCTCGCACCTTCTTGCAGAGGTCCGCGGCACGTACAACGATTTGGAATATAAACAGTAATATATATATGAAAACCACAGGAACAGTGACCGGTATCGTCTCCAACCTGGTGACCGTCAAAGTCGACGGCCCGGTGGCGGAAAACGAAATCTGCTTCATCGACCTAGCCGGCGTAAAGATGATGGCGGAAGTCATCAAGGTGGGCGGCAGCAACGCCCAGGTGCAGGTTTTTGAAAGCACCCGCGGCCTGCGTGAAGGCGATACCGTGGAATTCGAGGGCAGGATGCTCGAGGCCACCCTGGGCCCGGGCCTGCTGTCAAGCGTTTATGACGGTCTGCAGAACGACCTCACGGTGATGGAAGACGTTTTCCTGAAAAGGGGCGAGTACACCGATCCCCTGGACAGGAAGAAACTCTGGGACTTCACACCCATAGCAAAGCCCGGCGACACGGTAGAGGCCGCCGACTGGCTGGGCGAGGTTAAGGAAGGATGGCTGCCCCACAAGATAATGGTCCCGTTCTCGTTCAAGGGCGGGTATACTGTCAAGTGGATCAAGGAGGCCGGCTCGTACAATGTCGACACGGTGATAGCCGTCCTCACTGATTCCCAGGGGAACGACGTGGATGTCACCATGACCCAGAAATGGCCCGTCAAGGTAGCCATAAAGGGTTATCGCGAGAAACCCCGTCCCAACAGGATAATGGAAACCGGTGTCCGCGTGTTCGACACCCTCAACCCCATCGCGGAAGGCGGAACCGGATTCATTCCCGGGCCGTTCGGATGCGGGAAGACCGTGCTCCAGCATGCAATAGCCAAGCAGGGCGACGCCGACGTGATAGTGATGGCGGCCTGCGGCGAGAGGGCCAACGAGGTGGTGGAGATCTTCACCGAATTCCCGCAGCTGATCGACCCCCATACCGGCAGGCACCTGATGGAGAGGACCACGATCATCTGCAACACCTCAAACATGCCCGTGGCCGCGCGTGAGGCTTCGGTCTACACCGCCATGACCATCTGCGAATACTACAGGGCAATGGGGCTCAAGTGCCTCCTCCTGGCCGACTCCACTTCCCGCTGGGCGCAGGCCCTCCGCGAAATGTCCAACCGTATGGAGGAACTTCCCGGCGCCGACGCCTTCCCGGTGGACCTCTCGGCCATCATCTCAAACTTCTACTCCCGGGCAGGCATGGTGATCCTGAACAACGGGAAGACCGGGGCTGTCACCTTCATCGGCACCGTCTCCCCTGCCGGCGGAAACCTCAAGGAACCGGTTACGGAATCCACCAAGAAAGCGGCCAGATGCTTCTACGCCCTGGAGCAGAACCGGGCGGACCAGAAGCGCTACCCTGCCGTCAACCCCATCGATTCCTATTCAAAGTATCTGGAATACCCTGAGATCCAGCAGTTCCTTGACAATACCATAGAGAAGGGCTGGGTCGACAAGGTGCTTACAGCCAAGAACATAATCCGGCGCGGCAAGGAAGCCTCGGAGCAGATAAACATCCTGGGCGACGACGGCGTGCCTATGAGCTACCATGTCACATTCTGGAAGTCCGAGCTGGTGGACTTCATCATCCTCCAGCAGGACGGCTTTGATCCGGTTGACTCCCTGTGTCCCCTGGAAAGACAGAAATACATGTTGGACCTGGTGCTGGATACATGCTCGCTGGACTTTGACTTCCCAGACTACGAGAAGTGCCGCGACTTTTTCAAGAACCTCATCAACGTACTCCGCCAGATGAACTATTCCGAGTTCCATTCCGAACAGTTCAACGCCTACAGGCAGGACGTACAAAAACTCCTCGAAGAATATGGCAACTAACGCATACAGAAAAGTTTACACCAGGCTCGAGGCCATCACCAAGGCAACCGTGGCGCTCAGGGCCAGGGGCGTTTCCAACGATGAACTGGCCACCGTCGACGGCCGCCTCGCACAGGTGGTCCGCATAAGGGGCGAAATGGTCACCCTGCAGGTGTTCTCAGGCACCGAGGGCATTCCCAGCAATGCAACGGTCACCTTCCTCGGGGAGCCCCCTACCCTCAAGGTTGGCGAACAGCTCTCCGGAAGATTCTTCGACGCCTACGGGCACCCCATCGACGGCGGTCCCGAGGTGGAGGGCGAATCCAGGCAGATCGGCGGTCCTTCGGTGAATCCCTACAAGAGGCGCCAGCCATCGCAGCTGATTCCCACCGGCATCGCCGGCATCGACCTCAACAACACCCTGGTCTCCGGCCAGAAGATACCGTTCTTCGCCGACCCTGACCAGCCCTATAACAAGGTTATGGCCGATGTAGCCCTACGTGCAGACGTGGACAAGATAATCCTCGGAGGCATGGGACTTTCCAACGACGACTACCTGTTCTTCCGCCACAGTTTCGAGGAGGCGGGCGCCCTGGACAAGATAATATGCTTCATCAACACCACCGAGAATCCTCCGGTGGAGAGGCTCCTTATCCCCGACATGGCGCTTACCGCCGCCGAGTACTTTGCCGTGGACAAGAATGAGAAGGTGCTCGTACTGCTCACCGACATGACCCTCTATGCCGACGCCCTGTCCATCGTCTCAAACCGTATGGACCAGATCCCGTCCAAGGACTCCATGCCGGGATCGCTGTACTCCGACCTCGCCAAGATATACGAGAAGGCCGTGCAGCTGCCCACCGGCGGCTCCATAACCATCATAGCGGTCACCACGCTCAACGACGGTGACATCACCCATGCCATCCCGGACAACACCGGCTATATCACTGAAGGCCAGCTGTATCTGAAGGCCGACAGCGACTCCGGCAAGGTCATCATCGACCCTTTCCGCTCCCTTTCCAGGCTCAAGCAGCTGGTCCAGAACAAGAAGACCCGCGAGGACCATTCCCAGGTCATGAACACTTCTGTCCGGCTCTATGCCGACGCCCAGAACGCCAAGACCAAGCTGGAGAATGGATTCGACCTCTCCGACTCCGACCACCGCTGCCTCGCATATGCAAAGGAGTATGCCACCAGGCTGCTTTCCATCGACGTGAACATTTCCATAACCGAGATGCTCGACACCGCATGGGAGCTCTTCGCAAAGTATTTCACCAAGGCTGAAACCGGTATAAAGCAGTCACTGTCCGACAAATACTGGAAGGCATAATGGCTATAAAGTTTCAATATAACAAGACTTCACTGAACGAACTCGGCAAGCAGCTGAAAGTCCGCCAGAGGGCCCTTCCCACGTTGCAGAACAAGGAATCGGCCCTCAGGATGGAGGTTCGCAAGGCCAAGGACGAGTCGGAGCGGATAAACAAGGCACTGGAGGAATCCATGCGGCGCTACGACTACCTGTCCTCGCTATGGAACGAATTCAGGAGCGGCCTGGTAAGGATTACAGACGCGGAACTGAAGACGGTGAAGGTCGCCGGAGTCAAGACTCCGGGATTGGGCGGGATCAAATACGAAATCACCCCGTTCAATGCCTTTGCCGCCCCCGCCTGGTATGCCGACGGCGTGGAAATCCTCAAGGAACTGGGCAGGCTGGGCATCGAATCGGAAGTCTACATGGAGAAGGCCAGGATCCTGGATTACCAGAGGAAGAAGACCACCCAGAAGGTAAACCTCTATGAAAAGGTCCAGATACCCGGGTACCAGGAAGCCATCCGCAAGATAAAGCGCTACATGGAGGACGAGGAGAACCTTTCCAAGGCGTCGTCCAAGATAGTGAAAACCCGTCACGAGGAAGAGGAGGCCTCCAGCCTATGATAACCCCCATGACAAAATATTCCTTCATTTTCCTCAGTTCTGAAAAGGAAGGGTTCATAGGAAAGCTCCAGGAACTGGGCCTTATGGACATAGTCCGGTCCGACAAGCCCGTGGACGAGACTTCCGCCGCCCTGCTCAAGGAAGCCGAGGCGCTGAAGGCCGTCCTGCCGTCGGCAAAGGCCGAATCGGAAAGGATATCCAAGGAGATCAAGGCTGCCATGGCCGAGGAAGAGGCCCTGAAACCGTGGGGCGGCTTCGACCCCAAGGCCGTGGAAGGACTTGCCGGAATGGGACTCAGGATGCACTGGTATACGTGCAGCCGGAAGGTGTTCGATCCCGCGTGGAAGGAAGAGTACCCCATTGTGGTGGTTTCCGAGGAGCCTGAGGTCCGCTTTGTGGCCGTACTGCCTTCCGGTGAAGGCAATCCCCTGCCAATCAAGGAGATACCGGCACCCTCATGCAGCGCTTCAGAGGTTGCGGAAAGGATCGCCGGACTTCAGGCGGCGCTTGAGGAGAACGACAGGAAGGTCGCTTCGCTGGAAGCCCAGGCGGAAGTTTACGAAAGCCGCTACCGCTCCGCCATGGCCGGTCTCGACCGGTACCTGGCATCGGTCGCAGCCTGTCCTGCCGCCGAAAACACCATCCAGACCCTGGTCGGCTACGCCCCCACCGAGAACGACGCTGCCGTGACCGGTTGTCTTGACAAGCTGGACGTACTGTACCTCAAGGAAGCGGCCACACCTTCCGACAATCCCCCCATCAAGCTGAAGAACAACCGCTTTGTCCGCTCATTCGAGATGCTTACCGACATGTACGGGCGTCCGGTCTACGACGAGTTCGACCCCACCCCGTTCTTGTCAGTATTCTTCCTGCTTTTCTTCGCCATGTGCATGGGCGACGCAGGATACGGACTGCTTCTCATCATTATCGGACAGGTTCTCAGGAAGGTCAGGGGCATGGAGGACATCTCTCCCCTGGTCACCATCCTCGGGGTCGGCACCCTGGTGGTGGGATTCGTGATGCACACCTTCTTCGGGGTGGACATATCTGCCCTGTCATGGATACCTGAATGGATGAAGAAGTGTATGATTACCGGGAACATAGCCGGTTTCGACGCCCAGATGGTACTGTCCATCATAATAGGCATCGTGCACCTCAGCCTGGCCATGATAGTCAAAACCGTCTACTCCACAAAACGCAAGGGCTTCCTGGGCTCGCTCGGAACCTGGGGATGGACCCTGCTGATAGTGGGAGGCGTGGCGACAGGAGGTCTGGCCCTTGCCGGCGTGATAGGTTCCGCTGTCACAAAATGGATCATAATCGGCCTGGGAGTGATCTCGGCACTTGGAATCTTCCTTTTCAACGACATAAACCGCAGTCCCCTCAAGAACATAGGAGCGGGGCTATGGGAGACATACAACACCGCCACCGGACTCCTCGGCGATGTCCTGAGTTACCTACGTCTCTATGCCCTCGGACTTGCCGGAGGCATGCTGGGACAGGCTTTCAACAACATCGCGTCCATGACCATCGGCGACGGCGGATTCGGCTTCGGCTGGATTCCATTCATACTCATATTACTTGTAGGACATGCCCTAAACCTTGCAATGTGCTGTCTCGGTGCCTTCGTGCACCCGCTAAGGCTCAATTTCCTGGAGTTCTTCAAGAACAGCGGATATGAGGGGAAGGGACGTATTTACAGACCGATAAACAAATAAACAACAATCAAATAAACCAAATTCTTATGAACGAAATTCTTGGATATCTCGGACTCGGACTAATGCTGAGCCTCGCAGGAGTAGGAAGCGCCATCGGTACGACCATTGCCGGCAACGCTGCCGAAGGAGCCCTCAAGAAGGCCCCTGAAAAATCCAGCAGCTACCTGATCCTCACCGCCCTCCCGGCCACCCAGGGCATCTACGGGTTCGTGGGATTCTTCATGTGGCTCCTTGTCTACAAATTCGATTTCGCAGCCCTGGGGCCCGTGCTCTTCGGCATCGGAACCGGAATGGGAGTCGTCTGCCTTTTCTCCGCCATCCGCCAGGGGCAGGTCTGCGCCAACGGTATCGTGGGAATATCCCAGGGACATGACGTACAGACCCAAACCCTCATCTATGGCGCTCTCCCGGAGTTCTACGCCATCCTCGGCCTTGTAGGCGCACTGATGCTCCCCCTTGCATTCTAAGCCATGAAAAAGATTATCATCGCAGCTGCAGCACTGCTGACCTTCGCATTTTCGTCGGTGGCCCAGCCTGTCATGCAGGAGTTCGAACCGGGTGCCGGATTCGCCATCTATCCATCCAGCGGATGCCGCAATTCGGTTTCGCTCTTTGCCGAATACAGGGCCTTCTTCAATGATATGGTTGACCTTGGCGTCAGGGCATCGACTTCCTGGACCAGAAGGATCTTAACCACTTCAACCACCGACCCTGACAGCGGGCTCGTAACCACCTCCGAGAACAAATACAGGCTCTGGGGCACAAAGATCCAGGCCTTCGGGGACTACCACCTTCCCCTCGCGGCGAATTTCACCCCGTATGCAGGAGTCGGGCTCGGCCCCCAGCTCTGCATGACAAGGCCCGCCGACCCTGCCTTCAAACTGCGCCTTGCGCTTACCCCGAGGCTGGGGATCAGGCTTTTCGAGACCATCGACCTGGGCGTTGAGTTCAACTGGGTCCCCGGAGCCGTAAGCTTCAACTACATCGCCCTCAACTTTGGTTGGGTATTCCAGGTTGGAGCATACGGAAGGGGCGGCGGATACTTGTTCTGATGTCCATTGCCGATATACGCGGCCTGCGGCGCAACACACCCATAAAGAGCCCCGAGAGTATGCTCGATACTGTCAGGGCTCTTGGCATTGTACCGTTTTTCGTAAATTCCATCCCGGGCTATTCGGTCGAGGAACTTACCGAGGGCGGCCTGTGGTTCGACGACATCACCCTCGGACCCTGGGACTGGAAGATCCATCTTGTGCAGAGCGGCGAAATAGCCTACGGCAAGTTCCTTCTGGGAGGAAAGAGCGCTTTTGCCACCATACCATGGTACATGGAGCTGGTAAACTACCGGCGTTCCCTGCCAAAATATGCTCCCGAGGGCATCCAGAAGGAGGTTCTGGACTACATCTCATCCCACGGCTCCGCCACGGTGAGGGAACTGCGCAGGGAATTCGGCCTTAAGAAAAACCAGGTGGACACTATCCTCACCAAACTCGAGAACCAGACAAGGGTTGTTATTGGAGACATCATCCGAGTTTACCGCGGTGAGGACCTGCATTACAACGGCTGGCAGACAGCATCGTTCTGCACCCCCGACGACCTCTTTGCCCAGGATACGCCCTCGTTCGGCCCGCTGAAGGCCGGTCCGGCATTCACCACGCCCCGGCACTCCCCCGCCGAATCGTACGGCCTTCTCCGCCGGCACATCCTTTCGCTGGCCCCGGAAGCCACAGACAAACAGATACAAACGCTTTTGGGATAATAAAAAAGGCGCCGGGATTGTCCTGGCGCCTTTTTCCTTCCGGGCAGTAATTATTTCTGCCTGTTCTTGTATCTCTGGTAGAACCTGTCCACGCGACCGGCGGTATCCACGAGCTTCACCTTTCCGGTATAGAACGGATGGGAAGTGTTGGAAATTTCAAGCTTCACCAGCGGGTACTCAACTCCGTCAACAGTAAGGGTCTCCTTGGTGTTGGCGCAGGAGCGGGTGATGAAGACAGTCTCGTTGGACATATCCTTGAAAGCTACAAGACGGTAGGTTTCGGGATGAATTCCTTTTTTCATGTCCTTGGTATATTATCGATAATAAAATAGTCTACAAAATCGGAGCGCAAATATAGGGAGTCTTTTCCACATTTCCAAAACTTTCCGCAGCTATTTCATTATTCTTGACTGCCTTCCCACCACTGAGGCTACAATTCAGTCTTCTGTCCGCCCTGAGGGCGCTGGCCCCGCTGAGGACGCTCTCCACCCTGAGGGCGCTGTCCCCCGTCAGGACGCTGGCCGCCCCACTGGGGACGCTGTCCACCCTGATACTGACCGCCCTGATGCTGGCCGCCCTTGCGCATCATAACTTTCTGCTGGATTCCCTTTTCAATTTCAAAGAGCTGCATAAGCTGCCTTGCATCAAGGACTTTGGCAAATTCATCAACATATTTCAGCCTTATTGCCTGGGCCCTCTGCTGACGCTCGATCTTTGCTTTCAAGATGGCGGCAGCCTCTTCACTTGTCATAGGCTTCTCTCCGGGCTTTGCATTCTTGTCGCGTCTGATCACGTTGGAATGCATTTCATCGTCGTACCTCTTGTAAATGGGGACGAACAAAGCTTTCTGCTCATCCGACAGTTCAAGCTGATAGACATATTCCCGAATCTTTGCCTCAAATAAACGGTCATTCACAGAAGCATCGTTCTTGTCCTGTCCAAAGGTGGCTATGGCCATCAGGCCGATGCCTAGGGTAAGTACTATTCGTTTCATTGTCTTAAGTTTTTGATTGTTATTGGTAATAATATTCCGGAATTTCTTCAATTGGCAATTCGTCTATCATGGAGACCTCGGTATCCGTAAGTGAAGCGAGGAAAGCGTCCATCGGACTCAGGGCGTTCCGGTGGAGTGAAAAAGTGAGGGCACATACCAGGACGGCAGCCGCGGCGATGCCGGAAACCGCATAGATCCATGGGCGTGCGAACCTGTTGGCCCTGACGGACTGGGCTGAAGCGTTTTCACTGCAGCGCTCCACCAGCTCTTTCACGTATCCTGGACCCTCTAGATAAGGAAGGCCGGTAATGGTCTTGTCGAACTCTTTCATATCGCGTTGTCTTTCAAGTAATCTTTTATCTTCTGGACTGCATAGTGGTAATTGGTCCTGAGGGAATTATCGCTTTTGCCTGTTATCCGGGCAATCTGCCCGTAGGAAAGGTCGTCGTAATAACGGAGGTTGAAAACCACTCTCTGTGTAGTGCTGAGCTGCATCACGGCCTGCTGGAAAAGGACTTGTGAGCGGCTCGCATCAGGGGCACTCTCACCCGCCACCATCGATGACAGTTCTCCTCCCAGAGTATCCAGGCTTTGGAAAAGCTTCACCCTTTTCCTCAAAACCTGCAGTGCCTCGTTGGTAGCTATCCGGTAGCACCATGCCTCCAGGTTCGAATCATCCCCCCTGAAGGTCGATGCCTTTGTGAAAACCTTGATGAAAGTCTCCTGGAGTGCATCCTCCGCATCATCGTGACTGACGACCAGGCGACGGATATGCCAATACAGCCGCTCCCCATACCGGTCGGCTACCTGCTTCAGGATATTGTCGCTTGAAACGTGCATCTTTCTAACCTTTCAAATTATAGATGCACAAACCATTCCGATGTTAAAACTAATCGGAAAAATTACTTCATCCTGTACGGCTGGTCGTCGTAAAGGAGGAAACGGCGCGCCTTGCGGATCCACTTCTGCTCCTCTAGCTTGACATGTTCCCTGGCATCCAGAAGTGAGATTGTCCCGCGGATATACTCGGCAAGGACGGGGTCCGAAAGCTTGCGGAAAAAGTCGGCACCCAACTCGAACTGCGAATACCGCTCATGGAAATACCTGATCAACTGCACCGTATGAAGGAGCGAATGGTACGGCTCGCCCGGAACCATGATGATCTGGTAGCCAAAGCACCTTTCACCCTCATACCTGCCGCAGGAAGGGGTGAATGAACACGGCCTCATCAATGCTCCTGACGGTGCGGGAGGATTCTCCAGCGGTCCTGTCTTCAGGAAAGGCGCCCCGATGTACTCGTAGGGCCTTGCGGTACCGATTCCCGGAGTGACGGAAGTATTGTTCCAGAGTCCTCCCCCGCTGTACATATAGCAGGTGAAGAAGCCGGGGATGTCGGACGAGGGAGCAATGGTCCAGGGCATCAGCTTCCTGGAAGCCTCTGTGGCCATGAAGGATATCACATGGAGCGGGAAGCGGGCCGATATCTCGGAATAGTAAAGGTTGCAGAGTTCGCCCAGGGTGAGACCGTGCCGGTGCGCGACCTTGGGAACGTACATCTCGCATTCCAGGGCCGGTATGGAACCTTCCACCACCCTGCCGGCAGGATTCTGGTGGTCCACCACATACATTGCCGGAGCCTCGTCGCCAAGGAGCGCGAGTATCTCCATCAGGTGCATTACGTCCTTGGTATAATTGAAATACCGGCTTCCGCTATCCTGGATCTCCACCACCACCGCATCCAGTTCCCTGAGCTGTTCCGGTTCAAAGACGATATGGTTGGTCCCGGGAGTAAGCTCGGCGTCCCGTGGATTGAAAACGGTGGAGAGGTTGCCGCGGAGCCTGAAGATATCGTAAAGGAAGGTCCCCCTGCCTGAATCCCAGCAGTTCTGTGTACAGAAACAACCTACCCGGCCCTCTGTCAGCGCCCTGTCCAGCTGGTCTTCGATTGGAGTTGTCCTGAACGAGAACATCTCAGCCGATGATTCTTGCGGCCACGGCCATCACCTCGCCGCCGAGCGCCTCGGCCTCCTTCATGGTGGGGGCCTCGGAATAGATACGGATTATCGGCTCGGTGTTTGAGCGACGGAGATGGACCCAGCTGCGGGTGGCGTCAAAGATTATCTTCACGCCGTCGGTCTCGTCGATGACGGCGGTGGAATAAGCCTCCTTCAGGCCGGAGAGAATCCTGTCAATAAGCGCAGGATCAGATACTTCCATACGATTCTTGGCGATGAAATAAGGAGGATATGTCTTTTTGAGCGCCGACACCGTCATCTTCTTGTGGGCGAGGTTGCTCAGGAAAAGGGCCACGCCGACCATGGCGTCACGGCCGGTGTGCAGGGCAGGATAGATAACCCCGCCATTGCCTTCGCCCCCGATCAGGGCACCCACCTTATGCATGAGGGTGGTGACATTCACTTCACCCACTGCCGATGCATGATATGTGCCACCATGCGCCTCGGTGACATCCCTGAGAGCCCGGGTGGAAGAAAGGTTTGAAACGGTATGGATGGGCTGTCCCTTTGCCTCGGCCAGCGAGCAGAGGTAATCCGCCACACTCACGAGGGTATACTCCTCTACGAAAGGTTCGCCGTCCTCGCAGATAAATGCAAGGCGGTCCACGTCCGGATCGACCGACACTCCAAGGTCGGCCTTGTTTTCAACCACGCTGTTGCGCAGGTCCAAAAGGTTCGCAGGCAGAGGCTCGGGATTGTGGGCAAAGTCTCCGGTGGGATTGCAATTGAGTTCTATACATTTGACACCCAGTCGTTTGAGCAACCTGGGCATGATTATTCCGCCAACCGAATTGATGGCGTCCACCACAACGGTGAAATGTGCCGCCTTCACGGCCTCCACATCCACCGCCTCAAGGGCGAGGACGGCATCGATGTGCCTGTCGGTGAAATCCTCCTCGGTAACCGTCCCGAGTCCGTCCACGCCGGCAAAGCTGAAACCGGCGCTTTCCGCGGCATCCAGGACTTCCTGCCCCTCGGCTGCGGTGAGGAATTCGCCCTTGTCGTTAAGGAGTTTGAGGGCGTTCCACTGACGCGGGTTGTGCGATGCCGTGAGTATGATTCCGCCGTCGGCACCGGTGAACGTGACGGCCATCTCCGTGGTGGGAGTGGATGCAAAACCGCATTTTACGACGTCCACGCCGCAGGCGATGAGGGTACCCACGACGATCTGCTCCACCATGTCGCCCGAGAGCCGGGCATCCTTGCCGACCACGACCTTGTACCTGACTCCGTTGGGAACTGGCTTCCTGCGCGGAAGTGTAGCTGAATAGGCTGCTGTGAACTTGACGATGTCAACAGGTGTGAGGGCGCCGCCGGGTGCTCCCCCGATGGTGCCACGGATTCCAGAAATGGATTTAATCAGTGTCATGTCAAAAACGTTTGAATTTCAAAGTTAGTCCATTTTTTAAATAATTCAAACAATACAACCTTTCAGCCGCGAAGAACGAACTGCCTGCTGGGGAAAGTGCTGTCGCCGGCGTAGAAATCAACGGTTACCCGGTCGTCGGAAACCGCCATCCTGTATGAACCGGCAGCCGGCGAAACGCTGTAACGCCTGAGTCCGGAACGATACTCGTCAAACAGTGCGCTCTCGTCCTTTATGGGTTTCCCGTCATCCCTGACCTTCCCTATGCGCAACGACCCATAAGACTCGGCACCCTCCGCAATTTCCTTGTACTCAGCCAGTTCCGGTTTGGACCATACGCTGTTCATGGTAAGTTGCGTGATCCGTCCGCCGTCGCCGTACCAGTCGGCCAGCTCTGTCCGGTGGACATGTCCGCAGAGGACTATCGCATTCCTCCGTGCGAATTCACTCCTGAAATGCAGCCTTGCGGAGGTATCCTTCTCCGATGCCTTGCCATGGTAGAACCACCGGCAGGAAGCGGCATCATAAGGAAGCACCGGGCCGTGGACAACTATGAAAGTATGACGTGCCCCCTTGGTCTCCTCCAGCAGCCTGTCAGTCTCAGCATCGTCGGGATCGTTGAAATCTATGACGATATAGGCATCGTCACCCACGCCAAAGGCGAAGGTGGTCTTGGTGATCTCCTGCCCCAGTTCCGCCGACATCCTTCCGGGCATGTAATCATGGTAGGTCTTTAGGGCGTCAGTCCCCCTGATGTCATGGTTGCCCACCACCGACACAAAAGGAAGCTTCCCTCCGAAAGAAGCCTTGAAAGAATCCATCACGTCGGAAAGCATCTTCCGGTGGACCTCCCCCTTGCCGCAGTCACCCTGGATCAGGTCACCCATCTGGAGTACCATCCTGGTATTGTCGTCGACGAGGCAGGCCGCCCTTTTCACCATCCTGGGGCAACGTTCCCGCCACATCTCACCGTTCCTGGCGAACTCTGCCCTCTGCACCCTGTTCAGCCACTCCACCTTCTCGTTGTAGTTTGAGTGATAGACGCTTGCAGGCTCCGTATCAAAGTGCGTATCGCCAAGTATCACCATGTTGTAATTGTTCCTGCCCTTCCGGGACATCGCTTTCATTTCAGGAAAGCCGGGAATCATCAGCCCCAGTATACCCGCGGCCGAAACGTTCAGGAATGATCTTCTGTCCATATCAAAACCGTTCTTGGTTAAACAAATATACAAAATTCCGGGATTATTCCCTACCTTTGCACCGTTATGATAGACGATATCCTTCAATTCAACAGCCGGTTCGTGGACGGCAAGGGCTACGAACCATATGTCACCGACAAGTATCCCGCAAAGAAGCTGGCCGTGCTGACCTGCATGGACACGAGGCTTACCGAGCTGCTGCCCAAGGCGCTGGGACTCCGCAACGGCGACGCCAAGATCATCAAGAACGCCGGCGGGCTCATCCTTTCGGAAACCGATTCCGCCATCCGTTCCCTGCTTGTCGCCATCTACGAACTTGGAGTGTGCGAGGTCATGGTAGTCCACCATTCCACCTGCGGCGCCTGCCATATGAGCTATTCTGAATTCAAGCCGCATATGCTGGAGAGAGGAATCTCCCCTGAAACCTTGTCCGACTGGGAAGAAAAGGGTATCGCCGGGTGGCTGGAAGGATTCCACGATACGGAAGCATCGGTCAGGAAAACCGTCGCGGCGATAAGGAATCATCCGCTGGTCCCTGCAGACGTAGTGGTACGGGGATTCATCATCGATTCCGTAACGGGGGAACTGACGGAGTGTAAATGACAAAAAATCAAAAGAAAAATTTGGAGTGTCGGAAAATTTGCTTATTTTTGCATTCCCAATCAGAAATGCTGGGTTCGTATAACGGTTAGTACTCAAGATTCTCAATCTTGCAATAGGAGTTCGATTCTCCTACCCAGTACCAGGTCGCCAACATTGGTTGGCGATTTTCATAGAAACGGTACCTTGGCCGAGTGGTTAGGCACAGGTCTGCAAAACCTGGTACAGCGGTTCGATTCTGCTAGGTACCTCAAAGGGGAGCTCGTTTGAGCTCCCCTTTGAGGTACCTGTCTGCGACATAACGGGGGATGTTTCCCCCGAAAAAACCCTTCAACTTCCATTAAGTGACGATACCGGTCCATGAAACTGACAGGGTATAGTCAAAAACGACCATTTTTGACTATACCCTGTCAAACAAATGTACCCCTATCGTCACTCTTGTTTATATTTACACGATTTATTACATTTGCCTTACTGTCAAAGGCACCTATCAGGAGTGATATAATACATCAACGGATATGGAAAGAATCATGAACCTGTTACTTATAATCTCACTTGCAGGAATATGCTCCTGCGGAAAACCCGTCATCGTACATGAGAAGCCCCTGGAACCGTCTCCCCTTTCCCTGGGAGTCCAGTCCCTATCATTCGCATGGGCACAGTCAGAGAAAACCGTTCCGGTAGTATCTGACCTACCCTGGTCAATCCTGGAGCCGTCGGCCGGATGGGTCCACATAAAAACCGCTTCCGGAGGAAAGGCATTGACCGTATCGGTGGATGAAAACCTCTCATCTTCGCCCCGCGAGGCCAACCTGCTGGTCTGGTCGGCCGACTCCGAGTGCACCCTGTCCATAAGCCAGGAAGGCTGGGACGGGGCCGGGAATTACAACTTCACGGAGAATGCCGTTCCGGCGCAGTGGGAATTCAACGCCTCAGTAGCGGGGGCATCGCCCTGGGTCACGGGCCATACTGCCCCCGCACATCTCGGAACCGGCCGCGACAAGGCTTTCATCTCGTTCGAGACGGGGTCCTCAGACCATAGCGTAACTTACAGCGTATCAAGTAATTCCATCGCCGTAACCAACGCCCTGTCAGGTGATGCCTTCACTTTCTCGGTTCCTATAAAGTACCTCCCTGCAGGAACTACCGTGGACTTCATGGCTACCGTAGGCGTATCGGGCGCCGCCGGTCCCAAATACTGGATTTTCGAGTACCTGGAGGACAGGACATGGAAGAGCGTGGAAGGAAGCCTGAAGACTGCCAGTGAGAACCCCTCGGTGAAGTATTCATTCTATACAAAGTACTTCAGCACCTATCAGTATGCCACAATCGTGCAGAGCTTCACCCTTGCGCGGCCGGTAAAGGACAATTACCTCCAGATGCGCATCCGCATCGCCGGTGACATCTCGTCCTCGGGAGGCAAGCTGTCAGCCGGGCACGGCACATACGTCTGGCTGGTGGGCAACAACGCCAATTACGTGAACTGCTCCATAAACGCATATGAGGGCATTCCCGTCAAGGATACCAGGAAGGTAGCCGTAATCGGGAATTCCTTCTCCAGTTACTTTGGCACCTACTTCATGCTCAAGCAACTCGCCCGCAGCCAGGGTCACGAGATGGTGATGAGGGTACACGCCAAGGGATCCCAGACCTTCGGGCTCCACCTGACCCGTGAATTCACACAGCAAGTCTGGGCTGAAGGAGGCTACGACTACGTCTTCCTACAGGACCAGAGCCGCTCCCACTACGATTACTACACCCTCAAGACCCCTGCCCTGAAGGAGGACACCAAGACCATCGCCGCAAACTTCAAGGCTAAATCCCCTTCCGCCACCATATTCCTGGAGAACACGTGGCCTTTCTACAAGAACGAGGGCGACGGCGTTTGGATGGGGGCCGGCAACATCCAGGCGGCGGAGGCGGCCATGCTGTCCGGATGCAAGGAGATCGCGGAATATGCCGGAACCAGCGTCTCACCCATCGGCGTGGCTTTCCGGACCGCCTACGAGGAGGGAATCACATCCCTCTGGTACACAGACAACAAGCACCCCAACCGCAATGGTTCCTACCTCAAGACCTGCGTCAACTACCTCTGCATCTACGGCACAAGGTTCGACTCCAACGCGGCTGACTGCGGTGTGGACCACGAACTGGCCGTGCGCCTGAGGGACGTAGCCGAGAGGGTCGTCCTCGGACACGAGGGAGAATACGGGATAACACGTCAATAATCAGCCATGAAAAGGATACTCTTAATTGCCCTGCCGGTTATCCTGGCATTGGCTTCATGCAAGGGGAAGGAAGAAATCATCCCTGCGACATATGACGATACCCTTGCCATCTCCGGTCAGGACGACACCCTCATCCCCTCCGCCGGAGGAGAGTTCCGGGTGGTGGTGAAGTCAAACCTCGACTACTCGGTAAATATCGAACAGCAGGAACAGTGGCTCACGGTTTTACCTTCATCCAAAGCCGGCAATCCCGCCACAAACGGACTTGTAAGGTTCATGGCCACGGCGTTCGACATAGCCGACGAGGGAACCATCCGCCAAGCCCGGATCACCTTCAGTGCCAGCGGGGTGAATCCCGCATCGATAGATGTGTCACAGTACCCTGCCGACACCTACCGTTTCATGACCGACGAACCCTCTCAGATCAAATTCGGTCCTTCCGGCGGCACCTGCACGATCCCGGTGGACGCCAACGTGAAATTCACCGTATTGCTCAGCGACCGCTGGATGACGACCGTTTCCGGGCCCGGTGAGATGCCCGTAGTGGTCCAACTGGCGGAGAACTCCGGCGAGGGGCCCAGGACGGGAACCATAACCATCGATGCAGGGAAATACGGTTCGGACAAGATAGAGATAACCCAGTCCGGAAAGCCTGCCCATGAACCGGGAATCGCCAATGCCGAAGAACTGCTGGCGTTTGCCTCGGCCTGGAACAACAAGGAGGACATCTCTGCGTACACCTCCCCGGACGGCTCGATAAAGGTCCTCTCCGACCTCGACCTGTCGTCGGTCAAGGACTGGACCCCGATAGGGAACGTCACCTCATTTGCCCTTTCAAATACTTCGCTATCAATAAACGACGGAAGGCCGTTCGAGGGGATTTTCGACGGAGGCGGCCATACCATCAAGGGATTCGCCCAGAAATATGCCACAGGAAATTCCGTGTGCGGCGGACTGTTCGGAGTCCTCTACAATGCCCAGGTCAAGGACCTCAACTTTGACTCCTCGTGCACCCTGGAGGTCAACATGCCGTCGGTCTCGGCCTCCGGGCTGGCCTGCGGATTCCTGGCCGGCATCATGAGGGGCGGCACGGTGAGCGGAGTCACCGTTTCGGGCACGGTCCTCCCTTCCGTGATAAAAAAGGAATCCTCCAACACTTGCTGCGGGATAGGCGGCCTGATTGGCTGCGCCCGTTCCGACGAGGCCATGAACACCATCACGGAATGTACCTTTGACGGTGAGATAAAGGACGTAGAATCAAATATTTTCGTAAACAGCACCACTTCCATGGTGGCAGGGATAGTGGCCATGGCCATCGGTCCCAGGGAGTCCCATATAACCGGGTGCATCAACCGCGCCAACATCTCCACCCGGGTCCACCGCGTTGCAGGTATCGTTTCCACCAGCACCGGCTACCTCCATGTTATCAGGTGCAAAAACTACGGCAACATCTACAACGACCCCATGGCCAATTCGGTGGGAGCGAGGGTCGGCGGAATCCTCGCGTTGGATTCCAACACCACGGCAGGCAGGGGCGACGAGGTCACTGACTGCGAGAATCACGGCATTGTGGCCCAGGGTCCAACGGCCCCCTCAGGCGCCTGTGCAGGTGGTGTCGTCTGCATAACCCGCGACGTAAAGGTGTCAGGTTGCAGGAACTACGGAACCGTGGTCATGCCTCCCGGAGGGACAGCATACGGCCTCCTCACCGCGCAGATAACCGACAACGACGCGACCTTTGTATCCTGCAAGGTACGGGGTGCCTTTGCGACCGGCTACGATCCCTCCACGGGAGCCCTCTCCGGGAAGGTTGGGATCACAGCCTCAAACTACTGGACCTACGCAGGTAACGTCGCCACCGGCTACTCCTGCCCCTCCTTCAACAGCAGCAACATAACCTTCCTGGAACAATAGCCATGACAGGTGACACCGACCGGGTGTCCCTGTTATGGAGCCGTATGCACCCGCGCATGCAGCGGGAGGGGCCCGCCGGAGCGACAGCGACGGTGGGAGGGTCCGAGGCCGCAGGCCGAGAGCGGAATAACAGGGACATCCGGTCGGGGAAAGGACCGGGACTGACGGTCAGGGCTTATGGATTGGAAGTTTCTGCGCCTTGGAGGTGTCGAGGTGCATGTAGGCCGAGTGCAGGTCAGAGGGAGTGACGTCGCAGTCCTGTGTCATGGGACGGTCCTCATCGGCGAGCGAATGCGACAGAAGCCACGTGTAAGGGGCTTCCAGAAGGAAGGTCCTGGCCAGTATGGAATGGTCGCATCCCTGGAGCCAGGTATACCTCAGACGGGTAGCCTTACCCGTTGCCTCCATCTTGGAAACAATTGATTTTGAATGATGTATTGCGGTCACATCATCAGCCGTACCATGGATTATCCATAACGGGACCTTGGTCATGGGAGCCACTTCACCAAGGAAACCGCCGCACAGCGCCACGGCTGCAGCCACCTTGTCCGGATAGGCCGATACCACCTTGAAAGTCCCCCAGCCCCCCATGCTCATCCCGAACACGTACAGGCGGTTTTCGTCGGTGGTATACCGTTCCCGGACCCAGTCCACCACATTCATCAGCCTGGAGGCATTCCACCCGTTGCCGGAAGGGCACTGGGGACATATCACGACTGCCTCGATCTCCCTCCCGCGCCTCAGGGCGTCGATGCACCCGTAACGCGTAACCTGCTGGAGATTGCTACCGCTGAGGCTCCTCCCATGCAGAAAAAGAATTACCGGCAGCGAATCACAGCCGGAGGAATACGACTCCGGCACATAGAGAAGGAAATTATAACCCGAGGCCACCGAGTCCCTGTATTCGAACAGTTCGCCCCCGGATGACGGGAGCGAAAACAGCAGTGCAGCCACGGAGACGGCCAGATATGTCCGGAACCTATTCCACATAGAGCGCCAGTCCCTTGAGATACTCCCCTTCAGGGTGATAGATATTCACGGCATGGTCGGCCGGCTGGTTGAGCCTGTCGAGTATGCGGACGCTCCTCCCGGTCTCGGCGGCAGCCGAGAAAACCGCCAGTGCAAACGCCTCCTTGTCAACCACCTGTGAGCAGCTGAACGTGAAAACGACACCACCCGGAGCCACCCTGGCAATGGCTGCAGCATTGAGCCTGCGGTAAGCCCGGAGGGCATTTGAAAGGGCTCCACGGTGCTTTGCGAATGCCGGAGGGTCCACAATCATGAGATTGTACTTCCCCTCGGGGGAATCCTTCAGGAAATCTATCGCATCGGCGCAATAGCCCTTATGGGTGGAGGGGTCAAAACCATTCAGCGCAATGTTCTCCTCGAGCATGGCCATGGCCTTGGCAGAACTGTCTACGGAATCCACATGAGATGCTCCTGCAGAAAGGGCATAAACTGAAAAACCGCCGGTATAGCAGAACAGATTAAGAACCTCCTTGCCTGAAGCATACCTTGAGACAAGCCTGCGGTTTTCCCTCTGGTCCAGGAAGAAACCCGTCTTCTGTCCCTGGGTCCAGTCCACATTGAAGCGGTTCCCGTACTCAAGCACGGTAATCCTGTCATCCTCAAAACCGGGAGCCTTGTAAAGGTATCCGTCCACCAGGTCCAGGCCGGCCTTGTAAGGTGCGGTGGAGGAACTCTTGTCGTATACCGCCTTCAGGGATCCGCCGTAGACTTCCCTGAGCGCCTGGGCAATCTGCTTCCTGGCACGGAACATTCCGGCCGAGTGCGCCTGCATGACGCATACGCCGTCGTAATAATCCACGATCAGTCCGGGAAGGGAATCCCCCTCCCCATGGACAAGACGATAGCAGGTGGTATTGGAAGAGTCCACCAGACCGGCCGCTTTCCTGACGCCCAATGCCCTGGAAATGAGCACATTGTAGAAATCGGGAGAAGAAGGGTCGGCGTCAAAGCTGAGTATCCTCACGGCTATGGAGCCAATCTGGTAATGGCCGCTCGCAAGATACTCGCCCTCATGCGAAAAAACTCCCACCAGGTCACCCTCCGCAGGATTTCCGGATATTTCGGCCACAGCCCCGGAAAACACCCAGGGATGGAATCTTTTCAGCGATTCGTCACGGCCTTTCTTCAGTATTATCTTATCCATTGCTCACAGGGTTATGGGGAGGATTGGGTGCCATCTGCTCAGGAGTCAGCGGATTCTTCTCCGAGTTCTGGAGTTTCCGGTACATCTCCCGGCAAATCCAGGCATCAGTAGCCGCATAGGCGCACTGCTGGGGTGACAGTTCCTCGGCCTCCCAGTTGGAAAGCTGTTCCTTCTTGGATATCTTGACGCCCATGATGATGGCCGCCATCTTCTTTACGCTCTTGTCCTTGATGCCGTATTCCCAGACGATTTTCTGAAGGTCCACAAAGGCTCTGGGCACAAAATCAGCTATCCTCCTCAGGCCCAGGACATCGTCGTGGACGGCTGCCCCTACCTTTATATGGGTGTGGCTTGACAGGATGTTCCTGAGCTTTGCAGGCATCCCCAAAGACTTGACCCTGAACAGGAAAGCCCTGGTTCCTCCGGATAGCTGGAGAAGGGCCGTGCCGTTATGATGCTGGTCCGGGGTAAAGACCGGCTTGGACTCGGTGTCAAAGCCAATGACCTTCTGATGTTTCAGATACCTTATCGCCCTGTCGAATTCAGTTCCTTCCGAATCTATCACGCAAATGTTTCCGGGGAACGATACAACCTCCAGGGAATCAATTTCTTCCGAATCTATGCTTATCCTGAACATCCTTTACAGAAACAACAATTCACGATACTTGGGCAGGGGCCAGAGCTCGTCGTCGACGATCATCTCCAGATGGTCGGCGCAGTAGCGGATACGCCGCATCGCCTCCATCACTTCCGTCGAATAGAGCTTTGCCCTGACAGCCATGTCGGGTTCGGCATTGGCCTTCCTCCGGCAATCCACAAGGCTCTCGATATCGTCGGAAAGACGGTTTACGAACGATGAGACCTTCCTGAGGGTCTCGATTTCCGCCCTGCACAGGTCTTTGTACTCCTCGCCGAATACCTCCTTCATTCCGTTCACGTTCCGGATCAGCACGTTCTCGTAGGAGACCGCGGCCGGAATGACGTGGTTCTTGCAGATATCACCAATTACCCTCGCCTCAATCTGCAACTTCTTGACGTATATCTCGTTAAGCACTTCAAAGCGGGCGTCGATCTCTGCCTCGGAAAGCACTCCCAGCGACGTGAAAAGCCTCCTTGTGGCTTCCTCCTTATAAACATTGTAGGCATCCGGCACGTTCCTCACTGCACGGAGTCCCCTGCGACCGGCCTCCTCGAGCCACTCCAGGCTGTATCCGTTACCCTCGAACATGATGTCCTGGGAGTCGATTATGAATTTCCGGATAGTGGCTGCCACGGCATCCCTCAGGCTCTCGCCCCTGGCTTCCCTCTCCCTGACGCACGAATGGAACTCATTGAGGCTCTCGGCCACTATGGAATTCAGCACATACGTAGCCGACGCGGCATTGGCCGACGAACCTACAGCCCTGAATTCAAAGCGGTTGCCGGTAAAGGCGAAGGGCGAAGTGCGGTTCCGGTCGGTATTGTCGGGGAAGATCTCGGGGATGGTCCCGACTATCTCGATGGAATTGCGGCCGGCCTCCTGGTCGCTCAGGTCCTGCATCTTCAGGAACGAATCCAGCACCGCCGTAAGGGTGGAGCCTGCAAAGATCGACATCACCGCGGGCGGAGCCTCGTTCCCGCCAAGACGGTAGGAATTGTTGAGGTTGGCGATGGATGTCATGAGCAGGTAGTCGTGATTCCTGACGCCCTTCATCACTGAAACGAAGAAAGACAGGAACTGGAGGTTCTTGTTGGGAGTCTTGCCCGGTGAAAGCAGGTTCACCCCGGTGTCCGTGGTCATGGACCAGTTGCAGTGCTTGCCGCTTCCGTTCACCCCGTCGAAGGGCTTCTCGTGGAAGACCACCTTGAGGTGATGCTTTTCCGCCACCTTCTGCATGACTATCATCAGAAGCATGTTCTGGTCTATGGACGTGGTGACGTCGGAGAACAGCGGGGCGCACTCGAACTGATTGGGTGCAACTTCATTATGGCGGGTTTCCAGCTGGATTCCGAGTTTGTATGCCTCGGTCTCGAAGTCCTTCATGAAGGCGCTTACCCTGGAAGGGATGGCCCCGAAGTAGTGGTCTTCCAGCTGCTGGTCCTTGGCAGAGGTGTGGCCTATGACGGTCCTTCCGCAGAGGACCAGGTCAGGGCGGGCGTTGTAAAGCGCCTCGTCAACCAGGAAGTACTCCTGCTCGAGGCCCAGGTTGACGCTCACTCCCGAGACATTGGAGTCAAAGAGCCTTGCCACCTTGACGGCTGCCGAGGAGAGCGCCTGGAGCGACCTCAGGTTGGGAACCTTCATGTCCAGGGCCTCGCCGTTATATGAAACGAACACCGACGGGATACAGAGGGTGCCGTCCAGCACGAAGACCGGCGAAGTGGGGTCCCATGCCGAATAGCCCCTGGCCTCGAAGGTGTTGCGGAGTCCGCCGCTCGGAAAACTGGATGCGTCCGGCTCCTGCTGGACCAGCGCACTCCCCTTGAAGCGCTCCATCGCCTTCCCGTCCTTGAAAGTCACGAATGCCTCATGCTTCTCGGCCGTGGAGCCTGTAAGCGGCTGGAACAGATGGGTATAGTGGGTCGCACCCTTTTCCATGGCCCATTTCCTGATGCCGTCGGCAATCTCGTCGGAAAACGCCCTGTCCAGCTTCTTGCCGGATTTCACGGCATCAATGACCGCACAGTAGGCCTTCTCCGAAAGGTAGTCCTTCATCTTGGCCGTATCGAGGACGTTCTCGCCGAAATAAGACGAAACAGGACCCTCTTCCAGGAAGAAACGCGCCTGCAGATGCGAGGCGGCCTCGTCCAGGGCTCTTTGTCTGAATCTTGCCATAAAGAAGTTGTTTTGATGTAGGAATAACATACAAAGATATGCATTTTATTGCTACCTTTGCGGAAGTTGAACAAATTTTTTAAGAACATCATGGCAACCATATCCCAAAAAGCGCAGGCCATGCCCGCATCGGCGATAAGAAAACTCATCCCCCTGGCCGACGCAGCCAAGGAAAGGGGCGTGAAAGTATTCCATCTGAACATGGGCCAGCCGGATATAAAATCCCCCGCCTGCGCCCTCGACGCCGTAAAGGAGAACAACCTCAAACTGGTCTCGTATTCCAATTCAGCCGGCCTGATAGGCCTGAGGAAGGACATGGTATCCAAATATTACAGGAGCATAGGGATAAACCTCGACACCGCCGACATCCTGATGACGGTGGGCGGAAGCGAGGCCGTCAACTTTGCCGTCGAAATCACCTGTGACGAGGGGGACGAGATCCTTACCATAGAGCCGTTCTACACCAACTACAACACTTTCGCCTTCATGAACGGCATCACCATAAAAGCCGTCCATACCGACATCAGGGATGGATTCAAGGTTCCGCCTGTGGAGGAATTCGAGAAGATGGTCACCCCCCGGACCAAGGCCATCCTGCTGAGCAACCCCGGGAATCCCACCGGAACGCTTTACGGCAAGGACGAGATGCTCCGTATAGGCGAACTCTGCCGGAAGAAGGACCTCTGGCTTATATGCGACGAGGTATACCGCGAATTCTGCTATTCGGATGAACCTTATTTCAGTGCCATGAACATTCCCGCCCTGGAGCAGAACGTCATCCTGGTGGACTCCGTGTCAAAGCGGTACAACCTCTGCGGAGCCAGGATCGGCTGCATAGTTTCCCGCAACAAGGATGTCATGGCCGCCGCAATGAAATACGCCCAGGCCCGTCTCTGCCCTCCGATTTACGGACAGATAGCGGCAATCGGCGCCCTGGACACTCCGCAGGAGTATTTCCAGGCCGTGAAGGAAGAATACATCGCCAGGAGGAACTGCATGGTAGAGGGGCTCAACCGCATTCCCGGGGTGTTCTCCCCCCTTCCCACCGGAGCATTCTACACCATAGCTTCCCTGCCGGTCGACGACGCCGAGAAGTTTGCCCGCTGGATGCTGTCGGAATTCACCCATGAGGGTGCCACTGTCCAGATTACCCCGGCGGCCTCGTTCTACAAGACACCGGGAGAAGGCCTAAACCAGGCCAGGATCGCTTATGTTCTGGAGATACCGGAGATACAAAAAGCCCTGGAAGTACTTGAGGCGGGACTTAAGGTATACCCGGGAAGAACGCTATAAACCAAGTACTTCCATAATCTTTGGCACAAGGAGGTTCCGGACGTGTTCCTCCTCCATGAAGTGGGTACCTTCATAAATGGTGAAGGTATCGCTGCCGAAGTATTTCTTCCACAATGAGATACTCACAACTCCGGTACGCCTGTAATGGTCCTTTGTGCCGAAAAATGCATGGAAGTAGTCCCTGCCACCTTCCCGTGGCGAACCGGCCAGGGCAGCCTTTCCGTGGGCGCGGTATTTACGAAGGATGCCGAACCTGAATTCCAACTTCTGCCTGTCCCCTTCCCTCGGATGCCATATCCTGCCGGCTATCGCCGGGCCACCCGGAAGCAGCATGAGCGGAGCCATGGCCGAGAGCCTTGCGGGAGCGCCAAGCGACGGTGAGACCAGTATGTGGGGAACCCCTTTTATCCTGATTGCCTGGATGCTTCCAAGCGACTCCCCAATCACCAGCGAGGGTTTCAGTTCCTCCATCCATCCGAGGATCTCCTCCCGGCCCCTTTCGGGATCAAAGTCATATGTCCTGACCACGACATCCACCGGAACGCCGCCCATACGGGAGAAAAAACCCCTCAGGAGCGCAGGGATCCGGCTGTCGCCGCCTCCACCCATCCCGTGTATGTATAAAACCGTTCTCTTGCCGTCCATAATTGCAAATTTACAATATAATCTCTATATTTGAGAGATATTTCAATTCAAGACGCAAATGAAAAAGACCATCCTTGCCCTGGCGATAATTGCGGGAACCGTCATCCCGTCGTTTTCCCAGCCCAAACAGGGCCTTGTCCCCAAAGCCAAAGACTACACCTTCACAACCATAAAGGAAAATCCCATAACCCCTGTCAAGAACCAGTACCGCTCCGGTACCTGCTGGTGCTTCTCAGCACTGTCGTTCCTTGAGTCGGAAGTGCTGAAAGCCAAGCACATAACCGACACTGCATCCTTCCCTGACCTCTCTGAGATGTATGTTGTCCGCAAGGCATACCACGACAGGGCCGTCAAGTACGTCAGGCTCAACGGTCACCTTAACTTTGCTGCCGGAAGCGGCTTTGGCGACGTGTTGGAAGTGATCCGCGACTACGGCATACTGCCGCAGAGCCAGTACAGCGGCATGAACTACGGTTCCGACCTGCCGGTCCAGGGAGAACTCGACGCCGTGCTCAAGGGCTATGTGGATGCGATCGTAAGGAATCCCAACAAAACCCTCACCCCGGTATGGCCCAAGGGCTTCGACGGCATACTGGACGCTTACCTGGGAGAAATCCCCGGCACCGTGGATGATGCAATCGCATACCGTAACTCCCTGGGAATCAATCCCGACGACTACGTGAACCTGAGTTCGTTCACTCACCACCCCTTCTATACGCAGTTTGTCATAGAGGTGGAGGACAACTGGAGATGGTCAACCGCATGGAACCTTCCCCTGGACGAGTTCATGCAGGTCATCTACAATGCCGTTGACAACGGATACACCGTACTCTGGGGCGGAGACGTCAGCGAGAGCGGTTTCACCAGGGACGGACTGGCCGTCCTGCCCGACGAGAAGGCCAAGGCCACGTCCGGTTCCGACCAGGAGCGCTGGACCGGAAAAGCCGAGGAGAAAAAACCTTCCGATGCCGGTGGCATCCTGAAGGAACTTCAGGTCACCCAGGAAAACCGCCAGGAAGGCTTTGACAACAAGCAGACCACCGACGACCACGGAATGCACCTGTACGGAACAGCAAAGGACCAGGAAGGCAACAGTTACTTCCTCATCAAGAATTCCTGGGGAAAGGCCGGCAAGTGGAACGGTATCTGGTACATGAGCGACGCATTCTGCCGCGCCAAGACCCTCAACATCGTTGTAAACCGGAACGCTATCCCCAAGGACATCCGTAAAAAACTCGGGATAAAGTGAGCCTCAAGAAGCATATTCCCAATACAATCACTTCCTTGAACCTCCTCTCAGGCGCAGTGGGGGTGATCCTTGCTTTGAAAGGCCATGTGGACCTGGCCCTTCCGGTAATGCTGCTTGCCGCGGTATTTGATTTCTGCGACGGTCTGGCAGCCCGGCTTCTTGGAGCGTATTCCCCTGTGGGCAAGGAACTTGACTCCCTTGCCGACATGGTCAGCTTCGGAGTCCTTCCATCAATGATGATGTTTGAAACCATGTGGTCGGCAGGAGCCGGATACTTCAGCTGGATAACCCTCTTCCCCGCCGTCATGTCGGGAGTAAGGCTTGCAAAGTTCAATACCGACACCCGCCAGGGCGAATCCTTCCTGGGACTGCCCACGCCGTCATCTGCCCTCGTGGCCGGATCCCTTTCGGCATTCATCGCAATGAATCCGGAATCATTCATGGCCCGATGGGCGTCCTCTCCGGTATTCCTTCCTCCGGTTTCCGTCGTACTCGGCCTGCTGCTGGTCAGCGAGATACCGATGTTCGCATTCAAGTTCCACAAGGGCGGGAAAGCCGACACCATCCTGACGATAAAAAGGACGGCCTTCCTTACGGTAGCCGTCCTCTCGGTCATTGTCACTTTAGTGCTGAGGAGCAGCTGGCCACTTGCCATACTGCTGACATTCAGCGCCTACATAGTGATGAACTGCATCTTTGCGCTGTTCCCCGCCACCCGCTGCTAGAAATTGTCGGGACGAAGCATGAAATAGCTCTTGGGATGCTTGCACACGGGGCAGAGCTCGGGAGCCTTCTTGCCCACGATGATGTGTCCGCAGTTGGAGCATTCCCAGATCATGTCCTCGTCACGCGAGAACACCAGTCCGCCCTCGATGTTGGCGAGCAGCTTGCGGTAGCGCTCCTCGTGGGTCTTCTCAATTACACCGACCTTGCTGAAAAGGAATGCGATCTCTGCAAAGCCTTCCTCCTTGGCTGTCTTTGCAAAGCCGTCATACATGTCGGTCCACTCGAAGTTCTCGCCAGCCGCGGCATCGGCGAGATTATCGACAGTTGAAGGGATTTCACCGTCATGCAGGAGCTTGAACCATATCTTGGCGTGCTCCTTCTCATTCTTGGCGGTTGCCTCGAACAGTTCCCCTATCTGGACGTAACCGTCCTTCTTGGCCTTGGATGCATAGTAGAGATACTTGGTGTGAGCCTGGGACTCTCCGGCAAATGCGGTACGGAGGTTGGCTTCAGTCTTGGATCCTTTTAATTCCATCTTGATAGTGTTTTGAATTTTAGCAAATATAAGAATAATTGTGTAAATTTGTGTAGTAGATGACTATTTTCAGCAATTGCGTATAGCACGCTGAATAACAATGAGTAAAACAAAGAAGTTATATACCGTAACAAAAAAGTTACAGCCAAAAGGCGGCCATTCCGGGAGAAAAAAGGCCCGGAAAACCACTGTCAGGCCCCGTTACGTCATCGCGGGAGTAGCGCTTGTCGTCCTCATATTCACGCTCCCCTACCTCTTCAAGATAGGCGACAGGACAAGGGGGGCCGCCCCTCCCGAGGGAAACTGGAAATATTGCCTTGACATCTCCCATCACAACGGCAGCGGAATCATCTGGGATTCCCTAAGGGTTGTAGTGGACCATTCGGGGTTCACATCCAGGGACATCCTTTCCGCAAGGGACATCTATCCGCTGTCGGCAGTATACATCAAGGCATCCGAGGGGACCAGCCTGAAGGACAGGAGGTTCAAGGAAAACTGGGAAGGCGCCGCAGGGGCCGGAATCCCCCGGGGGGCATACCATTTCTTCCGGAGTTCTACCAGTCCCCTGGAACAGGCAAGGAATTTCATCGAGGCCGTGGGGGAACTGCGGAGTTCCGACCTCTCCCCCGTCCTGGACATTGAAACCATCCACAAGGGATGCAGCCGCGAGGAACTCTGCAGGAAGGCCTTGGTCTGGCTGGAGGCAGTCGGCAGCCATTATGGCCGCACACCTATGATATACACGTCGGACAGCTTTGCAAGGGACATACTGTCGGACAAGATAAAAGCGGACTATCCGCTCTGGATAGCCCGCTACAATACCGTTCCTCCCAAAACCGTGGGATGGAAACTCTGGCAGTTCACAGACAGGGCCGTGGTCCATGGCCTTAAAGGCGAGGCGGACCTGTCGGTGATGAAGTAGAATTACTTCATGATGACCTTTGCCATCTCCAGGACCTTGTTGGAGTAGCCCCACTCGTTGTCATACCATGCGCAAACCTTCACGAAGGTAGGATCGAGCTGGATACCGGCCTTCACATCAAAGATGGAAGTACGTGCATCGCCGCGGAAATCGGTGGCGACAACAGCCTCGTCGGTGTATCCGAGAACACCCTTGAGCTCGCCTTCGGAAGCAGCCTTCATGGCAGCGCAAATCTCATCATAGGAAGCAGCCTTCTCGAGTTCCACGGTGAGGTCCACGAAGGAAACGTCGCTGGTGGGAACGCGGAGAGACATGCCGGTGAGCTTGCCGTTGAGTTCAGGAAGCACCTTGCCCACTGCCTTGGCGGCACCGGTGGACGAAGGGATGATGTTCTCGAGGATGCCGCGGCCACCCCTCCAGTCCTTCTTGGAAGGACCGTCGACTGTCTTCTGGGTTGCAGTTGCAGCGTGAACGGTGGTCATGAGGCCCCTCTTGACGCCGAAGCTGTCATTGAGCACCTTGGTAAGGGGAGCAAGGCAGTTGGTGGTGCAGGAAGCGTTGGAAATGATCTGCTGGCCGGCGTAGGTGGTGTGGTTTACGCCATAGACGAACATGGGAGTAGCGTCCTTTGAAGGGGCAGACATGATAACCTTCTTGGCACCGGCCTTGATATGGGCGGATGCGAGTTCCTCGGTAAGGAAGAAACCGGTGGATTCCACGACGACGTCGACGCCGAGAGCACCCCAGGTGATGTTTGAAGGGTCCTTCTCGCAGAAAACCTGGATCCTGTTGCCGTCCACGATGAGGTAGTTGCCTTCTACGGCGATCTCGTGGTTGAACTTGCCATGTACTGAATCGTACTTGAGCATGTAAGCGAGGTAATCGGGATCAAGAAGATCGTTGATGCCCACAACCTGAACGTCAGAAGCGAAGTTTTCAACGGCGGCGCGGAAAACCATACGTCCGATACGGCCGAAACCGTTAATACCGAGTTTGATCATAATTAATTGATTTATTGTTTGTTAAACATATTTTCAAATGCTGATGAAAGAAATTTCCTTTCATGGCGTCGCAAATTTACGAAAAAAACCGGGAATTACGTATCTTTGCATACAGTTTTTAATATTTTTTATAGAGATGAGGATTTTGCTCAGCAATGATGACGGATACTCGGCACGCGGACTCAAGGTTCTGGCACGTATAATGTCGCAATTCGGTGATTTGACCGTAGTTGCACCAAAATACCACCAGAGCGCCATGTCCATGGCCGTTTCGCTAGGAATGAAGAAACTCGTATACAAGCCGCTGCCCGAAGAAGGGCCCGGCAACTGGCATTACCTCGACGCCACCCCGGCATCATGCGTCAAGTTCGGACTGGAATACTTTTATGAGAACAGGAATCCGGACCTGGTGGTCTGCGGGATAAACCATGGTTCCAACGCCGCCACCGCGGCAAACTATTCCGCCACCATAGGTGCCACCGAAGAGGGTGCCCTCAACGGGTGCAAGGCCATAGGGGTTTCCCTTTGCAACTTCAGTTCCGAGGCCGACTTCACCGCCGTGGAGAGGAGGCTTCCGGCCATTATCCGTACCCTGCTGGACAATTGGCCGGAAGGCAAATACGGGCTGCTTTACAATATCAATTTCCCCGACCTTCCGGATGAGCAGATCAAGGGTGTCAAGTTTACCAGGCAAGGTAAAGGCCACTGGGTCAGGGAGTTCCAGGAATGGGACGATGAGAGGCTGAAAGCCTACGCCCCCAATGGATTCTTCAAGTATTCGGGCGGCGCTCCCCTGGAAGAAGGGGAAAAGGCCTACATGATGATAGGCGATTTCGTTGATGACGACCCCGGTGCCGACGACGCCGACCACGTCCTCATCGAGGATGGATGGATCGCGGTGACCCCGAATAATCTCGACCGGACCGACTACGAGGACCTCAGGCGCCTCAGGAGCATTGTCAAGGACCTATAAATGAAATACTACCTGATAGCCGGCGAAGCTTCCGGCGACCTCCACGGTTCCAACCTGATCAAGGGGCTCCACTCCGAGGATCCGGACTGCCGGATCCGCTACTGGGGAGGTAGCCTGATGGACCGGGCCTGGACCGCGGCCGGGAACCCCTCGAACCTGGTCAGGGACTACCGCGAAGGAGCGGTGATGGGCTTCGTGGACGTGTTGAAAAAGGCCCGCAGGCTGTCCTTGAACCTGAAAATGTGCCGGGAGGACATACTCCGGTTCGCCCCTGACGTGGTGGTACTCATAGACTATCCGGGCTTCAACCTGAAGATCGCCAGGTTTGCCCATTCACGGGGAATCAAGGTGTTCTACTACATCGCTCCCAAAGTCTGGGCTTCCAGGGAAGGACGCATCCGGAAAATCAAGGCATGGGTGGACCGCCTCTTCATAGTATTCCCCTTTGAGAAGCCATATTTCGACGGCAAGGGAATCGACTATACATACGCCGGCAATCCCCTCGTGGATGCGGTGGATTCATCGGAACAGGTGCACATCTCAAGGGAGGAGTTCTTCAAGGCAAACGGCATCCCTGAAGGCCGTTACATAGCCCTTCTGGCCGGCTCCCGAAAGAGTGAGATCAGTTACATGATGCCCGTTTTCGCCGCTTTTGCCGATACTTTAAGAAGCATACCGCAATATTCTGACATACAATTTATTATAGCAGGTGCTCCTTCCCGGTCGGAAGAGGATTACAGGAGATGGACGGAAGGTCGCGAAAGCTATATGCACATCCTGTTCGGAAACACCTACGGCATACTCCGCCACGCCGAGTCGGCAGTGATCAATTCCGGCACGGCTTCCCTGGAGGCGGCCCTGATCGGCACTCCCCAGGTGGTTGGATTCGCAACCGGAAAGCTGTCCTACATGATAGGCCGCCGGCTGATAAAGGTAAAGTTCATAAGCCTCGGGAACCTTATCCTGGGACGCAGGGCGTTCCGGGAATTCCTGCAGTACTATTTCACCCCCGGGAACCTGGTCGACGAGACCAGGAGGATAATGGAAGACACCCTCTACAGGGATGGCATGAAAGCCTGCTATTCAGAGATAAGGGCCCTGCTCGGGGGCGGAGGCGCGTCCCGAAGGGTAGCAGCCGCGATGGTGAGGGAACTCAATACTCCCGCTCCCCGAAAATAGACGTACCTATCCTTACGATGGTGCTTCCTTCGGCCACCGCCAGGCGCCAGTCGCCCGACATGCCGATGGAAAGCTGGTCAAACGCCTCAAGGCCGGGATAATCCTCTCTCAAAGCCCTGAAAAGGGCCGAAATCCGCCTGAAATCGGCCCGTACCACATCCTGGTCATCGGTATTGGTCGCCATCCCCATAAGGCCGCGGAAACGCACTCCCGGCCATTCATCGGAAAGAATCTCCCTTATCCCGGCCTCCGTCAGGCCGTGCTTTGTCTGTTCAGCGCCAAGGTGAAGTTCCAGGAGGACGTCCATAACCTTTCCTGCCGAGAGACACCACGAATTGATGGACTGCAGCAGGTGGACAGAATCAACCGACTGGACCATGACAACATACGGGAGAACCATCTTGAGCTTGTTGGTCTGCAGGTGGCCTATGAAATGCCACCGGGTGTCGGGCGGCATCAGCGGGACCTTCGCGAAGAGTTCCTGAGGCCTGTTCTCCCCGAAAAGCCTCTGTCCGGCCCTGTATGCCTCCATCAACGCCTCAACGGGATGGAATTTGGAAACTGCCACCAAGGATACTCCTGATGGCAGTTCCGTCAAAATCGTTCTGATATTCTCACCTATCATCTCTTACGTCCGCCTGAAGACTGCTGCTGTTGCATCTGCCTCTGCATCTTCTGCGCTTCCTCAAGCCTCTGCTGCCATTTTGACTTTGGCAGCGGCTTGCCCTCGGAAGCCTTGATCCTGGCCTCGATATCCTTGGTGGAGACGAACCACTTCTTGATTATGAAGGTCTCTATCATGGTGATGAGGTTGGACAGGAAGTAATAATAGCTGAGGCCCGACGACAGGTTGTTGCAGATGAAGAACATCATGATGGGCATCATCCACACGCTCATGAACTTCATCATCTTGGCATTGGGGTCGTCGCCGGTCATCTGGTTGCCGGAAACCACCTTGGAGTAGAAGAACATCGACACCGCCATCAGCAGGGCGAACAGCGAGATATGGTCGCCCAGAAGCGGGATCCTGGTCCCGAAGTCAAGGATGGAATCGTAGGCTGAGAGGTCCTCGGCCCATAGGAAACGCTGCTGGCGCAGCTCTATGGATGCCGGGAAGAACCGGAACATCGCCCAGAGGATGGGGAACTGGAAAAGCATGGGCAGGCACCCGCTCATGGGCGAAATCCCAGCCCTCTTGTACAGGTCCATGGTGGCCTGCTGCTTCTTCATTGCATCCTCCTGCTTGGGATACTTCTCGTTGATCTTGTCTATCCACGGCTTCACCGCCTGCATCTTTGCCGACGAGGAATAGGTCTTGTAGGCGAATGGCAGGACCACGATCTTGATGAACAGGGTCATCAGAAGGATGATGAGACCGAAGTTGAGGATGTACTTGTGGAGCCAGTTGAACAGCGGAATGATCACAAAACGGGTGAACCAGCCCACGAGCCAGCCGCCCAGCGGGATGATCTTCTCGTACTTCCGGTCATAGGACTTGAGGGTCTGGAAGTGGTTGGGACCGAAGTAGAACTGGAACGGGATCTCCACCAGGTCGCTTCCGCCCTGGAAGTCGGTGCGCATGGCGGCATGGCAGGCCATCAGGTCGTGCGAAGGATCGTCCTCCTTCATGAAGTCGATCTTGAACTCACCGGACGTAAACTCCTGAGGTGCATACAGTATGGCCGAGAAGAACTGCTGCTGGAAGGCAAACCATGAAATACGGGAATCGAACCTCTTTGAACTGTTCTTTCCGTTACCTATGTTCTCCGGTTTCTTCTCGCCGGGAAGATAGTAATTGAGGCGGGAGTAGCGGGTTTCGTTCTGGTATCCCTTCTCCATCCTGGGCACCGTGACGTCAAAGTCCACGTCCAGGGAAATCACGTTCCTGGGAATTATGTTCTTCATCCCTACGAACGAAACCTTGTCATCCAGGCTGTAGGAACCTTTCCGGAGCGTATACCTCTGCTCGATATAACCGCCTCCGGAGAAAGGAAGCCTCATCACCAGGGTGGAATCGTTGGACTCCTCCCCCACATAGGTGAAGTTGAATTTCCTGGAATCAACCGCGGTGGGAGCATATACCACAAAGCCGAACTGGCCCTTCCCCTCCTTGAAGATGTAGAGGTCGGTACTGTCGTAGTTGCGGTAATCCTTGACCCTCACCGAGTACGGCTGGGCGCCCCTGGTGGAGAACTCCACTGCGACCAGGTCGTTCTCAAGTACATGGAAGGAATCTTCGCAGGAAGCCGCCGCATTCAGGAGCGAATCGGTATAGACCACCGCCGCGGGATTTGCCTGAACGGCCTCCGCAACGAGCGTGTCTTCCGGATGTTCTGCAAGATAAGCCTGCCGGATGGAATCCTGTCGGAACGCCTCCACGGCGGCTATCGAATCGAGCTGTGCCTGATATTCCCTCTGCTTGTTTATCTGTCTCGACTGGAATCCGAAGAAAGCCATCATTATGACGGCTATCAGGATAAAGCCGATTACGGAATTCTTATCCATCTACGTCTGTGATTATTCGTTGCCTTCCTCTTTGGACTCCATTTCCCTGATACGCGCCTCCAGGTCCTTGAGTTCCTGCTTGGCGGCATCGATCCTTTCCTGCATCTGACGGATCAGCGGCTCGGAATTCTTGGACGATGCAAAGAAGCCGATGTTGTTCTCGTATGTGGCGATATCCTGCTGCAGCGAGTTGTACTTGAGCACAAGACGGTCCTTTTCTGTCCTGGGTGCCGAACTCCTGGGAGATCCCTGGCGGGACGGCCCCCTCTGGGGACGGGGGCTGCGGAACGACGGGAACTTGTCCTGCATGGCCTCCCTGTACGAAGCGTTCACGGCATCCTTCTCCTTGAACGGGACAAAACCGATGGCCTGCCACCTGGACTCGAAATCATTCATCGCGGCCTCGTCGGCGGAGGCGTCACCGGTAAGTACATAGGCACCGATCTCGGCGATTAAGGCCTTCTTGGCCTTCAGGTTGGAATGGAAATCATTCTCCGGTTTGGCGTGACGGTCCCTCTCGCCGAAGAACTCGTCGCAGGCAGCCCTGAACCTCTTCCATAGCTGCTCCGACTTCTTGCGCGGAACGGCGCCTATCTCCTTCCACTGCTTCTGGAGTTCGATGAAGGCGTCGGAAGTCTTCTTCCAGTCGGTGCTGGACTTGAGCGCCTCGGCCTTCTCGATGATTGCCATCTTCTTTTCCAGATTGTCGTTCATGGAGTCCTTGAAATCGGTGTAGAACTCCCTCTTGCGGGCAAAGAACCTGTCGCATGCCGCGCGGAAACGGTCGTAAATCTTCTGGTTCTCCTTCTTGGTGGCGAACCCGATGCCGCGCCATTCCTTCTGGATCTCCTCGATCTCCCTGGAGAGGTTGTTCCATTCACCGGAACCCTTGATCTCCTTGTCGGCAATGGCTTCCACCTTCTCGCAGAGGGCCGTCTTGGCCTGAAGGTTCTCAGCATATTTTGACTTGAGCCCCTCGAAATGGCTCTGGTACTTCCTGTTGACAACAGCCGTGGCGGCCTTGAAGCGTTCCCAGATCTCCGCGCGGAACTCCTTTGCCACGGGGCCGAACTCCTTCCACTGCTCATGAAGCTTCTGGAGCTCCCTGAACGCCCATACCGAATCCTCGCTGGAGGCCAGTTCCTCGGCCTGCTCGCAGAATTTCTCCTTGGCCTCAAGGTTCTTCTTGAGATCGAGGTCGCGGAGGTCGCGGTTTATCTTGACCATGTCGTAGAACTTCTCCACGTAGAACTGGTAATTCCGGTTGACGTCCTGATAGTTCTGGGCCGGGACGGGGCCGATCGCCCTCCAGCGGTCCTGTATCTCGCGGAACTTGGGGAATGTGTCCTTTACGTCCTCCTGGGCCTCGACCAGGGCCTTGAGGTCCTCGATCACGGCCTGCTTGCGGACGAGGTTCTCGGACCTCTCCCCTTCCATCTGGCGGTTGTATTCCGCCCGCTCCCTCCTGTATGCATTATAGAGCGACTTGAAACCGGCCTCGATAGCGGCGAAGGGGCCCTGGTCGGCAGCGGCTTCCACAGGCTCTTCCTGCGCGGAAGGATCGCTGTACTGCTTGGGCTCGTCCACTTCCTCACCGTATCCCGCCTCGGCCTTGTCCTTGGACAGCCTGCGGTAGAAAGCCGACTTGATGGCCTCGGCCTCCTTTGACCTCTTCATCCTGTCCACGCTCTGGGAAAGGGCCTCGAACAGCGATGACAACTCCGCAAGGGTCTTTTCCGCAAAGTTCAACTTGGACTCCGCAGCAGGTTCTTCAGCCGCAGGCTCCTCAACCGCAGGCTCCTCTGCGGCCGGCACTTCCACTGCCGGTTCTTCCGCCTCAGGTTCAACTGCCACGGGCTCTTCTGCCACGGGGGCTTCCTGAAGCGCTTCCTGCTCGTTCACTACTACATCTGATGCCTCCAGAATGGTATCAGGCTTGATTTCTTCGCTCATAATATAAAGAAGTTAACGTTAATAAAATTCCTGTCAAGATTGCAAATATACCAAAATTATCTGAATTATAGCTATTTTTGCAGAGCATTAAACCTATACGATGAGAATTGACATACTTACAGTGGTCCCGGAACTGCTGGAGAGTCCTCTCTCCCATTCCATAGTAGGACGGGCTATAAAGAAAGGGCTTGTTGAGATACATGTCCACAACATACGCAAATACGGCATCGGCAGCCGCCTGACCGTCGACGATTACAGTTACGGGGGCGACGCCGGCATGGTCATGATGGTGGAACCGGTATTCCGGATGATGGAGGAACTCAAGTCACAGAGGGACTACGACGAGGTGATATTCATGTCGCCAGACGGTGAGATCCTCGACCAGGGCATATCCAACGAACTGTCGCTCAAGGAAAACATCATGATCCTATGCGGGCATTACAAGGGGATAGACGAGCGGATCAGGGAGCACCTCATAACCAGGGAGATATCAGTGGGCGACTACGTGGTGAGCGGCGGCGAGATCCCGGCGGCCCTGCTTGCCGACTCCATAGTGAGGCTCCTGCCCGGGGCGCTCACCGACGAGACGTCAGCCCTCAGCGACAGCTTCCAGGAAGGGCTCGTTGCGCCCCCGGTCTATACCCGCCCAGCCGAATTCAACGGATGGAAGGTCCCGGACGTGCTTCTGTGCGGGAATCCCAGGATTATCAGGGCATGGCAGGACGAGCAGGCGCTGAAGCGTACCCGGGAGCGCAGACCGGGCCTTTTGGAGGATAAAAAATAAATCTTCAAGCCCTTCCGATATTTTCGCATAAAATTTCTGCAAGAAAATTTGGAAATTCATTTTTCGGGATTATATTTGCAAATGTTGAACGAACATCTAAAAACTTAATTAAAATTTTTAGAATTCGTCGACGGCTGCATTTTCTAACCAACATCAATTGTTACCAATAAAAAGGTAAATACACTACTAACTAACCGACAAGGGGCGCTGTGAAGCGCCCCTTGCTGGTACATTTAGCTTGCTGGTCTTAACCACCTGCACCCCCTATCAGGGGGACTACTGCTTTTCGACGAGTTCTATCTGGTAGAGCCGTTTCCAGTACTTTCCGGTCAGGTAGACCTTGCCGTCAGCCTCGGCGATCCCGTTGAGAACGTCGGTCCGGGGAGTACGGAACTTGTCGGGGAGAAGCCCCTTGCAGTCGACTGTAGCTTCCACCACACCAGTCCTGGGGTTGATGATCACGATGATGTCGGTGGTATAGACATTGGCCCAAATCCTGCCGCCGATCCATTCCAGTTCGTTCAGATACCTCACCGGGCGGCCGTTCATGGTAACCTTCAGGGTCTTTTCAACCTTGAACGACGTATCCATGAAAAACAGGCTTGAGGAACCGTCTGAGGCTATAAGGGACTTCCCGTCGGTGGTCAGTCCCCAGCCTTCCCGGGGATACCGCAAAGTCGACTTGTATGCAAGGGTGGCGGCATCGTACTTGAAAGCCACCTTGTTGGTCCAGGTCAGGATGAAGAGTTCGCCGCCGAGGATTACCGACCCTTCCACGAAATACTTCCTGTCAAAAGACATCCGGGTCAGGGCATTGCCGGTTTCCAGGTCGACCGTCCGGAACGTGGATTCGCCCCACTGGCCGGTACTCTCATAGAATTTGCCGTCGTGGAAGAAAAGGCCCTGGGTATAGGAGGTTTCGTCGTGGGGATACTCCTTCACCACCCTGGCCCGGTACTGCCGGACCCCGGCCCCGGAGCACGACGGGAACAACAACCCGGCTGCGAGAACCGCCAAAACGCACTTCCTTATCCTATAAAACACTTTCATAACGCAAAATAACGCACTATTTGAAAGAATTCCAAATACAATGCCGGCAAAAAGTATTATCTTTGCCGCGCTTTTAAGGCGGGACGATCTGCCGCGCCGGCCATGCCGGTGAGGAAAGTCCGGACAGGACAGGGCACCCGGCTGCGGAAAGCGCAGAGGGGAGTAATCTTCTTGGTACCGTAACAGAAAACAACCGCCATCACGCGATGGCAAGGGTGAAAACGCGGGGTAAGAGCCCACGACGGCGCGCGGCGACGCGCTCCGGGTACGGACACGGGCCTGCAAGACCAAATATACCGGCAAATGAGGACTGCCCGTCCGATGCCGGGGGGTAGGTTGCGAAGATAAATGGCAGATTCAAAAACAGAAACCGGCTTACGGTCCCGCCTTTTTTCCTTTTATTCTGAATCGTGACAGCAGTGGTGACCTTCACCGTGGCCCTCTCCGCCATGGCAGCAATGGCCCTCTCCATGCCCATCACCGTGTCCTTCACCGTGGCAGTGGCCTCCGCCATGCCCTTCACCGTGTCCTTCACCGCCGTGGCAGCAGTGATGGCGGGGCCTGAGCTGGCTTTCCAGCTCTGCAATATCCTGGAGGAGGTTGTAGAGCCCGTCCTCTGAAAGGACTGCCCTGAGCGTACCCTCCGGAAGTTCTCCCCTGCCGTCGGCCTCGAAATCCTTCCTCCACTGTCCGGAATCCATATATCCGGCGAGGGCCGGGACTTCACCGCGATGCTCCTGATAGGCGGCCACTTCCATGTTCACCTTTTCAGCGGCGGCGTTGAGTTCGTCGATGGCTGCGCCCACACGGTCCATTATCTCCCTCATCCGGCTGAATGAAGCCGACATTGCATTAACCCTTTCAACTACATTATCCATATATTATATCCTATTTGTTCAAATTTCTGCAAATATAGGGAAACTGTTTGGATTTTTTTCATACTTTTGCACCGTGGGGAACAATGCTCCCCTATGTTGGACCAATTTCTTTTTTATGAGAGTCAATGAAGAGATTCCTGGTAGTCTTCGCAGCCGTGACGCTGTGTTGCTCTCTTGTGCGCGCACAAGAGGCTGAGGACGCCGGCAGTGGTGCCGTGCTGTCCATTATTCCGAGGCTTGATGCCGGTATTATCTATGGTGCATTGGACGGAGATGAGGCGGAGTTAATCCCTACTTTCGGCAACACTTCTCTTTATACATTATTTGAGGGCACCTTTGCGGGGAACTGGTCTTTTTCCCTATGTAACCACTGGTACAGCGTGGACGCCTGGGGCGATTCCGCCAAGGGCATCTTCGTCTTACCTGCAGCCGACCTCTACCATCTGAACGTTCCGGGACTCGGCAACAATGCCTTCAATTTCCTGGACTGGGCGTACATAACCTGGGCACCGGGGCCGTTTGAATTCACCCTCGGCAAGCAGGTGGCCCTGATGGGAGGATTCGAGTTCGACGACTATGACTTTGATGTCAACCCCCTGTTGGCGAGCGACATCTGGAACGGTTACAACTGTTACAACTGGGGACTTACCGCCGCATGGCACACCCTTAAGGAAACCAGCACTGTCTCTTTCCAGGTTTCCACGAATCCGCTCAACAACGGGATAAGCTTCGGTGCCGGATGGAACGGTGAATACGGTCCGTATTCCATGAAATGGAGTGCACTCACCTACAGCGTTCCCGGAGCAGAAAAGCCTTGGGATGTACTGGTCTGCCTTGGCAACCGCCTCACTTTCGGGAACTTCCAGATAACCGCCGACTGGTTCAACCACTGCGCCGACCCCGTTTTCATAACCGACGAGGAACGTTATTCCGCCTATCATTATTCCTATCCCCTTACAAAAGGGAACACGATCATAGGATCCGTACTGTATTCACACGGCAGCGGCAAATTCGACATCGGTGCCAAGGCCGTATGGAACGGCGTGGACACCACAGCCCCTTACGGATATGTCAAGGACGAATCAGGCGTACTGATTCCCACTCCGATTCCTCCCCAATATGAAGCCACTTACGGCGACCTTCCGTCAGTCCGTGCCGGCTTCTGGGGATCATGGTACCCCCTCAAGGGCAGCCAGGCACTGAGGATACAGGCCGCCGCAGGACTCAGCAATTATTTCTACGTCAACGAGGGAGGCAGCTTCTTTGCCACCCTGGGTGCCACCTGGAACTTTGAAATTCCCCTCTGGGGCAATTAGCCGAGGAAATGGACGAGAAAATAATCGATATCAAAGGCGTCTCCAAGTCTTTCAACGGAAAAAGCGTCCTCAAGGACATCAACCTGTATATCAGGAAAGGGGAATTCCTGACCCTGCTCGGTCCGTCGGGATGCGGGAAGACCACCCTCCTGAGGATGATCGCCGGCTTTCTCCTTCCCGATGAGGGATCAATCCTTCTCGACGGCAAGGAAATGGGCGACCTTCCTCCCCACCTGAGGCCACTGAACACCGTTTTCCAGCGGTACGCCCTCTTCCCCCACCTTGACGTCTACGACAACATCGCATTCGGCCTGAAACTCAAGAAGGTCCCCGAGGAGGAAATCGACAAGCGGGTACGCAGGGTGCTCAAGCTCGTGGCCATGTCGGACTACGAGGACAGGGACGTGGAAACCCTCTAGGGCGGCCAGCAGCAGAGGATAGCCATAGCCAGGGCGATTGTCAACCAGCCCAAGGTGCTCCTCCTGGACGAGCCCCTCGCCGCCCTGGATCTCAAGATGAGGAAGGACATGCAGATAGAACTGAAGGAGATGCACCGGAAACTCGGCATCACCTTCATTTACGTGACCCACGACCAGGAAGAGGCGCTGACCCTGTCCGACACGATAGTCGTCATGAACGAGGGACGGATCCAGCAGATCGGCACCCCCACGGACATATACAATGAGCCTGTCAACTCCTTCGTGGCCGACTTCATCGGCGAGAGCAACATCCTCAACGGCACCATGATACGGGACCGCAGGGTCTCCTTCATCGGGCATGATTTCGACTGCGTGGACGAGGGTTTCGGCGAGAATGTCCCCGTTGACGTGGTGGTCCGCCCCGAGGACATATATTTCACCACCGAGGAGGCCAGGACCCAGTTCACCGCTACCGTAAAGTCATGCACCTTCAAGGGAGTGCATTACGAGATGTTCGTGGACACCGATTCCGGGAACGAACTTATGATCCAGGACTACGACGCCTACCCGGTGGGCAGCACCGTGCGCCTGTACATCGATCCCGACGATATCCAGGTCATGAAGAAGGAACGCACCGCCAACACCTTCCAGGCCCAAGTCACGGATGAAGGGAAGGTGGAGATCCTGGGTGGCGAATTCCCCTGTGACACAACCGGTTACCAAACCGGTGACAAGGTATCGGCAACCGTCGATTTCAAGGACGTGGACCTTCTGGACAACCGCGACGAGGGCGTACTGGACGGCGAGGTGCATTTCATCCTCTACAAGGGTGACCACTACCACCTTACCGTAAAGACCACCGAAGGCGACTTCATCTGGGTGGACACGAATGACATCTGGGACAAGGGAGACCTCGTGGGAATTGCAATACCTCCCGAGGCAATCAGGATAACCGGAAGGGAATGAAAGCAGTAAAGAGGTCGGCCTGGGCACTCCCCTATGCCATATTCCTGATATTCTTCGTGGTGCTGCCCCTGGTGCTGGTGGCGGTGTACTCGTTCCAGGACGGGAGCGGCAGGTTCACCTTCTCCAACATCGCCAAGTTCTTCACCGACAAGGATACCCTCTCCACCTTTGCCGTATCGATGGAGGTGGCTATCGAGAACACCCTGCTCTGCATACTGCTGGGATATCCCGCCGCATGGATACTTTCAAACCGGAAGCTGAACCGCAGCGCCGTGACCATCGTCCTTTTCATCCTGCCCATGTGGATCAACGCCCTGATGAGGACCCTGGCCACCGCCGAACTCTTCAACATGCTGGGAATCACCCTTGGGAAGGGCACCCTCCTGTTCGGTATGGTCTACGACTACCTTCCATTCATGATCTACCCCATCTACAATGTCCTGGAGAAGATGGACAAGTCCTACGGCGAGGCTGCGGCCGACCTTGGCGCAACCCCGTGGAGGGTATTCTGGAAGGTTACGGTGCCGCTGTCGATGCCAGGCGTCGCCAGCGGGGTTCTGATGGTATTCATGCCCACGGTGAGCACCTTCGCCATATCGGAGTTCCTCACAAACAACAAGATAAAGCTGTTCGGTACCATAATCCAGGAGAACATCAACTCGTCCATGTGGAATTACGGTGCCGCCCTGGCGCTGGTGATGCTGGTAATAATCGGACTCACCACCCTGCTGCAGGGCAAGGGCGATGAAGAACTGGAAGGAGGGGTGATATGATGAAAAAGATACTCGCAAAGGCCTACATCGGAATCCTGCTTGTGCTGCTCTACGCCCCGCTGGTGTTCATCGCCGTTTTCTCCTTCACGGAAAGCAAGGTCCTGGGCAACTGGAAAGGCTTTTCCACCAGGCTCTACAGGAACCTCCTCACCGGCGACATGCAGGGTAACTCGTCGCTTCTGACAGCAGTGGAAAACACCCTTCTGATAGCCGTCGTCGCCGCCCTTTTCGCCACCATACTCGGGACCGTTGCGGCAATCGGGATACACAACATGACCGGACGCAAGAGGCAGGCCATCTCCTTCCTCAACAACATCCCCATGATCAACCCGGACATAATCACAGGCGTTTCGCTGTTCCTGCTGTTCGTGTTCCTGCACATCAGCCAGGGATACGTCACCGTGATACTGGCCCACATAACCTTCTGCACTCCCTACGTGGTTCTCAGCGTGATGCCCAAGCTCCGGCAGATGAACCCCAACATCTACGAGGCCGCACTGGACCTGGGCGCCACTCCGGGGCAGGCCCTGAGGAAAGTCATGATCCCGCAGCTGAGGCCCGGCATGGTATCCGGCTTCATACTGGCATTCACCATGTCGCTGGACGACTTTGCCGTGACCTTCTTCACCCGCGGCACAATCGGCCTCGACACCCTCTCCACGTATATTTATACCGACGCGCGCAAAGGCGGCCTCACACCTGAACTGAGGCCCCTGATGACGCTCATATTCCTGATAATACTCATCCTGCTGCTGGTCATCAACCTGAGGCAGGACAGACTGCAGAAAAAAGCCGAAAAGATATGAAAAGATTGACAGTACTGCTTGCAGCGGCCATCCTTGCGGCCGGCTGCGCTTCCGACCGTTCCTCCATCCTGAAGGTATACAACTGGTCCGACTACATCGACGAATCCGCAATTCCGGAATTCGAGCAGTGGTACCAGGAACAGACCGGTGAATCCGTCAAGGTAATCTACCAGACCTTCGACATCAACGAGACCATGCTCTCCAAGATCGAGAAGGGGCACGAAGACTACGACGTGGTATGTCCCTCGGACTACATCATCGAGAGGATGCTCGCAAGCGACCTGCTGCTGCCGATCGGCCGCGATTTCGGCGACACTCCCAACTACATCGACGACAACCTCTCCCCATATATCCGCTCCTGCTTCGACAAGATCGACGGAAAGGGGAAGAACGCAAACGATTATGCGGTCGGTTACATGTGGGGAACCACCGGAATCCTTTACAACCCCAAGTACGTCTCTGACGAAGAGGCGTCGACCTGGGATGTGATCCGCAATCCCAAGTTCGCCGACAAGATTTTCATCAAGGACTCCCCCAGGGACGTATACTCCCAGATAATACTCTATCTGAAGCAGAAGGAGCTCGCGGAAGGCAGCGTCACCATGGACGGCCTCATGAACTACACCTCCGATGCCGACATCGATGCAGTGGAGCAGTACATGAAAGAGGTAAGCGCCCTTGCAGCGGGCTGGGAGGCCGATTTCGGCAAGGACCAGATGGTTCAGGAAAGGGGCTGGGTAAACCTCACCTGGAGCGGCGACGCGGTTTGGGCCATCGATGAGGCCCAAGAAGCCGGCGTAGAACTCAAGTACGTCTGCCCAAGGGAAGGCGCCACTGTATGGTTCGACGGCTGGGTGATTCCCAAATACGCCCAAAACCCCAAGGCGGCCAGGTACTGGATCAATTTCCTCTCCAGGCCGGACATCGTGATCCGCAACGTTGAGGAAGTGGGGTATGTTTCCACCAGCGGCGCCCCGGAGATCCTGGAGGCCTTCACCGACGACAGCTTCGAGCCCATCGACCTCACCTACTTCTTTGGCGAGGCGGCCGACTCGGTCTGCGCCAACCCTGTACTCTACCCCGACAAGAGTGTCATCGACAACTGCACCATGGAGCACGACTGGGGCGAGAACACCGGCAAACTGATCGAGATGTGGTCCCGAGTCAAGGGCGACAACGCCAACTCCCTCACCTACATAATCCTGGCAGTGGCAGTATTGGCCATCGTGGGAGCAATCGTGGCTGCACGCCGCAAGAAATCCTCACGCCGCCGCAAAGGGTCGAGACGATAGCCGATGAATGCGGTTCTGATATACTCCGGCGGGCTTGACAGCACCACCCTGCTTCACGAATACCGCAACAGCATAAAGCTGGCCGTGTCGTTCGACTACGGTTCCCGGCACAATGCAAGGGAGATAGCCTGCGCCCGGGAGAACTGCCTCAAACTGGGTGTCGAACATCTTGTCATTCCTTTGGAATTCATTGGGAAATACTTCAGCAGCAGCCTGTTGCAGGGCCAGGGAGAGATTCCCGAAGGGGAATACGCCGCTGAGAACATGCACTCCACCGTAGTTCCCTTCCGCAACGGGATCATGCTTGCCGTGGCCGCAGGTCTGGCCGAGAGCAGGGGCCTCGATGCGGTGATGATCGCCAACCACTCGGGCGACCACGCCATCTATCCCGACTGTACTCCCCGATTCATCGACGCCTTTGACAGGGCCGCCCGGGAAGGTACATACAACGGGGTGAGGGTGATTTCGCCCTACTGCAACATCACCAAGCGCGACATCGCACTCCGGGGGCAGGCCCTCGGAGTGAACTGGTCCATGACGTATTCATGCTACAAGGGGGAAGATAAGCACTGCGGCCTCTGCGGCACATGCCTTGAGAGGAAGGCCGCCCTTGAGGGCTTCGACCCTACCCCCTACTCCCACTAGACAAGCGACAGGGCCACCTTCATCATGTTGGTGAAGGTTGTCCGGCGCTGCTCAGAAGTGGTAACCTCTCCGGTTACGATATGGTCTGATACCGTGCAGATTACGAGCGCCCTCTTTCCGGCGCGGGCTGCATTCATGTACAGGGCGGCCGCTTCCATCTCCACGCCCAGGACGCCCATCTTCATCCATTTGTCGCTGGTGGGGGTATCACCGTAGAACACGTCGGACGAAAGGACGTTACCCACCTTGTAGTTCAGGCCGAGTTTCCCGCAGGTATCGGCGGCCCCCCTGAGGAGGTCGTAATCGGCAATGGGAGCGAAAGTTCCGGGAAGGCCGAACTGCGACCCGTAGTTGGAATCGGTGCAGGCACCCATGGCGATAATGAGGTCACCCAGGTGGAGGTCGGTGGTATAGGCACCGGCGGAACCCACCCTGATTATGGTCTTGACACCGTAGAAATTGAACAGCTCGTAGGTATAGATGCCTATGGACGGGATGCCCATGCCGTGCCCCATTACGCTGACTCTCTTTCCGTTGTAGGTTCCGGTATATCCGAGCATTCCGCGTACGCTGTTGAACTGGACCGGATTCTCCAGGAAGGTTTCCGCCATGAATTTGGCGCGGAGGGGATCGCCGGCCATGATCACGGTCTCGGCTATTTCGCCCAACTTGGCATTGATGTGAGGAGTAGGGATATTTGCCATATCTTGAGTTATTATTTCAGTTTTGTCCCGCCAATTTACAATAAAATGGCCAAACGGCCAAAATGTTCCGCATAATTGTTAATTTTGCGTATTGGAAACTGAAGAAAAACCGGATATGTACTACGTTTGCAAACGCCTTGAGATTTCTGCCGCGCACAGCCTCATGCTCACATATGAAAGCAAGTGCGAGGCCATGCACGGCCATAACTGGATAGTGAAGATCTATTGCAGGAGCCATGAACTCAACGCCGACGGCATGGTGACCGATTTCACCGTAATCAAGCGTGAGATAGAAGGAGCGCTGGACCACCGCAACCTCAACGATGTGCTTCCGTTCAATCCCACGGCCGAGAATATCGCACGATGGATATGCGACCACGTGGACAATGCCTACAGGGTGGAGGTCTGGGAGTCCGAAATGAACATGGCCGCCTACGAGAAGGACTGATGTACAGCGTAAACGAGATATTCTACAGCCTCCAGGGCGAAGGGTTCTGGACGGGAACGCCCATGGTTTTCCTGCGCTTTTCAGGATGCAACCTCCGCTGCCCCTTCTGCGACACCGACCATGCCCCATATTCAGAAATGAGCCTCGGAGACATCCTGGAGGCCGTTTCAATGACAGGGAAAGGATGCAGGAGGATATGCCTCACCGGGGGCGAACCAACCCTGCAGGCCGACTCTCCCCTGATATCCGCCCTTCACGGCAAGGGATACCTGATACATATCGAGACCAACGGTACCCGCCCCCTTCCCGAGGGCATCGACTGGGTTACCCTAAGTCCCAAAAGCGGCTTATTCCCCGATATCGGGAAAGTGGTAATTGGCAGGGCCGACGAACTGAAGGTGGTATTCTCCCCCGGAGACGACCCTTCGTCCTGGCTGTCCTTCCCTGCCACACATCACTTCCTCCAGCCATGCTACAATAAGGAAAGCGGCGGTTCATGCAATTCGGAGACCGCCGCCTACATCCTTGCCCATCCGTCGTGGAGACTTTCTCTCCAGACACACAGGCTACTGGGCATCAAATAGTTACGGTAGCGGAAGCTTTTTCCTCCGGCCGTGGTTGAATTTGAGCCCGGCCTGATAGGATTCTTCACCGTGCATGTCCCATACCGACATTTCACCAAGATTGACGAGTATTCCCCTGGCCATCTGGCCTGGATCCTCGTTCTCTGTCCTGGGCAGGTTCTCCGCGGCATCCCTCAGTTCCGGAAGCCTCTCCCTTATCGCATCCCTCATTCCGGGATCGAGGGAAAGACATTCAAGGGCCGAGTAAAAGACGGGGCGGTAGTCCCCCCCGGAAGTAACCAGCCTTTCCACTGCCTCGCGGCGATGGCCAGAGTATGCCGACGCCAGGGCCGCCTCGGCAGCCACATAGGGATCCGGATCGTCCATCAGCGAAAGGAGTTCACGGGGTGCTTCGGGAAGATTCCCGTCCATGGCCAGGACTGCCAGGCCCACAACAGCCCAGAACCTGAATTCCGGGCATGCCGACTTCATGTTGGCAACCAGGGTGCCATAGTCTCCGGGAGTTGCCTTTCCAGCCATTTCAACAAGGCAGTATAGCTTTTCAAGCGGGAATTTTCCGGACCGCACCTTATCGTACAATACGCCTCCCGACCTCGAAGTGGGAAGGAAGAATCCAAGGTCAGCAGTGCTCCTGAGCTGCCTTGAGACTGCACTGGAGAGCTTTTTCAGCACTTCACCGGCCGAAGGGTCGGACGAGATGTCATGCAGCTCGAACAGATCGGTTGAAAGGTCAAAGAGCATCTCGGCAGGATGTCGGAGATAGGGCTGGGAATACACAGGGTCGGTATTCCTTCCCAGCAGGATGAATTCGTCCCAAGCCTTGTTTCCCGGCATTCCCCACTGGTAGTAGTTGCGGAGGGCAAACTGGCGGTACGGAATATAACTCCTTATGTACTTGTACCTTCCGTCCCTTGCAGCCCTGAGCGGGTTGAAATGGTGGAGCTGGTTGGAAGCGAACGCAAAATCCACTTCCCTCTCCTTTTTTCCGGCATAACGGCCATAAAGCGCCATGCCCTGCATCCGGGACGGAGGTTTTATCCCGGCGAGCGACAGCACAGTGGGGCCAAGGTCCACGAAATTGACGAGCCTGGAATCGGTACCGGGCTGAACCACGCGACAGTCATCCCTGTACTTCTCCGGGAACCAGGCGATCATGGGGACCCTCAGTCCGGTCTCGTACAGGAAGCCCTTCCCCCTTGGCTGGCAGCCTCCGTGATCGCTGAACACGAATACTATCGTATTGTCGATCAAGCCCTTGTCTTTCAGGTCTTTTAGGAAATACCCCACCCATTCGTCAATATCCTGGGCGGCCTCCAGGTTGGCGGCGTAATCGGACCGGATTTCCGGCAGGTCAGGAAGGTGCGCAGGCAGTTCCAGCAGCCTGGGATAGATGCCTTCCGCGGTATAGTCCCGGCGGCCGTCGGTGTGGACGGTCCGGTAGCGTCCCATATGCGAGGCCACGCAGTTGAAGACCGAGAAGAAAGGCTGGTCCTTTCCGCGGGAAGGACTGTTGTAGCCCGCCTTCCTGTCGCACTCGTCCCAGCAGGAGCCATGGTCCAGGGTCGTATTGTAGTGGGTCTTGTTATTGTTGGTGCAGTAATAACCTGCATCCCTCAGCAACTGCGGGAACAGGATGCCCCCGGGAGTGTCAAACGGACGGGGATGCACATCCATCCCGTAAGTGGGTGCATAGCAACCCGTTATGAGTGACGAACGCGCCGGAGAGCTCTGCGGCGCCGATGCCCAGGCATTGCTGAACAGGACACCCTCCCTGGCAAGCGAGTCCATGACGGGTGTATGGACCATAGGGTTGCCGTAGCATCCGAACAGGTACCAGCTGGCATCCTCGAAGGTAAGCCAGAGTATGTTCGGACGCGGCTCCTCCACTTTGGGCCGCGAGGGGGCTTTCCCGTCGGCACGGTCAAGAAAAGGACCTGCCCCAAGCAGCAAAGCCACTGTGAGGCAGGTCTTTCCGGAATTCTCCAGACTATTCATAACCTGGATTGTTCTTTCCCTCCAACTTGGGATTGGACTGTACTTCCTTCAAGGGGATGGGGAACAGCTCATGCTTGCCCGAAACGAAGTTGGTTCCGGCAACATACAGTCCGGCGCAACTCTTGGGAAGCTTTGACTCAAACAGTTGCATCGCATCCTTTATGACGCCCCAGCGGATGAGGTCCCACTTGCGCTGGCCCTCGAATGCCAGTTCGAATCCGCGTTCGTAGTAGAGGGCCGTACGGAACTTCCCTGCATCATCGCTGTCGTCGATGAACGGGAGGTCGTAGACCTTGGGAGCCTTCATGAGGGTGGCGTAATTGTCAGCACCTATGGGCGTGGCGCCGGCACGTGTACGGACGGTGTTGAGGAGGGACCATGCTTCGGTGCTGTTGCCCGTCTCGTTATAGGCTTCGGCCGCCATCAGGACAACGTCGGCAAACCTCAGGGGGCAGTAGTTCACGTCGGTGGCATTGGGATGGTAGAATCCGGGCTTCATCCATTCGCGGCGCCACTTGCCGGGATACCAGTTCTTGGGAGCAGAGGTATTGTCTTTTTTCTTGTGGGTCTTGGCCTTGGCATCCCAGTTATACTGGTAGGTGCACACCATGACATCCCTCCTGGCATCGCCATCCTCGAAGAAATCCTTCCATGCCGGGACGGCCCTGAAGAAGGCGTTAGCACGGCCCATAACCTCGGATGAATTGAAATCGATCCCGTCAGTACCGTCAGGAGCATTCACGAGCGGACCGTTCCAAGTTCCCCAGAAACCGTCATTCTCGCTGTAGGAACTGCCGATTGGATGGAAAGCGATCTCCCAAAGGCTTTCCTCCTGGCTGAGCTCTCCCTGGCAGAAACTCTGGAAAAGGCCCGGGAAGCCTCCGGTGCTGAAGAATCCATGGTACCCCTTGGCCTTGAAAGCCAGCCACTCGGCAATCACCGCATCAAAATAATCCTTGCGGGTATCATCGTCGGGACGGGTTACGGTTCCGTCGAGCTTGAGGCTGTATCCTGCCCTCTGGAGCAGCACCCTCATCGCCAGCGCATGGGCCGCACCCTGGCAGGGGACCTCGGGACTTGTGGAGGCAGAAGCCATCGGAAGGTTGTCCTTGCAGAAGTCCAGGTCGGCCAGGATCGTGTCGTAAATCTTCTCCCTGTCCTCGCGGCCGCGGAAAGCATCTTCATACTTCAGGGTGGGCTCGGTGGTGAAAGGCACGTCGCCCCAGTACCGGACCAGGTCAAAGGCCAGGAACGCCCTCAGGAACCGGGCCTGGGCGTCAAGGGACTTGAGGGTTTCGTTGGTTTCAAATCCATCCATGTGCTCGATTCCGTAGATGGCGTCGTTACAGCGGTTTATGCAGCTGTATTTCAGTCCCCAAATCGTGCCGAGCCAGTTATTGGAAGAGGTAAGCGTATTCTTGTAATGCGAAATGTCGCGGCGCGTGTTGTCGGAACCGGTACCGTTGATGTAGTATGTATCGTCGGAAGAAGGAAGGGCCATCTCCCACTGGCCATAGTGGTTTGAGGTGGACAGGCCGCTGTATGCACCAACCACGGCCATCTTGGCCTTGCTTTCCGTTGTGAAATAGGTTTCCTTGGCGTATTCCGACGAAGGATTCTCCTCAAGAGAGCAGGCTGCGACCAAGGCAACGACCGGGAGCGACAGTATATTTATCTTTTTCATATCTCGATCTCATTAGAAAGTTAGATTGACACCGAATACGACGGAGCGGCTGCGGGGATAGGCACCGAAGTCGACTCCGGGAGTAAGCAGGCTGGACATTGTGGAGACCTCGGGGTCAAGTCCCGTGTACTTGGTAAGGGTAAGCAGGTTGCTTCCGGTCACATATAGACGCAATGAATTGATACCCACTTTGTTCACTATCTTGGAAGGAAGTGTATAACCGAGGGTGACGTTGCTGAGTTTCAGGAACGATCCGTCTTCCACACCCCATGAATGGATGTACATTGCCCCGTTGTCGCTGTCATAGACACCGGCATAGGTCTTGCCTTTGTTTATGCTGGCAAGCTCCTGGGGATCGGTAATCTTGTTTCCGGAGTCGTTCACCCAGGTAAAGCGATGGGCCCGGTCGGTAACGGCGAGGGCGTTCCTATTCTCCTGTGCCCAGCGGGAATTGGTAAGCTTGGTGGCATTGAGGATCTTGTTGCCGTAGCTGTAGGTCAGGTATATGGAAAGGTCGAATCCATAGAATTGGAAGGTATTATTGAAACCGCCGTAGATAATGGGCTGGGCGTTTCCTATGACGGTGCGGTCGCTGTCGGTGATAAGGCCGTCCTCGCTGCCGTCCACATTCTTGAACTTCCAGTTTCCGGGCTTTATGTCTGCCCTGTTGCCGCGGTAGGGTATGCCTTCTTTCAGCAGATATGCGCCGGTCTCGCTGTCGTAATCAAAATCTTCAACATTGTAGATTCCGTCGGTAACGAAGCCGTAGAACTGGCCAAGGGGCTGGTTCACTCCTATCTGGTGGGTATTCTGGCTGTATCCGAACTTGGCCTCCCAGTACTGGACGTCCTCGCCGGTGAGCTTGCGGACAGTGTTGCGGTTATGCGACAGGGTAAGCGTACTCCTCCAGGTAAAGTTCCTCTTGGCGATATTTATCGTGCTGACCGTGAGGTCGATACCCATATTCTGAGTCTCTCCGGCATTGATCATCATGGTGGCGAAACCGGACGAATCGGGGAGTTTGGCATCAAGGAGAAGGTTGCTGCTTCGGTTGATATAGAATTCCGGAACGATTACGAGCCTCTGGTTGAATAGGCCTATGTCGAGTCCGGTGTTGAAGGTCTTGTTCGCCTCCCATTTCAGGTCGGGGTTGGGGATTTGCTTGGATACATATCCGCTCTGGGTACCGTCTCCGATGGGATAGGTGACGGATTCCATCAGGGAAAGGCTCTTGAAATTGTCGATGCGGTTGTTTCCGGCAAGGCCGTAACCCACCCGGAACTTGAGGTCTGAAATGAATCCGGCACTCTTGACCCAGGGCTCCTCGCTGATCCTCCATGCGGCGGATACTGCAGGGAAATAGCCCCATTTATTGTTCTTTCCAAACTTGGACGAGCCGTCGGCCCTGACCGAAGCTGAGAAGATATACTTGTCGGCGAAGGAGTAGTTGACCCTGGCGAAGAAGGAAAGGAGATTGTCGCCGTAGACAGCCTTGGACTGTCCGGGAGCGGCGGTTCCAAGGCTGAGGTCATCGAGGCCGATCTCGTCGTTGGGGAAATTGGTGGCTGAAGCCTTGAACATCTTGTTCCAGGCCGAAACCCATTCCTGACCCACCATGGCGGTGAGGGAATGCTTCCCCCTTTCCAGATTGTAATTGAGCACGTTGGAAGTCTGGAAAGATCCTATTTCCATATTCTGGATGCTTCCGTTGATGCTGGTGCGCTTTGCGGTGATGGACTGGTCCCCGAAGAAGATGTCATACCTGCGGGTCTGATACCTCATGCCGGTGGTATTCTTGAACGAAAGTCCCTTCCAGATGCGGAAAGTGAGACCTCCGCTGGCCTGGACGGTTCGGAATAGCTTGTCCTTGGTCTCTTCCGATGCGGATATGAGGGGATTCTGCATGACGTTGCCGCTGTCGTCCATGAGGACGGGGTCCTCTCCCTTGAGCAGTTGCTCGTCAGTTCCCTTCACGCCGAAGGTGGGCCTGTACTGCAGGATATGCTGCATCTTGTTGAAACGGTCGCCTGTTCCGTCGTCGCCGTTGCCGGCGGTTCCCATACCATAGACTTTCCTCTGGTCGTATGTGAACCTGGCCGATATGGTGAGCCTGTCGTTTACGTTATGGTTTATGCCGAACGCCACGTTATGCTTGCGGCTGCCGCTGAAGACCATGGCGCCCTGCTCGTCGAAGTATGAGTAGGAAAGGTTGTAACGGATCTTCTCGCTGGTTCCGTTGATGCCGATCCTGTAATTCTGGACGATCGCATTGCGGCCGAGGGTCTCCTCCTGCCAGTCGATTCCCGCCCTGTTCCGGTAGGACCCGATCTCCGAGAAGGGACCGTACTTGTTCTCAAACTTGGAGATTTCTGCTGCTGAGTCCATTATTGTCCTCTCATAGTCCGCCCAGACGAACTCATAAGGGGAAAGGACATCCAGTTTCCTGGCGATCTTGCGCACGCCCGCATACATGTCGACGGTGACGTCGGTGCGGTTGCGCCTGCTTCCGGACTTAGTGGTCACCACCACTACACCGTTGGCGCCTCGTGCTCCGTAAATGGCGGTCGAGGAAGCATCCTTAAGGACGTCGATAGACTCTATTTCAGCAGGATCCAGGAAGGAAAGTCCGTCCTCCGAAGGGAACCCGTCGATGATATAAAGAGGTTCATTGCTCTGGGTGATGGAGATACCACCGCGGACACGGATGGAGAGGGATGCATCGGGAGAACCGTCCGAGGACGAAACCTGGACTCCGGCCATGCGGCCGGCGAGGGCGCCCGTGATGTCGCTGCCGGGAATCTTGGCAAGTTCCTCGCTGCTAACCGAGGCGACAGAACCGGTAAGGTCCTTCCTCCTCATGGTGGCATAACCTATGGCCACGACTTCGTCCAGCATGACGGCGTCAGGTTCCATGGTCACGTCGACCGCAAGCCTGGAATCCACCTTCACCTCCACGCCCTGCATTCCAAGGCAGGAGAAAAGGAGGACGGCATCGGAAGGATTCGCGACCTCGATGGAATATGTACCGTCCATGCCGGTGATCACGCCGCCGGGCAGTCCCTTGACCTGGACGCCTGCGCCGATGAGCGGCTCGCCGTCGTTGTCACGGACAGTTCCGCCCACGCGGACCGACTGTGCAAAACTCGCCCAGGCCACGAAGATGAGCATGAGCGACAAGATAATTGGTCTTGAATGTGTCATTGTATTATGTTTTGAATACTTGCTTATGCAAATTTAGCTTTTTAGCGGAATACATATTATAAATTATATATCGGATATTGCCAATTATGAACAATCTTCTTTAGATTTTGTCCAAAAATATTAGTTTATGTATAAAATTTTGGATATCATTTGAATAATGGATATATTGCATCATGGTTTTGAAAGTCCTTGCAATCCTCGCCGTCCTCACCGCCACGCAGGTTCCTTCCGCGCCCAGGGGAGCAGATCCGGAAATGACGTTCCGGCATTTGGGGGTCTCCGACGGCCTCTCCCAGAGCTCGGTCATATCCATCGCCCAGGACCGCCTGGGTAATATATGGATGGGCACGATGAACGGACTGAACGTATATGACGGATATGGCTTCCATACCTACTACTCTTCCCCTGGAGATGTAAACGCCCTGCAGGACAACAGGGTCACCGCCCTCGCGATGGATTCCGGGGAATGCATGTGGATAGGCACCCAGTCGGGCCTTTCATGCTATGAATTCAGCACCGCAAGGTTCATGAACTACCCCGAACTCGGCAGGAAGCACATTTTCAACATGGTAGAGAACGAGGGGCAGCTGATCCTGTCTACCGACGACGGACTGTGGTACCTTTCCCTGTCGGACCATTCGTTCCGCAAGGAAGCGGCGGTTCAAAGCAAACTGGTAAGGTCGGCCTCGTACTCTGAAGGGACATTGCTGATCGCCACCGACAACGGTCTGATAAATTTGGAAAACGGAGTGGCAAAAGTAATAGACGTATTCCGTGGAATGGATATTTACTGTGCCGTACAGTCAAGCGGAACCGGCTGGTGGATAGGGACTTACGGTCAGGGGTTATACAGGACCGACGCCAACTTCAACATTATCCGGCACTTTGGGAAGCAGGACGGAAGCCTCCCTTCCGATTACATCAGGGCCATGAGGACCGACGGGTACGGCAGGCTGTGCGTAGGAACCTACGACGGCCTGGCAGTATACGACGACCTCCAGGGGCACTTCTCCATTTACCGTCACGGCAGGGAATCCACTTCCCTCAGCCACGACTCCATCCGCTCAATCTTCGTCGACACCCAGAAGGGCGTATGGCTGGGCACCTGGTTCGGAGGCGTAAACTACTGGAACCGTCAGGAAGACAAACTGAGGACGGTCCAGATAACCGTCAAGGATGTCTATGGTTTTGTAAGCTGCCTCGCCCCGGATCCGTCCTCAAACCTCATCTGGGTGGGGACAAACGACGACGGATTATGGCAGTACAACCCCGACAGCGGCAGATTCACACGCCCTGGAATCAACATTAGTTCCGGCAATATAAAGTGCATAGTTCCCGGTAAAGACGGCCTGCTGTACGTAGGGACGCACCTCGACGGCATGTTCAGGCTCGATTCCGTTACCGGCAAGACCAGCCATTATACCGTAAATGACAGGCTGCCGATGTACAACGGATGCTACAGCCTCATGGAAGATGACGGCGGCAATTGGTGGGTCGGCACCCTGGACGGGCTGATGGAGCTTGAACGGGATTCCCGTTCACTCAGGCCGCACAAGGTCACTGCAGCGGAGCCGGGGCTGCTTCACGCCCAGATAACATGCCTTGTGAAAGACAGCAAATCCAGGGTATGGATAGGAAGCGGATGTGGTCTTTTCATGGTCCCGAGCCCGGATGGGAAGGTTTTGACAATCAGGGATATAGCCCCAGGGCTCGCCCTCGACGACATAAATGTAAGCCATATCCGCCAGGACCGCTCCGGCAATATCTGGATAGCCTCGGACCAGGGACTGCTGCAATATTCCGATGACGGTGCCGCCAGGTTGTACACCGTAAACGACGGACTTCCCAACAACTATATCCTGTCCGTCCTCGACGACGATTCCGGAATGATCTGGATGACTACAGGCGAATCCATATGCCGACTGAACCCCGACAACGGCACCATCTTCCTGGTGAGCCGTCACAGCGGCAACGAATTCAGCAACGGCGCATGCTGCCAGGATTCCCGAGGAGACTTCAACTTCGGCGGACTTGGAGGCATCACCAGGTTCCGTCCATCCGACATGTTCACCAACCCCTTCTCGCCCCAGCCATTCTTCCAGGACGTTGAAATAACCGGGAACGCTTCATGCACTATCAGGAGGGACGGCTCCGGCAACGTCGTGTCGGCCAGGTTCCCCTCCATGACAAGGTCCGTGACCATCCGTTATACGGTGGTCAATCCCCTGTCACACTCCGACAATTCCTTTTCCTACATGCTGGAGGGATTCGACCGCACCTGGTACACCACCCAGTCGCGCCAGATGAGCTATTCCAACCTCTCCCCCGGCAAATACCGCCTCCACCTGAAATCCGCAAACAGCGAGGACAGATGGTGCCGTGACGAATCGGTACTCAATATAACCGTACTCCCCTCCTGGTGGCAGACAGCCCTGGCAAAGACGATATGGGTGCTTTTCATCCTGGGCGTCATCGCAGCCATGGGATTCCTCATCGTCAACCGGACAAGGATGAAGAAGTCGCTGGAGAAAGAGAGAATGGAGCGCATGGCGGCCGAGGACAACGTCAGGCACACAAAGGAACTGCTTATCAAGCAGCTCTCCAGCCAGGAGCGGGAGGAAATCATCACAGCCGACGACGAATTCATCCGCCAGGCCGTGAACGTGGTGAAGGAGAACATGGACAACGAGGCTTTCAATTCCTCGGACTTTGCCCGGAAAATGTTCATGAGCCGCTCCAACCTCTATCTGAGGCTCACTTCCATCACCGGGGAATCCGCCACCGGATTCATCCGCAGGATACGCCTGGAAAGGGCCTGCCAGCTGCTCAAGGAGAACAAGAAGCCGGTATCGGAGATAAGCGCCATGGTGGGATTCAGTTCCCCCTCGTACTTCGCCACAAGCTTCAAGAAGTACATAGGCTGCCTGCCTTCCGAATATTCAAGGAAATAGCCCCCTTGGCTATTGGTTTTTACGTATAAGATTACTATTTTTACGTGATTGAAACCAATAATCGATATGGCCAGAAGCTACAAGGAAAACGAATTCGACGTAATCATCATCGGAGGCGGCATCACAGGTGCCGGAACGGCCAGGGACTGCGCCCTCCGGGGAATGAAAGTACTTCTGATTGAGAGGCACGACATAGCCACCGGGGCCACCGGACGCAACCACGGCCTCCTTCACAGCGGCGCCAGGTATGCCGTCACTGACCGGGAATCCGCAACCGAATGCATAGAGGAGAACATGATCCTCAGGAAGATCGCCTCGCACTGCGTTGACGAGACCGACGGCTTTTTCATCACACTCCCGGAAGACGACCTTGCCTACCAGGCGAAATTCGTGGAATCGTGCCGCGCGGCCGGTATCCGGGCCGACATTATCGATCCGGCCGAGGCCATCCGCCTGGAACCCTCGGTGAACCACAGCCTCATCGGTGCGGTAAGGGTGCCTGACGGCAGCGTAGACCCCTTCAGGCTATGCGCCTCAAATATGCTCGACGCTAAGTTACATGGCGCAAAAGTACTTGTATATCACGAGGTTACAGAGATAATTAAGGAGCAGGACACAGTACGTGGGGTAAAGGCGGTGAATACCCTAACCGGCGAAAAGCTGGAATTCTACGCCCCCGTCACCGTAAACGCCTGCGGCATCTGGGGACATGCAATCGCACAGATGGCCGGCGTCAACATCGGGATGTTCCCCGCAAAGGGAGCCCTGCTGATTTTCGCCCACAGGGTCAACAACATAGTGATCAACCGCTGCCGCAAACCCGCCAACGCCGACATCCTCGTTCCCGGCGACACAGTCTGCGTCATCGGGACCACTTCCACCCATATCCCGTTCGACCAGTGCGACGACATGAGGGTTACCCCTGAAGAGGTCGACCTCCTCATGAGCGAAGGTGCTAAGCTCGCCCCGTCACTCGCCTCCACCAGGATACTGAGGGCCTACGCAGGTGTCCGTCCGCTGGTCTCGGCCGACAACGACCCTTCCGGCAGGAACATCAGCCGCGGAATCGTCTGCCTGGACCATGAGAGCCGCGACGGTCTCAAGGGATTCATTACAATCACCGGCGGCAAACTCATGACTTACAGGCTGATGGCCGAACAGGCCACCGACGCCGTCTGCCGGAAACTGGGGAATCCCTCGGCTTGCACCACCGCCATCACTCCCCTTCCCGGCTCCGAACTGGGCGGTCTCAAGGAACTTACCCGGAAACTGTGGTCGGAGCCCACGACAGTCCAGAAGGCTGTTGCCGGAAGGGCTGGCTCCAGGGCCGGCAGCATCCCCCTGGCGGAAAGCCACCAGCAAAGCCTCGTGTGCGAGTGTGAAGAGGTGTCGGTAAGCGAGGTGACCAACGCCGTGGAGCATCTGGACGTACATAACCTGGTGGACCTCAGGCGCCGCACCCGCGTTGGCATGGGCACCTGCCAGGGCGAGCTCTGCGCATGCAGGGCGGCCGGACTCCTGGCAAAGGCCCACGGCTGCACCTCCAAGGCCAGGGAAGATCTCAAGAGCTTCATGACTGAACGGTGGAAAGGGATGCTCCCCATAGCCTGGGGAGACACCCTGCGCGAGAGCGAGTATACCCAATGGGTTTATAATCATGTACTTGGCCTGAACAATAGCATCTGAGATGAAATTCAATACCATAATAATCGGAGGCGGGCTTTCCGGACTTACCGCTGCAATACAGCTGCAACTGTCCGGAGAAAGCACCGCAGTTATCAGCGCGGGACAGAGCGCTCTTCATTTTTCATCCGGGACATTCGGTATCCTCAATTCCGGAGCCGTCCTTCCCGAGGGCCATCCTTACTCCAAGATAGGTCCCAAGCTCCAGGACTACATCGCCCGGATAAAGCCGTTTTTCGCAAAGGCCGGGGTATCGCTTCACGGGAACGATTCCCGCAACATGCTCAGGCTCACCCCCACCGGGACCTTCCAGGAATGCCGCTACGCCATGGAAGAAGTGGAACTGTTTGATGCAGGAAACCCCGATATCGGCAACAAGGTGCTGATAGTCAACGTACAGGGATTCTTCGACTTCAACACGGCCTTCATAGCCCAAGGGCTTGAGAAAGCCGGAGCGACATGCCGGATAGAATCCGTCAGCCTGCCTGAATTCGGCAGGGTCCGCGAGAGCCCCAGCGAGATGCGGTCCGTCAACCTTGCCAGGATACTGGAGGGCGGCGGCACCCTGGACGAATTCATTGCTTCGGTAAAGGCCCTGATCAAAGACGAGGACACCGTGATACTTCCTGAGATTTTCGGTCTCAGGGACTCCTCCCCCGCCCTCAAGGTAAAGGAAAGCCTCGGAGTGCGGTGCATCTTCGTTGGCACAATGCCTCCCTCCGTTCCGGGAATCCGCTGCCAGATGCAGCTCCGCAGGTATTACGAGAGCCTGGGCGGCATCTTCCTCATGGGCGACGAGGCCGTGGGCGTCAACATAGCCGACTCCACCGTCAAGGCAGTCTCCACAAAGAACCTCGGCGCGCACTGGCTGATGGCCGACAACTTCATCCTGTCCACCGGAAGCTTCTTCAGCAAGGGACTGGCATCTTCGCCGGAAGGTGTCACCGAACCGTTGTTCGGGGTGGATACCAGCTACGACAAAAACCGCCCCGAGTGGTACAGGAGGGATTTTTTTGAGTCGCAGCCCTACATGGAATTCGGAGTTGCAACCGACGGCGGATTCCACGCCATCAAGGACGGCATCCCCCTTACCAACCTTTACGCAGCCGGATCCATACTGGCTGGACGCGGTCCCCTCACGCTGGGATGCGGAGCCGGTGTGGCAATCCTTACCGCATTTGCGGTAGCCGATTCAATTACAGGAGGTAAAGCATGAAACTACAGGAATTTACATCCAGCGCCCACAATTTCGAGGAGTGCATGAAATGTACGGTTTGCGCCGCATATTGCCCCGTGGTACAGGTCAATCCCCGCTACCCCGGTCCCAAGCAGGCCGGTCCCGACGGTGAAAGGCTCCGCCTCAAGGATCCAATCTTCTTTGACGAGGCTCTGAAATACTGCCTCAACTGCAAACGGTGCGAAGTAGCCTGCCCGTCAGGTGTCAACGTGGCCGACATCATCCAGGAAGCCAGGATGAAATACGGCAAGTCCAAGCCCAGGCTTCGCGACAGGATACTTGCCAGCACCGACGTCATGGGCCCCCTGGCTGTTCCCTTCGCCCCCGTGGTCAACTTCGCCACAGGGCTGGGCGTCACAAAGGCTGTGCTTCATGCCACTATGGGGATAGACAGGCACCGTACCTTCCCCAAATACTCCTCCAGGACATTCGAGGCATGGTTCCGCCGCAATGCATTAAAGGAGCAGCGTAAATATGACAACAGGGTGGCGTTTTTCCACGGATGCTACGTCAATTACAACTATCCGGCCCTGGGAAAGGACTTTGTGAAGATAATGAACGCCATCGGCTATGGCGTGGAACTGCTGGACAAGGAGCAGTGCTGCGGAGTCGCCATGATTTCCAACGGGATGTACGACGGCGCAGTCAAACACGCCCGTAACAATGTTTCGGCCCTTTCCAAGGCCGTGGACAAGGGGCTGAAGATACTTACCACATCCTCTACCTGCACCTTCACCATGAGGGACGAGTACCCTTCCCTGCTCAAAGTCGACAACTCAGCCGTGCGTGACAGTATCCTCCTCGCCACCAGGTTCATTTACGAGCAGGTGGAAAGCGGGGCGGTCAAACTTGCCTTCAAGGACGGATACAAGGCCAGGATAGCCTACCACACGCCCTGCCACATGGAAAAACTGGGCTGGGGGGTGTTCTCCAAAGCCATCCTGGCAAGGATTCCCGGCGTGGAATTCACCGCCCTGGACTCCAACTGCTGCGGTATTTCCGGCACATACGGGTTCAAGAAGGAAAACTACGGGGTCTCCCAAGCTATCGGGAAACCCCTGTTCGACCATATTGCATCCGTGAATCCTGATTTCGTGGCCTGCGACTGCGAAACCTGCAAATGGCAGATCGAGATGTCCACGGGTTATAAGGTCCTCAATCCCATCAGCGTGCTTGCAGAGGCACTGGACCTTGAAAAGACAGCCCGTATCAACGGGTTCTAGGGAAACTACTTCTTCCTGGCAAGGATCCTCTTGCGCAGCTCGGAGGAGAGCGATACCGGGCAATCCTTGTCGGAGGCGTCCAGCCACTTCAGGGCAAGGTCAAGCTGTCCCATCATGAAACATCCCAGCGCCAAGTTGTATTCGGCGCAGGAGCGTTTTTGCATATTCTTGGTATTCAGGAGTTTCATCCACTCCTTCATGGCATCGGTCCACCTGTATTCCGAGGCGGCCACGGCACCGTCGATCCAGGCGTCGTTTCCGTTGTCATAGTAAATGATACTGTACGATTCGGTCTTCCAGGTATTGAGGAAGCGGGAACATGACAGAAGTCCGATCTTCTCTGCCAGGGGCCTCACCGACGACCAGACCTTTTCCTTAGCCTGCGGATAAGTGAGGGTTCCGTCATTGAAGATCTCCGGCTTGATGGCGTTGCTTCCGGTGAACGAGTACACCTTGTCATCCTTGTCCATGGAATCATAGGCCCAGAGTTTCACCGTGAACGGTAGCGAAGTGACGCAGGTATAGGCCGAATCGGGAGTGGAATGGACGGCGGTGCTGCGCTTGTTGTCGCCCAGGCCGAGCTCGCCGAATTCCGGCGTCCCGAAAAGGAATACCACGTCGTCACCGGAGTCAACCACCAGGTTCACCAGCGAATCGCGGCTTGAATAGTCGTCACCTGATCCGGTTATCTTATAGGTTGAGACTCCCTGTTCACCGCCAAAGTACTCTTTTTCAAGTCTTTCCGCGAAACCCTGGACGAGGCCCTCGGAAAAGGTGGAATCAGCCGCGCTGCCGTTGCCGAGGCAGACCACGGCTATGCTCTTACCCGCAAGGTCAAGACCCGACTTTGACGGATAACGCATTTCTATGTTCATGGTAAACGACTGCGGAGAACATGCCCCGGCAAGGAGCATCACCGCAAGTGCGACAGGTACGATACTGTGTTTCATGGCTTCAAATAATTTCTGCGGTGAGGTCGTACTCGTCGGCCGCCGTGATCCGAACCCGGAGGAATTCCCCAATCAGGGAATAGGGATCCACTCCGTCAAAAGCCGCGGAATCGTACTTGACGAGTATCTCGCCGTCAACCTCCGGACTCTCGAATTCACTCCTGCAGACCAGGATGCCGTCGGTGAAGTCATCGACCAGCACCTTTTCTTCCTTCCCCACACGTGATGAATTGAATGCAAATGAAATGCCACGCTGCTTTTCCATCAGTCGCTTAAGCCGGGACTGCTTTGTTGCAGGGGCAACCGAATCCCTGAGATTTGCCGCTCCCCAGGTTCCCTCCTCCTCGGAATAGGCGAACGCTCCCAGCCGCTCGAACCGTGCTTCCTCCACAAAAGAAAGCAGTTCTGAGAATTCCTTACGGCCCTCTCCAGGATGACCGACTATCATGGTGGTACGCAGCACCACCCCGGGAACCCTCTCCCTCATACGGCGGATAAGGGAGCGCGTCCACTCGCCGTCCACCCCCCTGTGCATGGCCGACAGGACACTGTCGGAAATATGCTGGAGCGGGATGTCCATGTAGCGGCATACCTTGGGATTGGAGGCCATCTGGTCAAGGACGTCTTCCGGGAAATCGGCCGGATAGGAATAGTGTATCCTGATCCACTGGATGCCGTCGATTCCTGAAAGCCTTTCCAGAAGGGTGGCAAGGCTGCGCCTGCGATACAGGTCAAGGCCGTAGAAAGTGGTGTCCTGGGCAATCAGGATAAGTTCCCTGATTCCTTTTGACACAAGCTCACGTGCCTCATCCACAAGTACTTCCATCGGGACGGAACGATGAGCGCCACGGATTGACGGGATTGCGCAGTATGAACAGCGGCGGTCGCATCCCTCTGAAATCTTGAGGAAGGCATAAGGCCTATTCCCACCGGTAAGTACCCTCCTGTGCATTGTGGACGGATCGGGATTGCCGCCCAGGGCCCTCACCACCGGGGCAAGGTCCCGGGCCCCGAACCATCCGTCCACTTCGGGGATGAGTTCCGGGAGGGAATCCATGTATCGCTGCGACAGGCATCCCATCACCAGGACGGAGCCTGCCTCGCCGCGTTTCTTGGATTCCACCGCCTCCAGGACGGCCTGGATGGACTCCTCCTTTGCATCGCCTATGAATCCGCAGGTGTTTATCAGGAGCACATCGACTTTCCCCTCCTCCCCTTCCGGGACTATCTCGCAAGCGTCCCGTACCTGGTAGAGGAGATGCTCGGTGTCAACGGTATTCTTTGAGCAGCCGAGCGTGATAACCCTGATCCGTTTCCTACTCATCGGCAGGGGTTTCCTGCTCGGGATCAACAAAGTCGAAGGAGGCGTAGCGGAGAATCTCGTTATACCATTCCACGACTTTCTTCATGTGCGATACATAGAAGCGGGAGCCGTCATACTCGGGAACAGCCTTGTCGAAGAAGGCCTTGAGTTCATCGGCCGGAGCCTTGGACGAGGGTGCCTCGCCGTCGCCGAGTATCTCCTTCATCTTCAGGAGGACTTCCTTAAGTTTGAGTTCGCCGCCATCGGTATAGATGGATATGTCGGCAAGGGAGGTAATCCTGCTCCTTACGTCAAAAAGGGTGCGCTTCCCATCGGCGAGGGCCTGGGCGATAACGCCGCCGCGGGCCTGGGCCACATACTCGAACAGGCCGTGCCTGCCGGTAACCGCAAGAATTTTAGAGAGATCTGTCTGCATACTATAATTTATTAATTTTCAATATATTATCAAATACTATCCCAGCCTCGGACAAAAGGTCATCAATACTTGACCCGTTGCTGATGACGGCATCCACCCTGGGATAATCCGTCCTCTGGGAGGCAATCCGGGAAACCACTTCATCCCTATCAAGCGAATCCCTTTGCATGGTCCTTGAAAGCCTTGCCTCCTCGGGGGCCTCAACTGCCACAACCAGGTCGTAGCTTCCGTCAAAAACCTTCTTGAAAGGGGCTATGGCCGATTCCAAAACCACCACGGGGGCATCCTGAACGGCCTTCCACCTGAGGAAATCCTCCAGTACGGCCGGATGGACCACATCCTCCAGGGCCCTGAGGGCATCAGGCTTCCCGAATACCAGTAAGGCCAGTTTCTTCCGGTCCAGGCTGCCGTCCGCCGCCCTCAATCCGGTACCGAAGCGTTCCTCCAGCAGGTCCACGATACCCGGCTCCCGGTCATAAAGGGACTTTGTCCGGGAATCCGAATCGTAGACCGGTATCCCCCGTCCCGCAAGGAAACGGGCCACGGTACTCTTTCCGCTTCCGATCCCACCTGTGAGCAATACCGTGGTCATACTCCCATAAATCTAATCAACCTCAAGGCAGTCAAATACTTCCGGAGTGATAACATAATCGATCACCCCCTGGGGAAGACGGCCCGGACGCGGTATGCACCGGCCGGTCACGGACTGCGCGAAATCGTTGTAATCCACAAAGAAATCCACCGATTCGGAAGGGTCTGAGGTAAGCGGGAAAACGCAGTGGTACACCACTTCCGCACTGGACGGGTAGACTTGCAGGTGCTTTCCGGCGGGAGCCCCGGACACCTTTATCTGTACAGTGGACCGGAGTTCGACGAAACGGGTGACCTGCATGGAGTACCGGACTTCCTCCTCCGACAGCCTTATGCCGGAAATCCGGCTCAGCTTAAGCATCCCGTGGATGTTCCCATGGATGTTGCCTCCGGTAAGCGGCTGGGTATAAACCCTGTCGATATTGTCCAGATGAAGGGGCTCGCCGTAAACGGTAACCGAATCCGGATCGATCCTGATGGGAGCGGCCGCCATGTACTGTGGCCTGAAAGTCAAGAGGTTGACTATCTCCACCGGTACCTTTTTATGGTTTTCCACCGGAAAGCGGAACATCAGGGTATCCGAAATGAAGGCCTCAAGGGCGGTTCCGTCGCCGAAAATCTGCTGGACATAGCTGTTCTTGGCCGGTCCGGCCAGGAAGAAATTCTCGCCTCCTGCGGAGTGCAGGTCGGCACGGTCTATCTTCACCCTGACCTCGCGGCGCTCGGCGTAGAAGCGGGACCTCAGGAGGTTGAATCCGCTGGTGCGGCAGCGGGCCACTGCAGTGACGGCATCCGACGAGAACCGCGAATGCCCCTCAATGCTGCTTTCCGCCACCACCGGAACGCTCACCACCCCTGAATAATCCAGCGAAAGATTGTGTATCAGCCAGATGCTGAAGGCGAGCAAGAGCGACAGCAGGAACACGATGGTGTCCCTGCCGTTGGCCTTTGAAGCCCCCCGCAGCCTCCGGAACAGTTTCATCGCGTCCTACTGCTGCTGGGTTGAGGAATAGTCCTTTACAAGTCCCTGCTTGTCCACCTTGATCTTAACGTCATGGTCCACGCGGATGATCGCGGTCCTGTCGTCCACTTCCACGATTTCACCGTAGATACCTCCGACGGTAACCACCTTGTCGCCCTTCTTCAGGCCGCTGCGGAACTCCTGGAGTTCCTTCTGCTGCTTGCGCTGGGGACGTATCATGAAAAGCCACATGACTGCGAAGATCGCAATCAGCATTATCCACATGGACCAGCTGCCACCGCCGGCGGGAGCACCCTGCTGGGTAGCCTGCTGTAAAATGATAAACAAAGGATTCATAATGACTTATAATTTGATTTTTTTGATTAATTCAGGCCTCGTCCGGTCTTGACCACCCTGCCCTCGGCCACAAGTTCCTGGATGAGGGTATCCAGAAGTCCGTTCACGAACGACCGGCTCTTGGGAGTGCTGTAATACTTGGAAATCTCCACGTATTCATTGATGGTGACCTTGACCGGTATCTCAGGGAACGACTCCGCCTCGGCCAGTCCCATGGCGATGAGGACGGTATCGGTGACGAATATCCTGTCGGAATCCCAGCGGCTTACCGCGCCGGCAATCATGGAGGAATACCTTTCCATCCCGTTGTAGGCATTTGTAAGCAACCTGGTCACGAAGCGGCGGTCACTGTCGGCATCCACCCCGCGGGCAGTGAGAATATCGCTCTGGTACAGTGGAGGAAGGGTCCACCTGCCTTCCCTCGCCACTGCCCCGAAGGATTTGATGCAGGTACCCAGTACATACGCCAGGTCATCGGTCCAGAATATGGACATGTCCTCGAGGACCTTCTGCAACTGCTCGTTGTCCTCGAATTCCTCCTCGTACATGCGGGTGAACAGGCGGGCGTCGCTCCTGAGGGATGTGTCCGGGTCGGCCATGTATTCCGCAAAGTAGGCGCTGGAACGCACGCTGTCATATACCTGACGTACGAGAGCGTCGTTCTGGTCCCATGTAAGTTTCTTGCGTTCAAGGAGTTTCACGAAATCGGGATCATCAAGCAACACCCCCGCCATCCTGTTCCTGACGAACTTCATGTTTGGCGACAGGTCCTCCTCGGTGGGATTGAATTTTCCCCTTGCGGCCTCGATCCTCCTGGAAGCCTCGTCCACCAGGGCTCCGATAAATGACATCATGAGAAGATACAGGTCCCTGGTGGCCTCGCAGGAAGCATCCAGGATGGCCTGGGCATCTTTCAGGGACATGTTTCCGTCTTCCGCGGAGGAATACAGGACCTTGAAAGCCTTTATCCTCAGAATTCGCCGGTTGAGCATATTTTAAAACAGCTTCTAAAAAAATTTATGCAAATATAGTTCAAATGAATTTATTTTCCTTACTTTTGTCAGGATTCAGTAATATTAAATTGTATGTACAACGAGGATTTCGACCGTTATCGCGGCCAGGAACGCAATGCCGAGGACGTTTACTCAAAGCCCGTACGCGCCGGCAAACGCACGTACTTCTTTGACGTGAAGTCCACCAAGGGCAACAACGACTTCTACCTGACCATCACAGAGAGCAAGAGGCGTCAGGAAAGGGACGGCTCATTCTCCTTTGACAAGCACAAGATCTTCCTCTACAAGGAAGACTTTGACAAGTTTGCAGAAGGGCTCCAGGAAGCCATTGCCTACATCAGGGCAAACTGCCTCAAGGAAGAGGAAGGCACCTCCGGCCAGGAAGGTAACACCAACGTTTCCTTCGACGAACTCTAGCCTTTCCGCTCCCGTCCGAGGGATGCGATGAAAAGATCCGCATGGGCGTCGGAAGGCATTCTCCAGTCTCCCCTGGGGGATAATGACACGGATCCCACCTTGGGACCGTCAGGAAGACATGAACGCTTGAACTGTGAGCCGAAGAACCTCCAGACGAACTTCTTCAGCCATTTTTCCAGCGTTTCCTTTTCATAAGAGCCGCCAAAGGCCTTTTCCGCCAGGAACAGTATCTTTTCCGGCGACGAACCAAACCTGAAGAAGTGATACAGGAAGAAGTCGTGAAGCTCATAAGGCCCCACGAGGTCTTCTGTCAGCTGTGCTATGTTGCCCTCCTCGTCGGCCGGGGTGAGTTCCGGACTGATGGGCGTATCGACTATGTCCAGCAGCACCTTTCCGGCCTCAGCGAAGACATTGGTCGCGGCCCACTTGCACAAGCTCCTCACAAGGGTCTTGGGGACCGAGGCATTGACCCCGTACATCGACATGTGGTCACCGTTGTAGGTGCACCAGCCAAGGGCCAGTTCCGACAGGTCGCCGGTTCCCACAACCATTCCACCGGTCTGGTTGGCAATGTCCATCAGGATCTGGGTGCGCTCCCTGGCCTGAGCGTTCTCATAGGTGGTATCCTTTACCGAGGGATCGTGCCCGATGTCGGAGAAATGCTGCTCCACGGCCTTGATGACAGGGACCTCCCTCATGGTGATCCCGAGTATCTTCATGAGTTCCACCGCATTCCCCTTTGTCCTACCGGAAGTACCGAGTCCGGGCATGGTCACCCCGATTATCCTGTCCCGCGACCATCCCAGGCGGTCGAAAGCCATTACGGTGACCAGCAGGGCCAGCGTGCTGTCAAGGCCGCCGGAGATGCCGATGACGGCCGTCCTGGCCGATATATGCTCGAGCCTGGTCATCAGCCCGGTCACCTGGATGGAGGTAATCTCCCGGCAGCGGCTGTCAATCTCAAGGGTGTCATTCTCCGGGGCGAATGGATGGGCTTCCACGTGGCGGAAGAACTCTGCGGAGAAATCGGTTGAAGGCCCGCCGCCGAGATCCACCCTGGTGTAGAGACGGGCATAGGCGGCTGCCCCGGTACCGTCTGGGGTGAAATAGCAGAACGAACTCTGCTTCCGCCTCAGGACCGAAAGCTTCTCCACGTCCACGTCGGCGTAGATGGTTCCCGATTCCCTGGAGAAACGGGGCAGTTCGGCAAGCAGGGTTCCGTTTTCATACACGAGTGACGGCCCGGAGTACACGAGGTCCTGTGTAGACTCGCCGTAACCTGCTGAACAATAGATATATCCCGACAGGGTATGGGCGCTCTGCTCGCATACCAGGTTCTTCCTGTACACATGCTTCATCAGCACTTCGTTGCTGGCGGAAAGGTTCACTATGATGTCGGCCCCCGCCACGCTGTGGAAGGACGACGGCGGGATAGGGGTCCACAGGTCCTCGCATATCTCTATGGCAAACGTGGCTTCCCCTATGCGGAAAAGCATGTTCGGGGACATGTTCACGGAATTCTGCCCTGCATAGCCTATGATGTCACCTCCCTGCATGGTAGGTGAAAGGAAATCGGCCCCGGATGCGAACCAGCGGGATTCGTAGAACTCGTTGTAGGACGGTGGATAGAGTTTGGGCACAATGCCCCTGATCTCTCCGTTGCGTATCACCACCGCCGAGTTGTACAGCTTGTGATGGCACCTCACCGGCGCCCCCACGACTATGGCCGCTTCCTTCCCCCGCGAGAATTTCCGGATCCTGGAAATGCCATCCTCGGCACCCTCGACAAGCAGGTTGTTGCCAAAGAGGTCGCCGCAGGTATATCCGGTTACGGAAAGCTCCGGAAAAACCACGATGGACGCCTTCTTCTCCTCGGCCTCGAGGACAAGGCGGCAAATCTCTGAAACGTTATACTCCACGTCGGCCACCTTCACCCTCGGGGTAATGGCGGCAACCCTCGTGAAACCGAAATTCTTCATTATTCGGAAGTTTTTGTCAGATAATCCTTTATGGATGCAAGCACCGCCTTTGAGACGTGGCCGGTGAGATCCAGCACCATCAGCCTGTCCTCGAGGTAGACCACGGCCTCGGTGATTTCACCGTAACGCTGGCGAACCATGACATGGGCGGTGTCGTCGCGGGTCTCCCACGTTTCAACCTCCCTGTAACCGATGGAGAGCTTGCGCATGAGTCCCCTCCTGAAATCCCTGCGGCTGTAGTAGTCGGCATCCAGCCTGGGCATGGCCACCGTAACGTTCTCCACATCCCTCAAGAGACTCCTAAGCGCCCTGTCGGGTATCATGAAGGCCGCGTAACCGGCCGAGGCGGCACTTACCGAATTTGCCGCTATCCCGCTGGCGGGACGGCTGCCCTGCCTAAGCAGGTATCTTTCCACGGGATGGTACCTGCCGGAGCAGGCAGAGGCATCGTATATGCCCGTTGCAACCAGCAAAACGGCGATTGCAATAATTGCTCTTATGTGTCTCATACCGCAAAAATAATGTTTTTCGCTTTTACACCCTAAAAATTCAGTGAATTTTCCTGTTTCATATTTTTTTTATTAATTTTGTAGCCGAACAGGTTTTATGTAACGACCGATGCTTGAAGACATAAAGAAACAGTTTGAAAAGCTGATTGCCCTCTATGAGGCCGCCAAGGCGGAGAACGAATCCCTTCGTGCGGCACTTCAGGAGAGCAGGGCCGGGACGGAAACCTGCAGGAACCGGATTACGGAGCTTGAACAACAGATAGACACGCTGAAACTAAAAGAAGCGTTCAACCCCGGCGCATCTTCAGGTGCTGCCGCCAAGGAAAAGATTGACAAGATGATCAGGGAGATCGACAAATGCATCTCCTTCCTGGAGAAAGAGTAGCCATGGCACAGAAAATCACCATAAAGCTTGCTGAGCGGGAATACGTGCTGAAGGCTGACACCGAGGAAAAGGAGGAGATTATCCGGATGGCCGCAACAGTCATCAACAAGAGACTGTCGGACTTTTCGGCGTCATTTCCCGGAAAGAGCGCTCAGGACCTCATTTCCTTCGTGGCCATCAACGAATGCGTAGGCAGGCTTTCGATGCAGCGCAGGCTCGAGGCGGTGCAGGCCGAGGCGGACAAACTTCTGGACGACACGCTGTCCTATCTGGGAAACATTGAAAAGAAATAGCCGTCAGATCCTCTTGCTGAAAACAACACGTACTAACGTACCGGGTTTTCTTTGATCAGGGATGACAGGCCCCAAGTTACCTCAGGGAATTCCGCCGCAAGGCGGGACATGGGATTTCAGGAACTGGTCGGAACCCAAATCTTACTTGCTAAGATTTTCTGACACAGATGCTGACGGCTTCTTTTTCAAAGCGCCGGACGGTTTCCACACAGTGGACGTCCGGCGCATTTTTTATGGATTGTTGTACTAAAATATATTGAAATGGATTTGACAAGCTTAATCATCGGATTGGTCATAGGGGCCATAATCGCCATAGCGGTATACGCAATCGCAAGGAGGGCAATGCTAAAGGGAAAGAAGGAGGAAATCCTTGAGAAAGCGGAACTTGAAGGTGAGAAAATCAAGAATGAGAAGATCCTTCAGGCAAAGGAGAAATTCCTCTCCCTCAAAAGCGAGCACGAACAGTATGTGAACGAGAAGAACGCCCAGCTCAGGGAGGCTGAACAGAGGATCCGCCAGAAGGAGAACAGCCTCAACCAGCAGACCGGGGAACTCCAGCGCAAGAACAAGGAGGTGGAGAATCTCAAGAACTCCCTCAAGGGACAGAACGAGGCCCTGCAGCGCAAGGGCGAGGAGTACGACAGGCTCCGCGCCGAGGCCAACCGCCAGATAGAGAACATCGCCGGGATGTCGGCCTCAGAAGCCAAGAACATCCTCATGGAGAACATGAAGGCCGAGGCGCGCACCGAGGCCCAGGCCTACATCAACGATACCATCGACGAGGCCAGGCTGAATGCCGCAAAGGAGGCCAAACGCATAGTAATCAATACCATACAGAGGACCGCAACGGAAACTGCCATCGAGAATGCCGTCACCGCCTTCCCCATCGACAGCGATGAGATAAAGGGCCGCATAATCGGCCGTGAAGGCCGCAACATCCGTGCCCTGGAAGCTGCCACAGGCGTGGAGATAGTGGTGGACGACACCCCCGACGCCATCCTGCTTTCGGCCTTCGACCCCGTCCGCCGCGAGGTGGCCAGGCTCGCCCTTCACCAGCTGGTGGTGGACGGCCGCATCCATCCCGCCCGCATCGAGGAAGTGGTGGCCAAGGTACAGAAACAGCTGGAAGAGGAGATACTGGAAACCGGAAAACGCACCTGCATCGACCTCGGAATCCACGGAATGAGCATGGAACTGGTAAGGATGATAGGGCGCATGAAATACCGTTCGTCCTACGGACAGAACCTGCTCCAGCACTCCCGGGAAGTTGCAAACATCTGTGCCATAATGGCTTCCGAGCTCGGGCTCAATCCCAAGGTGGCAAAGAGGGCCGGCCTGCTCCATGACATCGGAAAGGTGTCGGAGGAAGATCCCGAACTGCCTCACGCCATAATGGGAATGAAGCTCGCCGAGCAGTACAAGGAGAAGCCCGAGATATGCAACGCCATCGGCGCCCACCATGAGGAGATAGAGATGACTTCCCTCATCGCCCCCATCGTAATGGTTGGAGACGCCATTTCCGGAGCCCGTCCCGGTGCCCGCCGCGAGGTTATCGAGTCCTACATCAAGAGGCTAAAGGGGATGGAAGACCTAGCCCAGGAATACCAGGGAGTCACAAAGGCATACGCCATCCAGGCCGGCCGCGAACTCCGGGTTATAGTCGGTGCCGACCAGGTGACCGACGACCAGGCCGCCGTCCTCTCCACCGACATCGCCAAGAAGATCCAGGACGAGATGACATATCCCGGCCAGGTGAAGGTTACCGTAATCCGTGAAACCAGGTCGGTGGCTTATGCCAAGTAAGATGTCCAGAAGGATTGCCGCCATATTCTTCCTGGCCCTTTCCTGCCTGCTTTCAGCGGCGCAGGTACCGTCGGTCAGATGGAGCGTATCGGCCCGGAAGGCCGGAGCCGACTCGGTGGTCCTCACCTTCAGCGGGAAGATCGGCAAGGGGCAGCACATCTACCCCCCCTCCCACCCGGTCAATCCAACGGAAGTAACTTACGCAGAGGGCGTTACAATTCTCACTCCTCTGTCCTGCAACACTCCTTCCACTTCATTCAAGGGTGAGGATGTACTGTTCTCGAACGCGGAGTTCTCCCAAACGGTATCCGCTCCTTCCGGGTCTGTGGAGGGCACCGTCTCATGGCAGGCTTGCCGGGAAGAGGAGTGCGGGATGGTGGAAGACTGGGACTTCAAGGCAACCGTCCCGGTCACAATTGAGCAGGCGCCTCCCGTGGAGACTCCCCGTGAGTCCGCCGGCTCGATATGGGCCCTCATACTGGAAGCCATCCTGTGGGGATTCGCGATGCTGCTGACGCCCTGCGTCTTCCCCATGGTGCCGATGACGGTGTCGTTCTTCCTCAAAGGTTCTTCAACACCTGCCGCAGGACGGTTCAAGGCTTTCATGTACGGCATTTTCATAGTGCTGCTATACACCGTCCCGATATCGCTTATCATTCTCATTACCAGGATTTTAGGTGGGGAAACCGTAACGGCCGACATATTCAACTGGCTGGCGACGCACTGGCTGCCCAACCTGATATTCTTCATAGTGTTCATGGTGTTTGCGGCCTCCTTCTTCGGGGCATTCGAGATTACCCTCCCCTCGTCCTGGACCAACGGAGCCGACCGCAAATCCGACCGCAAAGGACTTGCAGGTGTGTTTTTCATGGCACTCACCCTGGTGCTGGTGTCATTCTCCTGCACGGGGCCCATCGTCGGGACCGTACTCATCAAGTCCACCGCGGGCGAATTCTGGGCTCCGATGGCCACCATGCTGGCCTTTTCCGCCGCTTTCGCACTGCCTTTCACCATACTGGCCCTATTCCCCTCGCTCCTCAAGAAACTCAAGAGCGGGAGCTGGCTGGGCAGCGTCAAGATAGTCCTGGGCTTCATCGAAGTTGCGCTCGGGCTCAAGTTCCTCAGCGTAGCCGACCAGACCTACCACTGGGGAATACTTGACAGGGAAGTTTACCTGGCCATATGGATTGCCGTATTCACACTGCTCGGGCTGTATCTGATTGGAGTGCTCAGGTTCAAGGACGAGGGACCGTTCAAGGGAGTGGGAGTCTTCCGTCTCACCCTGGCAATCATCGACCTGGCATTTGTGGCCTACCTGATACCGGGAATGTTCGGAGCGCCCCTAAAGGCCCTTTCTGGATATCTTCCACCCCTGGAGACCCAGGACTTCATCCTTGGTCAGGAACAGCCTTCCGCACCGGCCGCCACAGTCAGTTACAGCAGCGGCCCGGACCTGGCCCTGGCCCACGGGCTCAGGGGTTACTCCACCATAGAAGCCGCCCTTGAAGCATCCAGGGCATCCGGAAAACCCGTTTTCGTGGACATAACCGGACATGGCTGTGTCAACTGCAGGGAGATGGAAGCCAGGGTATGGAGCAACCCGGAGGTCCTTCCGCTGCTCAGGGACTCCCTCGTGATACTGGCGTTGTACACCGACGACAAGACACGCCTTCCCGAGTCCCGCTGGATCACCGGAGAAAACGGAAAGGTTCTCAAGGATGTGGGACGGGTCAATTCATACATAGCCAGGACCAGGTTCGGGGTAAATGCGCAGCCCAACTACACCATCCTGGACGCAGACGGCAACCAGAAGGTCCCTGTAAGGGGATACAACCTGGATGCCGCAGATTTTGCCCGATTCCTACGTGACGGAATAAGATAACAATATGAAAATCAAGAACTTACTCCTTATCGCAGCATTATTTGCAGCGTTCTTGTCATGCAACCGCCTGCAAGACGGAGAGCATACCCTCACCCTGCTTACCACAAACGACGTACACGGCCGTTTCTTCGATTCCACCTACGTGGGAGGCCGACTGGGAAAATCTCTGCTGGCCGTAAACCGCCTCGTGGACAGCGTAAGGACCGCCGACGGGGCCGGGAACGTGATCCTCATCGACGCCGGCGACTGCCTTCAGGGCGACAACGCCGCATACTATTTCAACTATGTGGATACCGTCAGCAGGCACATCTATCCGCGCATGGCCGGATACATGGGCTACGATGCCATTGCCTGGGGAAACCACGATGTGGAAACCGGCCACAGGGTATATGACCGGGTGGCCGCCGAACTGAAGGATGAGGGGATTCCCCTGCTCGCCGGAAACGCCATCCGCAACGATGACGGAAAGCCTTATTTCCAGCTCTATACCATCCTCAGGAAGGCCGGACTGAAAGTCGCTGTCCTCGGCTACAACAACGCCAATATCAAGGGGTGGCTGAACGAGAGCGTCTGGAGCGGGATGCACTTCGTCCCGATCATGTCCAGGATCCAGGCCGACGTTGACATGGTGCGCTCCAAGGAACGTCCCGACGTGGTCATCGCCGCCGTCCACAGCGCCACCGGCAAGGGCGATGGAAGCGTCCCCGAGGCAGAGGGCATGGATGTTTTCAGGAACGTCAGGGGCGTGGATTTCGTGATATGTTCGCATGACCACAGGCCATTCACCACCCAGAACGACAGCATGGCCCTGATAAACTCCGGAAGCCACTGCAGGTTCCTGGGTGAGGGCAGGCTCAAAGTCACCGTGAAGGACGGAAAGATCGTTTCCAGGGAGTACTCGGCAGGTCTTATTCCCGTAGACGCCGCAACTGTGGACGAAGCCATGAGGACGCGGTTCCACGACGACTACACTGCCGTCAAGCAGTTCACCTGCACCCCGGTAGGCACCCTGAAGGAGGACCTGAGGACCATCGACGCCTACCGCGGCATGAGCGGTTACATAAACCTCATACATACCCTGCAGATCAGCTGCGCCCCGGCCATGATATCATTCGCCGCTCCCCTCACATACAACGGTACGGTGAAGGCAGGTCCGCTCATCTACAACGACCTCTTCACCATTTATCCGTTCGAGAACCAGCTTTATGTCGTGCGAATGACCGGCAAGGAAATCCGCAACTATCTGGAATTCAGCTACGACAATTGGATAAATACCATGCCTTCACCCGACGGGCACATCCTGAAGATTCGCTCCGCCGACGATCCCAGGACATCCCAGAAGGGATGGTCGTTCGTAAACCGTTCGTACAATTTCGATTCGGCTGCCGGACTGAACTACACCGTTGATGTAACCAGGCCGTTCGGCTCCAGGGTTGCCATAACTACCCTGGCGGGAGGACAGCCGTTCCGGGAGGATGCCGAGTATCCCGTTGCAATGACTTCTTACCGGGCCAGCGGCGGAGGCGGACTGATGCATGACGGGGCCGGAATCGACACCGACGACATCGACGGCAGGGTTATTTCCCGCTATCCCGAAGTCCGCGACATACTTTACAATTACCTGAAGGAAACCGGGGCGATAGACCCGGCCGTGACATCAGACCCCCAAAGGATCGGTTCATGGAAATTTGTTCCGGAAAAACTTGCCGCCAAGGCACTTGAAAGCGACATGAACCTTCTTTTCCCCGTCAGAGGAAAATAGAAGGGACCTCGCGGACAACCTCGGCCTCCTTCCTGCGGGGGTGCCTCAGGGCATCCAGGTCGAATATCAGAGTGGCAATCTGCTGCCATCCGAAGTAAGCGTCTCCAAAATGGAATACGGCGCTTACTTTCGCTCTCAGGAAATCGGTGATGCGGGGCGTCCAGTATACCTCCAGCCTGTCATAGAAAGGAATGCTGTCCATCCGCCAGAAGGTACTGCGGTAATATAGGTCGGGCCCGTACATGTTCCCCGCAGCGTCAGTATCGAACCAGAACGGAAGAAGCCCCTTTCCATAATAGGCCTCGTTCCTGACGCCAACGCCCCAGTTGCGCACGTCCAGGACCACGTCAGCGCCCAATGGAAAGACCGGGGAACCACCCGTCCTGCGGTCAAACTGGTAAGCCGCAAATGCCCCTGTCTGCAGGGAGAACTCCTGCAGGGGCACATACGGGGTAAAGTCGAACTTCAGCCAGGGATTCAGGAAGTGGTCGTCCACCACTCCCTTGACGTTCACAGATCCGGCGTAATGCTGGAACATGGCCTGCCATCCGAAATGCAGCCACTTGGCCAGGTACACGTCGCCGTAGGAGAAGATGTTGAACCTTTCACGACGGTCGGTGCCGTATTTCCCGTTCCAGTCGGCGCCCACTTCATAGTAGGACCTGGGGCGGCGGAATTTCAGCAGCAGACCCTCGAGGTTGTTGTCGTAGAACCGGACCTTGTCGGAAAGTATCGCGGTGGTGTATTTCCCCTCCGTAAGATACCGGGGATAGGCTCCGGCAACTCCGGTGAAGGAGGTCTTGCCCCAGCCGCCGGAGAACTGGTAAAAGAGGGTAATCTCCCTGAATATGTCCCAGTTTTCCTGCCTGACAGACGACTCCGCTCCCCTTCCGACCGGATTGGCCCCGAATTCCTTGAGCAGGTCGATCCCTCCCATAAGGCGGTGCACCCCGGCCTTATGCGTGTAGCGGAGACCCAGCGAAGGGGTCACCCTGATCCCTGTCATGGTACGGGACGGGTCGTATGATTCATCCGATGCGCCGTACTCGTTATTCACGAAGAACCAGTCCGCATGTACGTTGTAGTCGAATTCCAGCGGCTGCTTGGCACGCCTTGTCTCCACTTGTTCCCGGGAGCCGAAAAGACCGTCGAAAAAAGAACGGGGAAACTGTGCGGCGGCGTGCAGCGGCAGCGCCGCCATGACCGCGATTGCGAATAACCTCCTGATCATCACAAATTCCGTTTTTCCCGCCACGAAGGGTCGTGACGGGATTGCCTGAACGCCTTGAGATTCGCTTCCAGGGTGGATCGCTCCCCATCCTGAAGCGCGGCGTCCATGAGGCGTGTAAAAATATATTCCTCGGCCTTGGACGAAGGATGGACCATGTCGTCGGCATAGAAACGGTAGTCCCTCAGTTCGTCCATAAGTATCTCATACGAAGGGAAATAGCAGCATCTGCCGGGGCGGCGGGAGCAGACCTCGTCCACGGCGAGCAGAAGCGATGCCTTGCTTACAGCATTCCTGTGCGCACCGTCGGCAAGATGCCTTACGGGACTTACCGTAAAAATGAACTCCTTATCCGGATACCGGTCCGCCATACGGCCGGTGAGGGCCGCGGTCTCCGAAGCCTCCAGCTTGTACCGTTCAAATTCGACAGACGGACGCTTCAGGCAGTTGGCTACGGTCTCCCCGGTGCTGCGATTCCTAAAACACCATGACGTGCCCAGGGTGACAATCACTTTATTGCAACTGCTCCAAAAAGCGGAAGCCCTTGACAAAGAATTGTTTGCGACTTCCAGGAAGGCTTCCTCCGATTCCCTTGCGAAGGCCGTGTGGTGGCTGAAGGAACATACCAGGCCGGCTCCGGCACCCATTTCCACGCAGTCCTCCCTCCCGAAAGGGACACCGGAGGCCATACGGGAAACGGCGTTGCTTACCGATACCGGATTGTACAGGGTGCCGAAAGGATTGACCATTGCGTCAAACCCCGCATCGCAGAGCCTCCTGCCGACGGAATCGGCAAAACAGCTGCCCAGGACCATTATCCTGTCGCCGAAAGACAACCCCACGGACAGGGTTTCAACAGCCACCTCTGTCTGAAGTCCTTTCATCTGCGGCGCATCCCCCTCATCTGCTGCATGAGGTTTCCGGTCATGGCACCTTTCATAACCTTGCGGGTGCCTTCAAACTGCTTGAGCAGGCGGTTCACTTCCTGGAGCGAAGTGCCGCTTCCGTCGGCTATCCTCTTGCGGCGGCTGCCGTTGATTATCTCGGGATGCTCCCTTTCCGCGGGAGTCATGGAAAGGATTATGGCCTCGGTCCCTTTGAACGAACTGTTGTCTATGTCCACGTCCTTCATGGCCTTGCCCATTCCGGGGATCATGGAAGCAAGGTCCTTGATGTTGCCCATCTTCTTGACCTGCTGGATCTGGTTGTAGAAATCCCAGAGGGTGAACTGGTCCCTGGCAAGTTTCTTCTTGAGTTCACGGGCCTGCTTCTCGTCAAACTGCTCCTGGGCCTTTTCAACCAGGGAGACCACGTCGCCCATTCCCAGTATCCTGTCGGCAATCCTTTCCGGATGGAACACGTCCAGGGCTTCCATCTTCTCGCCGGACGATACGAATTTTATGGGCTTGCCCACCACCGCCTTAATTGAGAGCGCGGCGCCTCCGCGGGTGTCACCGTCCATCTTCGTGAGGACCACACCGTCGAAATCGAGCCTGTCGTTGAACACCCTGGCGGTATCCACGGCATCCTGACCGGTCATGGCGTCCACCACGAAAAGGGTTTCGGTAGGGTTCAGGGCCTTGTGAAGGGCGGATATCTCGTCCATCAGCCTGTCATCCACCGAAAGGCGGCCGGCGGTATCCACAATCACCACCGAATAGCCTTCCTTCCTTGCCAGGGCAACGGCGTTGCGGGCAATCCTGATGGGATCTTTCTCCCCTTCCTCGGTATAGACGGGGACCTGAACCTGTTCACCCAGGACCTTCAACTGCTCTATGGCGGCGGGACGGAAGGTGTCGCATGCCGCCAGAAGCACCTTCATCCCCTTCTTGCTCTTTATATGCAGGGCCAGCTTGCCGGAAAAGGAGGTCTTGCCGGAACCGTTGAGACCGGCCACCAGGACTATTCCCGGATTGCCCTTTACGTTTATATCCTGGGAGGTGCTGCCCATGAAATCGGCCAGTTCGTCATGGACTATCTTGACCATCATCTGCTGCGGCTTGACCGCGGTGAGCACATTCTGGCCTATCGCCTTGTCCTTCACCCTGTTGCAGAAATCCTTGGCCACACGGTAGCTCACGTCAGCGTCGAGCAGGGCCTTGCGGATATCCTTCACCGTCTCGGCCACGTTGATCTCGGTGATCCTGCCTTCTCCCTTAAGTATCTTGAAAGACCTTTCCAGCCTTTCGGTCAAATTCTCAAACATATCCTGCTATTTCAGATTGGAATTACAAAAGTAAGAACTTTTTTTGTAACTTGCGGTCACTATGAGACTACTTCGGACAAAAGGGTTCCTCCGCGGCTTCTTCAGGAGGGACCGTACGCGGAAACCGCCGTTGCGTTACCCCGCCGACATTGAGGAGAGGATAGACAAGTGGGTCAGGGAAATGAATTACAGGAAACCCTGCAGGACAAACCGGGAAACCGCCCGGGACTTCGGGATGGATCCGGGCGTGCTGGCCTCCTATTTCAAATATGTAAGGGGCGAGGATATCCGTTCCTGGAGGACCAGGCTGAGGATCGACGATGCAAAGGAACTTCTCAAGACCAGGAAGAACCTGTCTGTCAGTTCAATAGCATGGACGGTAGGGTTCAGCGACAATTCCAATTTCTCAAGGCAGTTCCGCAAGTATACCGGCCTTACCCCCAGCGAGTGGCGCTCGGTCAACACCTAGCGTTCTCTGGACATATATATTGCCAGGCCACCGAGCATGTAGGCCTCCGTCTCGGCGGAGAAGATAGCGGCCTGTTTCCAGCCTATCTCCAGAGTCATCATGGACTGGTGATATGTGCCGCCGTTCTCCTCGCCGTCGATATCGGACGCGATTATGACATACGACAGGTCGGGATCCCCGCTTCCGCGGACGATATCCATGTCAAAGGCAAATCCTCCGCGTGAATTGGTATATACGGTATCGGTCTGGCGGGGGACCTTGAAACCCCTGGTTTGAGGATCATAACAGTTGAAAACCATCTTTATCCCCTTGAGAGGGGCCGCCGTGGCCACATCCATGGCCGTACCGGTTATCCTGAGCGGCATTACGTCATCGCCGTCAGGACCGTTGTCATGCACGGAGCATGACCACAGGGAGGCCAGGAAAAACAGGAAAAGGAATAAGATTCTATTCATACCGGTAAACAATTACCGGTTCAGGTGTTAGCACGCGACCCGTAAGGATCACGCCGCAAATGTAGGAACTATTTGCCTGATTTGCAAATCTATCCCTGATGGGCCGGTCTCAGCAGGTCCAGCACCACCTTCACCGGGTTGAAGGTCTCGAGGGGAACCTCCACGAAAGCGGTGTTCCAGTCGCTCATGGCACCGTTCCAGAGTCCGGGCAGTTCAAGCGCTTTCAGTTCCCTGCCCTGATAGCTCTTTGAAGAAATGAATCCGGCCTCCTGGTCCACATGGGCGGGGAGGTCGAAACGGCGCCCCTTGTAGTCCTTCAGGCAGCAGACTATGTCCACCGGATTGAAGTGGGTGGCCTTGGACAGCGACTCGCACGCCACCGCGTCGTCCTTGTCGATCTGGACGCTCTCAAGGATCTGAAGCGATGTGGTGCCGTCGCGTCCGGCGATTATGAACGGTCCTCCGCCGGGTTCACCCTGGTTCCTCACCATGCCGCATACCCTGATGGGACGGTTGAGCTTGCTCCTGAGGAGGGCTGCCCTTTCCTCCGGAGTGCGCGAAAGCGGTATCTGGATGCAGAGTTCCCTGTCGAGGAAGTCCTCCACCTCGTTGCAGAGGCGGTGGCACTCGGGCGAAGAAGGATCCCCGCAGGAATCGAAGCGCCTCAGGAACGAGAATATACTGTCGCGCAGCATCAGCGCCCTTCCCATCAGCACCTGCTTGTAGAAAGCCGTCACAGACGCGAGCGACTCGGCTGAAACATTGTCTATATTCTTGATGGAAACCAGTTCTGACTCCACGGCAGCCAGGTTGCCGATCAGGGCGCCGTGACCAGCCGGACGGAAGAGCAGTGAGCCTTCGTCGGTGCGGAACGGACGGTTCTTCCCGTCCACGGCGATGGTGTCGGTAGCCTTGTCCTGATAGGTAAAAACCACGTTATACCTTACTCCATAGCGTTTTTCGTAAGTATCCTTCACCTCGGCGAAAGCCTCCTCGAACAGAGTCCTGTGTTCCGGTGATATGGTCACCACCAGGTTGCAGCTTCCGTCGGGATTCTTCATGTACCTGGCAGCCTCCACCAGATGCTCGGCAAAGGCGGTGCGCACCTCTCCGGACGGATAGCGGTGGAAACGGATCACGCCCTTGGGCTTGGAACCGTATCCCAGTCCCTTGCCGGTAAGGACTTTTGAAAGTGTATCCTTCCGGTATTCCGCAGAATCGGCTGGTTCGCCGAAAAGGGCTGGATCCCAGAAGGCAAAGTCCCTGATCCTTTCCGCCAACACCCTTCCGGGAGCGCCTTCAGGCAGGTCTTCCCCCTTTTCCAGGGTGGAGAGGCCGGCAAAGATGTCCTTGAACATCCTTGACGCCGCACCCGAGGCGGGGACGAACTTGCACTTGCCGTCGACGGAAGCTCCCTCGAGATAACCCACAGCTTCCTGTGCCTCTTTGTCCGAAAGGACCTTGATCCCCCTGCGGGGAGTTGCAGGCCCCACTATCTTCATCCAGGGGAACCCCTTCCTGAAACAATCTATCTGCCGGTTTACGGCCTTGACTGATGAACCGCGACTCTCGATCTGTTCGATGTCGGCTTGACTGAAGATGGTTTTCATATGTAAAATTCTCGTCTGTAGTTATATTCCGACCGCATTTTCTCAAAATTGGACGGATCCATCCTGAAGAGGAAGTCGTCCGTGAAGATAGGATAGTTGTACTGGAAGAGGGACGCCACCTCACCCTGGGTCCTGCCCTCCACGTCAAGGACAATGGGTTTCAGCGACTCATGCTCCGCATCGGGGTAGAAATCAAGTAGTTCCGTTATCCCGAAATGTGCGGCGACGGCCCTAACGGCAGCTGCAGTACCGTTCTGCTTGCCCTGGTAGGTATAACCGGCTATATGCGGCGTGGCGATATCCACCTGCGCAATCAGGTTGGGGTTTATGTCGGGCTCGTTGCACCAGGTGTCGATAATCACCGGCCCCAGCTTGGGGATGGCATGGAGCAGTGCGATCTCATCCACCACCTCCCCCCTGGATGCGTTGATGAAGAAAGCGCCGGTCCTGATCTTGGAAAAGAACTCCTCACCGGCGAGACCCCTGGTGGTTTCGTCCAGCGGGACGTGAAGGCTGACGATCCCGGAATACTCCAGGAGATAGTCCAGCGTGCAGAAATTCCCGGGCCCTTCCGACACCGCCCTGGGAGGGTCGCAGAGGAGCACCTTGAACCCCAGTTTCCTGGCCATAGACTCAACTTTCCGCCCCACATGGCCGACTCCCACTATTCCGAAAGTCTCGCCCTGGAGGGATATCGCCCGCCTTGCCGCGGTCCCGTAAAGGGCGGAGAAGACATAATCGGCCACGCCCCATGCATTGCAGCCCTCGGCGTTGTGTACCTCGATCCCGTGGGACTGGCAGTAGTCAAAGTCCACATGGTCGGTTCCTATGGTGGCGGTGGAGATCATCCTCACCCGGGTTCCGTCAAGCAGGGCAGCATTGCATCTTGTCCTCGTCCTAATTATAAGGGCATCGGCGTCGAGCACATCCTCCCTGCGGATAGCCCGGCCATCCTTGTAGACCACCTCGGCCCAGGGCTCGAACACCCCCTTGAGGAAAGGTATATTGGTATCGGCTACTATCTTCATCTTAGAACCAAATTGCTGACGTATCCGGTTGCAGGATCGTCACTTGTGAACGTACTGTCTGAGGCAAGGGCGGCATTGATCTTTTCCAGGAGAAGGTCCCGCTGGAAATACAGCTGGCTCCTCACCACCGACGAAGAGAGGGTTATGTAGAGTGTCCCGTTGCGGAAATACTTCTTCAGGGTGAAGGGGCCCGCCCCGGAAACCTGGTCCCAGGCGGCATATACCCTCCTGGTATTCAGCCCCGAAGTAAGCCTCATGGACTTGACGTACTCCTTTACGAGAGCCTCCATGGTGACAGGGCCTTTCCGGGAAAAGCCGTCGTATCCTTCCTTCCTGTCCATGTCATTCCTTAGTGAAAACGCCTCCGGCGGTATTGAAATAAGTCCTGTCGTCGGTGATGGAATCCACCACCCCCCTGAGCCTGGACTTGTTGCTGTCAGTGATGAATATCTGGCCGAACCCGTTCCCTGCCACCATGGAGATTAGGTTGGCCACCCGCTTCATGTCCAGCTTGTCGAAAACGTCGTCCAAAAGCAGGGTGGGGGCAAAGCCGTAGCGCTTCCTCATGACCTCGTACTGGGCGAACTTCAGGGCCACCAGGAATGACTTCTGCTGTCCCTGGGAGCCGCACTGGCGGACCGGATAGCCGTCCATGGTGAAGGCGAAATCGTCCCGCTGGACCCCGGACGTGGTGAAGCCCATGGCCCTGTCCTTTTCCAGCGATTCCCTGAAGACCTCGGTAAGGGAAGCTTCCCCCAGGTCGGGCCGATACTCCAGAGAAACCTCCTCAGCCCCTCCGGAAATCATTGAATAATAATTACTTATTACAGGTCTCAAGTCCTCTGCCAGACGCTTTCGGCCGCTCTGGACGACCTTTGCAAACACCTCCATCCTGCCGTCTATCACCTCCAGCAGGGAAAGGTCGGATGACCTGTCTTTCAGAAGGACGTTACGCTGGAGAAGCAGGCGGTTGTACTGCTGGAGGGCAGAAAGGTATTCCCTGTCCATCTGCGACAGTACGGCATTGGAGAAGCGCCTCCTTAGGTCTCCGGAATCGGTCACCAGCGCGCCGTCGGAAGGCGAGATCATCACCACGGGGAGCACTCCAATATGGGAGGCCAGGCGGGTATATGGCTTGTCGTCCCTGACAAGCTTCTTTTCCGATTCCGACGACACCTTCACCGAGAAACGGGATACCGTTCCGTCCTCCATCGCATATGTGCCGGCAATAACGAACGCCGGAGTCCCCCACCGCCTGTTGAAGCGGTCAGGGACCGGGAATGCGCTCTTTGTCATGCTCAGGTAATGGATGGCATCCAGCAGGTTTGTCTTTCCCTCCCCGTTGTTACCGCTGATGCAGTTTATCTTGGGAGAGAAATCAAGTTCCTGGAAAGCTATGTTCCGGTAATCCTGGACTACTATTCTTTTCAGTACTGGCATACTACAAAGATAGGCATTTTTAGAAACAATTCGGGCTTTTCTGAAATAATTACTATATTTGCAGTCTGATTAAGAATCAACAAAACACAAAATATGGCAAATCAGAATTTGAAAGAGCCGCAGGCACAGCAGAATGTAGTGGAAGCGGTATCAAGGACGGAAGAGTTCTTCAATGAAAACAAAAAGGCCATTTACGGATGCCTCATCGCCCTCGTGGTCATCGGCCTCGGAATACTGGCCTATTCAAAGTTCTATGCTCAGCCCCGCAAGGCGGAAGCCGCCGCGCAGATGTTCCGCGCCGAGCAGAACTTTGCCGAAGGGAACTATGAACTCGCCCTCAACGGCGACGACAACTATCCCGGATTCACCGAGATAGCTTCCCGCTACGGCAAGATGGCAGGCAAGGCCGTCTATCTGTATGAGGGCATCAGCAACCTCCAGACCGGCAACTTCGAGGAAGCCATCAAGGCCCTGAAGAAGTACAACGGCAAGGACAACATCCTCCTCGGACGCGCCCAGGCCTGCATAGGCGACGCCTACGTCGGGCTCGAGGACTATAAGAGCGCCCTCGGCTGGTTCCAGAAGGCGGCCAAGACCTCAGGCAACATGTTCTCCGCAACCTATCTCCTCAAGGCCGGCGTCACCGCCGAGGCTCTCGAGGACAACCAGACCGCCCTTTCCTGCTACAAGCAGATCAAGGACGCCTATCCCCAGTCGCCCGAGGCGATGGACATCGACAAGTACATTTCCAGGATAGAGACCGCCGAATAAAACCGCAACGCCATGGGAAGAGCATTTGAATTCCGCAAAGAAAGGAAGATGAAGCGCTGGGGCCACATGGCACGCGTTTTCACCAAACTCGGAAAGGAAATCACCATCGCCGTCAAGCAGGGCGGTCCCGACGTGGTCGGCAATCCCCGCCTCCGCGCCCTCATGGCCGAGGCCAGGAGCGAATCCATGCCCAAGGAAAACATCGAGAGGGCCATCAAGAAGGCCACCGACAAGTCCCTGGGTGACTACAAGGAAGTGATCTACGAGGGCTACGGTCCCTTTGGTATCGCCTACCTTGTGGAGACGGCAACCGACAACACCACCCGTACCGTGGCAAATGTCCGCAGCTATTTCACAAAATGCGGCGGTTCCCTCGGAACCAGCGGCAGCGTGTCTTTCATGTTCGACCACAAGTGCGTGTTCCGCATCAAGGAAGACCCGGCAAAGCCCCTGGACCTGGACGAACTTGAACTCGAGCTCATCGACTATGGTGCCGACGAGGTTTTCCGCCAGGAAGTGGAAGACGAGGACGAGAACGTCACCAGCGAAATCATGATCTACGGAGACTACACCTCCTACGGAGCCATCCAGAAGTTCATCGAGGACGGTGGTTACGAGCTTATCTCCGGAGGCTTTGAGCAGATTCCCAACGTGGACCTCAAGGACGTGACCCCTGAACAGAGGGCAACGCTTGAGAAGCTCACCGGCCTTCTGGAAGACGACGAGGACGTTACCAACGTCTATACCACCATGAAGCCTGCCGAGGAATAATCCCCCGCGACTTCGGGAATCAAGACCGGAAGGAAAGCCGGTCTTTTTTAACTTATTTACCATGAGCATCCAGCAGGAAAAGATAACCGAACTCGTCGGACGCAGGGAAAAGGCCCGGCTCGGCGGAGGTGCAAAGCGCATCGACGCGCAGCACGCCAAGGGCAAACTCACCGCCCGCGAAAGGATTGCGCTGCTGGTGGACGAAGGCAGTTTCGAGGAATTCGACATGTTCGTCCATCACCGCTGCACCAATTTCGGGATGGAGAAGGAGCACTTTGACGGCGACGGAGTGGTCACCGGCCATGCAACAATCGACGGCCGCCCGGTCTATTTATTCGCCCAGGACTTCACCGTCTCGGGAGGATCCCTTTCAAAGACCATGTCGGAAAAAATCTGCAAGGTAATGGACATGGCACTCCGCGGCGGAGTCCCCGTAATAGGCCTCAACGATTCCGGAGGAGCCCGCATACAGGAAGGCGTGGACGCCCTTGCCGGTTACGGTGAGATATTCGAGCGCAACATCCTCGCTTCCGGCGTAATTCCGCAGATATCAGGCATTTTCGGTCCCTGTGCAGGCGGTGCCGTCTACTCCCCCGCCCTCACCGACTTCACCCTCATGGTAAAGGACACTTCCTATATGTTCCTTACCGGACCTGCCGTGGTGAAGAGCGTGACCGGAGAGGTTGTCACCCAGGAACAGCTGGGCGGAGCCGCCGTGCACGCCTCCAAGAGCGGGGTGGCCCATTTTGCCGCCGCCTCCGAGGAGGAAGGTCTTTCCACGATCAGGGAACTGATCGGATATCTTCCGCTCAACAACCGGGAGCAGGCTCCGGAGGTCCCCACTACCGATCCGGTGAGCCGGGTTGACGACAGCCTCAACGACATGGTTCCCGACAATCCCAACAAGGCCTACGACATGTACGCCGTGGTCAGGAGCATAGTTGACGACGGACGGTTCCTGGAGATCCACAGGGACTTTGCAAAGAACATAATAGTCGGATTCGCACGCATGGGCGGCAGGACCGTTGGCGTGGTGGCCAACCAGCCCGCAGTGCTGGCCGGAGTGCTGGACATAAACGCCTCCCGCAAGGGCGCCCGTTTCGTCCGCTTCTGCGACGCCTTCAACATTCCCCTGGTGACCCTCGTGGACGTTCCGGGATTCCTTCCCGGCACCCAGCAGGAATACGGGGCCATAATAACCAACGGCGCAAAGCTGCTGTATGCCTACGGCGAAGCCACCGTGCCCAAGGTTACCGTCACCCTCCGCAAGTCCTACGGAGGGGCCCACATAGTCATGAGCTGCAAACAGCTCAGGGGCGACATCAACTACGCCTGGCCCACCGCAAACATCGCGGTCATGGGTGCCGACGGTGCCGTGAACGTGCTCTATGCCAAGGATATAAAGGCCGACCCCGAGCATGCATCCGAGATATTCGAAGCCAGGAAGAAGGAATACGAAGACCTTTTCTCCAATCCTTACAGGGCTGCCGAAAAAGGCTATATCGACGATGTCATCGAGCCGAGGAACACCCGTTTCCGCGTCATCCGGGCCCTCGCGCAGCTCTCGGCCAAACAGCAGGACATCCCGGCAAAGAAGCACGATAACCTACCTCTGTGACATGCATCTGATCCGGAAAGTTTCATCGGCCGCAGCGGCCATCCTCTTATCGACGGGAGCACTGGCGCAGAATGCGTCGGACCTCATCATATCCGAGGCCCTGGTCGAGAACGTCAGTTCCGTCGTGGACGGCTACGGCCGCAGGACCGCCTGGCTGGAACTTTTCAACACCTCCCAGGGAACGGTCAATTTCGGAGGATGCTTCATTTCGGCCGGGGACAGCCTGTACATGATCCCCCGGGGAGACCTCCGCACCAAGCTGGGCCCAAGGCAGAGCGTGGTCATCTACTGCGGCGGAAAGGAAGGCGACGGAACCTTCTTCACCGGATTCTCCCTTAAAAAGGGAAGCGCAGTACGTCTTCTGAGCAACGACGGGAAAACCGTAATCGATTCTTTGTCAATCCCTTCCGACCTTCCGGCCGACATGTCGGCAAGGAAGATCGCCCTGGATGCCAAGGCCATGGACTGGCAGGCCGACCCGCTTCCCGCGGAACCTTCGCCGGGCGCCATGAACATACACGCCCCCATGCAGTCCGGAGCCGAAAGGATGGCTGCCACCGACCCGCACGGATGGATCCTCACAGTCACTTCGATAACTGTGGTCTTCACCGCGCTGCTCATACTCTGGTTCATATTCTCCATCTCCGGAAGGTTTGCGGTAAAGGCCGGGAAGAAGCTCGGCAGGCAAACCTCCGCCGCGGAAGATGACCGGGAAGCGACAGCGGCTGTAATTGCCCTTGCCCTCGACGATTACCTGGGCTCCTCGATACACGACACGGAAAGTTACACAATCACCATAAATCCCACGGACAGGTCCGCATGGGCCGCCCCGGGCCGGAATTTCAGAAACAAGCCATCGCGATGAAACGATATTCCTTCAAGGTAAACGGAAAGCAATACGACGTAAACGTCAACTCGGTTGAAGGCGGAGTTGCCGACGTAACCGTCAACGGGACCTCTTACCGGGTTGAACTGGGCGGTGAAACCGGTTCCGCCCCTGCCGCCGTACCCGAAACAGCAACCGCCCAGGCCCGGGCGGCAACGGCAAAGAGCCCCGACGCACCTTCCGCCGGCAGCCAAAAGGTAACCGCGCCGCTGCCCGGAGTCATAATCGAGGTTTCCGTAAAGGAAGGCCAGGCCGTCAAAGCGGGCGAAAAGGTCGCAGTGCTGGAAGCCATGAAAATGGAGAACGAAATCGCCGCTCCAGTATCCGGCACCGTCACGGCTATCCACGTTTCAAAGGGAGACTCGGTACTCGAGGGAGACCCGGTAGTAACATTGGCATAAAGAATGGGCAACATCATCGACAGCCTCCAGCAGTTCTGGCAGTTCACGGGCTTTGCAAATTGCACGTGGCAGAACCTGGTGATGATACTCATCGGCATATTCTTCATCACCATCGCCATACTTAAGGAATGGGAGCCGCTGCTGCTGGTCCCGATCGGCTTTGGCATGATAGTGGGGAACATCCCCATGTTTCCCGGCCTGAACATCGGGATTTATGAAGACGGTTCGGTCCTGAACATCCTGTACCAGGGCGTCAGGCAGGGCTGGTACCCTCCCCTGATCTTCCTGGGCATCGGAGCCATGACGGACTTCTCCGCCCTTATCTCGCAACCCCGGCTGGTCCTCATAGGTGCAGCCGCCCAGATGGGGATATTCGGTGCCTACCTCCTTGCCCTGCTCCTGGGCTTCGCCCCAAACGAAGCCGGCGCCATCGGCATTATCGGCGGTGCAGACGGTCCCACGGCCATTTTCCTGTCGTCCAAACTGGCTCCCGACCTGATGGGAGCGATCGCGGTTTCGGCCTACTCCTACATGGCCCTGGTACCCGTTATCCAAAGGCCCATAATGCTGGCCCTCACGTCCAGGAAGGAAAGGCTTATCCGGATGGAGAAGCCACGAGAGGTCAGCCAGAGGGAAAAGATAATCTTCCCTGTGGTCGGGTTCCTCATCACCGCCTTCATAGTTCCTTCGGGACTGCCGCTGCTGGGAATGCTCTTCTTCGGCAACCTCCTGAAGGAGAGCGGAGTAACCCGCCGCCTGGCCGAGACCGCAAGGGGACCGCTCATCGACGTGGTCACTACCCTGATAGGCCTCACCGTGGGAGCGTCCACCCAGGCCGACAAGTTCCTGAGCGGAAAATCCCTGATGATATTCGGACTGGGACTGCTGTCGTTCGTGATAGCCACCGCGTCAGGGGTGCTTTTCGTCAAATTCATCAACCTGTTCAGGCCGGAAGGCAGGAAGATTAATCCGCTGATCGGCAACGCCGGAGTATCGGCCGTTCCCGACAGCGCCCGCGTCTCGGAAGTCGTGGGACGCGAAGCCGACCCCGACAACCATCTGCTCATGCAGGCCATGGCTCCCAACGTGGCTGGCGTCATCGGATCGGCCGTCGCAGCCGGAATTCTGCTGGGATTCCTCGGATAAACGCCCCTCGGAGCCTATTTTTTCCCCATATCTTTTGGTTTATCGGATTTCTTGACTATTTTTGTATCCGGTATGGGGCTGTTTTTCCCACATATTTCCAAGCGAGTCCGAAGATAGGAGGCGTAGAACCCTCCCACAATCTCCGGAAAAATTCCTTTACGACCATAGTTTTTCCGCCCGGCAATAGCAATTGACAATCACGGTTTGTCTTGCCATTAGGGGCATTGTAGCATCAATATGAATATTGAAGTCAAAGTGGCCGACAGCAGCCACACCATATATGCTGAAACCATCTGCCAGGAGATTTACGTCTCCTCCCTGGAGCGCAAGACAGGCATAGCAAAGAGGTCGCCCGATTACATCCGGGAGAAAATGCTGGCCGGGAAAGCTGTCATCGCCATCGCCGACGGAGGCGAGTTCGCAGGGTTCTCATACATCGAATCCTGGGGCGGAAAGAGTTTCGTGGCCAATTCCGGCCTGATAGTCGCCCACAAGTTCAGGGGGATGGGGATAGCCAGAAGGATCAAGGAACAGACCTTCATCCTGTCCAGGAAACTGTTCCCGGATGCCAAGATCTTCTCCATCACCACCGGGGCCGCCGTCATGAAGATGAATTACGAATTCGGCTTCCGTCCCGTCCCCTACACCGAACTTACCGACGACCCCGAGTTCTGGAAAGGCTGCGAAGGCTGCCGCCATTTTGATATTCTCAAGGAGCATGAATACCGCATGTGCATATGCACCGGACTGCTCTATGACCCGAAGGAACACCTTGAAATCCACCACCCTGGAGAATAATGCCATGAAAAAGAAAGTAGTAGTAGCGTTCAGCGGAGGCCTTGACACCTCCTATACAGTAATGTACCTCGCCAAGGAAAAGGGGTACGACGTCTATGCGGCCTGTGCCGACACCGGCGGCTTCAGCGCAGCCCAGCTCAAAGCCAACGAGGAAAACGCCATCGCCCTCGGCGCCAAGAGCTACGTAACCCTGGACGTAACCGGGGAATATTACAGCAAAAGCCTGAAATACATGATTTTCGGGAATGTCCTCAGGAACGGGACATACCCCGTTTCAGTATCGTCGGAACGGATTTTCCAGGGAATCGCAATCGCCCGGTACGCCCGTGAGATAGGTGCCGACGCCATTGCCCACGGATCCACCGGCGCCGGGAACGACCAGGTCAGGTTTGACATGACCTTCCTCACCATGTGCCCCGAGATGGAGATAATAACCCTCACCAGGGACGGCAACCTCTCCAGGAAAGAGGAGGTCGACTACCTCAACGCACATGGCTTCAAGGCCGATTTCACCCGCCTGAAATACTCGTACAACGTGGGTATCTGGGGAACATCCATCTGCGGCGGCGAAATACTCGACTCCACAAAGGGCCTGCCGGAAAGCGCTTACCTCAAGCAGGTTACGCGTCAAGGCTCGGAAATCATCTCGCTGGGATTCACCAACGGCGAGCTCACCTCGGTAAACGGGGAGGAGTTCAACAGCCGCATCGATGCCATAAGGGCGGTTGAGGCGATTGGCTCAGCATACGGCATCGGAAGGGACATGCACGTGGGAGACACCATCATCGGAATCAAGGGCAGGGTTGGATTCGAGGCCGCGGCCCCGATGATGATAATCGCCGCCCACAAGTTCCTGGAGAAATTCACCCTTTCCAAGTGGCAGCAGTACTGGAAGGACCAGGTTGCCAACTGGTACGGGATGTTCCTGCACGAGAGCCAGTACCTCGAGCCGGTGATGAGGGATATAGAGGCGATGCTGGAAAGCAGCCAGAGGAACGTAACCGGTACCGTAACCCTGGAACTCCGGCCCTACGGCTTCTCAACCGTGGGCGTGGACGCTCCCGGCGACCTGCTCAAATCCAAACTCGGCGAGTACGGCGAAAGCCAGAAGGGATGGACTTCCGACGAGGCCAAGGGCTTCATAAAGATCAGCGCCACTCCCCTCAGGGTTTACTACGGCGCCCATCCGGAGGAACTGCCCCATGATTAGGGCAGGAATCATAGGCGGGGCAGGATATACCGCCGGCGAACTGATCCGCATCCTGTTGAACCATTCGGAGGTGGAACTGTCGTTCGTGCAGTCCGGCAGCAGCGCCGGGAAACACCTATGGGAGGTACACGAGGGCATTTTTGGGGAAACGGACCTGACCTTTTCCGAGGGTTACGACCTGGATTCGGCAGATGTGCTTTTCCTCTGCTCGGCCCATGGCAGGAGCCGGGAATTCTGGCAGGAAAACGTCCGCCCGGAAGGGCTCAGGGTGGTTGACCTGGCCCAGGATTACAGGGACCAGAGCGACGGCTATGTCTACGGGCTTCCCGAACTTCAGCGCACCCGGATAGCATCCGCCATGAAGGTGGCCAACCCCGGCTGCTTTGCCACGGCAATCCAGCTTTCCCTGCTGCCGCTGGCTGCCGCTTCCCTGCTGGAGGGGGACATCGCTGTCAACGCCGTCACCGGTTCCACCGGAGCTGGCGTAAAGCCTTCAGCCACAACCCATTTTAGCTGGAGGAACAACAATATCTCGGCATACAAGGTATTCACCCACCAGCATCTGCTGGAAATCGACAGGAACCTCCGCGGCCTCCAGCCTGAAAACTGGGGCTCGATAGGTTTCGTTCCCCTGAGGGGCGATTTCGCAAGGGGCATATTTGCCACCGCTGTCCTCTCCTGCCCTCTTGGCGAGGAGGAACTGACCTCGCTCTACCGGGACTTCTATGCCGATGCCTCATTCACCTTCCACTGTCCCTTCCCCGTGGACCTCAAGCAGGTCGTAAACACCAACAAATGCCTTGTGCATGCGGAAAAACACGGATCCAAGGCAGTGATCACGGCTGCCATCGACAACCTTTTGAAGGGAGCGTCGGGGCAGGCCGTCCAGAACATGAACATAATGTTCGGCCTTGACGAGAAGGCCGGACTCCGTCTCAAATCATCCGCCTTCTGACATGAAACTCTTTGACGTATATTCCTTGTTCGACGTTGCCCCGGAACGGGCTTCCGGCTGCAGGGTATGGGACAGTGAAGGTACCGAGTACCTGGACCTTTACGGCGGTCATGCCGTAATATCCATCGGACACTCCCACCCCGCCTATGTTGCCGCGCTGACAGAACAGGTACAAAAGATAGGATTCTATTCCAACAGTGTCCGCAGCCCCCTCCAGGAACAACTGGCATGGCGGCTCGGAGAGATTTCCGGCTACCCCGACTATTCCCTTTTCCTGGACAACAGCGGGGCCGAATCAAACGAGAACGCCGCTAAACTGGCTTCTTTCCATACCGGGAAAGACAGGATAGTGGCCTTCCGGAAAAGCTTCCACGGCAGGACCTCCGGAGCCGTTGCCCTGACCGACAATCCCTCGATAGTATCGCCGTTCAATTCCCATCACAAGGTCAGTTTCTGCAACCTTGGGGACCTGGAAGAAGTTGAAAAGGTCCTGACGGGAGGCGATGTGGCGGCTGTCATAACGGAAGGGATACAGGGCTGCGGCGGAATCAACATCCCCCCGGAGGGCTTCCTTCAGGGGCTCAGCCTCCTGTGCCGGAAATACGGTTCAGTACTCATCCTGGACGAGGTCCAGAGCGGATACGGAAGGACCGGTAAGTTCTTCGCCCACCAGTGGGACGGCATACGGCCCGACATCATTACCATGGGCAAGGGCATAGCCAACGGTTTCCCCTGCGGCGGAATACTGATTTCGCCTGCATTCCGTGCCGTAAAGGGTATGCTCGGAACCACCTTCGGGGGCAATCACCTGGCCATGGCGGCCGCCCTGGCCGTTTTGGAAGTAATTGAAAAAGAAGGGCTTATAGATAACGCCCTGAAGGTCGGGAACTTCCTTATGGAAAACATGCCCCGGCATTCCTCCATATCCGACGTCCGCGGACGGGGCCTCATGATAGGGATTGAATTCAACACGGAAGTATCCCCTGTCAGGCTCAGGCTGCTCAAGGAGGAACACATTTTCACCGGCGTATCCGGAAAACGGATGATACGCCTGCTGCCCCCTCTCTGCCTGGGCATCCCCGAGGCTGAAAGATTCATCAGTTCATTCAAAAAAGTACTTGGATCATGAGGAAGTTTTTCAATCCCTGCGACATAGGCCCCATCGACAAGGCCCTGGAGGAAGCGTTTGCCGTAAAGGCCGATCCCATGGGCTGGAAGCACCTGGGAGCCGGCAAGACCATAATGCTGGTATTCTTCAACAGCAGCCTCCGCACCAGGCTCAGCAGCCAGAAGGCCGCACTCAACCTGGGCATGAATCCCATCGTCCTCAACATAGGCCAGGAAAGCTGGAAGCTTGAAACCGAACTTGGAGTGGTGATGGACGGGGACAAGGGAGAGCACATCAGGGAGGCCATCCCGGTGATGGGCTGCTACTGCGACATCATCGCCGTCCGCTCGTTTGCCGGCCTCACCGACCGGGATTACGACTATGCCGAAACCCTCCTCAACCAGTTCGTGGAGTATTCTGGCCGGCCGGTAATCAGCCTCGAATCAGGCACCGTCCATCCGTGCCAGGCCTTTGCCGACCTCATAACGATAGAGGAATACAAGACAAAGCCGAGGCCAAAGGTGGTACTCACATGGGCTCCGCATCCCAAAGCCCTTCCGCAGGCAGTTCCCAACTCATTTGCGGAATGGATGGTATATGCGGGCCTGGACCTTGTCATAGCAAACCCCGAGGGCTATGACCTGGATCCCAAATACACCATGGGCGCGCCCGTGCTTCACAACCAGATGGAGGCCCTGGAAGGAGCCGACTTCGTCTATGCCAAGAACTGGAGCTGCCCCGGTGTAAACAATCCTGCCGATTACGGGAAAGTCCTCTGCAAGGACATGGGCTGGACCATTGATGCAGCACACATGGCCGTTACAGATAACGCCCGGTTCATGCACTGCCTCCCGGTCAGAAGGAATATGATTGTGACCGACGAGGTAATCGACTCCCCCAGGAGCATCGTGATACCGGAAGCCGCAAACCGGGTTGTTTCCGCACAGGTGGTAATGAAGAGGATGCTGGAATCACTATGATAACGGTTGTCAAAATAGGCGGGAACGTAATTGATTCAGAAGAACTTACAGAGAGTTTCTGCAAGGATTTCGCAGCAATGGAAGGGCCCAGGGTGCTGATTCACGGCGGCGGTGTAATGGCCACCAGGCTGCACAAGGCCCTCGGCGGGGAACCGAAGTTCATCGACGGAAGGCGGATTACCGATGCCGAAGCCCTCAAGGCGGCGGTGATGGTTTATGCCGGATGGTGCAACAAGTCCCTGGTGGCCATGCTCCAGAAAATGGGCTGCAATGCAATGGGCCTTTCCGGATGCGACGCCGGAGCAATCACTGCGCGGCGCCGTCCCCCGCTTGGAGGCGTGGATTACGGCCTGGTTGGCGACGTAACCCCTGAAAGCGTAAATAAGCAATTGATAACCAGCCTTTTAAATGCAGGCATAACTCCCGTTTTTTCAGCCATCAACCACGACGGGCAGGGGCAGCTTCTCAACACCAATGCCGACACCATGGCCTCGTCGATCGCTTCCGCACTTGAAGCGGAACTGGTAATCTGCTTTGAGAAGCCCGGGGTGCTGGGGCCCGACGGAGTGATACCTTCGATTTCGGAAAGCGGGTTCACCGCCCTCAAGGAGGCGGGGACAGTATCGGGTGGTATGGTCCCCAAGATTGAGAATGCCATCAAAGCCCTTAAAAGCGGTGCTACCAGCGTCAGGATAACTTCCAGCTCTGACCTCCTTTCCGGAGGCGGAACAATAATCAGCCTATGAACTGCCTGAAATACACAGACTTGCTCAAACGGATGGTAGCCGTACCCTCCCCTTCTTTCCAGGAAGAGGCGGTGGCCGGGCTGATCTGCTCCGAACTGGAAAAGGACGGGATTGAAGTCAGTCGCCCGGGAGGGAATATCCTGGCCGTCAAGCCCGGATATGACCCGCACAGGCGCACTCTGGCCCTTATCGCCCACATGGATACCGTAGCCCCGAACAAGGGTTACACCAGGGACCCTTACGACCCGGGCGACGACACCGGCATCATATACGGACTGGGATCGAACGACGACGGAGGCTGTGTGGTGAGCATGATTGCCGCATTCACCCATTTCATGGATATTCCCCTGAATATCAACCTGATACTTATTATTTCCAGGGAAGAGGAGCGCTCCGGTCCGGATGGCAGTTCCTTCCTGTTCGGCAAGGGGGGATTCTTTGAGACGTCGGCAGAATACCGTATGCCCGACTGGGTGATAGTGGGAGAACCCACCGGACTGAGGGCTGCCAGCAGCGAGCGCGGGCTCCTGGTCCTGGACGCACTGGCAAAGGGGAAAGCCGGCCATGCCGCAAGGGACGAAGGGGTCAATGCCCTGTACATCGCCATGGAAGACATCGCCGCCCTCAGGGGGTACGACTTTGGAAGAATCTCAAAATCAATGGGCAAGGTCCATCTGGCGGTAACCATGATAAGTGCCGGAGAGGCCCACAACGTGGTTCCCGCGGAATGCCGCTTCACCGTGGACATACGCCCTACCGACGTTTACTCGAACGAGGAGATAGTTTCATCCCTCCAGGCAATCTGCAAGAGCACCCTGACCCCCAGGAGCCTTCACAACCGTTCTTCGGCCACTCCGGAAGGGTCTCTGCTCCTGAGGGCCGTAAGGGACTCGGGCATAGAGACTTTCTCCTCCCCCACCACCTCCGACTGGATGAGCATACCGGTGGACGCAATCAAGATAGGTCCGGGAGAATCCTCCCGCTCACACAAGGCCGACGAATTCATCCTGGTGGAAGAGATACGTCAGGCCATATCAACTTACATCAAACTCATAGGCTGCATCGATGAATACTCTCTGGAATAAAGGAACTTCCGCAACGGAAATGGTGGAGAACTTCACCGTAGGGAACGACAGGGTGCTGGACCTGGCCCTTGCAAAGTACGACGTAGAAGGCTCAAAGGCACATATCGCCATGCTGTGCAGCATAGGGCTGCTCACACCCGACGAGTTCAATGCCCTGGACGCCGGACTCGACCGGATTGCGCAGAGCATCGGGCAGGACACTTTCAGGCTGGAAGACGACGTGGAGGACATCCACTCGCAGGTGGAACTGCTCCTGACCAGGGAACTCGGCGACCTTGGCAAGAAGATCCATTCCGGACGTTCCAGGAACGACCAGGTCCTGGTGGATATCAAGCTCTTCCTGCGCAGCCAGCTCACCCTGATCAGGGAAGAGGTCCTGGGACTTTTCAGCACCCTGCAGGGCCTGAGCGATAAATACCGCGAGGTCCTCCTGCCCGGATACACCCACCTTCAGATCGCCATGCCATCGTCGTTCGGACTCTGGTTCGGAGCCTATGCCGAGGCCCTGGTGGACGATATGCATTGCCTTGGTGCCGCCTACCGGATAGTCAACCGGAATCCGCTGGGTTCAGCCGCCGGATACGGTAATTCCTTCCCCCTTGACAGGGAGATGACCACCTCCCTGCTCGGGTTCGACAGCCCGGTTTACAACAGCGTCGCCGCCCAGATGCAGAGGGGGCGTACGGAAAGGGCCGTAGCCTCGGCCCTTGGGGGCATTGCGCTCACACTCAATAAGTTCGCCTCCGATTGCTGCCTTTACATGTGCCCGAATTTCGGCTTCATCCGCTTCCCCGACAACCTCACCACCGGTTCAAGCATAATGCCTCACAAGAAGAATCCCGACGTCTGGGAGATGGTCAGGGGCAAGTGCAACCGGATAATCGCTGCGGAAAACGAGATCTCCATGCTCTGCAGCAACATGCCTCACGGATACCACAGGGACTACCAGCTGCTCAAGGATATCCTTTTCCCCGTACTCGAAATGATGCACGGCTGCCTCTCCATGACGGACTATATGCTGCAGCACATCATCGTCAACACGGAAATACTGGATTCGGATATATATACCCACATGTTCACGGTTGAGGAAGTCAACCGCAGGACCCTTTCCGGCGTCCCGTTCAGGGAAGCGTACAGGCAGGTGGGGATAGAGGCCGGCGAAGGCCGCTTCCGCTACCACACAAACGGCCTCAAGGCTTCCGACCTGGGACATACGCATATAGGAAGCATCGGCAACCTTTGCAACGACCGCATCGCCTCCCTGATGCAGTCTGCCGCCGATTTTATCTCTCCGGGTTGCAAGACTCCCGGGAAATGAGTAACTTGGCGCCATGAAAAGTGGAGCCCTCATTCCAATACTGCTGATTGCCGTCTCATGTGGCGGCAGGAGCGTCATACGCCAGAACAATACGGTCCAGACCCCGGTTACGGTCAGGGTTGTCCCTGCAGGCGCCGACAGCCTTACCCTTCACTGCGGCTACGTTGGAACTGTAACATCTTCAAGGACAGCCACTTTGACATCTCCCGCAGCCGGAACTCTCTCATACCTCGGAACGGCCGAAGGCCGGAGGGTGTCGCGCGGTACCGTGCTCGCCAGGGTCGAGTCGCAGATCACCAGGAGCGCTTATGATGCCGCAAAATCCAGACTCGACCAGGCCGAAGACGGCTGGAACAGGGCGCAGAAGGTCCATGATGGAGGAGTGGTTTCAGAGGCTGAATTCATAAAGGTCAAGACAATGGTCGAGGAGGCCAGGGCTGCCTACAAGGCAGCCGAGAAGGCCCTTCAGGACTGTGAGATAAAGGCTCCGTTCAACGGCGTGGCCGATGCCGTGTTCGTGTCGGAAGGGGTTGAGACCCGCCTTGCCGAACCGGTCATGAGAATCGTGGACATCAGCAGCATCGAGATACGCTTTCCCCTGCCGGAAAACGAGTACCGCAATTTCAGCGTGGGAACAAAGGCCCGTATCGAGGTCCCTGCCCTGGGCAGGACCTTCGACGGCAGCCTGGCCTCAAAGGGAGTGACCGCATCTCCCCTCTCGCACAGTTACGACTGTACCCTGTCCGTACATGGGGACAAGGGAGGACTCATGCCGGGAATGGTCTGCAAGGTCTTCATGGAAACACCCGGCACCGGGCAGGTCACCGTACCCTCGCATGCGGTAATGACCGACTCCGAGGGGCACTACGTCTGGACGGTCAGCGACGGCAGGGCCCTCATGGTAAGGGTCGGGGTGGGAGGTTATTCCGGCGACGGCGTAATAATAACCCGGGGGCTTGAGAAGGGCACTCCGGTAATCGTGGACGGAGCCCGGAAAGTATCTTCGGGGATGATAGTGAAGGAGTAACCCGATGGATATCAGTTCGCTGAAAGGAAGGCGCGGTATCGGTGCCTGGGTTCGATGGGCGGTACGGGAAAAAGGCCTGGTGGCCTTTTTCATCATCGCCCTGCTGGCTGCGGGCATCTTCGGGCTTACCCGGATGAACAAGGACGAATTCCCCACATTCGAGATAAAGCAGGGGCTCGTGGCAGGCATCTATCCCGGTGCCACCGCCGCCCAGGTGGAAGAAAGGCTCACCCGGCCACTTGAGGAATTCCTCTTCACTTTCAGGGAGATAGACCGCTCATCCATCCACAGCGTCACCAGGGACGGAATATGCTATATCTATGTGGACATGAGGATTTCCGTCCCCCAGTCAAAGAAAGACGAGATATGGTCAAAGATCAAGCTGGGCCTGCAGAACCGGAAGCTCACACTGCCCTCGGGGGTGCTTGCGGTCGCGGTTCTGGATGACTTCAGCAACACCAGTTCCCTTCTCGTCGCCATGGAGTCTCCCGACAAGAGCTACACCGAACTCGAGTATTACGCCACCAGCCTGGCCGACAGGCTGAGGGAGATTCCGCAGCTGGCAAAGGCGGAAATCCTGGGGAGCAACACCCAGGAAATAGCCGTCACGCTGGACAGGGAGAAACTCTCGGCCTACGGCATCGACCCGGCCGCACTGATGCTGGAATACAGGGCATCCACCATCGGACTGCCATCCGGCACATACACTTCCCCGGACGGCACCGAACCGGTCCACGTAAAGGACGCCATATCCTCGGAAAGGGAGATCTCGGAAAGGATAATTTGGTCGGATCCCGATGGTAACGTGGTGAGACTCAAGGATGTAGCCACAATTCAAAGAAGGTATGCATCCCCTGCCCCGGGAGTATCGTACAACGGTCATTCCTGCCTGGTCCTCAACATTGAGATGAGGCCCGACAACGATATAACCGCCTTCGGACGCAAGGTCGACAAGATACTGTCGGACTTTTCCTCCACCCTTCCCCCAAGCATAACCCTCAGCCGGATCTGCGACCAGCCCAAGGTCGTTTCCCGAAGTGTATGGTCCTTCCTCAGGGACCTTCTGATATCCATGCTGGTGGTGATCGTGGTGATGCTGATGCTGTTTCCCCTCCGTCCGGCCCTGATTGCCAGTTCCGGCGTTCCGGTCTGCACCGGGGTGGCCATCGCCCTGATGTACATTACGGGGATGCCGCTCAACACGGTTACCCTCGCTGCGCTGATTGTCTGCCTTGGAATGATAGTGGACGACTCCATCATCACTATGGACGGCTACATGGACAAGAGTCTCAAAGGGCTCAAGGGCGTGGACGCCGCTGCATCCAGCGCCTCTGAACTGTTCATGCCCACCTTCATCGCCACGGCTGCCATCTGCCTGATGTTCTTTCCCATAAAGGTAATCATCTCCGGCTATCTGGGCGACTTTGTAAAACTCTTCCCTTGGGTGATCCTATTTGCCCTTATGACTTCACTGCTGTACGCGGTAACCGTTGTCCCGTCGCTCGAGGTACGGTTCATAAGAGGCGATGAGAACGAGAGGAAAAACTTCATTTCAAGGGCCCAGGACAAGTTTTTCAGGGTACTTCAGACTATCTATGAGGGAGCGCTGAAAGCCTGCTTCCGGCATCCGGTGGCAACCATCCTTTTCGGCTTTGTAACCATCGCCTTGGGGATAGCGATGTTCATGCAGCTGAATTTCCAGATGATTCCCAAGGCAGCCCGTGACTTCTTTGTGGTGGAGATGTACCTTGAACCCGGGAAGGGGCTCCAGAAGACCAAAGAAAGGGCGGACTCGCTTTCCGCCATACTCCTTTCCGACAGCCGTACGGTCTCGGTCACATCATTCTACGGCATGGGGGCGCCCAGGTTCGCGGCCACTTACACTCCTATCCTTCCTTCGTCGGAAACTGCCCAGCTCATAGTCAACACCCGCTCCACAAAGGCAACGGAAGAAATGCTCAAGGACTACTGTCCAAGGTACGAGCACATCTTCCCCGATGTCACCCTTCGCTTCAAGCAAATGGACTACCAACCGGTTGAATCCCCTATCTGCGTCAATATCAAGGGGAACGACAGGATGGCTATGCTCTCCACCGCCCAAAGGATAGCCGGATACCTGCGCTCGCTCCAGTCGGAGACACAGTGGGTGCACAGCGATGCGGAACAGTTCGGACCTGAGGTTTCCATAAATCTCAACAAGGACGAGGCTGCCAGGCTGGGGGTATCCAAGGCGGTGGTCTCCCTGTCGCTGGCAGGCAGCTTCGGTGCGACGGAAATCGCATCGCTGTGGGAAGACGGCCACGAGATTCCCGTCAACCTTTACAGCGAGGAATCGGAGCCGGGCTACATCGGGATCGGCGACAGGATGATCCAGACCAGGATTCCAGGGGTAAGCGTTCCGCTAAGGCAGATCGCCGACCTGGTTCCCGAATGGAACCTGGCCACCCTTTTCAGGGACAACGGCAGCATGACTTTCAGGGTGGCATGCGACCTCAAATACGGGGTCAGCCAGCCGGCTGTGGAGAAAAAGGTAAAGGATTTTGTCAGGACACAGATCGCCCCGGACCTTCCCGACGGGGTCAGGGTTGAATTCGGCGGCCTTTCCTCAATCAATCAGAAGGTAATCCCCGAAATAGGCATTTCTTTTGCCGTGGCATGCTTCATACTGTTCCTGTCGCTGCTCATCCATTTCCGCAAGACCAGCATCGCCCTCCTGACCATGGCAACAAGTACGCTCTGCCTGTTCGGGGCGTCCCTCGGACTCTGGCTGTTCGGTCTTGACTTTACCATCACGGCGGTCCTCGGGCTCATTTCACTGGTGGGAATAATCGTCCGTAACGGTATCCTCATGTTTGAATATGCCGAGGACGAAAGGTTCAAACGGGGAGAGAGCGTCATGGATGCAGCCATCCATGCAGGTCAGAGGCGTATGAGGCCCATTTTCCTCACGTCCTGCACCACAGCGCTCGGAGTGCTTCCGATGATTCTGAGCGGAGACCTTCTCTGGATGCCGATGGGTGTGACCATCTGCTTTGGAACCCTCCTCAGCATATTCCTGATCACCCTCATAATGCCGGTTACCTACTGGCAGATCTACAAGAGGGCCGACAAGGAATCGTAATATCTCCTGGAAACCGGTATCGCCTTCTGCCCTCCCACCTTCAACTGGGCCAGGGCAAAGCCTTTCTCGTCCTTCCTCACCAATGAAACCTGAGAAGGGTTGATGAAATACGACCTGTGGCAGCGTACCAGGCCATGCCTGGAAAGGGTACTCTCAAGGGCATGCATCGACGAGCGCAGGGTATAGTCCTTAACCTGTGCCCCGTCCAGATGGACTATATGCACATAGTTCTCTTCCGCCTCTATATAAAGAATCGCAGGGGAAGCGATTATGAATTTCACTCGCTTCTGCTCGTCCTGGAACCGTACAAGGGTCTTTTCGTCCTGGACAACCGCCCCGGAGCTTCTTCTGGACAGTATGTACAACTGTACCCCCATGGTAATTATCGAGTATGGATATACCAGGATGGCCGCCGTATACAGTATGCACCTGGTCATCACCCAGAGATAGGGATGCACTCCCTTCCAGCCAATTCCCAGCAATATCGAGAGCATCATGCCGGCGAGCACGACCTCCCCAACGCACCAGGTTACATACAGCGTCCAATTGAGGGAGATGACCTTGCGGAGTATGAACAGGAGCATCCTCATCAAGGTCACGGACCCCAGGATTATCAAGGTGGAGAGGATCAGGTTCAGGGTATACCTCCCTTTTCCCAAAGAGAGGAAATCAACTATCCCGAACGGTTCGTATGAGAGCACGAACAGGAAAAAGAACAGCGGAATTCCAACGAAAAAGATGCAGTTGACACCCATCTTGTAAAAAGTTCCCGATATAGCCTTCATTTCTTAGTCACTGTTTTGATGGGACGAATATAGCAAATTTAATCCATTCGTCCCAAAAACGGCACTTTTATCCCCGAAAGGGCATATTTAGTCACTTGGGACTTCCCATGCATGACATTTTTTTTTCGGCATGAGGGCACTAGGGTAATTTTGCCTTCGAGAAAAACAAACCGACATGAAACAGCTTATCCCTATTTTCTTTTCGGTGAACGACGCTTACGCACCGTATCTCGCCGTAGCCCTCAGTTCCATAAGGGCAAATGCCTCTGCTGCATATGATTACAAGGTTCACATCCTGGGCGATGACATATCCCATGAGAACCGCCGCAGGCTTTCGGCCATGGAGACTGGCAATTTTGCCATTGAATTCATCCCGCTCAGCGAAAAGCTGCGCACACTTATACCGTCCGGAAGGCTCGAAAGGCACAGTTTCGGGGCTTTCTCCTCACTTACCATATATTTCAGGCTGTTCATCCCGGCCCTGTTCCCGCAGTATGACAAGGGTATCTACCTCGATTCCGACATAGTGGTCCCGGGCGACATCTCCGAATTGTGGGAGGAACCCATAGGAATGAACCTGATAGGAGCCTGTGCCGACTATTCCATCCAGCACATAGCTCCCTTCATTAAGTATATCGACAGGTATGTGGGAGTAGACCACCGCAGCTATGTGAATTCCGGGGTGCTTCTGCTAAACATGAAGCGCCTGAGGGAGGCCGACATGGCCGGGAGGTTCCTCCACTGGATCAGGGAATACTCCTTGGAAACCGTTGCCCCAGACCAGGACTACCTTAATGCACTTTGCTGGAATTCAATACATTACCTTGATCCCACCTGGAATTCAATGCCTTCCGGCAGATTTTCCGGGATAGTGGGCCCGCAGATAATCCATTTCAACCTCGATACCAAGCCGTGGCTCAATGAAAGCGTTCCCTTCGACGAAATATTCTGGCGATATGCCCTTGAAAGCGGCTACTATGACGATATCCGTGCCGCAAGGCAGTCCTTCCTCCAGGACGGCAGCGCGGTAGAAAGATACCGTCGGGGCATCGAATCCCTGATCCGGATGGCCTCCGTCCTTTCCCGTAAGGGGACGTCGTTCCGCAGCCTGATTTCCAAGAGAAAGGAATTCCGGCTATGCTCCTAGTAACACCCGGCCGCGACAAGGCCATTGAGAACATCCGCCTCTGTGCCGCAGAAGGCCGGTTCAACGACAAGACCGAGCCCTACGACCCCAAGACCGATCCGGCAATCCTCAAGGAAAACATCCTGAGGTATGTAAAGGATCTGGACACCCCGGGGTTCAAGATAAGGAACGCAATCGCCAGGGCCGTGGTCGACAAGTGGATACGGCAGTGGAGCGATGGAGTCAACCGGATAAAGGGGATGGAAAAACTGTCCTCAGTGAAGGGGGCGGCCTTCATTACCTGCAACCATTTCAACCCCTTTGACAACGGGATAATCCGGACCATGGCCAAACAGGCCGGACGGGGAAGGCTGTGGGCGGTAAGCCAGGGTACCAACTTCATGATGGACGGACTGAACGGATTCGTACTCAGGAACATAGATGTCATTCCCCTGATCGGTGACCCGTCGTACATGAACGGGGAGTTCAGGGAACTTATGGGACGTGCAGTCGACCAGGGCAGGTTTATCCTGATCTATCCGGAGCAGGAGATGTGGTTCAATTACCGCAAGCCGCGCCCGGGCAAAAGAGGGGCTTTCCTGTTTGCTGCCGAATACGGGATACCGGTTGTTCCCTGCTTCATGGAAATGATTGACCTTCCGGAAGTTATCCAGCAAGGATTCCACGACGTGAAACTGGTCCTGCACATCCTGGACCCCATTTTTCCCGATCCGTCAAAAAACTCCAGGCAGAACAGTTTTGACATGTGCGAGGCCGATTACCTGGCAAAGAAGGCCGCATACGAATCCGTTTACGGCATTCCCCTGGACTACACATTCACGCCACGGGACATTGCCGGCTGGATACCCTGATTTTGAAAATTGACCGATATTCATTATAATAGCGGCATGAAAGCTCTCCACAACCTGCTAAAGGGCATGTCGCTTACCACAGCCCTGTTCGTTTTCCAGTCGTGCTACGGTATGCCCCAGGGGCTCCGGAACGATCTTTTTGAAGCCAACCTGAAACTGGAAGACAGCCGTGGGAACGCCCTCGACGGCGTCAGGGTGTCGGTAAGGAACGACTGGACATCCGACTGGGTGGAACAGGCCAGGAGCGACGGCTCCGGCAATGCAGGCATACTGATACCGTACAACCCCCAAAACGCCTTTGTCGACATAAGGCTGGAAGCCGAGGGATTCGCCACCAAGGATACCACGATCACCGACATGTCCGGCGGCGATATTAAGATAGTCCTTAAGGACGCCAGGTGATGGGTAAGGCCCTGTTCCGCATCTTCAGGGACTACGAGACCCGGATTCACGAACTCAATTACCTGTTCTGGGAATGCACCACCAGGTGCAATCTCCACTGCAGGCACTGCGGAAGCGACTGCACAGTAAATTCCAGGGAAAAAGACATGCCTCTGGACGACTTCCTCCGGGCCGTCGACACAATCCCTGCCGGCCATCGCCCGGAAGGGTTTTCAGTGGTCCTTACTGGAGGCGAGCCTCTCCTGAGGCCGGACATCACGGAAATCGGGAAAGCCCTTATGAAAAGGAACATGCCCTGGGGGATGGTCTCCAACGGCTATTTCTATGACCGCGCTGCTCAGGACAGGCTGCTCCTAGCCGGGATGAGCGCCCTCACGATCAGCCTCGACGGCCTGGAGGAATCCCACAACTGGATGCGGGGCAGTGGAAACAGTTTCCAAAGGGCCGTAAGCGCCGTCAGGACGGCAGCATCCTGCAACAGGCTTAATTTTGACGTGGTTACCTGCGTAAACAGGAGGAACTACCACGAACTGGAAGGGATCAGGGTCCTTCTGGAAAGCCTGGGAGTAAAGCAATGGAGACTGTTCACCATAATACCCATCGGCCGGGCGGCAAATGATCCCATGATGAAGTTGGAACCATCTGAGCTGAAGGGTCTTATGGATTTCATCGAGGGATGCCGGGGCTCCGGCAGGCCCATGGCTGTGACTTTCAGCTGCGAAGGCTATCTTGGCCGTTACGACAACACTGTCCGCCGGAACCGGTTCTTCTGCAGGGCGGGGATCAACATTGCATCCGTCCTAATAGACGGCCGGATCTGCGCCTGCCCCAACGTAGACAGGGACACCTTCTCCGAAGGCAGCGTTTATACAGACAATTTCTACGAGGTCTGGAACAGCGGATTCTCCCGTTTCAGGGACCGTTCATGGGCCAGAAAGGGCATCTGCGCCGGGTGCCGGGAGTTCAGGAACTGCCTCGGAGGCGGAATGCACAACTGGCACGCCGCCTCCGAAGGTCCTCTTACCTGTCACTACAGGGATATTTCCTAATTCCTCGGGCCGTACGAGGCGTAAGCAGCCTTAAGGGTGTAGTCACCGGTTCCGGTATTGAACGACTCGAACGGATCCTCCTCGAGCTTGGCCATAGTATTGCCTTCGGGCACCACCGTCGAGTTGGTGTGCGCCAGCAGCCAGTTTTTCCCTTCCGCAAGTCCGTACGCAATATTCCCGGTGGCATCTACGGCCGTCGCCGCCTGGGAAGCACTGTACAGGATGAATCCGTACGAGGCCAGAGTCGACGAAGGATCGCCCCAGAAGATATTCCCGTTCATATTGAGGGATGCCAGCTGGTAGAACTTGAAGTAACCGTTGGCCGAAGGACAGTTGTAGAAGATATTGTTCCTGGCATTGAGCGTACACTCCCAGGGCGAACCCGCCTGGGCGATGTTCTGGTCATACTGGAACACCTGCACTGCCGTGCATGTGGCATTGAATACGATGTTGTTCTCAAAGACCAGCTCCTTGTAGGTATGGAGCACGGTTGACTTATAGAAGTTGAACAACTGGACATTTCCGCTGGTATAGGCAAGCTGGAACAGGCATCCCCTGACAATCACGCTCTTGAAGCCCGTATCGGCCTTGCTTGCATAAAGCAATGACCTTGTATCCCCAAGGAAGCGGCAGTCCTCGAAATGCAGCCTATCGAGGTCTGCCGTGGAATTGGCATTGTTGAACGCATAGGTCGCGTTTGTTCCGCCGTTTATCCCGCTCATGTCGCAGGTTATGTTCTTCATGACCAGGCTTCCGCTCTTCAGCTTGAAGCACATAAGCTGTTTCAGGGTAGCAGGCTTGTCCGCATAGCGGCTTATAAGTACCACGTCGGAAGTTATTTCAGTAATGGTGGGTGTTTCAAAGAATGCACCGTCGGAGCACTCCAGGAAGAACACCCCGCCTTTCTGGTGGATGGTGGTCCTGAAATTGGTGGAAGCCTCGGTAGCGCTTACAAGCACAGCTTCCCCGTTGGTGGCCTTGTTGTAGGTTACACCGCAGATAACGATGTCCTTGCCGGCATTGTATGCCTCGTAGTAGTCGCTGATGGCCGCAACCTTGGTGGTCATGCTTACCTTTGCCAGGGAACCTGATACCGCACCGTTGAGAGGAAGGACGTATACGACATACTCCGTACCCTCCTCAAGTCCGCTGACAGTTGCCCCGGAGCCTTCCCCGGCGATACCGGATTCATTCACGTATTCCGCCGACGGAGCGGCCTCGGAGGCCTTGCGTACCAGATACTTCCATGCCGAGGCGTCGGACAGCGTTACGGTGAATGAAACCGAAGTCTCCCCCGCTTCGCCTGCCGTGACGGCAGCTATGGGCGTCACGGGGATCGGCGCATCGTCCAGAGCCACCTTCACCTTGGCCACAGCGGCATGGCCCGACGCTGAAAGCGCCAGTATGGAAACGTCGGTCCGGCTGTCGGCCAGGGTCGCTTTTGTGACGGTGAGGGGCGCAGTAACCGAGAGGATACTCTCGTTCAACGCAGCCTTCCAGCCATCAGGTGCGGTCAACACTGTCTCGGCAACACCTTCCATGGTCACGGCAAAGGTCCTGGTCTCCCCAAGCGAGAAGGTCTGGATGGATTCCGCTCCTGCTATAGAACATAGGAAACCTGCCACCACGGGGACTTCCAGGGAGGTACCGTCCTTAAGCACCAGGGTGAAAAGTCCGCCTTCGTACTTGACCTCCTTGAAATAAGGGTCGGAGACCTCGCCTCCGCCAGGAAGGGCGCTGACCGGTTTTCCGGAAGGATCCTTCACTTCCTGGAAAGTGGTTCCGCCGTCGTAACTGACTGTCCAGTTGCCTGTTGCGTTGACTCCGAACACCGGAGTGACTCCGTCGGCACCTTTGGCCTTCACCTTTTCAGTGCCGTTCATGACGTAATTCTTTCCGGTACCGTAATCCACCATCCAGTAACCGTCCTTGTCCACCGACATGACCGGGGCGTTGCCCACACCGATGCTGCCCTGGGTAAGGGTTACGGATGTCCCGTCGGAAAGCAACAGGGTATAGACCCCGTCCTTCTCGGTAACTGAATTGATGGTTCCGGCCTCGAGAAGTGACGATGTGGCCGCAACGTTCTTGTTCAGGGCCTCGACCTGGGTCTCAAGCGCCTTGACGCGGCTTTCCAGAGAATCCATCCTGGACTCGAGATCGGAAAGGTCGGCACAGGCAACCGTCATCGCAGCGGCTGCCAACAATCCGGGAATAAAAAACTTTTTCATATCGTATATATTTTTATTTCAACAAATTAAGCCATGAAGGAACTGTACCCAGGCGCTTTTTGAGCTGGGCTTCGTAAAGGGATTCGGGTTCCACCGCAGTGCCGTGGGACTCATCCACCTTGGTCTGGGAAGAGAGGAAGTCGCATGCCTCCCCGTGGAATCCCACCACAACCGGAGGAAGCATCTTCCACCACTTGCTGGAGGTCTTCCACCAATCCCACGTCCCGCTGAATGGAGTGGTGGAATTGAAATTCCATATCACCAGGTCGCCAAGGTGGTTGGGAACCTGCGCCTCGTCACCGCCCTGGCGGAATTGCATCCAGCCTCCGGTGCAGCAGTCCACAAGGGTGGCCCTGGGCTGGGTTGCATGGGCCTCGAAGCAGGAATCGTTGCCCCATATGTTCCTCCAGAGCACGGTTCCCATGCTGGGCTTGGAAACGCCGGTAGCATGGTACTGTCCGGTTCCTTCCCTCCAGGTGGAGGTGCCGGTGAGATTCCCGCTGGAATGGTCATAAACCTTTCCGATGAAAACCCTGGAAGACTGCTGGGCACGTATGGATGAATGGCCGCGGTTGCCGTTTATCTCCAAGTCATAGGCTGAGACGCAGGCCGAATTGGTTATGGTACACGCCTCGCTGACAGAAGTGAAACGGACCCTGCGGAGCCAGCCGTCGGTGATGCGCGTCATGGCAAGCGGCTTGTAAGCCCCGTCGTCCTGCCATGATCCGTGATGCACGAAATTGTCCTTTGCGTTCCCCTTGAAAGTCAGGTCCTCGACTCCGACCCTCTCATAATGGGGATATTTCTGTATGGTCCATCCCCACCTGCTCTCAACGGCGTGCATGATGGGTTCCTTGAAAGTCACGGTGCTGCCGCTCACCGACACCACCTTGTGATAGTCGTACACCTGCACGCCCGTCTGGATAATGTTTGTCATGGTGGACTCGGCGCTGTAGGGCGAGAGTTCCTGCGCAACGAATGCGGCGTCGTTGTTCACCACCGAGAGGCATACCCAGTCGCCCGGAGCGATTCCGGAAGCGGAAGCCACTTCCACGCTGAAAGCCCCCCTGGCGGCATCGGCCGTAACCTTGGTGAGTTCCGAAAGGCCCGAGTTGTGCTTGAGTTCCAGCATTACCGGGGAACTGTACAGGGCGTCGCTGGCGGGAAGGTTGGGCGCAGCCATCACCAGGGTGGTCTTGTCCACCCCGGCCCCCTTCACCACAAAGTCTCCGGCCCTCATCAGTATGGAACTGCTCTTTCCGTCCGTATCGTCGTCGGAAGTATGGAGGATGAACTCACCTTCAGGGAAATACAGTATCGCCCTGGCGGAAGGATTGTGGACGGCTCCGGCGCCTATCGCTGCCTGGTAAGCCTTTATCACGGCCTCCCTGTCGGACTTGCCGTCATTGGGCACGGCGCCGTAATCCATCACGTTGTAAACCGTATAACCAAGCTCAAAGGCATCGGCCGGCACGCTCTCGCCGTGATTGAAACCGGCATAGGAATAATCCAGGAGCATTTCATTGCTGCCGTCGAGCCAGTCGTCCCAGGTCTTGCATCCGGTCTTGCCGTCATTCGCCGCGGTCGAGAGTACAAATCCGAGCGAAACCTTCCTCATGTATCCCTTGGTGGAGACGGCCAGGATAACGACCTCTCCGGCAGAACCGTCCTCCCCGGCCGACGGGGCCGTAATCGACAGTTCGCTGTCGGTAAGCGTGACGATCCAGCCCTCAGGGGCGCGGATTATGGCATCCGAAACCTCGGAAAGCACTGCTGGAAACACCTGGGTCTCACCAAGATGGATTGTCTGTCCCTCCTTGAACCCCTTGATCTCAAGGAAGAAGGAATTGAGTACCGGAACCTTTACCGTACGGCCGTCCTGAAGGGTAAACGTCATTTCCGACGACAATGCGTCATACACTACATTCTTGAAAAAAGAGGAGGTTCCGGCCACGGAAGCTCCGTCGGTGGCGCTGATCGGCTTACCTGCCGAATCAGTCACAGCCTCCCAGGAGGAACCGCCGTCCATGGATACCTCCCAGAAACCGTCGGAAGATATCCTTACCTGAGGCGTGGCCCCGTCGTGGTTTCCCACCGGTGCGGCACCGCTAATCAGGTCGAAAGTGGTTCCCCCGTCCACCGAGATTACCCAGCGTCCGTCCTTGTCCACACCGATTACCGGGACAATGGCAGCGGCATCCTTCCCGAAGGTTACCTTGACGGTTGTCCCGTCGCTGAGTTCCAGCTCATAACCATGCTCGACACTCTTGTGGCCCACGATGATTATATTCCCTTCCCGGAGGAATTTTCCGGCAGCTATGGCATTGGAATTCGCCGATGCCACCGCATCCTCCAGCTGGTCGAGGCTTGCCGAAAGCTTGTCCATGCGGTCCTCCAGCGAGGAGGTGTCAACGCAGGAAAGCACCGTGCAAAGCATCGTCGCAGCCGCGAGGAATGATTTGATTCTGAATACTTTCATATCTGTTCCAATATTTTATCCAATATATTGTCCCTGTACCAGGGGTCATTGCTTTCCTCAAGCTTTTTCCGGAGCTGGGCGCAAAGCGTCTGGAAAAGCTCCGGGTTCTCCTCCCTCGGGAGGGGATGCATCTGATAAGGATCGGCCAGGTCGTCGAAAATCATTATTCCGTCCAGGCTGAAATCCCTTTTTACGGATATCTCCATCGTATGTCCGGCCGTCCTTATTCCCCTCGCCACCGGGAAGAAGCTCCTGTAAAGGCCGTCGGCATCCGGTTCCCCGTTGACATTGCGGAGGTACAGCGCAGCCTCAGGACGCTCCCCTTCCCCACTCATGAACACAGCGGAAAGGTCCTGTCCTTCAACCGTTTCCGGAACCCTGGCACCGGCAAGGGACAGAAGGGTGGGCATTATGTCCACCGACGACAGCAGCACCGGATCGGTCCTGTGCGACAGCCGGCCGGGATACCTTATGATGAAAGGTACGTTGAACGACTCGGTCCAGATTGAATTCTTGGGATCGTCCACGGAATGGCTGCACATAGTCTCACCATGGTCCGAGGTGAAGACCACTATCGTATTCCGGTCGAGTCCCTGTGCCCGGAGTTCTTCCAGTATCCGGCCGAAGCCCCTGTCAACCGCGGTTACATTGGCAAAGTATTCCCTTGCCGACGGCGCCTTGGACATTGTTGTATCGGCATTCGGCCTTCGGTAGAGTTCAGTCAGCGACATTCCGGAATAAAGTGCGTAATCCTCTGCCACACAGTCGGTTTCGGGATTGGAGTACGGGCTGTGGGGAGGATTGTAGGCCACGCAGAGGAAGAACGGGCGCTTCCTGTCACGCGTACGTAGGAATTCCAGGGCCTTGCCGGTCTCATGTTCAACCGAGAATTCATGCGGATCGTGGCGGACGCCGTCCGTATCCCAGTAATGGGGATTCCTGTGCTCGTCGAAGGTCCCATAGGAATACCACCAGGAAAAGCCGTGGCGGCGCTCCGGCGGGGTATATGCGTCCCACTCAGGGTTGCGGGAACTGACATAGCTTCCCGGATTGGCCGGATCGTTCTTCATGGGGACCTCGGCATGGAGCTTACCTATATAGGCGCACTCGTATCCTTCGGAAGACAGCACGTCGGATATGCATACGGCATCGGGACGGAGGGTATTCTCCGGTCTCAGCGCCATGCAGTTGGAGTAAATCCCGTTGCGGCCGGGATACATTCCGGTGAGGAACATCCCCCTGTAGGGACTGGAAAGGGGACAGGTGGACATGGCCCTTGTCAGCACCAGAGATTCCCGGGCGAAAGCGTCCAGATTCGGTGTTACAACCGGATCGGCCACCCAAGGCTGTGCGCCGGCGAACTCCGGAGAATCCCAGAAAGCCATGGCGCTGCAACGGAACTGGTCGGGAAAAACGTAAACTATATTGGGACGTTTCTCCTGCCCCGTGCACGATACGGCAAGCAGTCCGATCGACGGCAGTATGCAGTCTTTAAATTTCATCTTTCTCAGTCATTACCAGTTTTTCAGTACGGCCTTCAGAAGTCGGGACGATCAGCCTGGTGGAATCTCCCTCTTCCCTGACTATTGTTCCCTCGGGAGCGGATACCGCATTCCAAAGGCCTGCCAGAAGCAATTCCACACTCACCTCACCGCAGTCATTATTCACCCACTTCCTGGAATAAATGCTCCTTTCCACATACTTCCCATCAGAGGTGAACACCTCGTCGGCCGGTCCCCTGTACAGTGCCAGGTCAGGATTGGAAACGCTGATTTCCAGTTTGTTCCCGTTCCCGGAATACATAAGCATGCAAGGAGTGGAATACTTTATCAGGTCACTCACGGGGCCATCCTCGAACACCGCTGCTCCGACGGTGCCGCAATATTCGACGGCGTGCAGCCGACAGGTGCGGGAAAGCAGGCGATACGGTTTCCCTGACATGGGAGTCCCTTCGGGAGACAGTTCCACCATGTACTCATAGGTAGGCCTGTCCTGACGGATATATGCCTTTTCATACCAGTTGGAGGTGGGGGCGTCGGTCTCCTCGTGGAGGGATTGCTGCAGCCGGCGGGTATATACCGTCTCACCGTCAAACACGGTCCAGCGGTTGCCGAACCTGTCTTCCAGCACAGTCCGCCCGGAGAGCGAATCGGCCTTTGACAGCACAGGGAGGGCGTTCTGGAAAAGGGTCGTATGCACAGGGATGTCGCTTTCTATGTCGGACCCCAGGCAGACCGTCACCGGACCGAACACGAAGTAACTCTTGCGGGCGCGCAGGGAACCGTTGTACTTGGGATTCTCATGGAGTTTCATGGCATAGGCCCCCGAGTTCCCGTGGGAGACCCCTCCGGCGAACCATTCGTCGGAAAGGAGCATTTCCTCATAGCCGGAATACTCGTCCGGATTGATGACATGGGCCTTCATGGACTCCATGGGGAGAGGTGCGGCAGTGGTGCCGGGGATATGGCACCAGTCGTAGCCGTCAACCGTATAGGTTGGTCCGGACGGGGGCAGGATTTCCATGCTGCCATGCGTCAGGTACCTTCCGTAATGGTTGGCACCCCTGTATATTTCGGCCGACCATAGGTAACGGCTGTGTCCAGCTATGGTAACCAGCCATTCCCCGCTCCTGGCAGAGAGCGAACAGTTGTAGCCGTAGACCCTGACTCCCTGGGGCGCAGGCTCGGCCCCGGGAGCGCCGGAAAGCCTCCTGTGGGCAGCCAGCATCACCGAATCCACGCTGCATTTACCGTCAGGGGTACCGGAATCGGCCATCATGGAATAATGCCATGGAACTAGGGTTCCCTTGCCGTCGGGGTGGCGGCCGGACATCGCCAGGGGGAAGTTGGCCGGATTGCAGTAGAAACGCATCTCCAGAAGGGCCTTGCGGAGGATTCCGTGACTTTCGGCAGAAATGGCGAAAGAGGTCCCGTGAAGCAGCCACACGGCCCTTACCGCACCGTCGAAGCCTCCCACCGCATAAGCCGGATAAGCCCTGCGGTGATGGAATACGGTACCGTCGGTCTTGAAGCAGGCCTTTGTGCCGCCGGTGTACTTGAAGCCGTTGTCCACCCATCTGGACAGAGCCTTCATCATGGCATGGGCACGCGGACCGTCGTCCATCAGCAGGACGGAGGCCACCCGGCTGAGAAGATAGGTATTGAACGCATCGATATCCATCCCGGGGGTCTCAGGGGCCGTTTTAACCTCGCCCAGACCCGAGAACCATTCGCATGCAGCCTGCACCTGCTCCAACAGTCCGGCCTTCCGGAGCACGTCCTTCATGATGACTGGACCGGTATAGAAATTCCGCATGCTGTAGCCAAGGTGGTGCAGCGTGCCCTGCGCGCTGCCGGCGGCGAATCCCTGGTCCAGGAGATGCCTGGTCATGTCCACGTAAATCCTTTCAAACTCCTCCTTTGCGTATGGATCCTTTTCACGTTTCCATCCAAGCGCAATGCGGTACAGGTTGTCGTTGTACGCACGCAGGAGCTGTCCCTCGGCAGCGAACCGGGCCGAAGCATCGCGGATACCCAGGTTTATGTAGGTCTCGCCGTATCGGGTGAAGAAGACGGGCTTTCCGGTGACCGTTCCGTCAGGATTGTAACGGATGCCGTAGCTGCCGTAAACCTCGCGGGCTTTTTTCAGAGCGTATCCCTTCCCGCCCCCGGAAATCAGGTCCACGAAGCGCTTCCGGACCGTTTCCAGCTCAGTCACTTCCCTTTCCGTGACCCGCTTCCCTACAGGTATATCAAGATTACGGTTCCAGTGCCGGTTCAGAAGCAGCCAGTGGATTCTGGTCTCCGGATTGATGAACGGAGCCTGGAAGTCAGCCGTATGATATCGGACGTCTTCGAACACCGCCGGAATGATCCCGTCGAAGAAGAGGGTTCCGCGCCTCGCCCCCACCGGAACAATCCGGATCTGGTCCATTCCGGTTTCTGGAGTGCCTTCCATGTCGCGGTCAAAGGCCACCCATGCGCCTCTCCAGCCCGTGAATCCAAGTTTGTAAGGGAAAGAGCAGCAGACCTTTCCATCTTTCAGAAATTCAAAGCGAAGGCTGCCTTCGAGAGGCTTGGGGGAATAGACCCAGAATACGAACGAGGAGACCGACGTTTCCTCGGGGTTGGGATTCCCGGGCAGATAGCCCACGTCCACCTTCAAGGACAGGGACTGCCTGCGGCCGCACCAACTCCACTTGAGGGAACGGGAACCGGTTTTGTAATGCTCAGCGCTGCTTCCCTTCCCATCCTCGAAGGAAAGATAGGAAGGATGCACGATCTCTACCTGGGCCCTTGCCCCAACCGGGGCGGCACAGAGCAGGAACAGAACCGGTATATATCTCCAAAGGCGCATCAGTTACTTGTCTATTACGCTGAATCTCAATTCCTTCAGTATCCTGCTGGAGCCAAGGTAGTTGGCATTGGTACAAACGAAGCTTGCAGTATAGTTACCGGGCTTGTCATAGACATACTCGTACGACTTCATGTAATTCTGAAGATTCTTCACCACGGTTCCCTTGTCGTTGGCCACACGGTTCAGCGCCGACGGGGTGGAAATGGCCCAGCCGTCGATGGACTCGGGATAGAGGGTCGCGTTGCAGCCCTGGAAAATGATATCGGCAGTGGCCGGCTTGTTGAACTGGATGGTCCCGTTGCCTCCGTTATTCTCGTAAGCGTTTGAATACCAGTCATTGAGCATGACAGTAGTGAAATTCAGCTCGGTAATCTTCATGGTGGAAGGCTCGGCTCCCTCCATGTCCAGCACCAGCGAACCGCTCAGCCAGTAGGTCCTCTGGGCGCTCTTCCCGTCGCGGACCGGTTTCCAATGGAAAGCCACCGTGAAATTGTCCAGATAACCGTTCATCTCATAGGACTGGTGGGTCCATACCTGGGATGCGCCTTCCTCGTAGTCGAGCCTGGTCCATCCCTGCATTCCCCCGTCCACCATGGCTTTGACAGTAGCCTTGTCGGCCTCGGCGTCATCGCCCTTGAGCCCGGCAAAGGAGTTTGAGACATATACCTCAAGTCCGTCCTTGTAGCCATAGCGGGCCTGGTAGTCGAGGTTCAGCATTGCCGAGTTCACCTGTTCCACGGGCACCGAATAACGGTCCTTGAAACGGTACTGGGCGCCTGTTTCGCCGCTGTAGAACAGGATGTTGTCAACATTCCCGTCGATCAGGAAACGGACCGGTTCCCCGGTCATATAAGTATTTGCGGGATCGAGCGTTATGTTACAATCCACGGGTTCCACTATATCCTGGGTGCAGGAAGCCGCCAGGACGGGAATCATAAGCAGACATATCTTTTTCATAACCGTTACCATAAGGGGTTCTGTACCAGAAGGGTGTTGACACCCAGTTCGATGTTGGGTATGGGAAGGCAGACATGACGGTCAGCCACGGCCTCGCCTATAGCGGCGGCATAGCCGCTCTTGGTGTTCTTGTTCCAGCGCTCGTCGGCGGTCCACTGGCCGTACTCGTTCATGGCCTTTACGAATATTCCCCAGCGGATCAGGTCGTACTTGCGGAGGGATTCAAAACAGAGCTCGCGTCCGCGTTCGTTCCGGACCAGTTCCCGGAAAGAATCCCGGTCGTACGATTCATAAGGCAGAGTCTTGATTCCGGCACGGTCCCTGACGAGTTTGACGCAGTCATAAGCCTTCCGGGAAGGTGCTCCCTCGTACTCGTTTGACGCCTCGGCATACATCAGCAGGACGTCGGAGTAGCGGAGAAGCGGGTAATTGATCGTGGTCCAGAGGTTTTTGGCCGTCTTGACACCCTCATACTCAACCTCTCGGCGGTACTTGCCGCAGTTGCGGATAGCCTGCGCCGCAGTGGGGTCCTGAGTGGTGGTCACTGAATTATAGGCATACGGGGTCTTGTCGATGGAAGCAAGACTCTTGGTCTTGCCGTCGGAACCGTCAGAGCCGTAAGGCGGATTGTTGCTCCCGGAATAGTTGTACGGGGGCAGGTTCCATTCCTGGCGGACGTCGGTTATCCTGCCCAGCTGATATTCATCTTCGGTACGGTCGGTGGCCCAGTACAGGTCCCACAGCTTGAGGCTGCCGTCGTACATGCCATAGGAATAATTGCATTTGAAAGTGGCGTAATCACTGCTGCCGGTGCTCTGGAGGCCGATAACGTCACCGATCCTGCCGTTGCTCCACGACGAGGCGCTGGAACGGTCGCCGAGGAATTCCACCTCCCACATTGACTCGTGATACTCGGTATCGTACTGGTCTTTTATCATGTTGATGAACACCTGGCTGTAATCGGGGTTGAGTCTGTGGAGACCGCTGGAAATCACCTCGTCGGCATGCTCCATGGCCTTTTGCATGAATCCCTTCTTGTCCCCTCCCTTGACGGAGGCGCCGGCCATGAACAGGTAGACCCTGGAGAGGATGCCGTGGATGGTGGTTGCAGTGACCCTGGAAGGCTGGATAGCAGGATCTTCCGCGGCTTTGCCAAGGCACTCTTCCATCTCGGAGGCCGCCCAGGAAAGTACCTCGTACTGGGGAGAGGCCGCGCACAGGACGTCCTTGTGCTCGGTCACCTCTTCCTTGCGCATGGGGACGTCGCCCCAGGCCTGGGCCAGTACAAAGTGATAATACGCCCTGAGGAAGCGGGCCTCGTTGTACATCCCTCCGTCGGGATCGTATTCCGACCCGTCAATCGCAGCCATGAACGCATTGGCGTTGCGGATACCGGCATAGATACGCGTCCATGCCTCGTAGATCTCGGTAGTACTTGCGTCATACCTGTACTGGGGAGCCGCGGTGGATGACTGGGGTGCGCGGTTGAAATAGCAGAGGTCGTCCACGCCGGAAAGCATCAGCGAGAAATAGTTGCCATAGAACTGATAGTGGTTCATTGCCCCGTAAACCCCTGACAGTCCGTATTTTGCCTCCAATTCGCTCTTATAGAAGGTCTCCTTGCTTATGACATTGGGAGACAAGTCCAGGAAACTGCAGGAAGGCAGTGCCACGAGTATGGAAATTGCGAAATAATATATCTTCTTCATAGCCGTCCCTGTTTAGAAAGTAATGTTGATTCCTCCGGTTATGCCCCATGCGCGGGGGTAGGCCGACCAGTCGAAGCCCGGAGTCAGTACCGACGAGCGGGTGGACACCTCGGGATCGGGACCGGAATAGCCGGAAAGGACCCAGAGATTCTCACCCGAGACATACACCCTCATCGATTCGACGCGGACCTTGGCAAGCAGCATCTTGGGAAGGTTGTACCCCAGGGTTATGTTCCTGAGCCTGAGGAACGAACCGTCCTCGACAACCCTGGACGAATATACCTCGAGCCCGTTGGAATTCACCCTCGGGATATCCGAGGTGGGGTTCTCGGTGGCATGGAACCGGTTCACATAGGAAGTGAACTGGTTCAGGTTCAGTTTGGAACCGCTCTCGAAAATGAGGCGGTTGGCGTTGAGCACGTCATTACCATAGCTCCATGAGAAGAAGAAATTCAGGTCGAATCCCTTCCAGGCGAGGGTGCTCCCGAAACCGCCGGTGGCAAGGGGCTGGCCGCATCCGATGATGGTGCGGTCGTCGTCGTCGACTATTCCGTCGCCGTTTATGTCGCGGTAGCGGGGGTCGCCGGGCTTGGTGGCCGACTTGCCCACGCTGTTCATATAAGGCACTCCGTCGTTCAGGATGCCGGAACTGTTGAAGTCATCGGCCTTGTATGTCCCGTCATAGATGAAGCCGAACATCATACCCGTGGGCTTCCCCACCTGGGTTATATAGGCGTTCTGGCTGTTGTACTTGTTCTCCCACGTAATGGAGCGGAACAGGGAATACTGGTCGCCGGTCAGCGCAGTCACCTTGTTCCGGTTCACGCCCACGTTGAAATTAAGGGTCCACTCCAGGTCGGCGGTCCTGACGGGGACCACATCCAGGGTGAATTCCATTCCCTTGTTCTGCATCGATCCGATGTTCAGCATCTCGGTGGTGTATCCCGAGGATGCGGGGATGGTTGCGGCGAGCAGCAGGTCGTAGGTGTCCTTCAGGTAGAGGTCGCCCGTGAACTTGATCCGGTTGTCGAACAGGGCCAGGTCAAGGCCGAGGTCGGTCTGCGCGGTGGTCTCCCACTTCAGATGCTCGTTAACCATATTGGAGGGATAGTACCCCGATACGGTCTTGCCGTCGAATACATAGTCAAAGGAGCTCTGGTCGCCCGGGCTGGTGGAAATCTGCGAATAGAAGTCGTAAGGGGTTGACGTCCTGTTGTTTCCGGTGAGTCCCCATGAGGCGCGCAGCTTACCGTTGGTGAGCCATGAGGCCCCTTTCAGGAAGTTCTCACGGTTGAAATTCCAGGCCACGGAAGCCGACGGGAAGTATCCCACCCGGTTAGCCTTGGGGAATTTTGAAGAGCCGTCGGCCCGGAACGATGCGGTCAGGTAGTACCTGTATTTGTAGTTGTAGTTGAGCCTGATGGCGCCCGACATCAGCCGCCAGTCGTATTCAAACGGGGTAACAGTCTGGAACTGGCCGGTGTGGAGGCCTTTCAGGCCCAGCGTCTCGGTGGTCATCTTGTCCGCCTTGGTTCCGTAGTAGTCGTAATTCTGGCCGCTCATGGAGAAAATCCCCATCAGCTGGAGGTGGTGCTGCCTGGCGATGTTCTTCGTCCAGGTCAGGACGTAGTCGTTGAGCCAGGTCCTCTGGTCCCACCAGTAGATCCCTCCGTTGATTCCCTTGCCGGAGGGAGACCCCTCGTAACCGGTATATGTCTGCGTACCGTTGAACTCCTCGCGGCGGCGCTTGTTGATGGTATAGCCTCCGGTCACCTTCAGGCGGAGTTCCGGGGTAATGTTCCACAGGAGCGAAGCATTGACGTTGAGGTAGTCCACGACCGTTTTCCTGTACTCGTTCCTCACGGTCTTGGCCGGATTGAAGCGGTAGTCGTTGGAAGATGCGGCGTCGGTATCGATCAGGGCATCCAGCCAGTCATCGTCCTCGCTTTCCGACATCTGGCTCAGGGGACGGACGGGACGGTAGCCCCATACCGAATACATGAGCCATCCCGATGCCGATGAATTCTGCTGGGCGCTGGTGGGATTGGTTCCGGAAGTAATGCTCCTGGAATAGTTTGCCAGCAGGTCGAACTTGAGGTTCTTGAACACCTGCTGCGAGAAGTTGATCCTGCCCTGATAGCGCTGGAAGTTGGAATTGACTATGATTCCGTCCTGGTCAAGGGCCGAGAAACTGATGGCATAACTGCTTCCCGTCTTGGCGTTGCCGCCCGACAGGGAAAGGGTGTAGTTCTGCATCAGGGCGGTACGATAGATCATGTCCTGCCAGTCGGTCGCCTTGACATTGCGGTAATCCTCCAGCGTATACCCGTCGGTCAGATAATAGTTGGTTCCGCCGTGCGTATCCACAAAGTCCTTCTGCACCTTCACAAAGTCGTAGGCATCCATGAGGTCCACCTTGTTGGATATCTTGTTACCGGTCCAGGTGGCCGAGAAATTGACTTTCGGCTGGCCTGCGGCGCCCCTCTTGGTGGTTATTACCACTACTCCGTTGGCTCCCCGCGCACCGTATATGGCTGTGGCCGAGGCATCCTTCAGGATGTCGATGGTCTCTATGTCGGCCGAGCCGAGGGTCGCCGCAAGGGAACTCTCCGAAGGGAAGCCGTCGATGATGTAAAGCGGAGCGCTGGACTGGGTGAGCGAGTTGTTTCCGCGGATGGTGATATTGGCGTCGGCACCGGGAGTACCGTCACCGGTGGTGACCACCACGCCGGCCACGCGGCCGGTAAGCGCCTGGTCGAACGAGGTCACCGGCGATTTCATCACATTCTCCATGGATACGGAGGTGACGCTGCCCGTAAGGTCCCTCCTGGCGACGGAGGTATAACCGTCGCTCACAACCTGGGAAGCGTCCAGCGAGAGGTTGTCTTCCTGCATAACCACATCGATGACCGAACGCCCCGCGACCTTCTCGGTCACATCCTGGTATCCGAGGCATGAGAATACCACGGATCCTTTGGCAGGAAGGGTGAGTGACCAGTTTCCGTCAGCGTCCGAAACGGTCCCGTTGGAGGTCTTGCCGGCCTCGTAAACCGTAGCCGCAACCACTCCCTCTCCGGAGGAATCGGTTATCCGGCCCTTTACGTTCACGGTCTGCGCTCCGGCCTGGAACAGGGCCGATGCGGAGAGCAGGAACGCCATCAGATACTTTAATTGGACTTGCATGTTATTGACATATAGTTATTTGATTTCAAATTCAACCGGTTGTCCGTGGAGGCACAGGACTGTTATCTCGGTCCAGCCTCCGGTCGCCCTGGCACTTACGGCCGGGCTTTCCCCAGGGAGAGTCAACTCTCCCCTGACCTTCACGGTCCTTGAAAGCGCCCTTCCCTCTTCGGGAGTGGTGTAACTCTTTTCGGAAATCCCAAGGTCAGGCGTGCACACGCTCATTACCCTGCCGCCTCCACGGGGCCGCTCCATGACGATGGTTTCGGCCGGGATCACGATATCGGGACCGGAATAGCCCAGGTAACTGGCATAGGCCGTTATTCCCGTGGGAATGTCCCGGACCACATGGGCGTCGCTGCCGGCATGGAGCACTTCGTACGGAGGCTTGCGAAGGAAGCGTCCGGCATCCTCCGGGGCTGGTTCCACCAGCATCAGATACTCATAGGAGGCATCCCTGGGAGCGATTCCGTGATTGATCACCCCCCATGCGAACTCTCCCCTGCCGGTACTCCTTCCTGTATTGTCGGGGGATTCCTGGATACATTTCCTGACCACCAGCGACGAAGCATCCTTGAGGATGTAACGGTTTCCGGAGAGGTCGGACACTATAGCGCCCTTCCCCTTCCTGGTCAGTGCCACCTCATTGCGTGCGCCTGTGGTATTCTGCTGGAACAGAGTCGTTTCCGTGGGACAATCGGAATCGTTGCTGATTCCCGTACCGATGAAGACCAGCCGGTTGTCGAAGCAGAAAACGCTCTTTGTGGCTGTAGCTCCGGGGCAGAAATTCCGACGGTCCTTTTCCACATATGTGAAGGCCAGCACCCCGTTCTTCCCTTCCAGCGAGGAAACTCCGGGGAAGCGGCTGTCGTTCCTTTCCATCAGGGTCCCCTTGTTGGGAGAGTCCAGACGGTCCCAGGGAAGGTGTACCGTGGTGGTTCCGGGGATGCGGTTCCAGTCCCATCCCGTCTCCACGAAGCCTGACGCTTCCGCTGAGGGAGGTGCCCCCGAATTGATTACCTGGACCGAGCCGTAACTCTGATAGCGGCCGTAGCGGTTGTCGCGAGTGTATATCTCCGAACCCCAGACATCCGAGTTGTAAGCCTTTAACGTTACCATCCAGCCCTTCCTCCTATGGATGCCGAAAGCTCCGTAATTGTATACGAAAAAACCTTCCGGCATAGCGGCCGGGGCAATCCCTGCTTTCTTCAGGGCGCTTGTAAGGGTCTTGTTGGTGCCGCCGAGCGAGAGGTATGCTCCGCCGAGTTCCGGGTCGGCCTTGAGACCATTCCCGGTCAGGTCGCCAAGTAGTGCGAGAGCCCCGAAAGCATTGACCACGGCGGGGTGCATGTGCCCCCCAAACGGATGCCGACCTGAAATGCCGATGCCCCAGTCCACCAGGTTGCAGCTGGTGTGCATGGCCATCAGTGCCTTCTTGATGCAGCGCCGGCTCTCCCCGCAAGGGACGAAGGAGGTGCCCTCGATGAGCGAGAACCAGCTTCCAAGCGAGGCGAATGCGCCGGTGGCATAGGCCGGATAGTGACCGCCATGATGGAATGCGGTGCCATCCACCTTTATTCCGCCGATGGTTCCGGAGGAATAGTTCATGGAGCCTTCCATCCACCTGGCAAGGGATTCAATATATGCCTGACGCAGGGCGGGGGTATCCTGCAGGAGGCATACCGCCACTTTGGGGAGGGTCAGCGTGTTCCATGAGTCCAGTATCTCGTCACGGCCCTTCTGGAACGGGAGACGGCATTCCTGGATTCCGCTCCAGTACTCGAGCGCCCTTCTCCATCGGGGCATCCTGCCGGAAGAACGTATCTCGTCCTGCATAAGCCAAAAGGAATCCATCCAACCCCTTATATTATACCCATAATGATGGTTGGTGCCCATCCCGCTCCCATAGTCAACGCCCTGCCACAGTATATGGTCCCCCAGCAGGAAGAAGTCCCGGAGGGTTCCGGCATCGCCGGTTTCACGGTATTTCAGCGCAAGTGAGTGAAGGGCGGTGAAAGCGGCCTGCATCTTCACATCGTCAGGAGTGGATTCGTCGTTGCTCACTATCGGAGCACCTTTGACCGTTCCATCCGGAAGACGCTCGAGGCAAAGCTTCTGCATTACGGCCGATGCGTCCGCAGCCTTCTTGCCGACCAGTTTCCCAAACCGTTTGGATATCTTTTCAAGTGACTCTTCATCAATTGTTTCCGATGGAGAAAGCCGGGGATATCCCTCCCATTCCCAGAGACGGATCCAATGCCATTTGTTGCCACGAGTGACATAGCGGTTGTTGTCCGGGATCTGGGCGTCGGGGGTGTTCTGGCGGTTGATCTCCTGGGGAGTGAAAACCAATCTGTCTATGCAGATGGAACCCTCCGCCTGAGTCGGTGAAGGCCGCAGGCACATTTCATATCCCCTCTTAACCCGTTGCTTTACAGGTGTTTCCCCTACCGGCACCCCGGAGCGGAGCATGTCCTCGTACCTGATCCAGAGCGCCCGCCATCCCGTAAAATCCATGTTCACCGGGAAACTGCAGACCTCCCGGCGGAGGGAATCCCGGAAACTAACCGTTAGCGGATCGGGCATACTGCGTTCGCTGCATACCCACATCATCAGGCCTCCCTTCGGGCTGGCCATGAAGGCCGAGACAGCCTCGGGATCGGCAATCACCAGTTCGGCCTGACCCTTCCAGGAGAACCGGAGCGATGACCCTCCGTCCTTGTACCTGTCGGTATCCAGGCTCAGTACGCCCCTTCCCCTGACCGTCACTCCGGAGGGTACGCTTCCTTCAAAACCGTACCTTCCTACCGGCGCCAGGGCAAGGACCATGGCCGATATGATTGCCGCAAGACTCATTTACTCTATATTACGACGCCTCAAGAGGGCTTCGAGGAAATAGTAATCGGCGTAATTGAGAGGGACATCTATGCTGCTTCCATGGGGAAGGCTTCCAACCGAATGCATGAGGATAAAGCCGCCGTTGGTGCCGTTTTCCGCCCTGAACGAAGGGGAAGAAAGGGTTTCCAGCATGCCGTCGGCCTTCTGCAGGTAAAGTTCCTTCCCGGTAATGGTATAAAGCTCATACAGGGCCGATGCCATGATGGCCCCGGCCGAGGCGTCACGATATGTGTCGGGAATACCGGGAGCGTCGTAATCCCAGTAAGGGACCAGGTCCGCAGGCAGGTTGGGGTTATTGAGGAGGAATGAGGCTATCTTCTCCGCCTGGGCAAGATAGCGCTCATAGCCCGTGCAGCGGTATGCCATGGTGAAACCGTAAAGCCCCCATGACTGGCCGCGTGCCCAGGCGGAATCGTCGGAGCAGCCCTGGGCGGTGTAACGTCCGCGGACTTCTCCGGTAACCGGATCATAGTCAACCACATGAACGCTGCTGCCATCCTCGCGGAAATGATTCTCGATGGTCTTGTCGGCATGGCTCACCGCAATATTGAAATAGGTGGAGTCGCCGCTGAACGCAGTTGCGTTGAAAAGCAGCTCCAGGTTCATCATATTGTCTATGATCACGGGGCAGGCCCAACCCTTCTCGGCCTGCCATCCCTTCACGTCCCATGACTGGATGATGCCGGCGGCGGGGCGGAAACGGGTGCAGAGCGACTTGGCGGTCTGCACCATCACATCCTTGTAACCATCTATATTCTTGAGCCTCAAACCGTTGCCAAAGCTGCTGCCCACCATGAAACCCACATCGTGATGCCATGTAAGCCACTGCAGGGAATCGAGGTTTCCGGTATGCTTCATGGCGTGATCCGCCCACATTTCATCACCGGTAAGTTCATACATGTACCAGAGTTCTCCGGCAAAGAAACCGCTCACCCAGTCGTCGATAGGGACATACTTTATCTCACCTTCCTTGAACGTGGCGGGAATACGGATGGTATCCCCTTCTTCCGAGGCGGCCATGAGCGCCCCGATCTGGGCCTTTGCAACTTCCACATCCTCCCTGATGAGCTTTTCCATCGGGCTGGTGCAGGCCCATGCCAGGGCCATGGTCCCTGCCAATGCGGAAATGATTCTGTAATATTTCATATAATTTAGTATTGGTTATCGTTTGGCGTTCACTATTGTGACAGCGGCTGATGCAAATATAACAAGCGCAGGACTGCTTTGCCAAACACAAAAATGCAAAATATTTACATTTTTGTACAATAAAGAAAAAAGGTCAGCGACCCCTGCGGTATTGTGTGGGAGAAACCCCGAAGCGGTCCTTGAACCGGTGGCAGAAATAGTTCTGGGTATTGAATCCCAGCCTGTCCGCTATCTCGGCCACCGAGAGTCCAGGCTCATCAACCAGCATTGTGCAGGCCATGTCCAGGCGCATGTTCATGACATAGTCGTTGGGAGTTCCGGAAGTGACCGACTTGAACCGGTTGTAGAACCGGGAACGGCTCATGTTCATCATGGACGCCAGGACATCATTGTTGAGCGAAGGATCTGAAATATGCTCCCTGACTATCTTCTGCAGCCTCTGGAGGAATTCCTTGTCCTCCCGGTTGGTCGCCTTTGAAGAGATGTCCTTCTCCTGCGGTGCGGCAGTACTGCCCCTCATCTTGCCGGCCTTTACAAGATTGTTGCACCGGGCCAGCAACATCTTGGAATTGAACGGTTTGGCAATATAGTCATCGGCCCCTTTCAAAAGCCCGCCAAGCTCAGTGGAAGCCCCGTCGAGGGCCGTCAGAAGCACCACCGGCACATGCGAGAGGGACTGGTCGTCCTTTATGGCGGCACAGAGTTCCGTTCCGCTCATCCGCGGCATCATCACGTCGCTTACCACCAGGTCGGGCCTGAGGCTGCGTACCATTTCAAGGGCCTCCTCACCGTCGGAGGCGGCAGCCACCCTGTACTGGACCGAGAACAGTTCCGCAAGTATCGAGGCCATCTCGGCATCGTCCTCGGCAATCAGGACCAGCGCCCGGCCGTCATCCTGTGGCGGGATATCTTCCCTGGCAGGGGGTGCCTCGGCCGGTACCGGCGCCGGGGTATCCTGGATAACTGCCTGGCCGTCGCCCTGGAAATGGGAGATGCCGCCACGCAGTGTTACGGTGAAGCAGGTACCCTCACCAAGGCCGCTTTCCACCGTCACCCTGCCGTGGTGCCGTTCCACGATGTCCTTGGCCAGGGCAAGTCCAATCCCGGAACCGGGCACTCCCCTTGCCACATCCCTTTCCTCGGCCTGGTAGAACCTTTCAAAAATGTGCGGAAGGTCCTTTTCGGCGATTCCCACCCCGGTATCCCGGACCAGGATGTCCACATCCCCGTTCTCTCCTGACCGGACAGAAAGGGTTATCGACCCGCCTTCCGGTGTGAATTTCACGGCGTTGAAAATGAGGTTCATAAGGACCTTCTGCATCTGGTAGGCGTCAAACCAGCAGACCGGATTGCCGGGGGAAGGGTTGAATCCGAGATGGAGGTCCTTTCCGGATGATATCTCCTTGAAGCGGTCCAGTATATCTGAGACAAAGGGATTCACCGCCGTCTTTGAGACGTGGAGCGTAACCAGATTCTGCTCAAACTTCCGGAAATCAATCAGTTCCGTCACAAGCTGGTTCATCTGGCGGGCCTGGGTCATCACCCTGGACATCTTATGGTTGACCCTTGGCGGCAGCCTGTACGACTGGAAAATGGAGTCAATCTGGGCTATAATCAGGGTAAGAGGAGTCCTCAGTTCATGGCTCAGCGTGGTGAAGAAACGCAGTTTGGTCTCGTTCAATTCCTGAATCCTCGCCTTCTCCATACGTTCTTCCTCCACGGCCAGGGAAGCCAGGCGACGCAGCCGGAGCATCCTCCCCAGCAGCAGGACGATGCCAGAGGCGGCAAGGAAATAAATAAGGTAAGCCCACCAGGAGGCATACCAGAAAGGTTTCACCCGGATATCGAGGCTGCATAGCGGCACCCCTGCACTCCTCCTTCCCAGCGAAATGCGATGCCGCCCCACCTTGAGGTTGAGAAGCGAGATCATCGGAGACTGCACGTCATGCCACTCCCCGTCACCGTCGAAACTGTACACATAGTCGGTCCAGTTCAGGGATGTCATGTTTTTCCTGGACGAGAACTGCACGTCCACCCTTGTCTGCGGCCCCTTCAGAACCACTTCGCGGGAATACGGCAGGGCTTTTGGCAGTATGTCCGGACGGTCAAAAGGATGGATGGGGGTTCCGTCCACGTAAAGGTCGGAGAAATACAGGTCCGCCGGCTCCGGATTCCCGCCTGCGGAAATCCTGAACGATACCAGGCCGTTCGTTCCCCCGGCATACACGGTCCCGTCGGACGAAACGGCCAGTCCGCTGTCCATCACAAGTGCCTCCAGCGGAAGGTTCCGCCCGGGCAGATATGTCTCCAGAAGCGCCCCGGACGGGTCCAGGAGACGGATTCCGTCCTCGCCGGACACCAGCAGGGAACCGTCCCCGCACCTGACCACCTGGTATCCCGACAAACCTGGCATGTAAGGGCCGAAAGGCCTGAATTCCTCGTTCTCAAGCCGGAAAAGCCCATGTCCGAAAGTGGATATGACCACATCGTCACCCGGCCCCGGCAAAACCCTCATCGGCCTGACCCTGGCGCCGTCGGACAGGACCGGATATTCCTTAACCAGAGTCTTTGACTTCAGGTCGAAAACCACCACATTCCCCGAACAGAGCCAGAGCTTGTCACCTGATATAGCCTCATGGACATAGCGGATACCGTCGGTACGGGGATAAAGCAGGGAGTCCCTCCCGGATGAAAGCGAATGCACCAGGACTCCGTCGTCGGTGGAAAGATAAAGGTCGTCATCCTTTCTGGCGACGACGTTTATGACGGCGTAAGCCGAGTTGGCATCCTCCGGCGAAATCTCCCGGCGGAACCGCCCGGAACGGACATCCAGTTCAAACAGGCCGTCCCGGTTGGTGGCGATATACATGGTATTCCCGTCAGGGGAAGTATCAAACCACTTGGCATTCGTGAAAGGCTGGCCGGGGAAACGTCTGATTTCACCGCCGGAAGGGTCCAGGCTGTTGATTCCGCCGCCCTCGGTACATATCCAGATAAGGGCACCCGGGCCTTCGGCGACGTGTCCCACAACGGGATGGGAAAGTCCCTCCCCGGACGTCGTAGAGGGGAAGAACGAATAGCTGCCGGCCTTGGTATCGGCATAATTCACCCCGCCATAATAAGTTCCCACCCAGAGGAAGCCGTCCCTGTCGACAAAGGCCGCATGCACGGAATTCTGAGAAAGTCCCCCCTCCCGGTCTTCGCGGGCATATGTCGTGAAACGGCCGGAAACCTGATCGTACCGGCAAAGGCCGTTGAATGTTCCAAACCAGATGCTGCCCCGGGGATCCTCCGTCACAGTCCTTACATTATTGCTGATGAATCCATTGCCGGAATCGGATTCCACCGTATAGTTCACTACGGAAAGGTCATTTCGGATCCGGAAAAGCCCGTCGGCAACGCTTCCGGCCCATACTTCCCCGGAAGACGATTCAAAGAGTCCCCGGACCTCGCCGGCGCTGAACAGGCGTTTCAAGATGCCATCGTTTCCGGTGGTGAAAAGCCCGTCCTGCCCGGCAAGGAACCGCCTTCCGTCCGAGGTAACCAGCACTTCCCGGACATCGTCCAGTGGAAGTGTGCCGGTCTTTTCCATCAAAGCCGTCGCGGGGTTCCATCGGAGGACATCATGCCCCTGCGCCACGCAGGCATATCCGTCCTCAACGAAAAGGCATGACGGCTCCACACCGGAAACAACACTGACTGAGCCGGTTACTGCATCATGACGGACAAGTTCAATACCCGCCAGGAAGAACACGTCCCCATTTGAATTGCAAACTATCGGCTTGACGACGCTGCCCGTGAATGCCGTTCCTCCCCTGCTCTCATAGGGCTTGCACGAAACAATACGGTTTCCGTCGTAGACGCTGACCCCGTTCTCGGTTCCAAACCAGATCCGGCCCAGGGAATCCTGACAGACCGACATCACCGACGGATGCGCCAGCCCTTCCCTGAACCCCAGGTGCATGAAATACGGCATTGCCCAGGCCGGGAATGGAATCAGCAGGGAAAGCAGGACAAAAATGTAAATGACGCAGCGTCTCATTTGGGACAAATATAAAAAATTCCGTACTTTTGGACAATATTGTAACCAGTAGTCATGAAACATACCGCCCTCGCCCTGCTCCCGCCAGCCCTTCTTGGTGCACTTTCATGTTCCCAGAAGGAACAGCCCCGCCCGAATATCCTTCTCATAGTGGCCGACGACCTCGGAATCGGCGACCTGAGCTGCTATGGCTCCGAAACCATCAGGACGCCCTTCCTGGATTCCCTTGCCTCCGACGGCCTGCTGATGAGGAATGCCTACGCAACATCCTCAACATCAACTCCAAGCCGGTTTGCGATGTTCACCGGAATGTATCCCTGGCGGAACCCGGAGGCGAGGATACTCCCGGGCGACGCCCCCCTGCTGATAGACACCGCCATGAACACCCTGCCCAAAATGATGCAGGAACTCGGTTACGCTACCGGCGCCGTGGGCAAATGGCACCTTGGGATGGGATACGGTAAGACTGACTGGAACGCCCCGATAGTCCCATCCGGGAACACGGTGGGCTTTGACTACACCAACCTCATCCCCGCCACGGTTGACAGGGTTCCCACGGTCTATGTTGAAAACGGCCTGGTGGTTGGCCTGGACCCCTCCGATCCCATAGAGGTCAACTACAAAGAGAATTATCCCGGCGAGCCAACCGCCGACACCAATCCCGAGATGATGACCATGCGATGGCTGCACGGCCATCGTGGAACCATCGTAAACGGCATTCCAAGAATTGGTTACATGAAAGGAGGACACTCTGCACGCTGGGACGATGCCACCATGGCGGAATACTTCCTGGGGCGGATAAAAGATTTTATGGCCTCCCACAGGGAGGAGCCTTTCTTCCTTTATTACGGGCTCCATCAGCCGCACGTTCCCCGCGTGTCAGGAAAGGCTTTCGAGGGGGCCAGTGGCCTCGGATGCCGCGGCGACGTGGTTGTGGAGGCCGACTGGTGCGTGAGCGAGGCAGTCTCCGCACTCGATTCCCTGGGCATACTGGACAACACCATTATAATCTTCACTTCCGACAACGGGGCGGTCCTCCAGGACGGCTATGACGACGGTGCCGAGGAAGCGGCCCTTGCGGCAGGGCATGACCCCGACGGCGGCCTACGCGGCGGAAAATACAGCATGTACGACGCCGGCACGCATGTTCCCATGATAGTCTACTGGAGAGGGCATATACGGCCGGCGGTTTCATCCGCCAGGTTCTGCCTGATGGACCTCTATGCCTCTCTCGGGAAGATTCTGGGAGGCACTGTCCCGGAAGGGCTTGACAGCGAAGCCTACCCGGAAGTACTTATGGGAAAGGAACTTACATCAGGCCGTGACACCCTGATGATAGAAGCCATGGGACATCTGGCCATGCTTGCCGGCAAGTACGCCTTCATTCCTGCATATTCCGGAGCCAACACCAATTCCACGGGAATAGAACTGGGCTGCAATCCTTACGATACCCTCTGGGACCTGGAAGAAGACCCGTTCCAGGAAAGCGACATCTCCGCCTCCGAGCCAGGCAAAGCCTCAGCCCTGAAGGGGGCCTTCCTCCGCCAAGCAGGAGCGCTGTACAGGGAGCACATGCAAACCGATCCCCTGGAATAAGCGAAAGAGGCCGACCATCCGGTCGACCTCTTTCCGTCTGTGAGGACTAGCAGACTTGAACTGCTGACCTCTTGCCTGTCAAGCAAGCGCTCTAAACCAACTGAGCTAAGCCCTCATTGATTGGGACTGCAAAGATACTCAAAAATTCTTCCCCCGCAAATTTATTTTTCAAATAGTTTCCGAATCCGGGACCTTTCCTGAAAAGGGAAGGCCTTATCACCGGTATTTCATTCTGAAAAGCATCCTGCCAAGTCTGGGGAAGGACAGGAGGAAGACTACGCGGGCCTTTTCAGCAAGGCTTATGTCCGGGCAGGAGATATATTCCCGGAAAGTCTTCTTTTTCAGGGGCTTGAATATCCTGTAATAATCTTTCAGGTCGCTCCTGTGTTCAAGGTCAAACCTGGAAGAGAGAAACGTTCTGTAAAGTCTGGCGAGAAAAATGGACCGAAATTGGGGCAGAATGATCAGGGGCTCGGTCATGTTCATCATCATGAGCCTGCCAAGGGCACGGTAGGTCCCGAAACCGTGGTTGCTCAAGCTAAGCGGACGCATCCGGTAAAAATACTGCATGCTCTTTTTGTATATGGCCTTCCGTGTTTTCTGGGCAACGACAAGGTTGAAAGACATATCTTCACAGGTATAAATGTCCAAAAACCTGAGTCCCTCCAATACTTCCCTGGAATACAGTTTATTCCATAAGACACAGAACGCCATGTTGGTCCGGGATGGCTTCCCGCATATGTTGTTGGCCACATATACCCCATCGAACGTGATTTCCTCGTCCGTGAAAACCTCCTCTTCCAACGGCTTGCCGTCAAGCCCCACTTTGGTGTGATCGAACATGGCCCAGTCATACGGCCCTGATGAAATCAGATTTACGGCAACCTCCAGGGCGGTTGGCAAAATGATGTCGTCGGGATCAACGAACAGTATGTATTCTCCCTTTGCCTCATCCAGGCCTGCATTCCTGGCATGGCCTACCCCGGCGTTCGGCTGGTGGATCACCCGGAAGCGGGAGTCCTTTGCACAGAAAGCATCGCACATTTCCCCGGACCCATCGGTGGATCCGTCGTCCACGATTATGCATTCAAAGCCGGCATAAGTCTGAGCCGCGATGCTCTCAAGGCTCGCCTCCAGAAACTCCCTTACATTATATACCGGTACGATAATGCTGACCATTGTTTCACCTTATTATCATTTGTCCTACCGGTATTTCAGCCTGAAAAGGATCCTGCCAAGTCCGGGGAACCAGAACAGGGCAACCGTGCGTGCCTTCTCGGAAAGGCTTATCTCCGGGCAGGAGAGATATTCACGGAAGGTCTTTTTTTTCAGAGGCTTGAATATCCTGAAGTATTCTTTCAGGTCGCTCCTTTGTTCAAGGTCAAACCTTGAAGTGAGCGCCATCCTATAAAGCTTGCTCAGGAATATCGACCGAAATGAGGGGACAACTTTTTTGTCAAGTTCACTCATCATCGTCAGTCTGGCCAGAGCACGGCGGGTTCCGAAAACGGATTGGCTCAGGCCCCTAGGGTTACGACGGTAAAGGTACTGCAAGCTTTTCTTGTAGATGGCCTTCACCGTTTTCTGGTATACAAGGAAGTTGAAGGGAAAATCTTCACATGTATAATCGTACCCGAACCTTACCTCTTCCAGTAATTTCCTGCTATACAGTTTGTTCCATACAAATTGGTAAGTCAGGGACGTCCATGAGGGCCTTTCGCACATCCTTTTGGCGGCACAAACCCCGTCAAATATAATCACCTCTTCCGTAAACCTGTCATCATTCAATCTGGTGCCATCGAGTCCGATCTGTGTGAAATCGAACATCGCACAGTCATACGGGCCGGATGAAATCAGGTTCACTGCCACCTCGAGGGCAGTTGGCAGGAGTATGTCGTCGCTGTCAAAGAACATGATGTATTCTCCCGTTGAGGCATCCAGGCCTGCATTCCTGGCCCACCCTATCCCGGCGTTCTGCTGGTGGATCACCCGGAAGCGGGAGTCCTTCAGGCAGAAGGCGTCGCATATTTCCCCGGACCCGTCAGTGGATCCGTCGTCCACGATGATGCATTCAAAATCAGCAAAAGTCTGTGCCGCGATGCTCTCAAGACTTGCCTCCAGAAACTGCTCTACATTAAATACAGGGACGATTATGCTGACCATTTATCCTTTTTTACTATTTCACCTCCATCAAATTGGTCTCCTCCATTTCGTCGTCAACGATGATACCAATCCCGGAATTAGCAAAACGGCCATTAATATCAACTTTGATGAGCGCGATTGTCTTATTCTTGATTTCAAGCAAACCGTCAGTTTGCCAAAAGAAACTATTTTCAGAATATGAGAACTCGCCTTGATCGCTCATTTCTGGTGCCCAATAAACATAAGGCTTAAAGTTGATGATTCCCCTGTCATTCAAATAAGAAGAGGTGTCAGATGATGCATAATTACCAAAATATACAAAAACCTTATCCACATCTCCAGAGGTACTCGTTAAAAGAAATCTGAAATTATCAAGGGTTTCATATTGTATTGAGGCGTTATCTGGATCCTCTCCTACATCTGCTGAAAGTAACAGCCCACCTTCAGTTGGAGCCTTGATTATTACATGGACTCCAAAATTCCGTCTTTGAACGTTTACAACAACATCTTTGATATTTCCTTCAACAAGAGCCTCCCCGTAATATACATTCAACATGGAGAATACGCTCTTTTGGGAACGGTTTCCGGAAACAACACACGCAACTTTTTGTGAATCAGGAATAAGCGTACGAGTAGACAGGGAATAAGAAAAACTATTGGAAACAGCAACTCCGTCGGACAGGCGAGAAACAGGCTCAAATACCTTATTGTCTTCTGAAACGAACAACTTATCCTCTCCGTCTGAAACGATAAGACATTTAATCCTGTACTTGTGACCGGCATCCAAAACTACCCTGAGATCCTTGACATGGTCCTTGTCAAAAAGCCCTTCAGCATAAGGATAAAAAGTGTTCTGTCCGTTTCCGGTGACAACAACGCTATCAATGGAGAAGGCATAGAAAGAATTCCCTTCCTCGGTAGCTTTGGACATAGGCGACACGTCGATTGTCATGACATCATTAGCGGCAAAATCGCCCCCAATTAATATGCGCGTCATACCGCCATTCACCGTATCTGACGGCTGTTCTATCCTGTTGCAGCCACAACATAGAAGCACAATAACAAAAGAAAAACAAAAAAAACGTTTCATATTAGATAGTAGTTTTGTTTTAAAGATTACATTATTTACCCACCCACTGCGAACCCGTCCAAAGGACCTCATAAATACAGTCTGTATACACCATCTGAGTTGCCAAATCAACTCCTTGAGTCAGAATAACATGTTCATTTCAGTCCACTTTTAATTTTGAGCCAATTTAAAAAAAAAACATATGTAAACAAATATATTTCTACTTTTTACACCCGGGTTAACGGAAAAGATTGAGAATAATCAACAGAACTTGTCTATAAGTTAACTCACGGGAGCGGGAAATACTGTTTCCTCAGCCGTCCACGCCGTTTTGGCAAGAGTCTGCTGGTTTCCACATTGGAAACCTACTTCAGCGGCCACAACAACCTCAAGGAAATCTCAATGGATGCCCGATAAACCGGCATCTGCGGTATCTCGGAAAAAGAAATCAAGATCAACGACTCCGCTGACACCGCCCTGCAGCAGATTGAGGACAAGGTTTATGCACGCAAATTCTCCGACGACAATCGAAAGATCTTCAAGATCGGCATCCGTTTCTCCACGGAAACCCGCGGCATGGATTCCTGGCGGGTTTTGGAATAGCATTACCGGTATTTCATTCTGAAAACCATCCTGCCAAGCCTGGGAAAGGACAGTAGGAAGACTACTTGGGCCTTTTCCATAAAGCTTATGTCCGGGCAGGTGAGATATTCGCGGAAGGTCTTCTTTTTCAATGGCTTGAATATTCTGTTGTATTCTTTCAGGTCGCTTTTCCTTTCAAGGTCAAACCGTGAAGAAAGAGTCGTCCTGTACAGCCTTGCGAGAAAAACAGGCCGAAAAGAGGGGACATGTACTTTTTTGTCTAGTTTCCTCATCATAGTCAGTCTGGTGCCATCTAGTCCAATCTGTGTAAAATCGAACATCGCACAGTCATACGTACCGGATGAGATCAGGTTTACGGCTACCTCAAGGGCAGTTGGCAGGAGCATGTCGTCGCTGTCAAAGAACATGATGTATTCTCCCGTTGATGCATCCAGGCCTGCATTCCTGGCATGGCCTACCCCGGCGTTATGTTGGTGGATCACCCGGAAACGGGAGTCCTTCAGGCAGAAGGCGTCGCATATTTCCCCAGACCCGTCAGTGGATCCGTCATCCACCATGATGCATTCAAAATCGGTATAAGTCTGTGAAGCGATTTACAAATAGAATTCTACAAATAATGATCGTTTTTTTAATAACCACCGTCTCAGCGCCCCTGCATGACAGCTTTTTCACACAAAATGGCCTGGACAAAAGTACCACTGAGCAACTTGTCCCCCGGCTCCGTCCACGTTGAAGGGCGTTTTCATGGACGGCGAGTGTGAAAAGCGTTTGCCGTCCACGTTGAAGGGCGTTTTCATGGACGGGAGAGGGCAAAAGAACCGCTTCAATAAAAAAGGCGATAATTCCGAAGAATTTTTCATATATTTGTGAATTGAGCCTGTTCATTTGCGGGCTCAGGAGTACGTAAACAATTAACAATAACAACTATAACGATGTTCAAAGGACAACCCAAAGGACTCTACGCCCTGGCACTTGCCAACACCGGCGAAAGGTTCGGTTACTACACCATGCTGGCCATCTTCCTGCTGTTCCTGCAGGCCAAGTTCGGATTCACCGCCGCGGCGGCCGGCCAGTTCTATGCCATCTTCCTTGCAGCCGTCTATTTCATGCCGGTCCTCGGCGGATGGCTCGCCGACAAGATCGGTTTCGGGAAGTGCGTCGTCACAGGCGTTTCCGTGATGTTCCTCGGCTATCTCCTGCTGGCCATCCCCACTGACGCTTTCCAGGGCCGTGGCCTGGCCCTCGCCATGATGATCGGCGCCCTGCTCCTGATAGCGGCAGGAACCGGTCTTTTCAAGGGAAACCTGCAGGTCATGACCGGCAATCTGTATGACGACCCTGCCTACAGCGCAAAGCGCGACTCCGGCTTCAGCCTGTTCTACATGGCAATCAACGTGGGTGCCATGTTCGCCCCCACCGCAGCAACGGCCCTTACCAACAGGCATCTGGCAAGCTCCGGCCTCATCTACAAGGCCGACATCCCTGCGCTCGCACACCAGTGCATGAACGGCACCCTCCAGGATCCTTCCCTGCTCCAGGAACTTCAGGCCGCGATGCCCGGTTCCGACGTGGCGGCCATGAGCCTGAGCGACTTCAGCCAGTACTACATCAACCACCTGTCCACCGCCTACAACCTGGGATTTGCCGTGGCATGCGTGTCGCTGATCTTCTCAATGGCCATCTACTTCGGTTTCCGTTCCTGGTTCAAGCATACCGACGTCAACGCCAAGCAGGCGGCAGCCTCCAACGAGAATGTGGTTGAACTCACCCCCAAGCAGACCAAGGACCGCATCGTGGCCCTCTGCTTCGTTTTCGCCGTGGTGATCTTCTTCTGGATGGCCTTCCACCAGAACGGCTCTTCGCTGACTTACTTTGCCCGTGACTACACCCAGGATACTGTTTCCGGGCCGCTCAGGATTGGCTTCAACATCTGGCCGCTGTTCCTGATTGCCGTGTCAATCTATACTCTGTTCGGAGCATTCCAGTCGGAAACCACCAGGGCAAAATACATCTGCGCGGTCGTCACGCTGATCCTGTGGGGCGGGGCATATGCGATTTATTCCGGCATGGACTCCGTCCTGCACATCCTGCCCCAGCAGTTCCAGCAGTTCAATCCCTTCTTCGTGGTTGCACTGACCCCGGTGTCCATGGCATTGTTCGGAGCCCTGGCCAAGAAAGACAAGGAGCCTTCCGCACCCAAGAAAATCGGCCTGGGCATGTTCGTGGCAGCAGTCGGCTACCTCATCATGCTCGCCGCCTCCAATGGTCAGCCGGCCCCTTCGGAACTCACGTCGGTGGGAGGCATTTCTCCCGACCCGGTGGTCCCTACCTACCTTATCAGCACCTATCTGGTCCTGACCTTCGCCGAGCTGCTGCTCTCTCCTATGGGTATATCCTTCGTTTCAAAGGTGGCACCGCCCAAGTACAAGGGATTGATGATGGGACTCTGGTTTGCGGCCACGGCCATAGGAAACTACCTCAGCTCCATACCCTCGATGCTTTGGGACAACGTTCCGCTGTGGGTGAACTGGACGGTTCTCATGGCCCTCTGCGTCATCTCCGGCGCCGTGATGTTCGCCCTCCTGAAGAGGCTCGAGGCTGCAACCGCATGACGGAAGCCACGATAATACAACTTAAGGACTGGGCCGTTACTTATAACGACCCGGTCTGGTTTCGGGAAGACCCCATCGCCTTCCCTACCCTTTTTGCGGAGAGATACCGCCGCGGGGAGGCGTGCCTGCAGGATGTGGAAGCAGCCGGCGTCTTTGCCGCCCACTTTGCATGGGGCCGCCGGGCGATGATAGTGAGGGACTGCTCCCGCCTCTTTGACGAAATGGACTGGAAGCCATACGATTACGTAATGAGGGGATGCTACCGCTGCTCGCCGGAAAGCATACACCGGACCGTAAAATGGCAGGACGTTGCGGCTATCTGCGGGAACTTACGGACCATCTTCGAGGAAGAAGGCTCGCTGGAAAAGCTCACCCCGGACGAGGTCCGCACCAGGGTTTACGGCCAGAAATCCGACCTGAAGGCCCCCAACAAGAAAATCAACATGATGCGGCGCTGGTTTGTCCGCAACGACGGCAAGGTTGACCTTGGAATCTGGAAAGATTCCGACCCGGATTCCCTGCTGATCCCCCTTGACGTACACGTCCACGACGTGGCCACCATCCTGGGGCTCACCTCAAGGAAACAGAAGGACATCGCAACCGTGGAGGAAATCACCGGTGCATTCCGGAAAATCTTCCCCGGAGACCCCTGCAAGGGCGATTTCGCCCTGTTCGGTTACGGCGTGACGCATCCTAAGGAAAAGCCCGTAGACTGAAACCACCTCCCCATGCCCAGGCTCTACATCATAGCCGGATGCAACGGTTCCGGGAAGACGACGGCATCGTACACGGTGCTGCCGGAACTTCTGGAATGCAGTGAATGGGTGAATTCCGACGAATTCGCCAAGAGCCTTTCCCCGTTCAAGCCCGAGAGCGCGGCAATCATGGCCAGCCGCTACATGCTGCTCAAGACCAGGATGCTGTTCCGCGACCGGAAGGACTTTGCCATAGAGACCACCCTCGCCACAAGGTCCCTTCTGAAAATGGTGATGGCTGCCCAGCGGCAGGGATACTTCGTGGAACTGCTCTACCTGTGGCTCCCCACCCCGGAAATGGCAGTGGAGCGGATCCGGGCCAGGGTCGCCGCCGGCGGACACAACATCGACGAGGAAACCGTCAGGCGAAGGTATTACACCGGCCTCAGCTATCTGTTCAACGACTACATGAACACCTGTGACAAATGGACCATGGCCGACAACTCCACCCCTCCTTTCAAGTTGATTGCCGAGGGGTCCGCCACCATGGCCACGATCCACGACTGGGCTGCCTTCCGGGAACTCAGGGAACTGGTTCCCAAAGGGCAGTACGACACTATCCGCAGGCGGAGCCCATCGGAATTCGTGCCCAGGGAAGTCCTGGAGAAAACCCCCGACGCCCATGACGGAGTACCCGCCCCGCAAACTAACGGAAACTGGAAATGACCTATCCCCTGAAATACTACCTGGACACTTTCGGAGTCACGGAAAGCTTATTGGAAACGCTTGTTGCCGAGGCGCTTGGACGCGGAGGATCATGGTGTGACCTGTTCTTTGAGAACACCTCCTACGGGAATCTCCTGCTCAGGGATTCCGAGGTGAATTCGGGAGGTCTCCACGTCGACTTCGGGGCCGGGATCAGGGTCCTATCCGGGGACAAGACCGGATATGCCTATTCGGAAAGCACCTCCCGCAGGGAACTCCTCCAGGCTGCGGCCGCGGCTTCCGCCATCGCCACAGGAAAGGTCCCTGATGGATTCCGTACCGGTGCCAAAACATTTCTGTGTCCGCCATCCTCCCCGGACCGATATCCGGTGAAAAACTCCTGGAGGGATGCCGGCGCAGAGGGATTCCTCCCTTTCATGACCGTTCTCGACAAGTCCATCCGTTCCCGTGACAGCCGGATAATCAAAGTGATAGCCATGCTTTCATGGCAGGTCAGCGACATACTGATGTACAATTCACTAGGGGAAATCACCTTTGATACCCGCCCCATGGGAAGCATATCGGTTTCAGTAATCGCCGCACAGGGGAACAGGACAGAGAACAAATCGGTGTCCAGGAGTTTCCGCACGGGGGCAGAGATGCTCTCTCCAGCCCTCATGGAAGAGATTGCCGCCGACGCCGTGAAGGGCCTGGACCAGATGTTCGCAGCCGGCCGTCCCAAGGGCGGGAAGATGAGCGTGGTGATGGGGGCCGGCGCCTCCGGAATACTCCTGCACGAGGCCATGGGCCATGCATTCGAGGCTGATTTCAACCGCAAGGGGCAGTCGGTCTTTTCCGGAAAAATGGGTCTCCGCGTTTGCCCTGAGGGTATCAGCATAATCGACGACGGCACCATTGCCGCCAACCGCGGATCCCTCAACTTCGACGACGAAGGAGTCCCCGGCCAGAAAACCTATATGGTTGAGGACGGGATACTTACGTCATATCTCCACGACCGGATAAGCGCCTCGTTCTACGGCGTCGCCCCCACCGGGAACGGCCGCAGGGAATCCTTCCGCTACAACCCCATCCCCCGTATGAGGGCTACCTACATGGAAGGCGGAGACTCCTCTCCCGAATCCATCATCGCCTCGGTAAAAAAGGGGGTCTACGTGGACGAATTCTCAAACGGCCAGGTAAAGATCGGCGAGGGCGACTTCACGTTCTACGTAAAGAGCGGCTTCCTCATCGAGGACGGTAGGCTGACGATGCCGGTAAAGGATATCAATATAATCGGGAACGGACCCGAGGTCCTGAAGGACATCAGGGCGGTGGGAAACGATCCCAGGATAGACAACGGGACCTGGGTATGCGGGAAAGAGCAGAATGTCCCCGTATCCTGCGGCATGCCCACCGTACTCGTGGGATCCCTTACAGTGGGAGGAGAATGAGATGGACGTGACAGGAATGCTTACCGAACAGGAAATCGCCCTTGCAAGGCACTGCCTGGACCATGCCGCCGCCTGCGGAGCCTCCAAGTGCAGGATCAGCCTCAACAAGAGCCTTATGGAACTCACCGCCACCCTCGACGGGGAGGTGGACAAGGTTACCCATGCCCTGGACCGCAGCCTCACCCTCAATCTCCTGGTGGACGGAAGGTTCGGGACATTCTCCACGAACCGCCTGGAAAAGGAAGGGCTGGAAAGGTTCACCCAGGCGGCCATCGCCACCGTAAAGATGCTTTCACCCGATCCGTGCCGGGACCTCCCCCACAAGGCTAAAAAGGTCACCGGCGCAGCCGGAGGGATGGAACTGGACCTCTTTGATCCGGACTATCCCCGCCTCGGCCTGGAAGAGCGAAGGGCAATGGCACTTGGAAGCTCCCTCTGGAAGGACAGGGACAACCTCAGCCACGGCTTCACCATACTTTCGGAAGAGGGGGAATATTCCGACAGCGTATATGACAACGTGGTCCTGGACTCGGAGGGGCTGTACTGCCGCCATACCGAGACATCCTTTGAGATAGGACATGAAATAACGGTCGCAGATCCCGAAGGGAACCGTTTCAGCGGGTACTGGTGGGACGCCTCACCCAGGCTGTCCGGAATCGCAGGATCCATAAGGAGATGCTCCAGAAAGGCCCTGGAACGTGCTGCAGAGCAGATTTCGCCCCGGCCGTTCAAGGGGGGCAAGGTGAATGTGGTGGTTGACGCCGAGTGCGCCTCAAAGCTTCTGAATCCGGTGCTCGCCGCCCTGGGCGGATATGCTGTCCAGCAGAAGAACTCCTTCCTGGAAGGGAAACTGGGCAAGAAGGTTTTCGGACCCGGATTCACGGTCGTCGACCTGCCCCATGAAAAGGGGATGACCGGTTCCAGACTGTTCGACAGTGAAGGGGCGGCTACGGTCGAAGGCCCCATAATCGAGAACGGAACCGTCCGTAAATACTTCATCAACACATACATAGCCAACAAGTTGGGAATCGGCGCCACCAACGAAGACTGTACCCGTCCAAAGGTAATGCCCTACGGGGAAGCCACCACCATGGAACAGGTCCTGGCGCTCGTCGGAAACGGAATCTACATAACGGGATTCAACGGAGGCAACAGCAATTCCTCCACCGGCGATTTCTCCTACGGCATAGAGGGATTTGCAATCGAGGGCGGCAGGATCACCCATCCGGTGAGGGAGATGCTCATGACCGGCAATTTCGTCACCCTGTGGAGAAACCTGGTTTCCGCCCTGGACGACGCCCGGCCCTGCATGTCCCGGCTTGTCCCTACCCTGGCATTCGTCAACGTGGACATAAACGGATAGCAGATGAAGACAGCGATTGTCATACTGAACTGGAATACAAGGGATTACCTGGAAAGGTTCCTTCCCCCGCTGCTTGAAAGCATCAAGGGGCTGGACGCCTCGGTAACAGTAGCCGACAACGGCAGCGACGACGGGTCGGCCGAGCTTCTCAGGACCAGGTTCCCGGACGTAAGGACCATCCTTTTTGACAGGAACCACGGCTTTACCGGCGGTTACGACAAGGCCCTCTCTCAGGTGGAAAGCGAGTATTACGTGCTCCTGAATTCCGACATCGAGGTTCCTCCGCACTGGCTGGAGCTCCTTGTGGAGTGGATGGATTTCCATCCGGACTGCGGGGCATGCGGCCCCAAGCTCCTGTCCTACGGCAACAGGGACATGTTTGAATACGCCGGAGCCGCAGGCGGCCTTCTGGACGCAATGGGCTACCCGTTCTGCCGTGGAAGGATTCCGGGAATGGTGGAAAAGGACGCCGGCCAGTACGACTCCCCCGCTCCGGTGCTCTGGGTTTCAGGAGCCTGCCTCATGGTCCGGAGTTCCGTGTTCAGGGCCCTTGGCGGGCTGGACGACAGGTTCTTCGCCCACATGGAAGAGATCGACCTTTGCTGGAGGATGCAGCTCAGGGGATGGAAGGTCTGGGTGGTACCATCGTCCAAAGTATACCATATCGGCGGAGGTACCCTGCCGCAGACCTCTCCCTGGAAACTCAAACTGAACTTCAGGAACAACCTGCTGATGCTCCAGAACAACCTGCCGTCCACAATCGCGCTCGCTCTGCTGAAGGACGGCCATAAGGCCCAAGAAGCCGCCAGGCTGGGCATAAGGAAGGCCACAAGGCTGATTTTCAGGAGGAAAATACTTGACGGTTTGGCCTGCTGTGTATATATTTGCACCGGAAGATGGAGCCTGGTGAAGGCCGTCGCCGATGCCCACAGGGAGTTCTCCTCCCTTGGAAGGACCCCCTCGGCGCAGGAGGTCGAAAACCTTCTCGGGGAATGTCCCGGGGCCGTGGTACATGGGCTGTATGGCGGCTGGATCATCCCCGGAGCTGTTTTCTGCAGGAAAAAGACACTCAAGACAATTCGTTCGCTATGAGAATTATAATAGAAGGAGCCGGAGAAGTGGGGTCGCATCTTGCAAAGATGCTCAGCCACGAGGCCAACGACATAACGGTGGTTGACGACAACCCCCAGAGGCTGTCAAGGGTATCGGACTCGATGAACGTGGTCACCGTCCTCGGCGACCCTTCCTCCATCAGCGTACTCAAGGAGGCAGGCGCCCAGGAGGCGGACCTTTTCATCGCAGTAAATCCCTACGTTCCCCAGTCGGTAAACATAGTCAGTTCCCTCCTGGCCAAGAAGCTGGGAGCCAAAAGGGTTACCGCCAGGATTGACGACGCGGACTACCTCACCCCCGAGAACAAACTGATGTTCAAGGAATTGGGAATGGACCTGATGTTCTATCCCGAGAAAATCGCAGGCGATGAAATAATGGACCTGCTGAAGCACACGGCATCGGCCGACTCCATGGACTTTGCCAGGGGGAAACTCCAGCTGGCCGTGTTCAAGCTGGAGGAAGACTCTCCACTTCTGGACATGAAGGTGGCCGAACTCACCCAGGCCGTTTCCGCGGTGAACTCCGAGCTGCACTTCAGGATAATCGCCATCGCACGCGGCGACGAGACCATAATCCCCCGCTTCGATACGGGTTTCCGCTACATGGACCACGTATATATCATTGCCAAGCGCGACGGCATGGCCAGCATAATGAGGTACATCGGCAAGGACAACATCGAGGTTCAGAGCGTAATGATAATGGGAGGCAGCCGGATCGGCCAGATGGTGGCCGCACAGCTGTCCCGCCAGGGTTCCGGAGTAAAGATAATAGAATCCAACCGCGACCGCTGCCTGGAGATTTCCGAGAAGCTTGGCGACTCGGTGGACGTGGTTAACGGCGACGGCCGCAACTCCGACCTCCTCATGGAAGAGGACATCAAGTCCTACGACGCCTTCGTGGCCGTGACCGGCAACGACGAGGCCAACATCCTCTCCTGCGTGGCGGCCAAGAAATTCGGCGTGGACAGGGTCATAGCCGAGGTGGAAAACCTGGAATACATCCGCCTGGCCGAGGAAATGGGGGTGGACGCCGTCATAAACAAGAAGCTCATCACCGCAGGAAGGATATTCAAGTTCACCCTTAGCGACAAGGTCCGCTTTGTCAAGTACATGAGCGGAACCGACGCGGAAATCCTGGAATACACAGTTGCCCCGGAAAGCCGCATTACAAAGGCCCCGCTCAAGGAGATGGGATTCCCGGGCAACGCCATAATCGGAGGAGTCATCCGCGGCGGGGAATCGTTCATCGCGGTTGGCGACACCAGGATAGAGGCCTACGACAGGGTGGCCGTCTTTGCCCTTCCGTCGGCAGTCAAGGAGGTTGACAAGTTCTTCAAGTACAAATAACCAACTTAGGTCAGATGACCGTCTGCACCCACGCAGCGTAAGTGGGAGAGGAAGGACCGAAGGTCCGTAGTCAGATAACTTAAGTTGGTTATTTTAAAGTAGTTATAATGGCGAGCTATCTTCAGATAGAAAACATCTCCAAGTCCTACGGGACCAAGGTGCTCTTCCAAAACATCGGATTCAACATCAACGAGGGTGACAAGATCGCCCTGATCGCTCCCAACGGAACCGGGAAGACCTCCCTTCTGAGAATCCTTTCCGGGAAGGACGTTTCCGACAGCGGCGGCCGCATCATCTTCCTTAAAGACATCAGGATCGCCTTCCTGGAGCAGGAGTATATCTTCGACCCCGGGGCTACCGTCATGGAGCAGGTAATGTCCGGGCAGTCTTCGTTTGAATACGAACTGCGTGCAAAACAGATACTTACAGGGCTCGGCATCACCAGTCTCCAGGCCCGCATGGACTCCCTTTCCGGGGGTGAGGTAAAGAGGGTGGCCATTGCTGCGATGCTCTCGTCCGACGCAGATTTCTACATAATGGACGAGCCCACCAACCATCTGGACATCGATGCCATAGAATATCTGGAAAGCTGGTTCTCAAAGGCGAGGTGCACCCTGCTGATGGTGACCCACGACCGGTATTTCCTGGACCGGGTCTGCAACACCGTCATGGAACTGGACCACGGCTCGGTATACATCTACAGGGGCGGTTACCTGAACTACCTCGAGAAAAGGCAGGAAAGGATAGACAACTACAACGCCGAGACCGACAAGGTGAGGAATGTGCTCAGGAGGGAGCTGGAATGGATGAGAAGCACCCCGCAGGCCCGCTCCGGCAAGGCCAAATACAGGAAGGAGGCCTTCTACGCCCTGAAGGAGCGCTCGGAGCAGGTTTACAGGACCGGGAAAGTGGATATGGGGATACTCCGGCAGAAGGGTTCCTACCTCGGCAACAAGGTGGTCAACTTCTCCGACGTGTCGTTCTTCTGGAGGGGAAAATGCTACCTGGACCACTTCAGCTACAATTTCCAGAGGAACGAGAAGGTGGGAATCGTGGGGCCCAACGCTTCCGGCAAGACCACCTTCCTCAACCTTCTGGCCGCGCCCCTTCCGGACGACCCTGAATCGTACATGACGGGGGAAATCCAGTGGGGAGAATCCCTGAGGACGGGTTACTACAGGCAGGCCGGGATGTCGTTCAAGGAGGACCAGACGGTCCTGGACACGGTTTCCGACACCTCCCTGCTCTCCCGGTTCATGTTCCCCCGGGAGATGTATTCCAGCCGCATATCCACCCTTTCGGGAGGAGAGAAACGTAGGCTCTACCTGCTCACCATTCTGATGCAGGAGCCCAACCTGCTGATACTTGACGAACCCACCAACGACCTGGACATAGTCACCCTGGGCGTACTGGAGGAGTATCTCCAGGAATTCAAGGGAACCCTTGTCATAGTGTCCCATGACCGGCACTTCCTGGACCGGCTTGCAGACCATCTTTTCGTCTTCACCGGCGACGGCACCGTCAAGGACTTCGTGGGCGACTACAGCCAGTACCGGGAATACCTCAAATCGGTGGAGGAGCAGAAAAAGGCCAGGAAGAAGGAGGAAAAGCCCGCCCGGGAGCATCCCCCGGTCCCGGCTCAGGACAAGCCCAGGAAACTCACATGGAAGGAGCAGCGGGAACTCGAGTCCCTGGAGGCCGAGATCGACGCGCTGAACGCCGAGAAAGCCCAAATCGAGGAACGCCTTTCAGGAGGCAGCCTTTCAGGCAGTCAGCTGATGCAGGATACGCTCCGCCATCAAGAAATAGCGGGCCTCCTCGACATCAAGGAAACCCGCTGGCTGGAACTGTCTGAATAACAGTTATTTCACATAGCCTCTCGTGAGCATGAGCAGGCGGTCGGGATAATTTGTTATTATTGCATCCACCCCGCAGTCAATCATCCTCTGAAGGTCTTCCACCTTGTCGGGAGTCCAAGGAACCACCTTGATTCCCTCCGAGTGGAAGCGCTCAACCAGCTCCGGAGTTACAATCTCGTAATTGGGGCTCCACCAGTCGGGCTTGAAGTCAAGGAGTCCCATGAAGGCGTCCACATCGGTCTCGTGGTCGGTAAGATAGGCCAGGAAGAGTTCGGGATACTTCTCGTGCATGTAATTGAGAGCCCTGGTGTCGAAGCACTGGACTATGAGCCTGTCGCCCAGGTTCTTTGAGAGGAGGACGTTCACGCACAGGTCCGTAAACGACTTGTAATCAGGCCAGTTGACGCCTTCGCCCTTCTTGTCGCGGGACTTTATCTCAACGTTGTACCTGGTCGGGGACAGCTTGTGGACGGCAGTGTATTCCTCAATCCGGTCGATAAGGTCGGAAAGGAGAGGCTTCACGGCCGGGACAAGTTTCTTGTCGGGCCAGACGTCGTTGTAGAGCATGCCCACGTCGTACCTTGCGATTGAATCGTACGGCATCCTGAACAGATACTCCTTGGGGTCGCTCTTGAGGACCGGAGTACCGTCGGGACGGGTGGAGCAACGATGGTGGAACCAGCTGTCATGGGAGACCACCACCAGCGAGTCGGCGCTGACCTGGAGGTCCAGCTCGAGGGTGTTCACGCCCAGGTCCAGGGCGTTCTTCATCGACTCCCAGGTATCCTCCGGCATAAGTCCGGCACCTCCGCGATGGGCCTGGACATCCACATAATCAGATAGTTCCTGACGATACTTCCACTCCTTGCCGGCAGGGTCCCTCACCACCAGTTCCACCGACGAGGCATACTGGCTGGTAGGGGTGACGGTGAAGTAATGGATGTTGCGCCTGGGCCTCTTGTACTTGGGTATCTCCTTTCCGGCGGCCTCGTAGACGGCGTTGATGCTCTTTATGAATGTGGGCGACACGTCCAGGGCCTCGGTTGCACTTCCCATGAAAACGCCGTCCTGATACCACTCCACGCTCCAGCGGGAATCATAGTCCCAGACATTCGCCACGACGCTGTTGGGGTTGTACATCGACTGCCCCATGGGGATGAATTCCACCTGGTAGTCATCGGGGAAATCGATGTTGTGCCAGTACCAGGAAAGGCTGTCGGACAGGTTGTTGAATATCTCGTATCCCCTGGGGGTACCGTCGTTGCAGATATCCGTCTCCCACCAGGTTCCGCAGATGCTGGCGGCATTGTGGTCGTGGATGTCGTCGGAATAGGTGAGGTTGTTGAGGATGTGGGTGTGCCCGGACAGGAAATCCACCTTGCGGCCCTCCAGGAGGGAGAGCATCTCGTCACCGAGGAGGCAGTCCTTCTCCTTGAACCAGAAATACAACGGGGAATGCTGCGCAATGAAGATATGGGTATCCTCGGGGATGTACGACAGGAGGTTCTGCACAAAGGAAAGTTCCTTCCTGGAATAGCCCACGTCGTATTTTCCGCTCTTTGAGGGGTCGTCAAGGCCGTTGCCCAGGAACTGTATGTTGTTGAGGCCTATCACAAGGTCGTTCCCCAGGAAGAAGGCCCAGTTGCGGGGGCCGAAGAAATCCTCGTAGGTGCGGGCTGCGGCGTCGCCGGACAGGGTCTGGATGTAGTCGTGGTTGCCGATGACCGAGTAGAACGGGATCCCGGTCCGGGCTATGGCCTGCTTATAGTCGGGATATATCTCCAGGCGGTTCCACCCGAGGTCGCCCAGGGCGATTCCAACGGTGTTGCGCTTTGCGGCATGCGTGGCGGCATTGGAAATCAGGTCTTTGAGGGGCGCATCAAGGAACTTCTTCAGATGCTTGGGATTCTGCATCTGGGGGTCCGACACGGAAAAGAGGGTGTAGTCCGTCGACGGCGAGGTGGGAATCAGCTTGAAGGTGTAGAACTTCTTTTTGGAAAGTTCCTGGTAGAACGCCGGGGAGCCGGAAGAATAGTCGGCGGTGGTTCCGGAAGGCGTGACAACCTGTACGAAACGGGAATTCCCCGCTACCTTAAGCTTGAAAAAACCGTCGGAATCGGTTGTTGAGAAATTGACTCCGTCGGTCACGATGACTCCCTCGAGGGGACGCCCGGCACAACTAACGTTGCCGGTGATTTTCCTTGCCTCAGCTCCGAGGCCGATTGCCAGGAGCAATAGCAAAGCAGATACAAATCGTTTCATATCAATGGTTTAGATAAGTCCTTTCAAAATAGCATCGTCAAAGTCGCCAAACCACTCGTGCAGGGTTTCCGCAGCCTTGGCCTTGACTTCGGGAGTTATGTTCCGGGCCACGGAATAGAGTCCCCAGACCAGGGCGGCCAGGTCGTCGGTGAAACCGATGACAGGAATGGCGTCGGGCAACAGGTCGAGGGGAAGTATGAAGTATCCGAGTGCACCTATGATCTTGGCCCTGTCCTTCACCGGCGTTCCGGGAGACTTAAGGACATAATACAGCAGGAGGGCGGCATAAACGACCTTGATTCCTGCCCTGGCGGCGAATCCCTTCAGTTTTCCCCAGAACTGGTTGTCGGAAAAATTGTCCCGGAAAGAGGAAAAATTGTCCTCCATCACACTTCGCATGTTGCTGCGGTATTCGTTGTTTTCCATAATCATGCAGTTGATTTTACAAACTTACAAGTTTTTTCGGACCTTTCCACGCAAAACTTCAATTATCATGCTGAAGTACCGCCACTTTATTAAAGAATTAAATATAGTTGACGTTTATTTGCAATAATCATGAATTTTTAATAATTTTCGGGGTTATTTATGCAAATCGTTATACGATGGCCAAAAAGAAGATAAAACTGGGATTGTTTGCAAAAGTCCTGATCGCCCTTGCCTGCGGATCTCTCCTCGGTTTGGTTGCACCGGATTTCCTGGTTCGCATCTTCAAGACTTTCAACCTCCTGTTTGCACAGTTGCTGAAATTCATAATCCCGCTGCTGATACTCGGGCTGGTGACGCCCGCCATCGCAAATGTGGGGAAAGGGGCAGGGAAAATGCTTCTGACGGTGATGGGAATCGCCTACCTGTCCACAATTTGTTCCGGATTCTTCGCCCACGTGTGCTCCACAAACCTTTTTCCCTTCTACCTCACCCCTGGAGAACTGTCCTCCGATGCCGTGTCCGCCAGGGAATTCCTCCCTTACATCGAGCTGAAGATACCTCCGGTCTGCGACATCCTTACAGCCCTGGTCCTGTCATTCCTCCTGGGAATCGGCATCATCGTAACCGGTTCTTCCGCACTGAAGAAGGCATTCGACGACTTTGGGGGCATAATCAGGCTGACCATAGAAAAGGTGATAATACCCATGCTGCCCTTCTACATTTTCACCATGATATGCGAAATGGGCGCAAGGGGGGTACTGGCCGTAGTCCTGGGATCCGGAGTCAAGATCATCCTCACCGGCGTCATCCTTTCAATCATTTACCTTATCATACAGTATTCCGTTGCCGGGGCGATTGCCGGCAAGAATCCTTTCAAATGCCTGTGGAACATGGTCCCGGCCTACCTGACGGCATTTTCCATATGCTCTTCGTCAGCCGTGATCCCGGTAACCTCGTCCTGCGCACGCAAGAACGGTATAAGCGACGACATAGTGGACTTTACCATCCCGCTATGCTCAACCGTCCACATGTGCGGCTCCACCATCAAGCTTGCAGTTTCCTCGATTGCGGTGGCATATCTCGCCGGAATCCCCATTCCCTTTGCCGTCTATGCCCACTTTGTGCTGATGCAGGGAATCGCGGCCGTGGCAGCCCCCGGCGTGATGGGCGGAGTACTGATGGCATCGATAGGTCTCCTGGAATCCATAATGGGATTCACCCCGGAACAGACCGCCCTGGTAATGACATTATACCTCGCCCTTGACGGATACGGCCCCGCCTGCAACGTGACCGGCGACGGAGCCATCGCCCTCGTCATCGACAAGTTTTTCGAGAAAAACAAACCAGCATATGAAAACTCCTGATTTCCGTTGCCTGAGATTCATTTTTCCCGCCGTCATCCTTCTGCTGGCCGGCTGTTTCCAGTCCTGGGCCGCCCCGATGAAGGCCAGGGTGATCCAGCAGCTCTACGCCCAGGACCTCAAGGGGCTTGAGAAGAGTTTCAAGTGGACATTGAACGAACTGAAGAAATGCGATCCCAGCCTTGACATCATCGTCATCGGTGAAAACTGCCATATCCCGGGAAAGACTCCAAATGACCAGGTATACTTCCAGATCGACGCCAAGAACGGGCCCGTTCTCCTGAAAGCCTGCGCGGAGACGGCAAGGCGCTGCCACTCATACGTATTCGCCGGCGCCCTGGACTCCAGCCTCGGAGCCCCCCGCAACACCATATTCATGTTCGACCGCAACGGGGAACTCGTGGGAAAGTATTACAAGGAGCAGCTTACCCCGGGCGAGATGAAGCGCCTTGACAAATCCTACACCGAAGAGTGGACAAAGCCTTACCTCGTTGACATCGACGGCCTGAGGTTCGCCTTCCTTACCTGCTACGATTTCTATTTCTACGAGAACTTCGCCAACATCGCCCGCTGGAAACCGGACATCATCATCGGCTGCTCCCACCAGCGCAGCGACACATTCCGGGCGCTGGACATCATAAACTCATTCTGCGCCTACAACACCGGAGCCTATCTTGTACGCGCCTCCGTATCCATGGGGCTGGATTCAGTCCTTGGCGGATGCTCCTGCGTGGTATCCCCAACCGGTGAGATACTCGGGAACCTCCGTTCGGAAGTCGCCAGCATGGACATCACTTTCGACCCCAAGGAGAAATACCTCAAGCCGGCCGGTTACGGGAATCCCCCGGCAATGCACTCGGAATACATAGAGAAGGGGCGCAGGCCATGGAAATACCGTCCGGCGGGCAGCGCGATAGTCACCCCATTCCCCGAGGCCCCCGCCAGGAGGCTGTGCGCCCACCGGGGCTTCTCCTCAGTCGCCCCCGAAAACTCCCTTGCCGCTCTTGGCGCAGCCGTTGCACTCGGAGCCGCGGAGGTGGAATTCGACCTTTGGTGGACCAAGGACGGCGAGATAGTCTCAATCCATGACGCCACCCTGGACCGGGTCTCCGACGGCACCGGAAAGGTTTATGAGAAGACCTACCAGGAGCTGCTCCAGTACGATTTCGGCATCAAGCACGGAGAGCATTTCAAGGGTCTGAAGATCCTCCGCTTCGAGGACATCCTGAGAAAACTCTCCTGCCACACCATAATGAACATCCATCTCAAGTCCATCCAGAACATGCCCTGGGACAGGGCCAACCTGCAGAAGGTGATAGACCTGATACGGGATTACGACGCCCAGGGCCACGTATACTTCATGACCAACAACGGCGCACTGCATGCACAGCTGATGGAAATGGCTCCGGAAATCCCCCGCTGCATGGGGAACATCCGCGGAAAGGACATAGTGGATGAGGCAATCCGCAACAAATGCCAGATGGTCCAGCTGTTCAAGCCTTACTTTGACCAGAACACCATAGACAGGGCCAAGGCCAACGGCATGAGGGTCAACCTGTTCTGGTCCGACGACCCCGAAGAAGCGGTCAAATACCTGGATATGGGAGTGGAGACCATACTCACCAACGACTACCAGATAATCTCCGCAGCAACCGGCCTGAAATAAGAAAAAACGAATATTTGTTACCATGTTAAAGAACAAGATTGAACGGATTATCCTGATATTCACCGTCTTGGCGGCGACGGTCGCCTGTTCCGGGAAAAAAGAGGAGCCGGATCCAGACGCGCTGGATATCTCGGGAATTGAACTTCCGTCGGTGATAGAGGCGAAATCCGGGGCGGAAATAGCCGTGACCGACCGGAATGGCAATATCAGGACCTCCGACGTGGTGGTGTTCAATTCCGTCACCGAAAACGGAGGATTCGACTGCGCCGTGGTCAAAACCGATTCCAGGTCGTTCACCTTCAAGCTCAACCCCAAGATAAACTCCGGCCGTTACATCTGCCATATCAAGAGGGGCCTGAGCGACAAGACCGTGGGAGTCACCAATATCAAGATACTTTCGGCGACGGAAGTGGAACCCGGTGACGGAACCATCTATGGTACAGTCACTTGCGAAGGAGCCGCCATAAAGGATGTGGTGGTTTCCGACGGTGTGGAGGTCGTAACCACCGACAAGGACGGCATCTACAGGATCAATTCCGGCAAGACCACAGGATACGTATTCATTTCCATCCCTTCCGGTTATGCCGTCCCCACAAAGGGTATCCTCCCCATTTTCCACCATATTCTGGAGAAGGGTGCCGGCGAGCCCGAGAGGGTGGATTTCACCCTGACCAGGACCTCGAACGAGAAGCATACCGTGCTGGTGATGGGCGATATCCACCTCGCCAACCGCAACAACGACCGGGTGGAATTCAAGAAGTTCACCACCGACGTGATGAAGTACAAGGAAGAGCATCCGGGAGAGGTCATCTACGGCCTGACCCTGGGTGACATGACATGGGATGTGTACTGGTATACCAACAACTACTACTTCCCCAACTACCTCTCCGACATGAACTCGGTGGTATCAGGCATCCCGGTATTCCATACCATAGGCAACCACGACCATGACATGAAGGCGGCCGGAGACATACTCACCATAGTGGATTACGTCAAGGACATCGCCCCCAATTACTATTCCTTCAACCTTGGGAAGGTGCATTACATCGTCCTGGACGACATCCTCTGCACCAACGACGGAAGCGGGACATCCGACAGCCGGAAGTACTCTGAGAAGATCACCGATGCCCAGTATGCCTGGCTGAAGAAGGACCTCCAGTTCGTGGACAAGAACACCCCGGTGGTGGTTTCCATGCATGCTCCCATCTTCCGCGACAATAGCTCCACCTACGGTATCACCCCCCATGCCGGTCTCACCGGATGGAGCACCCTGGTCAACTGCTTTACCGGTTACAAGACCGTGCACTTCCTCACGGGACATACCCACCGCAGCCTCAACGTGGACAGGACCTCGACGTCGAACTACTTCGAGCACAATGCCGGGGCGGTATGCGCCAGCTGGTGGTGGAGCCAGAAATGCTCCACGGGATTCGACGTATGCACCGACGGAACCCCCGGGGGCTACCTGGTGTGGAAGGTGGACGGGACCGACTTCAAATGGCAGTACAAGGGCACCAAGGAGAACCTCGACTACCAGTTCCGTTCCTACGACCTCAACAACGTGTGCTTCGACGCTTCAATGGTGAACACATGGGTGCCCGAGGGCAGCGACTGGGCAAAGAACCGCTTCGTGGAGCTCTACGCCTCCCGCTTCCCCAAGAGCAGCGCCAACGAAATCCTGCTGAACATCTGGGATTACGACCCCTCCTGGACCATCAAACTGGTAGAAAAGACGTCGTCCGGCGACAAGGAGCTCACCTGGAACCAGGTGCAGACACTGGACCCGCTCCATATAATCTGCCTGTCGGCAAAGAGGCTCAACAGTTCATCCGTAACCTCCGACCCCTCGTTCCTGACCAACCTCTCGTCACACCTCTTCAAGGCAAAGGCATCGGCGCCCGGCACCACCATCGAGATTACCGTCACCGACCGGTTCGGGAACGTCTACCGCGAGACCATGACAAGGCCCAAGACCTTCTCGCTGGGAAGCTACAAGACAGGATACGCAAAATAAGCATACCAGAACACATCATACTAACCTTTCAAACAAAACATTATGGCTAATTCCTTAGGAAAGTCGATCCTGTACACAGCCATGACTGTGCTTTCGCTTGCCATGACGCCCGTCCTGGCAATGGCGCAGAACATGGTTCACGGTACGGTATTCGACACCGACCGGTCCAACCCCCTCACCGGGGCGACGGTCATCGTAGAGGGCAAGAAAGCCAACGCCGTGACCGACCTGGACGGTAAGTTCACCATCCGGGCCGACAAGGGCGATGTACTTATCGTACAGTTCATGGGCTACGTGGACGGCAAGGTAACCGTCACGGGCTCGGCGAACTACGAGATTGTCCTCACTCCCGATTCCGAGCAGCTCAACGAAGTGATCGTCACGGCCCTCGGCATCACCAGGGAGAAACGGTCGCTTGGCTACGCGGCCACCGACGTCAGCGGAGAAAGTCTGACCTCCGTCCAGAACAGCAACTGGCTCACCAACCTTCAGGGAAAGGTGGCCGGCCTTACGTTCAACAGCGCCTCTTCGGGGCCTATCAACTCCCAGAGGGTGGTGGTCCGCGGCGAGTCCTCACTTAACAGCGATGCCTCGGCGCTCTATGTAATCGACGGTGTACCAGTCACTTCCGGAACTGTCGCAAATGCGTCCGGTTCCACCTACACCAACGATGCGCAGGACAACCCCATCGACTTCGGCGACGCCGCCTCGGACCTGAACCCCGACGACATCGAGTCCATCACCGTCCTTAAGGGCGCCGCGGCGACGGCCCTCTACGGGTCGCGCGCAGGTAACGGCGCCATCATCATCACCACCAAGAGCGGCCGCACCACAAAGGGCCTGGGAGTCACCTACTCCACCTCCTTCACGGCCGACGTTCCCAGCTACTGGCCTGATTTCCAGACCGAATACGGAGCCGGCAGCGACCTTGGCGTGAATCCCTACAACTACTGGCCCGCCGAATACAACCCCGACGGACTGTCGGCCAACAACAGCCGTTACGCATGGGGCGAAGCCTACGGCGACGGCACCAAGATGCGCTACCAGTACGTGGGCATGAACTGGGACACCCTCATGGGCGAAAAGACCCCCTGGCAGTACCGCGACGACTGGTTCACCGGCATATTCCAGACCGGTTACACCTTTGACAACGTCCTTACCATAGAGGGCAATACCGGAAAGGGCACCAGCGTCCGATTCTCCGTAAAGGACAGCCGGAACAAGTGGATCCTCCCCAACACCGGGTACACCAAGCAGACATTCAGCTTCTCGGTCAATTCAAAGCTCAACAAGACCCTCAAGCTCACCGCCAAGGTCAACTATTACCGGACCGACTCGGACAACATGCCGTCCAGTGCATACAACAACAACTCCATCATGTACATCCTCCAGTGGATGCGCAACAACGACAGCATGCAGAACTACAGGGACGAGTATTTCGGCGGCCGCCTGACTCCCGAGGTATTGGCGGGCGGCAATCTCTTCGCCAACCGTTCCGACGGAGTTGCATACAATCCCTACAGGACCCTGTACGAGATGACCAACTCCATGGACAAGGACCGCGTGTTCGGCAACATCGGCGTCACGGTCAACCTCTGGAAGGAGAAGCTCACGTTCGAGCTCAAGTCCGGTATGGACCTCGACCACCAGTTCCGTACCCAGCGCAAGCCCTGGTACTCCTACAAGTTCCTCCAGGGCTGGTACAGGGAGCAGACCATCAACATCTGCGAGTTCAACACCAACTGGATGCTCAAGTACACCGACGCCTTCTTCGACGAGAGGCTTACCCTGACTGCGGGCCTCGGCGGAAACAACATGACGTACAACGCCAACAATTTCAAGTATACCATCGACAAGCTTGACATCGAGGGCCTGTACATGACATCCAACTACCCTGCCGGCACCATTCCCGATGTTTCCACCAGCCGTTCCAACAAGGTGGTCAACTCCATCTACGGGCTCGTCTCGCTGGGATGGGAAGACTGGGCATACCTCGACGTCACCTTCCGCAACGACTGGTCATCCACCCTCGCACGCGGCTACTGGTCGTACTTCTATCCTTCGGTGAGCGGTTCCCTCATCCTGGACAAGCTCTTCAACTTCAAGGACAACCTGCCGTGGGTGAGCTTCCTCAAGCTGAGGGCCTCCTGGGCCAATGTGGGTAAGGACACCTCACCCTACTCGCTGGACTATAACTACACCACCACCAACTTCGCCGGTGGTTACCGCGTGGGCGCCACCATGCCCAAGATCGACCTTGCACCGGAGAACGTGAACACCACCGAGCTGGGACTCGAGGTCAAGTTCCTCAAGAACCGCATCGGCATCGACGCCGCCATCTACCAGAGCGACATCACCAACCAGATATACGACGTCCCCTACGACTATATCACCGGCGCCAAGTACTATACCCAGAACATCGGTCTCATCCGGAACCGCGGTATAGAACTCAGCGTGAACTTCGTACCCGTCAAGACCCGTGACATCACCTGGGAGATAAGCGCAAACGCCGCCCGCAACGTGGGCGTGCTCAAGAGGATGTACGACGGCTGGGACAACGAGAATCCCCATCAGGAGAACTACTCCACCGGAATCGGCGGCCGCTTCCAGGTCCTCGACTACGTGGGCAAGCGGATGGGTGAGATCTGGGCCAAGGAAGTCTACAGGAGGGCACCCGAAGGAGCCTTCTACCTGGACGAGAACGGCAACCAGGTCGACTGCTCCGGAGCCATGCTCCTCGACGCAGCCAGCGGCCTTCCGCAGGATTCCGGCGAGTTCAGGTACTACGGCAACGCCAATCCCGACTGGGTGGGCGGCTTGGCAACCTCATTCCGCTGGAAAGACCTGACCGTGAGCGCGGCCTTCTCCGCCCAGATAGGCGGCATGACCTACTCCGTCAGCGCCGGTATCCTTGGCTATCAGGGAAAACTCAAGAACACCCTGGAGGGACGTTACGACAGCATCGTGGCCCCGGGTGTCAACGAGATAAAGGATACCGAAGGCAACGTCACCTACCAGAAGAACCAGACGCTCTGTTCAGACATATATAAGTATTACAATACCTACAAGGCAAACCGCTACTGCCTGGACGAGTACTGCTACGACACCTCCTACCTCAAGATGAAGGAACTGAGGGTGGAATACAACTTCCCCAAGACCCTGATCGCCAAGACCAGGATCCTCCAGGGGATAAGCGTGGCCGCATACGCCACCAACCTATTCTGCGTTTCCAAATATCCATTCTTCGATCCGGACTGCGGAACCATCGACGGCTCAACCATCAAGAGGGGCCTCGAGACCGGTTCCTTCCCGATGAACAGGAGCTATGGTATCAACCTCAAAGTAAGATTCTAGTATGAAAGCAATGAAGTATCTGGCTGCCTTTGCAGCCCTCTGCCTTGTCGGGGCGGCTTCCTGCACAAAAAACTTTGAGCAGATAAACCACAACCCGAACAGGATCACGTACGGCGACATCCAGGCGCAGAACATGTTCGAGCCCCTTATCTACGGGATCGGCGGAAAATACCAGGAGAACGCCGGATACTGGACCAACAACCTCATCCAGTACACATGCTATGTGGATGGTGCAGTGCGCTATCTGGCAACATATTACACCCTGTCCACCGGCAACTGGACCTCTATCTGGGACACCTACGCCAGGTTCGGCTCCGACGCCCAGCACATGATCGACCTCGCCAGGACCGAGGGAAAGGAAAGTCCTTTCTATGAAGCGGTCGGGCTCATCCTCAAGGTGCAGACGCTCTATACCCTCACCACTGTATTCGGAGACATTCCCTACAAGGAGGCCTACAAGAACATCCTCACCCCGGTTTTCGATTCCCAGGAAGACGTCCTAAACTCCATGGTTGGAGACCTGGATGCCGCAACGGCAATCCTCGCCACGGCATCCGCACCAGTGAACGCGGCCATCGACCCCGTTTACGGCGGAGCTCCAGCAAAGTGGATAAAGTTTGCCAACTCCCTGAGAATGAGGATACTCTGCCTTGAGACAGGCATCAACGAATCCTATTGGGGAGAAATCCAGAAGATGATCGACTCCCCTGCAACCTATCCGGTGTTCACGTCCAATTCCGACAACGCCAAGGTCCCCTTCCAGGAAGTGGATCCCTACAAGTCGTCGATGGGTCCCACGGCCGTGGCTTCGTTCTTCGACGCCTACAGCATGACGGAGCAGATGATCAAGATGATGAACATCCAGAACGAAGACGGGAACGACATCTATCAGGACCCGCGCCTTGTGATCTTCGCCTCCCAGAAAGGCGGCAAGTGGACGGGTGCCGTGGCCGGCTGCCTCCTCACCGAAATCTCCAACGAGAAGGCCAAGAAGCCTGCCCAGATGAACGAGAGGGTCCTCTGGAGGGATGCCATGGATTCCTTCCTCATGGACTGGTCGGAAATCCTCTTCATCGAGGCCGAAGGCATCCTGGCAGGGAAACTGACAGTTCCCGGCCAGACTGCAAAGGCCCTCTACGAGGCTGCCGTAACCGCCAACATCCAGAAGTGGGCTCCCTACATCACCTACAACAAGAAGTACCGCGAGATCAACGCCGCGGCGATAAACGAATTCCTCGCTTCCGACCTCGCGTCCTACGACAAGGCCGTGGAGGGCACCGGGCTGTACAAGAGCGCCGAGGAACTCGTGCTTTCGCAGAAGTGGCTGTCGCTGTACTGGGTAGGCGGATTCGAGCCTTACACCCACTGGAGGCATTATGAGTACCCGGTGCTGACCATCGGCGACGGAACCGAGGCCAACGGCTTTGAACTCCCCACCAGGTTCGGCTACCCCAACTACACAGAATCCTCAAACGGCAAGAACGTGGCTGCCGCCCTCCAGAGGATGGGAGGCAAAAACGACATGCATCTGGCCCTTGACTGGAGTTACAAGAAGAATCACGGCTCGAGCCGGAATCCACATCCCCAGTACAAGCCCCAATAACCCTGTAAACTAGTAGCGAAATGAAAAGATCATTATACAGAATCGCTCTCTCAATATTGTCTGCCGCGGCCATACTGGCCTGCCAGCGGACAGAGATCGAGCCGTCTCCTTCGCTGAAGGTGACCGACGATTCCGACGCTGCCGTTCTTGAACTCGGACAGAGCCTTGAGTATCTCATGGACCTGGCCTATTTCCAGTACTCTACCGCCGCCAACAATAACAACGAGGTCCTCAAGGCCACCAAGTTCACGGTGCGTTCCAACTGCAGCTGGAAACTGGTTCCGGTGGGAGAAGAGCCCGAGTGGATACATCCCTTCCCCGACCATGGCGACGACGACGGGAACTTCTGCTTCCTGGTGGAGCGGAACAACAGCCAGAGCGACTCCCGCCAGGTCATCTACAAGATGGTCCTCAACGACGGTGCCAAGGATATCGAGATTGGCGGTGACATCATCGTGACACAGGCCGCGGCGGCTGATTTCCTCAAACTGGGGTCGGCCAAGGTGGAAGTCAACAAAGAAGGCGGAAACGCCTCGGTGACAGTCACTTCCAACGTTCCATGGACATACTCCCTAGTTCCTAACGAGGATTTCGCATCCCCTGCAATCGAGGAATGGATAGAAGACCGTACGGAACTTGCCGAAGGTGAATTCAAGCAGACCCTGAAGTTCCACTTCGGCGACAACTCCGACGGTTCGATCCGCGGAGCCACCCTGTTCATCAATGTGGAAGGGCACGATGACCTGAAAAAGGAAATCCCCATCACCCAGTACGGAGTTGACGTGGAGGTTTCCGGATTCCCCGTACAGTGGCCTTCAAACGCCGGAAACGATGGTTATCCCAAGTGGGCCTCGGCCGCAAACGCAGTCCCCACAGTACTTTCCAACGTGGGTACCGGCACCATCACCTTCGTGAGGGCGGACGTTCCCGGCCTTGACAGGGCGGCATCCACCACCGACTGCTCAGGCGGCAACGCGCGTGTCAACGGCGCATGGCCAGGTGATTACTATCTATTCTCCGTTCCTGTAGCCGTCTCGGCCGGATCGCTGATCAAGCTTCAGTTCGAGGGCCGTATCTCCGGAAGCGGAATCAGGCACTGGAGGCTGGAATACCTCGACGGCGGAGAATGGAAGATAGCCGGCACTCCCCTGACCACCGAGATTGCTGCCGATGATGTCTGGCCTGCCGAAACCATAACCTACACCCACGACATGGCCCCCGGCGGCTCCGGCGACGAATACAACAAGATAATCTCGCAGGTAGTCCGTTACGAGACCACCTCGCCCGAGGTGGCATTCCGCTTCATGGCGGTCTCCAACGTAATAGCCTCCAGCGGCGCCAGGATGGCAAAACCCACCACGGCATCGGCCCGTCTGGACAATTCCGGCGGCGACAAAGGCTGCGACGCTTCCATCACGTGCGTGGCATCAGGCGGTGAGATATCCTATGCCGACATCGCCGTCTCCGGCCTCGACAAGGACTTCATAGTATTCGAGGGCGCACCCAAGGCGCCGGCCTCTTTCAGCGTTACCGCTTCCGACGATTTCACCGTTTCGGTGGACGTCCCCTGGCTGCATGTTGACGAGGGCGCCACGGGAGTTGCCGACGAGGAAACCGCAGTGAAGGTATCCTGCGACGACAGCACCCTTTCCGAAACCCGCGAGGGAACCATCACCATCCTTGCCGGAGTTACCCGCAAGGTTATCTCCGTGATCCAGAGTGCTGCAGGCCAGGAACTTGACCCCTTCATCAGCATATCTTCCGGGAACTCGGTCAATGCAAAGGCCGACGGCGGCACCACCAACATCAAGGTCCAGGCCAACGTGGAATTCGAGGCTGTCTCCGATGTTCCGTGGATCACCCTGGAGAATCTTGGCACCAAGGCCATGGTTGAATGGACCACATACGCCGCCACCTACCAGGCCAACGACTCCGGAGCCGGGCGAACCGGCACCGTACGCTTCTTCAACACCGAGAAGAATATCGAGGCCGTGGTTATCTTCAACCAGGCCTATGAAGAGGCTCCTGACAACAACGACCTCATCCAGTGGGGATTCGCAGCTGACCTGATGGGCGCCTACAAGGATTCCTTCGAGAAGGACAACGCCTTTGACGCCAATATCGCCGGCAAGGGAACCCTCTCATGGTACAGCCTGCCTGAAAACGTAGCCGCCGACACCGAGAATAAGAAATCACAGCTAATCGGAGGTACCGGCCAGCCTTACGTCACGGGTGTCTGGCCGGGCGATTACTGGGAGTTCAGCATCCCCGTCTCCGACGTTCCCGCCGGCACCGTGGTGAACTTCTCCGGCCTTTCCAGGTCATCCGCCTCCGGAATGAAGTACTGGAGGATGGAATGGTCTGTTGACGGAACAACCTGGACTCCTGTCAAGGAACTCCAGACCGAGACCGAATCGGGCACTTCCGGCAAGTACACCAACATTATTACCTCTTCCGACCAGACAGTATCCGAATCGTTCTCACTCACAGGTGCCGTTGCCAAGGGTACCCTGAAGATCCGCTTCACCTGCGCCGCCAACTGGACCTGCGGCAACGCGGCCCTTACCGCCCCCAACGGAGGAACCCACCGCTGGTCCGGAGCCGCAGCCAACAACAACTGCGTGAAGATAACCATCGAGAAGCCCCATGAGCCTCTCCATGCCGAATGGCTGTTCAGTGCCGCGGCAATGGCGGATTCCGAAACCGGATACGCCGCAACCTTCGGAGGAACCACGGCGGTGAATGTAAAGGAGGCCGGCGACGGAGGCCTTTACGTGAACTCCAACGTAAAACCGGGCGGAAAGATCCGCTACTTCCAGGTTGACAAGACCGCCATAGATACCGAAGGCAAGGCCGCCAGGCTTGTAGGTGGCACAGGGCATCCCTTTGTCTACGGCGCATGGCCCGGAGACTACTGGCTGTTCGAGGCTTCCGACGGTTATACCTACAAGGCCGGGACAAAGGTCCATATCAAGTTCATAACCAGGATTTCAGCAACCGGGCACAAGTACTGGAAACTGGAATACTGGGATGGGGCCGCATGGCAACCGGTAAGCGCACTCAAGGACGGCGAAGTGGGTGAAGGAGAGGCACACCAGACATTCCAGTACAACTTCGAGCCCACTACGGCGAGCTCGAACACCCTGGTGGACTTTACCTGGACGCTTGCCGCAGACTGCGACAACATGCAGTTCCGGTACACATGCATGGCCGACTATACTGCAGGGAACGCCATACTTCCCGCACCCAACGGGGGCACCTGCCGCATAGCGGGGGCCGAAGGCACCTCCCCTGTCTTTGAAGTAGTAACGGAATAATTCATAAGTCTTTAAAGCAACTGCATAAATGGCTCGTTTTTTAGATCCGCCCAAACCGAAGGCGCAAATTCCGGCCGAAAAAGTAGATAAAGAATACAAGGCGATGCGCCTGAAAGTATTCCTGGGGGCATTCCTCGGTTATGCTGCGTATTACCTTGTGAGGAAGAACCTTTCCCTCGCCGCTCCCGACATGATCAATGACGGGATACTGGACGCGGGAAAGGTCGGCCTCGCAATGTCGGCGGTCTCCATCGCATATGCATTCAGCAAATTCGTAATGGGCAGTGTATCGGACCGTTCCGACGCAAGGAAATTCCTTGTGGTAGGACTGGTCCTTTCCGCCTTGGTGATGATGTCCGTGGGCCTGATTCCGTTCGGGACCAACACGGCGCTGAATACGGTGATAATATTTGTCCTGATGCTGATAGTGGGGTGGCTGAGCGGCTTTGGATGGCCCCCCTGCGGGCGCATTATGGCACACTGGTTCAGCCAGAATGAACGAAGCTTCAAGATGAGTATCTGGAATGTATCCCATACCATCGGTTCGTTCTCACTGGGCTTCCTCGCCATCGCAGGCGTTGCCCTGGCAGCCGATATGGGTATTGCCCAGACCTGGAAGGGAAACTTCGTATTCCCTGCCGTCGTGGCCATGGCGATAGCCCTGTTCTGCTGGTGGGCTATACGCGATACTCCGGAATCATGCGGCCTTCCCGCCGTGGGAGACTGGAGGAATGACCACAGCGGGGTGAAGTCCAAGGGCACCGCCGGAGAGAAGCTCCCGTTCAAGGTCCTTTTCGTGGATTACGTCCTCAAGAACAAACTCCTCTGGGTGGTCGCCATATCCAACGTGGCGGTTTACATGGTCCGTTACGGTATCGGAGACTGGGCGCCTACCTATCTCCAGGCAAAGGGAATCATGACCGCGGCGGAGAGCAAGATTGCTTTCTCCGTCCACAATATCGTGGGCGCCGTAGGTACAATCGCCTGTGGATGGGCTACTTCCAAGTTCTTCAAAGGCCGCTGCGCCCCGATGAACGTCATCTGCATGTTCCTCTGCGGCATAGGCGTACTTATCTACTGGATGGTGGGCGCAGGAATCCTTTCCGTGGGTCCCGCCGCCCAGAAGGTGCTCGTTTACGTTGCGCTTTGCCTCATCGGATTCTTCATCTACGGTCCGGTTGCGCTTACTGGCGTCCAGGCCCTAAACCTGGTACCCAAGAACGCAGCCGGCACCGCAGCCGGATTCGTGGGACTGTTCGGATATCTGCTTGGTGATGCCGTCTGCTCGAAGATAGTGGTGGGCGGCATCGCCAACGGCTCCTCCTGGGACGCCGCAATGCTTTCCGTGGCCATCGGAGCCCTGATAGGCGTAGTCCTGTGCGCACTCCTCATTCCCAGCGAGAAGCGCGTCACCACTCAGTAGGCTTTTAGACGCCCTTCGCCGCCTTCCCCGGCAGGGTGTACTCCCCAACCGTGCTCCCCGTCCCATCAGGATGGACTGGCAGCACGAAAATCCCGCTAAAACGTGTTCCCCGTCCCAGAAAAATGGACGGGGAGCATGCTTTTAGATGCAATCCAACATCTTTGCGATATTTGCGTAAGACATTCCTGTCACCCGTGCCAATTGCGCTGTATCTGCGCTGAAACGCCTTCGGAGTTCCTTCATCAGAACAGGCTTCTGCAGCTCGTCAAGTTCATTCAACTCACTTTTTCTGAACAGGGATTGGCAAATATCCTGAACCGCAGCGAGTATGATTTGATCCCTGAAAGACGGCAGGGCGTCTCCTTCCAGGCGGATCTTTGCTCTGGAAGATGAGTTCAGGAAAAAAATGAAACGATTCGGAGTCCGGTAGAGAGCCTCCACTCTATCGACTAGAATATATGATATAGGAAGGATATAGCCTTCACGACCTATCAAATAGTGTTCATCGAGAGCGCATCTTGAGTGTAATATGCGCTGGCGGGCCCGAAGGGAAAGTTCAGATATGCTTTTCCCTTTTTCAGCAGTTGGATTGAAGTAACATGCCCCTGACCCCCAAGAGTACATTGAGGGATGAAAGCAAATGTTTGCAGCAACGGGGTTCATGACAACATATGCGACAGTACGTTCAAGGGATTCGCCTTCATTTGAAATCTCCCTTATGTCAACGCCATTGCTTCGCAGGGTCTCAACTGCCTTATACCGACATGTCAAATACCTGCTGTACATAGACTTGAACAGATTAATGAACTTCAGCACGGCTTCTTCCGTGCCCTCAAGGACAAAGTGAACGTGGTTTGACATCAGTATAAATGCGATGATTCGCACTCCTGCTTTAAAAGCGCATAGTGCAACAAAATTCATCCCGACTTTGAAATCATCGTCATCCCTGAACCAGAGCTTGTCTTCAAGGTGTTCGGTGGAAACAAGAAAACGCTTCATATCTCTCTCACATATCATTTATGTATCAAAGATATGCGATTCTCTGTTCAATTGCAAGCGCTTTTTTAAGCCAAACGTGCTCCCCGTCCCATCCGGATGGACTGGCAGCACGAAAACCCCGCTAAAACGTGTTCCCCGTCCCAGAAAAATGGACGGGGAGCACGGTTAGAAGATATTCTTCTCTTTATCGAACAGGGCGCGGTCCTCCCGGGACAGATCCGGGGTAAAGGACCCGCTCTGTTTCATTTGCTCCATGGCCGCCTTCTCGCTGCGCGAAAGGCGTCGGGGAATCCAGACCAGTATCTTGACGTACAGGTCGCCGGTGCCGTTGCCGTATCCGCTCACGGAAGGCAGTCCCCTGCCCCTGAGCTTGACGATGGTCCCTGACTGCGTGCCGGCATCCAGCTTGACCTTGTAGTTGCCGTCCAGGCAGGGCACGGAAATCTCGGTTCCAAGCATGGCGTCCATCACAGATATGATCTTGGTATAGAAGAGGTTGTTGCCGTCTCGCTTGAGAGAGGCATGCGGCTGCTCCTCGATGATTACAAGCAGGTCGCCGTTCATGCCGCCCTGGGGGGCCGAATGGCCTTCTCCCCTGATGGTGAGCTGCATTCCGTCCTCGACTCCGGCGGGAATCTTGACCTTTACGGTCTCGCGCTTGCGCTCCAGTCCGGTACCGTTGCACCGGCGGCATGGATTGGTCACGACCTGGCCGGCGCCGTTGCACTGCGGGCATGTGGAGTAGGTCCTGGCCTGTCCGAAAAGGGTGTTTGTAACCCGCTGGACCTGACCGGAGCCCTTGCAGGTGGGACAGGTCTTGATGTCGGAGGAACTCCTGGCGCCGCGGCCGTTGCAGTCGGCGCACGGACGGTTCCTCTCGAGGGAAAGCTCCTTCTCGCAGCCGTGGTAGATTTCCTCCAGGGTAAGCTTCACCCGGGTACGTATGTCCCTGCCCCTGAATACTTTCTGCTGCTGGCTCTGGCCACCGCCAAAGCCTCCGAATCCGTTTCCGAACCCGCCGAATCCGCCAAACCCGCCGAATCCGCCTCCAAAGAGGTCGTTGAGGATGTCGTTGAGGTTGCCGAAACCGCCGCTGAAATCAGGTCCGGGCTGACCGTCCACTCCGGCAAATCCAAACTGGTCGTACTTTGCCTTTTTGTCAGCGTCGCTCAGGACCGCATACGCCTCGGCCGCCTCCTTGAAATTCTCCTCGGCGGTCTTCTTCTCGGCGTCGGTCCCGCTTACCCAGCGGTCGGGATGCCACTTGAGGGCGAGCTTCCGGTAAGCCGCCTTTATCTCATCGGTAGTGGCGTTCTTTCCAACGCCAAGGACCTCGTAGTAATCTCTTTTCTGTGCCATAGGATTATGCTCCCACTATGACTTTGGCGTACCTGAGGACCTTTCCGCCGAGGGTATAACCGGTCTGGGCAACGTCTATCACCTTGCCCTTCAGGTCCTCGGACGGAGCCGGGAACATGGTCACCGCCTCGTGGAATTCGGTGTCGAAGGGTTTTCCCTTGGCGTCGATCACCTCCAGGCCCTTGGTTTTCAGGTATGACATCAACTTATTGTATATCAACTCAGTACCCTCTTTTGCAGCATCGCTGTCGGTGGAATTCCTGAGCTGGGTAAGGGCGATTTCGCAATCGTCCAGGACCGGAAGAAGGCCCTTTATGGTTTCGGCCGAAGCTGAACTTACAAGGGCGAGACGATCTTCCGCGCTGCGGCGGCGGAACGTGTCGAACTCGGCCATGAGCCGGAGATAATCCCCTTTGAGGGAATCAATCTTCTCCCGGAGTTCCTTGGTGGGATCCACCTTCGGTTCCTCCTTCACCTTCACCGGTTCCTGTTCCGGATTCCCTTCGTTCACGACGTTCTTCCCTTTCTTCTCTTCTTTTGCCTTTGACATAGTATTTCAATTTTCTATACTTGGCCGACCTTTTGGAAAGCCAGCTAAGCAACGTAAATATTATCAGTGCCCATAACATGACGCACCGCAAGGAGCAAAATGCCTGCCAGAAGCAAATACTGACACTTTGTCAGTTGATAATTCCTTAATATTAATTATCTTTGTAGTTCAAAACAGTTGGTGATGCAGCAGATCCTTTCCGGACTTCATGAAGAATGCGGCGTTTTCGGTGCATGGGGAGTGCACAGGGCTGCCGACGTAACCTATTTCGGCCTGCAGGCCCTGCAGCACAGGGGACAGGAAGGATGCGGGATAGTCGCAGCCGACGAGGGCGGAACCCTGAGACGGGTCAAAGGACTTGGACTGGTGTCGGACGTGTTCAATGGTGAAAAGACCATGTCACTCCCGGGCAGCATCGCAATCGGCCACGTAAGGTACTCCACAACCGGAGGCGGCGGAATAGAGAATGTCCAGCCCTTCCTTTTCAGGCACAACAGCGGAGACTTCGCCCTCGCCCACAACGGCAACCTGGTCAACTCCTCGGAACTCCGCACCATGCTGGAAAACCAGGGCAGCCTGTTCCAGTCATCGTCCGACAGCGAGATACTCGCACACCTCATCAAGAAAGGTCCACACGCCCCCGACGCACCCAGGATAGACGCCATAAAAGCGGCCCTGAACATGCTGGAGGGCGCTTTTTCGTTCCTGATAATGACAAACAACCGGATCTATGCCTGCCGTGACAAACTGGGCCTGAGGCCCCTTTCCATCGGCCGGTACAAGAACGGATACGTCATAAGCAGCGAAACCTGCGCATTCGATGTCATAGGCGCAACCTGGATAAGGGACCTGGAACCCGGGGAAATCGTCACCGTGGACAGGCACGGCATCCGTTCCAACCGCTACACCGACGATCTCCGCCATGCCATGTGCGCCATGGAGTTCATATATTTCTCCAGGCCTGACACCGACATCGAGGGCACCAACGTACACACCTTCAGGAAGGAATCCGGGAAACTCCTCCACCAGGAGGCCCCCGCCGACGCCGACATCGTGGTGGGCGTCCCCGATTCCAGCCTCAGCGCGGCCCTCGGCTATGCCGAAGCGAGCGGCATCCCCTACGAGATGGGGCTGGTCAAGAGCAAGTACATCGCCAGGACCTTCATAATGCCGTCACAGGACCTCAGGGACAAGAACGTCAGGATGAAGCTCTCGCCCGTAAAGAGCATCGTGGGCGGAAAGAGGGTGGCCCTGATCGACGACTCCATCGTCCGCGGCACCACCTCGCTGAGGATAGTCAGGATGCTGCGCGAAGCCGGCGCAACCGAGGTGCACGTCAGGATTGCCAGCCCGATGATAAAATACCCGTGCTTCTACGGGGTGGACATCTCCTCCTACGAGGAGCTTCTCTGCGCCTCCAGGACCCTGGAACAGGCCCGCGCCGCCATAGAGGCCGATTCGCTCGCCTTCCTGTCCGAGCAAGCCCTTTTCGAGGCCGGACGCCGGAGCGACCTGTGCCTTGCCTGCTTCAACGGCAAATACCCGACAAAACTATACACATCTATAGAACAAGCCAATAAAGACGGTAAATTCTGACCATGAAAGCAATCACTTCAACCGATTTCCATTTTCCGGGACAGAGAGGGAAATACACCGGCAAGGTCCGGGACGTATACGACATCGATGACCGATACCTGGTAATGACCGTGACCGACAGGATCTCGGCATTCGATGTGGTCCTCCCTGAAGGAATCCCCTACAAGGGGCAGATTCTCAACATGATAGCATCGGACTTCCTGGACCTGTGCTCCGACATCCTCCCCAACTGGAAGATAGCCGTACCCCACCCGATGGTCACCATCGGCCACAAGTGCGAGCCCTTCAAGGTGGAGATGGTGATCCGCGGCTACCTCACCGGACACGCCTGGAGGGAGTACAAGGCCGGTAAAAGGGAGATCTGCGGGGTGCCCATGCCCGACGGAATGGTTGAAAACCAGAAGTTTCCACAGCCCATCATAACCCCCACCACCAAAGCGGCGGAAGGTCACGACGAGGACATCTCGCGCGAGGAGATAATCGCAAGGGGGATCGTAGGGGCCGAAGATTATGCCCTTCTTGAAAAGTACACCAGGGAGATATTCGCCCGCGGCACCGCCATAGCCGCCCAAAGGGGGCTGATCCTGGTTGACACCAAGTACGAATTCGGCAGGAAAGACGGGGTGATCTACCTGATGGACGAGGTCCATACCCCCGACTCATCCCGGTATTTCTACGCCGAAGGTTACGAGGAAAGGCTTGCCAGGGGCGAGCGCCAGCGGCAACTGTCCAAGGAATTCGTGCGTGAATGGCTGATGGCCGGAGGTTTCCAGGGGCGTCAGGGAGAGGTTGTCCCCGAGATGACACCTGAGGTCGTTGGCAGCATAACCGACAGATACATAGAACTTTACGAACATATTACCGGCAAGACGTTCGTTCGCGGGGAGTATTCGGCAGAAGACATCCGGCGCAGTGTTGCGGAGTGCCTTGAAAAGCTTTGATCCATGCCTGATTTCTACACCCTGCTCATTATCATGGCCATCCTCGGGGTGGTTGTGTTCGTATCGCTCTATTTCGTGGACGCCGGATACGGCAAGATGATTTCCTCCAAATGGGGCCCCACCGTCCCCAACAAGGTCGGATGGGTAATAATGGAGTGCCCGGTATTCTTTGTAATGCTCTGGTTATGGGCTACTTCCGAGGTCAGATTCCAGATTCCCTACCTGGTCTTCTTCCTGATGTTCGAGCTCCACTACTTCCACAGGTCATTCGTATTTCCCCTGATGATGAGCGGAAAATCCAGGATGCCCATAGCCATCATGGCGATGAGTATCCTGTTCAACCTCATCAACGGGTACATCCAGGGACAGTGGCTGTTCAGGATCGCCCCTGACCACCCTGTCTACGGTGCCCTCTACACCGGATCATGGCTATGGAGCTGGCAGTTCATCGTGGGAACCGTGCTCTTCTTTGCCGGGATGTTCATAAACCGCCAGTCCGACCGTATCATCAGGAACCTCAGGGCTCCCGGCGACACCCGCCACTACCTTCCCCACGGAGGCATGTACGACTACGTCACCTCGGCCAACTACTTTGGCGAGATAGTGGAATGGCTCGGCTGGGCCATCCTCACCTGGAGCTGGGCCGGGGCCGTCTTCGTATGGTTCACCGCAGCCAACCTCGTTCCCCGTTCCAATTCAATCTACCACCGCTACCAGAAGGAATTCTCCGAAGAATTCCCCACCATGAACCTCAAGAGGGTTTTCCCCTTCATATATTAACGCTTGATAGAATTACCGTCCCGGTTAGAAGACCGTCTGCACCCACGCAGCGTAAGTGGGAGGGGCCCGGCCGCAGGCTGGGAGGGATAGGACCGAAGGTCCGTAGTCTGATAACCGGGAACGGTAATTCCAAAACAAATAAACCTTATGTCAGAACTTTTCACTCCATACAAGCTTGGTCCTATTGAACTCAGGAACAGGACCATACGTTCCGCGGCCTTTGAGAACATGTGCCCCGGGAACAAGCCCAGCCAGATGCTGTACGATTACCATACCTCCGTCGCCCGCGGAGGTGTGGGTATGACCACCGTGGCCTACTGCGCCGTGGACCGTTCCGGGGTTTCGTTCGACGGACAGCTGTATGTCCACGACGAGATCAAGGAAGACCTCCGGAAGCTTACCGACGGCATCCATGCCGAGGGGGCCAAGGCCAGCATCCAGCTGGGCCACTGCGGCAACATGACCCACTTCTACACCTGCGGATACCGCATTCCGGTGGGAGCGTCAACTGGATTCAACCTCTACTCCCCCACCATCGTCAGGGCCCTCCGCAAGGACGAGATCAAGGAGATCGTCCGCCACTTTGGCGAGGCGGTGGACTTCTGCCGCGACTGCGGGTTTGACTGCGTGGAGATCCATGCCGGGCACGGATACCTCATTTCCCAGTTCCTCTCCCCATACACTAATCACCGGAAGGACGAATACGGCGGCCCGCTGGAGAACCGCATGAGGTTCATGCATGAGGTCCTGGACGAAGTGATGGCCCATGCCGGCAACGACATGGCAGTGGTGGTGAAGACCAACATGTGGGACGGCTTCCGCAAGGGAATGCCCCTGGAGGACTGCCTCACCGTAGCCAAGGCCATCGAGGCCCACGGGGTGCACGCACTGGTGCTCACCGCCGGCTTCGTGAGCAAGGCCCCCATGCTTATCCTCGGCGGCGCCATGCCGCTCAAGACCATGGCCCACTATATGAATCCGTGGAAGTTCTGGTGGCTCAAGGCCGGGCTCGCCCTCGTGGGCAGGCAGATGGTCCCCACCGTCCCCTACCGCGAACTCTACTTCCTGGACATGGCCCGGAAGTTCCGCGCACAGCTCAAGCTTCCGCTCATATACGTAGGCGGAATCCAGAGCCGCGAGAACTGCGAGACGGTGCTCAACGAGGGCTTCCAGCTGATGCAGATGGCACATGTGCTGATCCATGACCCCGCCTTCGTGAACCACATGAAGGAGTCGGAAGACATGTCCTACCGTTCCCGCTGCGGCCGTTCAAACTACTGTGTGGCAAGGATGTACACCCTGGAGATGAAGTGCCACGAATGCGTGGAAGGGCTCCCCTGCCGCCTCCGGAAAGAGATAGAAAAGGCCGAGAAGGACGCCGCCGCTTCAGTGGAGGCCGCAAAGCGGAAATAGGATGCTGTCGATAGTTACAGGTGCGAGCCGCGGGATAGGGCTCGAATACGCCAGGGTGCTGGCAAGGGACTACGGGTCGGACCTGATCCTGGTAGCCCGCAGCGAGGATTCCCTCAACCAGGCCGCGAGGGACATCACCGCGCAGTACGGGGTCAAGGCCGAGGTCGTGGCGATGGACCTCTCGGAGCGCGACGCTGCCGAAAGGCTGCACGGCTGGACCGTATCCAGGGGCATGGAACCCGACGTCCTGGTAAACAACGCCGGAACCTTCTTCTTCAACGAGTTCGTAGGGACGTCGATGGAGAGGATCGAGGGGCTCCTCTGCCTCCACGTCATCACCCTCACAAAACTCTGCCGCCTTTACGGACAGGATTTCTGCACCCGCGGCAGCGGCTACATCCTCAACATGTCGTCGCTCTCCACATGGATGGTCTGCCCCGGAATCCAGACCTACAACGCCTCCAAGGCATATATCTACAACTTTACCAAATCGCTCAGGTTTGAACTCAGGCCAAAGGGGGTTGAAGTCCTGACGGTTACTCCCGGAATGGTGGATACTACCCTCTACGGGCTGAATGCCGACCTCCGGAAACTGGCTGTCAGGCTCGGGATCAACACACCTCCCGAAAGGCTTGCCAAAAAGGCCCTCCGGAGGCTCTTCAAGGGCCGGAAGGCCTGCATGCCGGGAGCGGTCAACCACATTGCCAAGCCCTTCCTCAAACATTTGCCCGACTGGGTTATCCGCTTTACCATGAAGCGGATCGCAAAGTACCAGAAATAGCCCCGTGACGAGTCTCGCCATAATAGGAGCCGGAGCCGCGGGATGCTTTGCAGCAGCGTCCCTGCGTGAAATGATGCCCGGGGGGCTTTCCATCCATATTTACGAGGCGGGCAGAAAGCCGCTTGCAAAAGTGGCCGTAACCGGAGGCGGGCACTGCAATCTCACAAACACGTTCCAGGGGGTGGAATCCCTGGAAAAAGTCTATCCCAGGGGCTTCCGGGCAATGAAACGAGCCCTGGCAGCCTTCAGCCACGACGATACCTGCAGATGGTTCAGGGAAAGGGGCGTGGCCCTGAAGGAACTCCGGAACGGGTGCATTTTCCCCGTCTCGATGGATGCCATGCAGATTGTAAGGGTCCTCCTTCACGGCGTGGGCGACATCCCCATCCATACCGGCAAAAGACTCACCTCGGTCCAGGCATGCGGTAGCGGCGGATTCACCCTGCGGTTCTCCGACGGCAGCGAGGCCGGGCACCACCTCGTACTTCTCACCATCGGCGGCACACGCAGCATGCCCGGTCTGCCGGAAGGAATCACCCTGGTTCCGCCATGTCCTTCGCTCTTCTCCCTGAAGGTGGAAGATCCTTCCCTGCGTTCGCTGATGGGAACGGTGGCCTCTGATGCAACCGTCGGGATCGCCGGCACCAGGTTCCGCGCAGGGGGCGAACTGCTCGTAACCGACTGGGGCGTAAGCGGGCCGGCCATCCTCCGGCTGTCATCGTACGCAGCAAGGCATCTGAGCCAGAGCAAATACAGCGGCAACCTGGTAATAAACTGGATTTCAAAAACATACGAAGAGGCGGCGGAAGCCGTCAGCAGTCTTTCTGCCTCCAGGCTCACCACCTCCACTGCCCCGGAAGGTCTGTCCAGAAGGCTGTGGACGCATATCCTCTCCAGGGCGGGAGTGAGGGCTGACATACGGAACCGGGAACTTGGCGCCAAGAGCGTCCGGAGCATCGCAAACGCCCTGGTATCGGACACCTACGCCATAGCCGGAAGGGCCCCGTTCCGCGACGAATTCGTCACCGCCGGAGGGGTCGGGCTCGATTGCATAGACACCTCGACCTTCCAGGCCAGGGCTGTCCCGGGACTGTTCTTTGCCGGGGAAGCACTTGACATAGATGCAGTTACAGGCGGTTTCAACCTCCAGGCCGCCTGGTCCACCGCCCGAAGTGCCGCAAACGGGATATTGAAAAAATTATAACATTCCGGATTTAAGAGTTATATTTGTATAATTGAAGATTTACCTACCATCCATATGCTGATTGCCTTGAAACTCCTGGGCTCGATCGCCCTCCTGATTTATGGCATGAAGGTCATGAGCGAAGCCCTCCAGAAAATGGCCGGTCCCCAGCTCAGGCACCTTCTGGGAGCCATGACCACCAACCGTTTTTCCGGCGTAGCCACAGGCGCCCTGGTCACCGTTGCCGTACAGTCCTCGGCCGCCACCACGGTCATGACGGTTTCGTTCGTGAACGCCGCCCTCCTTACGCTGGCCCAGGCGATCTCGGTTATCATGGGTGCCAACATCGGAACCACCCTCAGCGCATGGATCATGTCGGCCGGGTTCTCATTCAACATCGCGAACCTCGTATGGCCGGCCTTCCTGATAGGAATCATACTTATCCAGATAGGCAAGCACCGCTACATCGGCGACTTCCTGTTCGGACTCAGCTTCCTGCTATTTGCGCTTGGGATACTCAAGCAGACAGGCGTGGAAATGGACCTTGCCAACAAGCCGGAGGTGGTGAGTTTCTTCTCTTCCTTCGACTCCGGCAGCTACTGGACAATACTGCTGTTCCTGCTGATAGGAACCGTGCTGACCTGCATCGCCCAGTCATCGGCGGCGCTGATGGCCATCACCATGGTGCTCTGTTCCACCGGAACCATCACCATATTCCAGGGCATCGCGCTGGTCATGGGCGAGAACATCGGTACCACCCTCACCGCCAACCTGGCCGCCATGTCGGCCAACACGCAGGCCCGCAGGGCTGCCATGGCGCACCTTCTGTTCAATGTATTCGGCGTAATCTGGGTGCTGATAGTGTTCTTCCCCTTTGTGAGGATGGTTTGCCGGATAGTCGGTATCGACGCTTCCGCCGATGCCGTGGATCCTGCCAGGCTCACCTTTGCACTGGCAACCTTCCATACCGCCTTCAACGTAATAAACACCTCTGTGCTGATCTGGTTCATCCCCCAGATAGAGAAGCTGGTCTGCATCATAATCAAGCCCAAGAAGAGCGAGGAAGAGGATGAATTCCGTCTCAAGTACATCCGCGGCGGTATCATGAAGACTCCTGAAATCTCCGTCCTGCAGGCCCAGAAGGAGATTGTCCAGTTCGGGATAAGGATGCAGAGGATGTTCGGGATGGTCAATGAACTGTACGACACCAACGACGACCAGGCCTTCAACAAGCTGTTTGAACGCATCCAGAAGTACGAGGAGATAAGCGACAGGATGGAGAACGAGATCGGGAAATACCTCGGAGACGTGGGCGATGCCCATCTGTCCGACGACACCAAGGCCACCATCCGCGGCATGCTCCGCCAGATAGGCGAGCTGGAATCCATCGGCGACGGCTGCTACAACCTGGCGAGGATACTGCGCCGGAAGAGGGAGAACAAGATCGTCTTCATGGAAAGCCAGGACAACGGCTTCAAGGGAATGATGGGCCTGGTGGATGAAAGCCTGAGCCGGATGAACATCGTCCTGGACGACAGGAAGGAAGTGCATGACATCGCTCCGTCCAAAGAGCTGGAAGCGAGGATTAACGCCTGCCGCGACAGCCTCAGGCAGATGAACGCCAACAATCTGGACAACCGCACCTACGGCTACGACAACGGTACCGTCTTCACCGACCTGGTCAACGAGTGCGAAAAGACCGGCGACTATGTGATCAACGTGGTGGAAGCGCGCCTGGGCGACGGATACGAATTCTGACGGCCCTGTCAGGCGGGGCGCTGCCCGTAATACTCCTTATACCACTCCGCGAAGTGCCTCAGGCCCTCGCGGAGCGTTATTTTTGGAGTGAAGCCAAAGTCACGCTCCAGGGCGGATGCGTCGGCGTAGGTGGTGGGGACGTCGCCGGGCTGCATGGGAACCAACTGCTTGTGGGCCTCGAAATCGTAGTCCCGGGGCAGCACGCCGGCCCTCACCAGCTCCTCCTGAAGGATATTCACAAAATCCAGCAGGTTCTCCGGCTGGCCGCCGCCGATGTTGTAGACAGCATAGGGCGGAACCGGCAGGCCGTCCTCCCCTTTCCTGCGCTCCGGGGCCCTGGCCATCACCCTGACGATGCCCTCCACTATGTCATCCACGGAGGTGAAGTCGCGGCGGCAGTTGCCGTAGTTGTAAATCTGGATGGTCTGGCCCCTGAGCAGTTTGTCGGTGAAGCCGAAATATGTCATGTCGGGCCGGCCGGCGGGGCCATAGACGGTGAAAAAGCGGAGGCCGGTGCTGGGGATGTCATAGAGCTTGCTGTAGCAGTGCGCCATCAGCTCGTTGCTCTTCTTGGTGGCCGCGTAAAGGCTCACCGGGTTGTCCACGCGGTCGTCGGTGCTGAACGGGACCTTCTTGTTGCCGCCGTAGACGCTTGAGCTTGAGGCGTATACCAGGTGCTCCACCGGATAGTGCCGGCATGCCTCCAGGATATTGTAGAAACCGATTATGTTGCTCTCGATATAGACATCGGGGTTCTCGATGCTGTAGCGCACCCCGGCCTGAGCCGCCAGGTTGACCACCATGTCAAACTTATACTCCCGGAACAATCTGTCTATCAGCTCCTTATCGGCGATGCTGCCCTTCACGAAGCTGTACCCGATCCCCTCGGGCTTTGCCTTGTCCAGCTCCCTCAGGCGATACTCCTTCAGCGACGGGTCGTAATAATCATTGAGGTTGTCCACTCCCACGACGAGGCCCTCCCCCATGTCCTTGAAGAGTCGTTTCACCAGATTTGCGCCAATGAATCCGGCGCTGCCGGTAACCAGTATCCTTTTCATCCTTTCAGTTTTCTTAACGGTTACAAAGATACGCCGTTAATCGCTTTCCGGCAAGTGTCGGACCGGCCTTTTGACAATGGGGGCGCATTTTATCTATACCCAGCTGTCAGGCCGTATCCAGCAGCCGTGCGGCCTGGTCATAGGTAAGCCCGCACACCCTGGCGGTCTGATGCACACCGGCGCTGAACCGGAATCGGATTTGCCGGAGGGTCTCGGCCTGCTCGCTGACCGACAGGGCGCCGAACGAGGGCTTCTGAAACAGGCTTTGCAGGAGTTCCGGCAAGGCACTCAGTATCAACTGGTCCCGGAATGCCGGCAGGTTCTCCTCATCCAGGCGTTTCCTGGCCTTGGAAGAGCTGTTGAGGAAAAACTGCATCCGCCTCGGAAACCGGAAGGTTGTTTCCACAAGTTCCACATCGATATAAGATTCAGGAAGGACATAGCCGGCATCGGACAGCATCCATTCATCCGGTAACGCAATGGCATTCCCACTGTGCAGAAGACGTATTCTTTCCCGGCCTGAAAGTTCACCGAGGGACCTGTGTCCGGTTTTCCCGCCGCCGGCGGCCTGGAAGAACGAATTGCCCGTACCCCACGGATACTGGCCCGGATACAGGCATATATTCGCCGCCACGCAGTTCATCTGCACGTATGCCATGGCCCTTTCCAACGACTCCGCCTCGTCCTCTGCTATCGCCTTGATATCCAAGCCATTACGCCTCAAAAACTCCTTCGTTCCATACTTGCGTCTCAAATATAGGGAATAACGTCCCTTAAATCCGTTCACAAACCTCTCCACGTCTTCACGGGAGCCGTACAATACAAAATGCACGTGGTTGGACATCAGGATAAAAACCAATACGGTAACCGCAGGAGAAAGGGCGGCCTAAATGGCAACATGGTTCATTCCCGTGGCAAAATCCTCCTCATCCCTGAACCACAAAGACTCCTCCAGATGCTCCGTGGTCACCAAATAATACTTCCTCATCGCTCCATCCCTTCTATTGTTATACCATGTTGTATTTGCAGCCCGGAAAGTGGCCGGGGTGCTTCGGATTTAAACCTCGGCCGCGCCGGTGTGATTCGGTTTCGGCCGGCTGTTTAAACTTCTGCCGGGGCCACCGTGCTTCGGTTTCCGCCGGGGTCGGGGTGCTTCCGCCGGGGTGCTTCTGCCGGGGTCGGGGTGCTTCCGCCGGGGTGCTTCTGCCGGGGCCGGGGTGCTTCCGCCGGGGTGCTTCCGCCGGGGGGCTTCGGCCGGGGCCGGGGTGCTTCCGCCGGGGCCGGGGTGCTTCCGCCGGGGGCTTCGGCTTCTGCCGGGGAACTTACCTGAGTGCTTATAGTGGTCCAGATCTGTTGCAGGGTATAAGCATTTAAGGCCTTTTTTGACTATACCCTGCTGTTTGTTTGGACCCCTATGAGCACTTAGGCGGTTGCAGAAAGGCCATCGGCCGGGCTGCGCTCAACAAATATATATATTCTGCTGCTGAAGACCAAAAAATTTTCAATGAGATTTTTTAAAAGAGAAACTTCTCCTCTCCGGCGGGCATTCAACCTGCAGGCTCGGCCCAAATGGCTTTGTCAGCATCATGTTTTGCCGTTCCGGGGAAAATGGCTACATTTGGAAAAAAGAGAGAATACTATGCTCAAGATCGGAGACAGGATGCCCGCCTTCAAGGTCGTGGACCAGGACGGCAAAGAGGTTGGTTCAGAAGACTTTATCGGCAAAGGCAAGAAAACCATCATTTATTTTTATCCCAAAGACAACACTTCCGGATGCACCGCCGAGGCATGCTCGTTCCGGGACAATTACGCTGAACTCACCGCCGCCGGATACAACGTGGTAGGCGTGAGCAAGGACAGCGCCAAATCCCATACCGGCTTCCGGGCCAGGTATGAACTCCCCTTCCGGCTTCTGTCGGACACGTCCACGGAGATGCTTCAGTCCTTCGGGGCGTGGGGCGAAAAGAAGATGTATGGAAAAACGGTCTACGGCACGCTCAGGCGCACATTCATCTTCTCGGAGGACGGCCTCCTTGAGCGCATCATCGAGAAGGTGGACACCAAAAACGCCGCCGGGCAAATACTGTAATGACGCTTTATCAAGCCATGCTGGCGGCGGCTGACCCGTCGCAGGTCCCGGGCCTGAGCCGATTCTTCAAGACTGGCCCCGGCCAGTACGGCGAAGGGGATAAGTTCCTGGGAATCAAGGTCCCCGTAACGCGCGAGATTGTGCGCCGATGCTGGAAGACGACGGTTCCCCACAATTGGCAGGATGCCGGATTCCCCGAGCTGGAAAAATGCATCACCAGCGGATACCACGAGGTGCGTCTGGCCGCACTGCTCTCGCTGGTGGAGATATTCAGGCACGCCAGTAAGGCCTCACACCGCGCCGTCACCAAGGATGGTACTTCCTGTCAGGCCGGGCCGGCTTCATCTCAGTCCGGGCAGGGTTCCGTTCAGTCAGGGCAAACTTCCTTTCGGTCTGGGCAGATTTCCGTTCAGTCCGGGCAGACTCCCTTTCGGTCTGGGCAGATTTCCGTTCAGTCCGGACAGGGTTACTGTCGACCTGGGCAGGCTTCATCTCAGTCCGGGCAGGGTGAAGAATCGCTGCGGAGCCGGTGTGTCGGCTTCTACCTCGAACACACCGCTTACATAAACAACTGGGACCTTGTGGATCTCAGCTGCTATCCACTGCTGGGGGAATGGCTGCTGGACAAAGACCGGAGCCTGCTGTATGAACTTGCCCGCAACGGCCGGACCATCTGGGAACAGCGTATCGGGATTGTCTCAACCATGACTTTCATCCGCCACGGGCAGCTGCAGGACACTTTTGCAATTGCCGATATCCTCCTGCATCATCCCCACGACCTCATCCACAAAGCTGTCGGCTGGCTCCTGCGCGAAGCCGGAAAACGCGACCAGGCCGCGCTGGAGGCATGGCTTCAGGAGGCTCCCGGCGGGGCGCTGCAGAAAGTCCGGGGTGGAGAGCGGAAGAGAGTTACGAGAGGGGCTCTGAACGGGGCTCCGGAAGATGTGGTGGGGAAAGTCCCGGGCGGGGAGCGGAAGGAGACTCTGGGAGAGACCCAGAAGAAAGTTCCGGCAGGGGCGCCCGAACCTCGCTACCGGCAGATGCCACGCACCATGCTACGATACGCCATCGAGAAGTTTCCGGATGCCCGACGGCTCCGATATCTGAAAGGCCTGTCCGGAGACTGCATGGCAGAACCTGTGAGTAAAGGGTGAAGCTGTAAAATGTCTGGCGGAGAGTGTCAGCAACGGGTGAGGCTAAGGCTGCCTGGCAGAGCCTGTGAGTAAAGGGTGAGGCCGTGAAATGTCTGGCGGAGAGTGTCAGTAACGGGTGAGGCTGAGACTGCCGTGGAGCCTGTGAGTAAAGGGTGAGGCCGTGAAATGTCTGGCCGGGGCTGTGAGTAGTGTGTGAGGCCGTGAAATGTCTGGTGGAGAGTGTCAGCAACGGGTGAGGCTGAGACTGCCGTGGAGCCTGTGAGTAAAGGGTGAGGATGGGGAATGTCTGGCCGGGGCTGTGAGTAGTGTGTGAGGCTGGGGACTGCTTATAGGGGTACATACAAGATGCAGGGTATCGTCATTATCAGCCAAAAATGCTTATAGGGGTCCACACCGATGGACCCCTATAAGCACCGGGACGTCTGCCAAGGAGTAAAAGACCGTCATGGGGCCAATGAATCGGAGTCCAGCAGTAGGAAACACCAGCATATACCTTGCAAACAGCACATAAAAAGCATATATTTACACTATGAAAGCACACCTCAGCAGCATTAGCCCCAAGCGGAAGGGAAAGGACGCGGAATCCGTAGCGGCCCAACCGCAGGGAAACGCGCCGGTGGACGGCACACACGTGAGGCAGGGAACGGCGCCAAAGGCCGAGCCTCAGGGAAAGGATGCGGAATCCGTAGCGGCCCAACCGCAGGGAAACGCGCCGGTGGACGGCACACACGTGAGGCATGGAACGTCGCCAAAGGCCGAGCCGCAGGGAAAGGGCGCGGAATCCGTAGCGGCCCAACCGCAGGGAAACGCGCCGGTGGACGGCACACACGTGAGGCAGGGAACGGCGCCAAAGGCCGAGCCGCAGGGAAAGGATGCGGAATCCGTAGCGGCCCGACCGCAGGGAAACGCGCCGGTGGGCAGGACACACGAACCTCAGGGAAAGGGCACGCCGGGAGGGACACCAGAGCGGCATCCGTTTGAGCCATTCCTGCCGGAGGGAGCGCGCATGCTGTTCCTGGGGAGCTTCCCGCCGCAGCCGCATCGCTGGTGCATGCCCTTCTACTACCCCAACTGGATCAACGACTTCTGGCGCATCCTGGGCATCATCCACTTCGGGGACAAGGACCATTTCTGCATCCCGGGCCAAAAGCGCTTTGACGAAGCCGCAATCAGGCAATTCTGCACCGCCCGGGGCCTTGCCTTCTACGACACCGCCTGCGAGGTTAAACGCCTGAAGGACAATGCTTCCGACGCCTTCTTGGAGGTAATCACCCCCACCGACATACCGGCGCTGCTGAGGCGGATCCCGCTATGCCATACCATCGTCACAACGGGACAGAAAGCAACGGAAATCGTTGCGGCGACCTTCAACTGCGCGGTACCGAAGCCCGGCTGCTGGACGGATATCACCCTGCCCGGCTGCTGGACGGATATCGCCCTGCCAGGCGGGCCCGAACGCAGCATACGCTTCTGGAGGATGCCCTCAACCTCCCGGGCCTATCCCCTGCCGCTGCAGAAAAAGGCCGATGCATACAGGCGTCTGTTCAAGCCTAAGAAACTGATCCTATGGGATTTGGACGGGACCCTGATAGACACGCTTGAAGATCTTGGCGCGGCCGTAAACCATGCGCTGGAACTGCGCGGACTGCCGCTGCACAGCATGCAGGAATACCGGAAGATGGTAGGGCACGGGGTGAGGAACCTGGTGATTCAGGCGCTTCCTTCGGCACTGCAGGCCGACGATGCCTTCATAGACTCGGCGCTGAAGGATTTCAAGTCTTTCTACCAGTCGCACATAGACGTGCACACGCGGCCGTACGATGGGATGGGGGAACTGCTTGCAGAACTGCAGGCCAAAGGGGTGAAGATGGCCGTGGCATCCAACAAATTTCAGGAGGGCACGGAACATCTGATCAAAGAGTTTTTCCCTGATATTCAGTTCGTTGCCATCCTGGGAAACCGGCCTGGCTATCCGCTGAAACCGGAACCGGAAATAGTGCAGGACGTGTTGGAAAAAGCCGGAATCGGCCCGGAAGATGCCATCATGGTAGGCGACTCCCCCACCGATATGCGTACTGCGGCAAACGGCGGCATCGACGCCCTGGCGGTCGGCTGGGGTTACCGCACGGCCGTCGAACTCGCCGGGAACCGGATCGTCCATACCGTGGAGCAGCTCCGCGGGTTTTTAAGCGAATAAGCCATGTTTTACGTAAGCGACCCCGTATCCACTCCCCCGAAGCAGTTCGCAACAGAGCTGCAACGGCTTGTATATGAGACATTTGCGACCAAGGGCATCCAGTTTGAACGCGTGGATACCGACCCTGGCATAACCATGGAGGACTGCCGGAACATCGACGCAAAGATAGGGGTGCATATCGTCAAGACCATCTTCCTTTGCAACCGGCAGCAGACGGAGTTCTATCTCTACGTCACCTCCGACAGCAAGCCCTTCGTCACCCGCGACTTCTGCGGGGCGCTGGGCATCCCCAGGGTATCGTTCGCATCGGCCCAAAAGCTATGGGAACTCACCGGCGTGGAAGTGGGCGCAACCACCATCCTGAGCGCAGTGCTGCCGTCGGCCTCGTCAGTACATCTGGTGATGGACTCGGACATCGCCGGAGCCCCCTGGTTTGCCTGCACCGACGGCACCGCCACCTGCTTTGTAAAGATAAGGACCCGGGACCTGCTGGCTAAATACCTGGAAGGCAAAGAGTTGGCGTATATCTAGGGACTACTGCCTCCAGAACTGGGCGCAAAAGTCAATCATCTCCTCGCCGAGCGGATCCCGCAACTCTGACAAAATATCAATTCCATGATATCCTGATTCGAGTGCGAATTAAATCCAAAATTGAAGCAGGCGAAGCAGTTCAGAACTTCCGCCAGACCATTTTGTCGACGACGCCGGTATAGCTCTGGATTATGCGGACGACCTTGGTGGAGACGTTTTCGTCCACATAGTCGGGCACGGGAATGCCGGGGGCGCCGTCGCGGATGAGCGAGACGGCCACATCGACGCTCTGCAGAAGCCCCTGGGTGTCGATGCCGCTGAGCACGAAACAGCCCTTGTCCAGGGCCTCGGGACGCTCGGTGCTGGTGCGGATGCATACGGCCGGGAACGGATGGCCGATGGAGGTGAAGAACGAACTCTCCTCGGGCAGGGTACCACTGTCGGACACTACGCAGAAAGCATTCATCTGCAAGCAGTTATAGTCGTGGAAGCCGAGCGGCTCGTGCTGGATGACGCGAGGGTCCAACTTGAAGCCGGAAGCCTCCAGTCTCTTGCGGGACCGCGGATGGCAGCTGTAAAGGATGGGCATATCGTACTTCTGGGCCATCTTGTTGATAGCCGTGAACAGCGACAGGAAATTCTTCTCGGTGTCGATGTTCTCCTCGCGGTGGGCGCTCAGAAGGATGTACCTGCCCTTTTCCAGACCAAGCCGGGCGTGAATATCGGAGGCCTCGATATCCGCCAAATTATTGTGCAGCACCTCCGCCATGGGCGAACCCGTCACGTACGTGCGCTCTTTGGGAAGGCCCGTATCGGCAAGATAACGGCGCGCGTGCTCGGAGTAAGCCATGTTCACGTCGCTGATGATGTCCACGATGCGGCGGTTGGTCTCCTCCGGCAGGCACTCGTCCTTGCAGCGGTTCCCCGCCTCCATGTGGAAGATGGGAATGTGCAGCCGCTTTGCGCCGATGACTGAAAGGCAGCTGTTCGTATCGCCCAGCACCAGCACCGCGTCGGGCTTCACCTCAACCATCAGCTGATAGCTCCTGGCGATGATGTTGCCCATCGTCTCGCCAAGGTCGGCCCCCACGGCATCCATGTACACATCCGGGTCGGCCAGCTTCAAATCCTTGAAAAACACCCCGTTGAGGTTGTAGTCATAGTTCTGCCCGGTGTGAGCCAGAAGGCAGTCGAAGTACTCGCGGCATTTGTTGATCACAGCCGCCAGGCGGATGATCTCCGGGCGGGTTCCAACTATGATCAGAAGCTTGAGCTTTCCGTTATTCTTGAATTGTGCCATATTCTTTATTTTACAGGTTCAAAATACGTATCGGGCTTTTCAGGGTTGAATATCTCATTGCAGTACATCACCGTCACAAGATTCTCTGTATCAGACAGATTGATAATGTTGTGGGTATAGCCCGGAAGCATGTGGACACACTGGATATCGTCGCCGGAGACCTCGAATTCAATCACCTCGTCGCTGCCCAGCCTGCGCTCCTGGATGAGTCCGTGTCCGGCCACAACGATGAAGAACTCCCACTTGGTATTGTGCCAGTGCTGCCCCTTGGTGATGCCGGGCTTGCTGATATTGACCGAGACCTGTCCGGCATTAAGTGTATGCACCAGTTCGGTGAAACTGCCGCGCCCGTCGACGTTCATCTTGAGCGGGAAGGCGACCTTGGAAGCCGGCAGGTACGACAGATACGTGGAATACAGCTTCTTGGCAAAGCTGCCGGAAGGGATCTCCGGAATCATCAGGGTCTTTGGCTGGGCGGCGAAACTGTCCAGCAGATTCACAATCTCGCCAAGCGTAGCACGATGGGTGACTGGCACATAGCAGTAACGGCCGTCCTTCATGGGGAATACTCCCAGCCCGTCAAACTCGCAGCGGTGTTCCTCGCCGCGGAGGCAGGCTATCATCTCGTCCACGAGGTCGTCGATATAGAGCAGTTCCAGCTCCACCGACGGATCATTCACCGTGTACGGCAGGTCGTTTGCCACCGCATTGCAGAACGTAGCCACTGCAGAATTATAATTCGGCCGGCACCACTTGCCGAAGAGATTCGGGAAACGATACACCAGCACACGCGAGCCCGTCTCGGCACCATAAGAAAGGAACAAATCCTCCCCCGCCTTCTTCGACCGTCCGTACTCCGAATTCCCGAACCGCCCAGTCAGCGACGCCTGCTGCGACGAAGAGAGCATCACCGGGCACGCATTCCCGTGCTTCCGCAAAGTGTCCAGCAACACAGAGGCAAACCCAAAGTTCCCCTCCATAAACTCCGAAGCATTCTGCGGCCGATTCACACCCGCGAGGTTGAACACGAAGTCCGCCTGGGAGCACCAAGCATCCAACTCCTCCGGAGTCGAATCCAAATCATACTCAAACACCTCATCCACAACCACATTGCCATAGCAACGCGCCTTCCCGTCCCGAATATTCTTCAATTGTGCGCACAGGTTCTTGCCCACGAACCCCTTTGCGCCGGTAACAAGTATCTTCATCAATTACAATCAATTAACATACATATCCACGCCAGCCCCTTTGCAGTACTTTACGACTGCTTTTGCTGCGCCTGTTCATCCAACATCCTCTCATAGGCCGCTTGTTTTTCTCTCCACTCATGTCCCCAATGCGGCCTCAAAAGGTAGCCGAAAAACTGCCCAATGGCGTTCAAAACCTTCTTAATCTTCTTCATCCCAAATCATC
>JAFRXI010000044.1 GCA_017437755.1 Bacteroidales bacterium
ACCATCACCCTTACCCGTAAGGATGTGGACGGCGGATCGGTGACCATCACGGTGTCGGCCGCTGCCGGAACCAACTATTCCGCCGCTACCAACCAGCAGATTACTGTAACGCTGACCTCCGCCGATCCGGGGACGTATCTGCAGAATGCAGTTGCTGGAGACAAGGTGGGCAGCAACGGTAAGGTGTATAAGCCCAATGCTACTATGCCCACCGGCGTAACTGTGGTCGGATGTGTCGTGAGGCCGGGAGTGGTATTTAAGGCTTCGGATGAACCGGGTCACCTGACGGGATCTCAGTTGTACAATTACAAAGTGTCCGCAGGAAAATTCCATTATCATTCTATGAATGACTTGTGGGACCGTTATTGGGAGATTTACAGTATTTATCTCTACAATCAAATATTGTTAGATAAAGATAATACGGGACAGAGCCAGGCAACAGCAACGGCTGCGCTGAACCAAGTCAATAGCTACCTGCAAGCGGCCGGATGTGCTCCTATCAACGTGAATCGTTATTACGGAACGAGCGACGGATGGTTCTATATACCCAAGAGCCTTGACTATCAAAACGACTCCGACTGGTGGCACAACAACTTGAATTATACCATATCCGCCCGTCCAATGTTTACCTATGATACGAATTAGTCATGAAAACTGATATTTTTATGCTTTTTGCAGCATCGGCCCTGGTTCTCTTCTCCTGCACCAAGGAGAAGAGCCCGGCGCCTGAGCAGGACGCTCCGATGCGCTTCGCTGTAACGGTGGAAGGCGACACCAAGGCCAGTATGACCAGCGCGGACCTGGGTCAGTTCTACCTGAAGGTTACGGGCCCCAACAATGCGTTCAGCTTCTTTGACACCATCGTCAAGGAAGGAGAGACCTGGAAAGCATCCTCCAAGCGCCTGCTTTGGAAGGACGAGGAATCGTCCATCACCTATGCCGCCGCCAGCTATGGCGCGCTGGGCGCAGACTACTTCAATATCCCCGTCACAAACGACCTCTTCACCAGCGGCGCCACGATGGGCCTTCTGACCGACCAGGGCAGCCAGGAAAAGCTCAATGCGGCCGACCTTCTTACCATGAAGGAAACCACCCTTGCCTTTGCCGATACAGATGACGGCATTGTGCCCGTCACCCTGAAGCACGGCCTGGCCAAGGCGAACTTCAAGCTCACCCTGGCTCCGGAGTACTTCGACAATGGCGTGGGCCTGGAGGCAAGCCCGATAACGGGCCTTGCGCTCAGCGGTGTCCATACTAGCTTCTTCTTCAGTCCGCTCACCGGCGAGGTAAGCATCCCGAATGGCGCATCCAAGGGGGCCGTGATTCCTTTCCAGAGCTCCTACGAGCCCGGTACGGAGGCCGCCAAGCCGGCGCTTGCCGTGGCCGAGGCCATCCTGGTTCCCGAGGCATTTGCCGCAGGCGCCCTGACGCTCTACTTCACCGTAGCCGGCAAGGACTTCACCTGGACCAACTCCACGCCCCTCACCTTCGAGCAGGGCGGCGAGTACACCGTCCC
>JAFRXI010000006.1 GCA_017437755.1 Bacteroidales bacterium
AATTCGTCACCGCCGAGCTCACCGAGGAGATCAACCAGGAGACCGACGAGCAGGTGAACGAGGCCGACTTCGTGGAGAGGCCGCCGATCATTACCGTAATGGGTCACGTGGACCACGGCAAGACCTCCCTGCTGGACAACATCCGCAACACCAACGTCATAGCAGGTGAGGCGGGCGGTATCACCCAGCACATCGGCGCATACAACGTCACCCTCAAGAACGGCAGGCACATCACCTTCCTGGACACCCCGGGTCACGAGGCCTTCACCGCAATGCGTGCCCGAGGCGCCCAGATGACCGACCTCGCCATCATAATCGTCGCGGCCGACGACGCCGTGATGCCACAGACAGTCGAGGCCATCAACCATGCCCAGGCGGCCGGCGTTCCCATGGTGTTTGCAATCAACAAGATAGACAAGCCGGGGGCCAATCCCGACACCATCCGCCGCCAGCTTTCCGAGATGAACATCCTCGTGGAGGACTGGGGAGGCAAGTACCAGTGCCAGGAGATTTCCGCCAAGAAGGGAATCAACGTAGACAAGCTGCTGGACAAGGTCCTGCTGGAAACCGACCTGCTGGAACTCAAGGCCAATCCCAAGAAGCTGGGAAGCGGCGCAGTCATAGAGTCTGCCCTGGACAAGGGCCGCGGCTACGTGGCCACGGTGCTGGTCCAGGACGGAACCGTCCACGTGGGCGACGTCATCATCTGCGGCAGCTTCTACGGAAGGGTAAAGGCCATGTACAACGAGCGCGGCCAGAAGGTCAAGGAAGCCGGTCCGTCAACCCCTGTTTCCATGCTGGGACTCAACGGAGCTCCGTCGGCAGGTGAGAAATTCAATGTCATGACCGACGAGCGCGAGGCCAAGAGCATCGCCCAGCGCAGGGAGCAGCTCATACGCATCCAGGGAATCAAGACCCAGAAGCACCTCACCCTCGAGGAAATCGGCCGAAGGATCGCCATCGGAAACTTCAAGGAGCTCAACGTCATCGTCAAGGGCGACGTGGACGGCTCCGTGGAGGCCCTTTCCGACTCCCTCATCAAGCTCTCCACCGAGCAGGTGAGGGTCAACGTGATCCACAAGGCCGTGGGTGCCATCTCCGAGTCCGACATCCTGCTTGCCGAGGCGTCCGACGCCGTTATAATCGGCTTCCAGGTCCGTCCTTCCACCGAGGCCCGCAAGGCCGCCGAGAAGGAAGGCATTGAGATCCGCCTTTATTCCGTCATCTACGACGCCATCAACGACGTCAAGGAAGGTATCGAGGGCATGCTCGAGCCGGAGACCAAGGAAGAGGTCACCGCCACCGCCGAGGTCAAGCAGACCTTCAAGATTTCCAAGGTGGGAACCGTTGCCGGCTGCCTCGTCAAGGAAGGGAAACTCACCGCCAAGGCCCAGGTCCGCCTCATCAGGGACGGCATCGTGGTCTACACCGGCTCCCTTGCCTCCCTCCAGAGGGGCAAGGACGACGCCAAGGAAGTCATTGCAGGCATGGAATGCGGCTGCGCCCTCGAGAAGTTCGGCGACATCCACCCCGGTGACGTCATCGAGGCGTTCCAGGTGGTGGAAATCAAGCGGAATTAAACGCCGGCGGGCGCACTCAGCGCTCAACACCGAAGCGGTACTCCGTCACGGATGAGTAAGTCTCACCGGGGCGGAGTATTGTTGTTGGGAAGCGGGGCTGGTTGGGGCTGTCGGGATAGTGTATGGTTTCCAGCAGCATGGCTCCGTATTTCTCGATGGGACCGTATTTTCCCTTATAGGATTCATTCAGCGTCCTGCCGGTAAAGGTAAGGAGGGCCGGTTCCGTTGTCCAGGTCTCCACCACCCTTCCGGAACTCCTGTCGTATAGACGGGCGGCCTTGCGGAGCGTCCCGTCATATCCACGTACAGCCCAGCAGGCCGACATCCCGTGCATTATCTCAAGATGACGGTTTGGCATGTCAAGGCGATAGTCCACCCTGTGGGGCTCCCTGAAATCAAACGGGGTACCTTCCACGGGAAGCAGGAGGTCGGGGCAGAAATGGGTGTTGTTCTGCACGCAGGTATCGGCCTCCACCTGAAGCAGGTGGTCCATCACATACCCGCCGGCGCCGCCCTTGAGGTTGAAATAGGCATGATTGGAAAGGTTCACCACGGTGGGCTTGTCGGTGGTTGCCGAATACTCTATGCGGACAGTGTTGTCATCTGTAAGCCAATAGGTTATATAGCAGTCCATATTGCCGGGATAGCCCTGTTCCCCGTCGGGACTGAGCCTATGGAAGCGGACTCCCCTACGGCCTTCCTCCGTCACGGCCTCACCTTCCCACACAAAGCGGTCGAATCCCATGGGGCCCCCATGGCACTGGACCGGGCAGCCGTCGAATTCCTCGTTTGGCTCAACATCGTACCTGATGCCGTCTATGACGAAAGACGAGCCGTCGATGCGGTTACCGTACCGGCCGATGACGGGGCCTATGAACCTGTCCTTATGCTCAAAGTCGTCAAGGGAGCAGAAGCCCTGTATCACGTCGCCAAGTTTCCCGTTCCTGTCCGGCACCTCAATGCCATAAATCCTGGCTCCATAATCCAGCAGTTTCAGCACTGCTCCAGAAGGGGCGGTAACGGTGAACATCGTGACTTTTTCTCCGGTTGAGAGTGTCCCGAACTCTTCCTGGGCGACTCCGGGACGGGTGCAGCATGCCACCAGGTGCAAGAGCATCAGCAAAAACAATTTCTTCATAGCAAATCGAAAATAATAATTTGCATCAAAAAATTAATATCTCGGCCACATTTTCATATCCTTCATGCGTTCATCGGGAGGATATTATCGTGCGATGAGACCCGCTCCTGGCCATGAACAGGTAAGGACAGGACGAGGAGTTGAAGAATCAAGGCAAACAGGCGGCGTTTCATAGACGTATATGACTGTCTTTCAAAGATAGCGCAAAGAATCTAATTAATCAAACCGAGGCACCGGGAGAAAGGGTATGGGGCCTAAGAATAAAAACCAATGGCTGTGGAGCGTAAGTCATTATCCAGTAGTGTTTTATATATTCTTGCATGATGGATACGCAACATGCAAGAATATGGAAACTCCTGAAGTTCAGGAATTTACGCTCCACGGGTTATGAGCTAGGGAAGGTATTGCTTTACTGCGGCGAGACGAAGGCGGAGGGAGCCTCTGCAGGCCAAAGTGGAATTCCCGGCCTATCCGGGAATCTCGCCGAGAGCCGAGGACCAGCGACCGGAGCCTTTGACCGCCCGGCCGTCCATAAAAACGGCCAAATACATGGACAACTGGTGCGTTTTACCCTTGCTGTCCATGAAAACGGGCAAAAATATGGACGGTCGACGACATGGGATGGCCGATCAGGTCGGCCATGACGGATCAGGTCGGCCATCCCGGACGAAAACAGAGGCAGAAATGTTTATTTCAACACAACGGGAAGCCAGTCGGAGGGGAGGTCGGGATTCTCGCCCTGAGGTTCCTCCCACAGGCGGGCGGCCTTTTCCTTGGATGCGGTCTTGATCCAGCGGGCGGGATGGATGCGTAGGACCTCTCCGGAACGTGGTGTTCCGCCAAGAAGTTTCCACGCAACGGTAACGGACGAGGCAAAGCCGGTATCGGCATCACCGTCATCATTGACAGTCCCTGTGACAATTATTTCCGATGTTTCGCCGGAGGCAGTCTCATGCCAGGAACAGTTTTCCAATTCAAACAGTTTCCACTCGCCGGAAGGTCCGGTGGCAAGCTTATAGACCTCCTTCCCACGGCCTATCTGGATCACGGAAGCGTCGGAATTCTCGAGGGTGAACGACGATATCCTGGGGGTGTAAAGATGTGTCTGAAGGGTAAAGCCCTGGGACGACCAGCCAAAGTCGAAGAAGGTTGCATTCACCGAGTCCCTGGATCCGAGGAACCAGCTGTCAGGATTGTCACGGTCATAGGCTTCAGGTGCCAGCAATTCGGGCAAATCGTTCTTTTTCAGGCACTTCCCGTAATTGATACGGCCGGTTATATAGTTTACGCGGCCTCTAAGCTCCCCTGTGTCGCGATAGCGTTCCGTGCCGGTGGCGATGACCTTGCCGTTGCCGATATAGTCTATTGAGCCCCAATATCCCTGGAACGGGGATGTCCCGTGTGTGAAATTGTCGGCCTTACCATCCCCTTCCAGGACCCATACTCCCTGCTCTCCCCTGTACTGTCCGTTGGTGAGTACCAGGACCTGTCCGCCCGGAAGCCTTCCGATATACGGACCGTAGCCCACCATGTCCTTGTTTACCTGCTTCTTGAGGGGATAGGCCGGACCGCCGTCCTTCAACAGAGTCTCCTGGTCCACGTCGTGCCAGTTGGAAGGGGTCTTAACCACCACGGGGGTCTGGTCAACGACGTACTTCCCGCTCCAGACTTCTATGCTCATGGCTATGGAGCCGTCGTCCAGCAGGACTGCGGTGGCCATGCCGTCGTAACCGAAGCGGCTGTCCCTCGTGTAGGATATACCCTCCACGTCTTCCCAGGTGCAGCAGGGTTTCCCCTGCCAGGTCTCTCCCCCGTCGAACGAACGGATAAGGGAAGTCTTGGGGCAGGACATGTTCTGCTCGATCTTCTGGCTGTCAGTCAGATACATGTGTATCTCACCGGAAGGCAGTTCCAGCATGGCGGGCTCCCAGCAACGTCCGCGATATACCTCGCGGGGCTCACCCCAGGTGCGGCCTCCGTCATTGGAAAATGCTATCTCGATGCCGCAGTTCATGTTAGTGTTGGGGAGGTCGCCGTATCCCTTCCTGTACCGCCACTGCCAGGCCAGCATTATCCGTCCGTCCCTAAGTTGGAGGAAGTCCGGATTGACATACACCACCTCGTCTTCTCCAAGGGTCGAAACGCCCGGATGACAGGCCCTTACCTTGGTGACGGGCCCCCAGGTGCGGCCGTCATCCTCGCTCCGGCATGTAAACACGTTCCATCCGTAATGGTCGTCCATGAACGAGAGCAGAAGCCCTCCGTCGGCCACCCTCTTGATTCGGGGATAATAAAGGTTCCGCTCTATGTATCCTTCGGCCGGAATCGGCATCTCGGTCAGGCAGTTGAACGATGAACGGTCCCAGCTGATACGGTACTCCTGCTCCGGCTGCATGGAGCAGCAGGCCGCCGCAATGATTGCGGCGGCCCCTACCATAGCTATTTCAAGAATTCGTTTGCCCATAAATGATCGTATTTCAATTCCTTGACCTTTTTGAAAAGGCGATGCGCCCTGGCCTTGTGGCCGAGTCCGAGCTCTCCCAGCGCGCGGGTGTAATGCGCTGCCGAATTCTTTCCGTCCACGGTGGCCCCGGTGGTTCCCTCGGCTCCGTAGAAGTTGATGTACTCGGTTATCACGGCATCCTTGCCGTCCTGGACCATCTTCCGGAAGATGGCCTTGGCCTCGGCTTTGCGGCCGAGTTTCTTCAGCGCCAGACCGCTCCAGTAGCGGAAGTCCTTGCTGCCTTTGAGGTTGAAGTCCTGACCCGCGGCAAGTTCATAGTACTTCCTGGCCTCGTCGGGGTTTCCTCTTTCCTCATAAGCGAGTCCCAGCTCGTAATTGATCTGGGCGTCGTGGGTGGCACGCTCGTCAACCAGGAAAACCTGATGGTTCTCCGGATAAGTGAAGGCCTTCTTGTAAAGCGCGATGGCCCCATCCAGGTCCCCTTCCGCCCTTTTGGCGCGGGCGGCCAGGACGCATGCGTCCACAAAGTTGTCATGGAAGTTGGCAACGCCTTCACGGGTAGGGAAATAGCACTTGTCCAGAAGGTCCAGCGCATAATCGTAATCGCCGCAGTAAGTACCCAGGATCACCTCCTGTGCAAGCGGATAATACCTCTTCACGGCCACATCATGATGGCTCTTGAGAAGCTCATAACGCTCCTTCACCGGAATCCTGGCCGCTTCCATGGCCTGGTCGCACTCCTCAAGATAAAGCGGGGCGGGGTTGATCCCTATCGCCTTCCGATAGCACTCGGCCGCCTTGGCAAAGTCCTTGGTATAGAGCCAGCCCGCCCAGCCGAGGTTACGCCAGGCAAGGTCGTCGGACGGGTTCATCTCCACGCATCTGGTCCACTCGGCAATGGCGCCATCGGGCTGGATGTTGTAGAGGAGGTTGCCAAGATAGTAGTACGGACGCTCGCTTTCAGGGCAGGCAGCCTTGGCGGCGGCGAGCACGTCGATGGTCTCAAGCCTGAACGGGGCGCAGTAGCCGATGGGCAGGGCAAGGGCCTCGGCATAAAGCTTATCGTTGCCGGTCAGATATGCCAGATAGAGTTTCACCGTCGGATAGGCCACGCGGCCGTCGATGTCCTCAAGGAGAGCCACGGCCTGGTCCTTGAACCCGTAGTGCCAATAGGTGATGGCAAGCTCCAGATAGCTCTCGGGCTGCTCCCTCATGAAAGTGCGGAAGTCTGCAGCAGGCGCGGTTTCCCTGATCGCCATTGCATTCACGGGATCCTTTTCCAGCACCTTCAGGAACAGGGCCCGGGCCTCGGCGGGGCGGTTCAGGGCCTTGAGCGCAAGAGCCTTGAAATTCATTGCCTGATAGTTCCTTCCGTTATAGGCAAGGGCCTCGTCAAGCCTGTCCAGGACCATCTCCCAGTTGCCGTCAGCGGCATAAAGCCCGGCTATGGCGACGTTTGCCCCGGAATTGTAGGTGCTGGTCCAGGTGGCGCGGTAAAGCGTATCCATGGCGGCATCCACCTTTCCCTGCGCCTTGAGCACAAGACCCAGGTTGTAGAGTGCCTCGCAGTCCTTGGGGCGCGTATAGTCATGCGTCTGGCGCGCTATCGCCCTGCGGAGATAACCTGCCGCCTTCTCATACTCTCCCCTCTTGCGGTACCATACGCCCATCTGGGTATTGGCGCGGGTGTCATACGGATCGCGGCGGAGGACTTCCTCAAAGTAGTCGGTGGGATTCACAAAGGGATTGTGGAACTGGAGGTTCCTGAGGCCCACCAGGTAGCATTCCTCGTTGTTGGGGATGTCCTGAGGCTTCTTCGGGCGCTCCACGATGGGGGGCAGCGGCTTTTGAGGATCTTTCACAACCGGGGTGAAGGAAAGCATCCTTATCCCCTGAGCATCAAGAAGTTCCACCGTAAGATCCTCTTCCTTGAGGGCCGGATCCACGGAGACGTTCTCCACTATGGGCCTGGATGGATCGATGGCCGAGGTCCTGCTGTAAAGCACGTCCTCCCCATGGAGGAGCCTGAGCGTCACCTTGCTGAGCTTGGAAGTGGCATTGGCCCCCACAAGCACCTTGCCGGGTTCCTGCAGGTCCATGTTGATGGCTGCCCGGCGGTCGCCGGCCTTTACACCCTCCATGTCGCGGATTCCGTACCAGTACTGGCTGAACTCCTTGGTCTCGTAGGGCATGCTCCAGTTGTAGTCCGGCTGGTTGTCGGAATAGGCCCCCACCATAAGTTCCACATAGTGGCCGGAATCATCGGTCAGGATCTTGGTGTCCCACTCGGAATTGGGGCCCCAGAGCCAGAATTTGCCGCCCTTGATGATGTTGTGGTTTCCGGTGAGCATCGTTCCGGCATGCCGGCCGTGGTCATAACCGGCCACGAAGTCGGCCTTCTGGTCATACACGAACATCGAGTTGGACATGTAGTGGTTCTTCCACCAGGAAGCGTCCACCCCGTCCTTGTAGAAATCCATCCCGTTGAAGGTCTCGTGCGTGACCGGCCAGTGCGCGAACCAGTTCTTGCAGTGGAAGGTCACAAACTCCGTCTGCTGCGGGAAGCATATCTCGTAATTCTCGTCGACCAGCGTGGAAACATTTGACCAGTAGAGCATTGAGTTGCTGTCCGGAGTACCGTTCATAAGGCGTCCGCTGATTTCCATGTAGCTCTTTCCCGGGTGCAGGGTAATGCCTATGGCCCACTGCATCCTGTGCCGGTACTCGGTTTCTCCCAGCCAGACGGTCTTGGAGCCGTCGGCTTCGTCAACGATCCTCCAGTCACAGGGAATATGGGAGGTCTGGCGATGATGGTGGAACACGTTCCACTCCACGCCTCCGCTTATCCATGCCCCCGTCATTCCTACGTTTGCCGGCTTTACCACATGGTTGTGGTAGAAGATGTCGTAGCCGTTGGTCTTGTCCACCGCATAGAGCAGACGGCCGCCTATCTCCGGGAGTATGCACAGCTCAACGTACTCATTCTCCATGTAAAGGCATTTGTACGTTACATCCTCCCTGCGGCGGGTCATGTTGTCATTGAGCGGATAGGGATAAACGCTCCTCTTTGCCCGCTGGTAAGACCAGTCCCGCTCGAAGATGGGGGCCTGTTCCGCCGGATCCAGCAGATAGGTAGGCATGGTAATGGTCCCTTCCCAGGCCTTTACCTGCCCGAACACGGGACTCAGGCAGGCAAAGGCTGCGAAAAGCGATACAACTATTCTTTTTATCATGATTTATTCGGCCCAAAGGACATTGTCCAGGCTGGGCGTGAAATTGGAACCGGAAGAAACTATATACTCAAGGTAATTATCAGATGACACGCCGAGGTCTGATCCGTCCACCTTGATGCTGCCGCTCACCTTGGCAGAGATAGTGGCCGAAGTAGCTACGTTTCCGAATGCCAGGCCGCAGTACATCACATTGTAAACAGGATTGCTGGTAGTCCTTACATACAGATCCATATCGCTCTTTGCCACACTGTTGCCGCTTACGTTGACATTGTCCTTCACAAATCCCACGAATCCGCCTGCAGCGCCAATCGGACCGCTGGTACCCAGCGCCTTGAAGGAAGCATTGACCGAGCAGTCCTTGATTTCAGCGACACGGGCCAGACCGACGATTCCGCCCAACACCGAGTTATTTGTATCGTGACTCCAGCCGGCAGACAGGGTGCCGGTGTTGGAACAACCGGTTATCGTCTGGACATTGGTACCCTTTCCGATAGCCGCGCCTACGATTCCTCCTACGCCATCCACACGTGCACCGGACTCCGTTGCACTCTTTATACAGGCGTTATGGCGCACCTTACACAGAATCGCACCCGAATTGGAACAATTGGTATACGTGGTGGCAAAACCGTTTTTGTCACCATTGTCCAAAGCCGCCGAATCGCCCGATCCTGTAGTATACCAAGCGGCGGCCCTTCCCAATATTCCTCCTAATGAGGAGCATCCGTTGTTGGAGGCCTCGCCGTCGGAAATCCTGCTGATATCGCCCTTGTTGACACATCCATCGAACGAAGTCCCGTTCATATAGACAAGTCCGCATATTCCTCCGATTCCGTTCTTGGTGGGCTTCTTATTGCCGGTCACCGTAACGGATATGTTCCCTTCGTTGGTGCAGTTGATGAATTTTCCGGCGACACATCCTTCGTTATCGAGTAACGTTGCAGTCGAATTGCCATTGACCGTATGCCCGATGGCGCTGATACCGCCTCCGTACAAAGCACCGTTTGCAGTTATGGCGAAATCGATGGTGATGTCGCCCTTATTGACGCACTCTTCAACAACGCCGCCGTTCTGTCCGCAGATTGCGCCGAAAACGCAGCCGCTTGTGGAAAGCGTGAGATTCACCGTGGAAGTGGAGGTGCACTTGTAAATCGTGCCCTTGTTCACCTTGGCTATCGTTGCATTCCCAGCTACTCCAGGGTTGGCCATAGCAGCGAATGAACCGCCCACAGTAAGGTTCTGGACCTTTCCGTTCTCACCGATGGTGGCGAAGAGCGGCCACTGGTTGCCGTTTGCGGTCATAACGTGGTTATTGCCCTCGAGGGTGCCGTTGAACGTGCCGTTGGCATACTCAAAATACCCGTCAACGGTTATGTCGGCACCGATCTTCACGGTCTTGCCGGCAAAGTCGTCACCGTCGGCAACCTGCTTGGCAAAGGCTGCCCACTGGTCGGCGTTCATGATGGCATCGTCAGACGAGCCCGGGACGAACGGGATGGTGGTGGGATAGATGGTTCCTTCCGCAGCGGTAAAGCTCTTGGAAGAAACCACCGTGGCCGAATGTCCGTTGACATCCACGGCGGTTACCGTAAGACCCTTGGAATAGGTTCCGGCGGGGATGGCCACGATGATGGGATTCCCCTGGGCCACACCCTCGCCACAGTCCATGGTGACGGTAGTTCCGGGATTGGCCACGCTGATTCCGGAAGAGTTCAGCGTAAAGGTTCCGCAAAGCGGTTCGGCCCCGGAAGTTACGGCAAGGCTCTTGATGGCATCGGTATCGGTCGTGCCTTCCACCACGAACCTCAGGTAGGCCATGGCATGCTCAAAGGCGATGCCGGCGGTTTCCGAAGCCTGGTAGCCGGTCATTACGGCCACGGCCGGATCATAGGAGCCCGCAACGTAAGTCTGCGTGGCAGGAAGGGTTACGCTTCCAAGCACACCCGTGGAGAGGTTGAATGAGCCGTCGACATAGGCCGAAGCGGGGCTGATGGCATAGAAAGGAGCCTCGGTGGCAGGAATGGTGAAATCGGCCGAAGAGGCGTCCGAACCTACGGTAATTGCGGTGGAAGTGTTTCCGTTCACCACAATGGCATCGGAGGAAGTCCAGTTGACGGCAACCCCGTCGAGGACTGTCTTGGTGGAAGGGGCGGAAGCCTTGAGTACGATATAACCGGCGGGAGTTTCAGCAACGGGATTCTCCGGCTTCTCTACGGTACAAGCCAGTGCAAATGTGCATGCAAGACCTATGGAAATGATATTCAGAGTTTTCATGGTCATGGTCATTTAAGATTCACTTTGCCAGTCAAAATCGAAACTGCCTTCCTGGAGGTCTTTCACCTTTGCAGATGCACAGAAATTCACCGACAATGCCATTGCCAGCAACCTGTTTTCCGGAACCAGGTACTTCCGGAGTGTTTTGGTTAATGCTTTTTCCATCATTATTATTATTTGGTTTTTGTCATAGACTTGATAAACCGGACCTCATCGGGATTCCAGGGGGTTCCGTCGGGGTAGAAAAGGTCGTGGAACCAGACTGGAGGCTCCTCGGTGTAGGGGATCTTCACTCCGTCCTTGTCAGTGGGGTTCCATGGGTAGTGGCACTGCTGCTTCCCGTTCACAAGACCGTAGCTGAAGCAGCCTATCTTGTTGCGCTTGAAAAGCGGAAGGATGGTGAAATAGTCCGATCCCTTGGTCCTTGCCATCCATTCTGAACATAATATGGGACGGTTGAACTGCTTGAGAAGCGTCACGTATTTGTGGCAGTTCTCGTAGTTGCCGTAGCAGTGGAAGGAAATCACGTCGCTGTTGGCAAGGATGAAGGCCTGTATGGGCATGTTGCAGTTTCCTGCCCCGGGGAGCGCCCAGATGGGGGAAGTAAGTGGCTGTGAGGGGTTTATCTCACGGGCCCAGCGGTACACCGCCTCAATGAAGGGCAGGGTGTTGAAGGTCTTCGTATTCTCCGGCTCATTGTAAAGGCACCAAGCAAGAATGCGCGGATCGTCCTTGTACTTTCCTATGATGCACTTGACGTACTCTTCTATGACCGGCCATTTATCCGGATTGTTCACAACGTCCCGGCCCGGGGATGACATCCAGACCGAATTGTGGATACCCGGCACGGGTTGCGGCTGAGGTCCCGTGTAAGGGTTCTTTATGGTGCCGCCGTTGGTAAAGAATGTAATCAGGAGCTTCATCCCGTGCCTGTTGGCGATGCTTACGTATTTCTCAAGACGCTCCATGAAGCCGGCGCGGTCCTCCTGCCAGACAATATCGCAGAGGAAGAGGCGTATAACGTTGAAGCCCAGGTCTTGTGCAAGGCCGAGTTCCCAGTCCACGAGCTTCTCGTCAAAGGATTCGGCGGCCCAGATCTCAACCGGGGTGCCGGAATTCGACGGCATGTAGACGCAGCCCACCGGCCACTCCTGGGCAGCATACCACTCATTTGCCTTCTCCTCGCTCCAGCGAGGCGCGGCAACCGGTTTCTCCTCCTGGACAACGGCTTTCTTCCTGGCCTGGAGAGGGAGCGCCACAACTAAGGCAGACAACGCTAAAATAACGGCTATCTTTTTCATTATCAATTGATTTTAACAGTCATCCACTTTGAGGGCGAATTGGCATCGGCTATCACATCCTCCACATTGTCAACGGTGTCAAAGCAACCGAGATTTACAAGAATCCTTCCCGAAGAAGCGTCGATCGCGCTGCGGGGGACGGTAATCTCGGCAAGATAGCCGTTGTCTTCGTCGGAATTGTCGCCGGGAGTACCGTCATATGCGGCGGTAACCTTTGCTCCAAAGTCGAATTCCTTCCAACCTCCGGCATACTGGTCGGTACTTTTCACCCCTTCAAAGCCGAACCGGATCCTCCTGGCCTTGGCCCCGAGTTTGCCGGTCCCGTCGTCAGGAGCAAGCAGCATGTAGGTGAAATCGCTCTTGGAAAGCGTCCTGTCAAGGACTTCCACCAGGAAATGGTAGTTGTCCTTGTCCACAGAGCAGCGTAGGGTCGCCTGGGCCTGGGAACGGGACCCCACGAAGAGGGCATCGTCGGCAGTTGTCCATTCAGAATTGTCGGCATCGTTTTTCACAGGGTGCGAAGATGCCGTAATGCCATGGTTCAGATACAGTTTGGCGATGGCGATGGTAGCATTGTCATGACCGGCGGTGGAGTTGCGCATGGCAGTCAGGACAGTATGGGGCGTGGACATGTCAAGTCCTCCCCATGAGCCCTTGCCGGGGAGGAATATCACATCGTCGGCAAATTCCGTGGCCTTGGCATTGCCCAGCTTTATATGCTGCTTTGAATCGGTTCCGCCATAGGCCAGGACTGTTTCTCCGGAAGGGAACTGCACCAGATATGGAGCCGCTCCGCGGGTTACCAGGGAATCTATCCTGAGCTTCTTTGGAACCACCTCGTCTCCCTTTAGCGGAATCCACTGCCCGTCTTCGGGAGAGAAGCAGATTGCAATTGAAAACTGGTCGTTGGTACCGCCGGATGAATTGATTACCCTCTGGTTGCAGCTTTCCATTGCAAAGGCGAACTGCGAAGTGCCGTTCAGGATTACGCCCACCGGCATCTGGTAGGTATAGCACCACATTTCGCTTGCATGCTGGGGTTTGATGTTCCACCAGTGCTTGCGCATTACGCGGAGGCCTTCCTGCCCGAGGGCGGGCGACCAGGTGTCGCCCCCGTCCCTGGAATAGACCATGGTCGTGCCCGAGTGGCTGGAACTTATCCAGGGGCGGCTCTCGGAAAAGAAGCACTGGATCTCTCCTGACGGAAGCTCTATCATGTGGGCCTCCCAGCACGGTCCGTGGTAGATTTCCTTCTCACCGAACCAGCTGCGGCCGCCGTCGGAACTCCGCTTGACTATGATTCCCTGCTCGTTCTTGTAATTGGCGTTCCCGTAGGTCTTTGTGGTACGGAAAGCCGCCACCGCAATCACTTCCCCGTTAGACAGCTGGAAGAAGTTGGGATTGGTGAAATATCTCTTGTCCGGGTTTCCGAGGCCGTTTGTCACCGCATAGGATTTCCAGAGGTAGCCCATGTAGGTCCAGGTCTTGAAGTCCTTGGAAATGGCGTAGTAGGTATCGGAACCATTGGCGTCGCTGGACGATATGGTGTTGTGCCAGCCCAGGATGTAGGACCCGTCCTTAAGCGTACGGATACGGGAATAGGTGGGAAGAATCACATTGTTCTCGGCCCCCAGGTCCTGGTATGAGCGCTTGTCCATCTTAAGGACGGCACGGGACCAGTCGGACGCGTGGTCGTTGATGGCGGAAGGCCCCTGGTTCAATGCCTCGAACGGGGTCATTTCCAGCGTAACGGAACCTCCGGTGGGCTTGCTCCCCCCACCGCCGTGCCCTGGCGAGGGCTCTTTCCCGCAGGAAATGCACAGCGCCAGGGCAAAACAAAGGGATGTGGTTAAAACTCTAATGCCAATCTTCATTTTGTTCAAGATTCGTATTCTTTTCACGTTCGGACTGAGGTATGGCAAACTTATAGAATGCATTACCGCCCCAAATATACTTATAAATCGGTTCACCCCATACATTCTGAAGGCCGTTGTCCTGAGCGAACTTCGTTTCCTTCCAGGTTCCCCAGCGGAGTTCCTCGGGGAACAGCTGTTCCTCACAGGCCAGTTCCCAGCGTTTCTCGTTCCGGATCCTCACGCGCATGTCATCCTCTCCGGAAACAGTCACGTACTCGTTTCCGGGCTTGTTGAGAGGAGTCGCCCCTGCACGGTTGCGGACCATGTTCACATAGGTAACGGCTTCCTGCCAGCGGCCCTGCTCGTTGAGCGCCTCGGCAAGGGAAAGCAGCACGTCGGCGTAACGGATCAGCGGGATGTCCACGGGATTGTATGCGATATTGGTATACTCCCTGCCCACCGTGACGAACTTGCGGATACTGTAGAGCATATAAGTATTGCTTCCGTAACGGAGGTCGAGCGACGGAGACTGCCAGTCGCGGTAAGGATAACGGCTGGTATAGGTGGCGTTGGCTCCGGAGGCGCCGCCCACATAAGTCGAGTAAGGAGTGATGGCTATCGCCGCCAAGCGGGGATCCCTGGCGGCATAGGCCGCCTTGATGCGCGCCTCGTTGCCGGTCTCGTCGTATTTGGACATGTCTGCGCCGGCGGCATTCATGGCGGACTTCTCAGTGTCGTTCAGGCCGTTGCGGAGGAAGAACACGCTCCTTTCCCTTGGCGACATGGAGTTGTAGCCCGGGAGGTAATCGTCCCAGTTGAAGGGCTTTCCATCGGCATTCTCGAACGAATCCACAAAATTCACGTTCAGATAATGCTGGTACTTTCCGTAACCGGTGGTGCAATAATTCCCATAGTTGTTGCTGAAGGCGTTCCCGTTTCCGGATTCCTCCACCATCTGCACGGAGAAAACCATCTCGTCGCACTTTTCGTTACTCTCGGTGAAGAGGTCGGCATAGCTTCCGGTGAACAGCTTGTAGCCGCATTCTCCCACGGAGATGAAGTCCTTCTCGGCATTCTCCCAGTCCTTGAGCCAAAGATATGCCTTGCCCCTGAGGGCGTAAGCGGCCCCCTTGGTCACACGACCGTAATCGGTGTTGCCGGAAGCATATTTCTTTGGAAGATCAGGATTTTCAATTACTTCCGTAAGTTCATCAACGATGAAGCGCCATACCGCCTCTTCGGTCTCCCGGCCCTTTGTGTACTCCGAGGGAGCCAGGTTCCTGGTATAGATGGGGACTCCCCTCCAAAGGTAATTGAGCCGGTAATAGTACCAGGCGCGGAGGAACTTGCATTCGGCAATCCTGCGCGACTTTAGCTCGTCGGACATGTTGGGTACCGATCCGATGTTCGCGATAACGTCATTGGCCCTGTTGACCCCTTCGTAAAACCTCTTCCAATACTGCGTAAACATGCCGTTATTGGCCAGCACAGTCCCGAAGAGATAATTGTAATCGAGGTTGTTGATACTCTCCGACGGATCCATGACCGACGAGAATGAATCCCAGTTCAGGACGCTTCTGTCGGTTGTGTTGAAGTCGTAAAGGAGGTTGGAATACACGCCGGTGACAACACTCTCGGCCAGCACGGACGATGTGAACATCGACTCGGAGCTGTTCTGGTTGAACGGGGCACGGTCAAGGAAACCCTTGCAGGACACCATCGCGGCTGCCGCCACAAACAATATGTAAAGCTTTTTCATGACCTCTTAGAATTTAACGTTAAGACCGATCGTGTACTGCCTCAGGACAGAATAGTAGTTCATGTTGTCGCTGAATTCCGGGTCGATTCCGGGCCATGCGGTGATGGTGAACAGGTTGTCTCCGGTAAGGAATATCCTTATTCCGCTCATGTGGATCTTCTTTGTCCATTTCTGCGGCAGGGTATATCCCAGCGTAACATTCTTCAGCTTGAGGTAATCCAGCTTGTAGAGGAACAGGTTGGAATAGATGTTGGCACCGTTCTGCTCCGACCCGTAGTTCATGGTAAGACGTCCATGGCGGGAATTGATATTGGTGCGCGGGTCGTCCGGACTCTCGGGATCGTAGAAATAGTGGTCGTAGGCGATTTCCTTGGGGAGGGTGAACTTGCTGTCGGTTGAATAGGCGTTGTAACCCACGTATCTCCAGTACTTTGCAGCACCTCCTGCCCCGGTGAAGCGAGCCGTGAGGTCTATTCCCTTCCAGGCAAACTCAAGGTCAAAGCCATAAAAATACTTGGGGGTCTGCGACACTCCCATGAAGCGATAGTCGTTTGCGTCGCCCCAAACGCCGTCTCCGTTCACGTCGGCATAGATGTAGTCACCGTACCAGATGCCGGTCTTGCCGACGGTCTTGTTGGGAAGGAAGGAGTTTCCGGCCGCGATCATCGCTTCAAGCCAGGCCATATCCTCCTCGGTACGGATCATGCCGTCACGGGGACCGCTTCCGGGGTTGACGGAACCGTCATCGAAGAAGTAAGGGCCGCTTCCCTTGTAAACCTCGGCCAGAATATATTCGTTGATAAGCCTGCCTTCAATGGTCCGCCTTGCGGGGTCCACCACGGTGGAGACTTCCCCGATATTGGTCTTGTAGGAACGGACTCCGTTGGAATCGGTGACCCAGCCGGCTTCCAGCGGTCCCCTGTACCTGGTTATAAGATTCCTGTTATATGTAAAGTTCCCGGTAATGCCGTAATGGAATCCGTTGACGGTATCCTTCCAGCCGGCGGTTACCTCAATGCCACGGTTCAGAACGGCGCAAAGGTTCTGCCACGGGGCGCTCTTGTTGCCTATGGTGGCGAATACCGGGGCCTTGTAGAGGATTCCGTCGGTAAGGCGGTTGTAGAAATCCACCTCCAGCGACAGCCTGTTGCGAAGGGTGGAGAATTCAATTCCCACGTCAGTCGATGTGGTGGTTTCCCATTCCAGAAGAACGTTGGAAAGGGTGGACACTGTACCCGAGGTCAGCTTGTTGCCAAAGGGATAGGAATATCCCGAGGCATAGGTGGAAAGATACTCATAGTTGCCTATGGAATTGTTTCCAAGCTTTCCCCAGGACGCCCTGAGTTTGAGGTTGTCAACGAAAGAGCCCTTGAGCCACGGCTCCTCCGACATCCTCCAGCCAACGCTGACCGAAGGGAAGAGGCCCCAGCGGGAACGGCGTGCAAAACGGGAAGATCCGTCGTAACGGAGGTTGACCTCGGCAAGGTATTTCCCGGCATATGCGTAGGTAGCCCTGCCGAAAACGGACATCGCCGAATACGATTCGTGCTCTCCGTCAGCCTCGGAAAGGTCTATGACATTGGTGAGTTCATCCAGGACATCGTTCTCGAAGCCTTTCTTCGTGACATGGAAATTCTGGTCATCTACGTCGTAGGCCTCAAAGCCCGCCATGGCGGTGACGTCGTGCTTCCCGAACGAGCGTGCCCAGTCAAGATGGGTCTGGAAGGTCCACCTGTAGTTGTGCGACTGGGTGTACTTGAGCGTCAGCTTGCTCAGGTCCTCATAGGAATAGGCCCAGGTGTCGCGGCTGAACGAATAGGCGCTGCCGGTTGTTGGGTGCTGCTTCTGAAGGGCCTCGCGGAACGAGTAGTCGAACGAAGCGGTGTACTTGAAGCCCAGCGGCAGGGTCAGGTTGGTGAACACGGCCGCATTCACGTAATGGGCCACGTTGTTGCCCTTATAGCGGTTGAAGAAATAGAGATTGTTCCGGGATTCGCTGTTCTGCTCCTGGTTTTCCATCCAGCCGTACTTGCCGTCGTAATAGGGATAAATGCCCGGAACAGCCCTGGAAAGCAGGCTGAAAGATCCGGATATATCACTGAGTTCCAGATTATTACGGTATCCGTACACCCTGGTCCCGACCTCCAGCCACTTGTTTATCTGAGAGGATACGTTGGTGCGGAACGTCAGGCGCTGCTGCGACGAACGGTCAATCACGCCCGGGTTGTTCATGTATGAAGCCGACAGGAGGTAACGGATCCTGCCTGAAGAACCGCTGGCCGAGAGGGAATGCTTCTGGTAGATTCCCGGCTTGAACATGGCCTTCATCCAGTCCACATTGGGGTAGCAGACATAGTTGGGATAGCCCGATTCGGAAATGCCGTCGGGATCCTTTTCCTTTTCCCTCCAGAGGTCGATCATGGTCTGGCTGAAAGGCTGTTTCTTGTCCACCTGCCATGCGCTCTCGTTGATGAGTTCCATGTAATCGGCATAGTTGTCGATGATATTGAAATAGTGCGCCGGCTCCTGGTAGGCCGCCATTCCGGTATACTCCAGATGGAACCTTCCTTCCCTGGGACTCTTGGTGGTGATGAGGACTACTCCGTTGGCTCCCCTGTTACCGTAGATGGCGCAGGATGCCGCGTCCTTTAAGACCGATATCGTCTCTATGTCCTGTGGATTGACGTTGTTTATGCTTCCCTCAAATCCGTCCACTATCACAAGGGGCTGCCAGTTATTCAAGGTTCCAACGCCCCTGATCCTGATGGCAACGCCCTCGTCGCCCGGCTTTCCGGAATCCTGGCTGACATACATACCGGCGCTGGTCCCCTGGAGGAGGCCCGCGGTGGTGGTGGCGGGGCGGGATTCCGACAGAGAGGAGTAGTCCACGGTTGAAACGGCGCCGGTTATGTTCACCCTCTTCTGGGTGCCGTAACCCACAAACACCAGTTCCTCAAGACTCTCCGCAGAAGGAGTCATATTTACGTCCAAAAGTGCTTTCCCGGCAGGGACTACCCTCTGGGCGTCGTAGCCAAGGAATTCAATTACAAGTGTTTCCGTTGAAGATGCCGATATGGAATAACGGCCCTCACCGTCTGTTGTGACTCCCCTTGAAGTTCCGTCCACGCGGACCGAGACTCCGGCCATGGGGGCTCCTTTCTCGTCATAGACGGTACCGCTCACCTTGGAGGTCTGTGCAAGGACATGCACGCTCACAAGCAGCAAAGCTGCGATATTGAATATCTTTTTCATACCTTTTACCATTCTATGGAGATTGCCTTGGTCTTGCCGGATTTGTTCACGAATGCGAACAGGGTGGTGCCATCGGTAGTAGGGGCCGTCTTTTCCTGGCAGGAGGTGGAATAGGTGCTGGAAGGAACGGTAATGTACCTTCCGTCGGCGACCTTCATGCGGATGTGGATGTATCCGCTCTTGATCTCATGCTCGAGCGGCATGTTCACGGTGTAGGTGATGCCTTCGAACGAGCCGTTCTTGTTTCCGTGCTCCATCATGAGCGTGCATTCCATGGTAAACTGGCCGTCGGGCGATGTCCATGAGGTCCTGTTGCACTTCCACTCATCTCCGTCGAGGTATTCGAAATCCCAGAACAGGGGTGCTCCGCGGCCGTATGCCGGATATGTCATCTTGACGATGGTTCCTGCGGGGACCTTCTTCACCGGAACGATGAAGTCGAAGTAGTCACCGGTCCAGGAGCCCTTTACGCATCCGGAGGAATAATTGTACTGGCTGAAGTTATTGGTCTCGAACTTCACGCCGGACCCAAGCGGATTGGCATCAGAAATGACGTACTGCATGGTAGCCTGGGGCTGGGCGCTGGTCCAGAGATGGTCATCAGTGAGCCAAAGCGGCTGAGACGTCTTGGTGAAAACTCCGGCACCGTCCACATAGCCGACCGGCCAGAGTACAGGCGAGGAGCAAGGAATGATGCCGTCGCCGGAATTGCTGACCGTCTCTTCAATGACGTCGCCAACCACATAGGTCTTCCCGGCCTTCTTGCTGAGGAACGGGACGGTATTGGAAGAACCGTCAGCGGCGGTGAATTCCAGTTCCAGGCCATCCTCAGGGACCGTGAACGGCGCCATCATGAACACGACTTCCGTATAGCCTGCCTCCATCTGCAGATTGTTGAAATCAATGGTAATGGTCCTGCTACCGGAAGAAGGGGTGACCTTGAGTTCGTCGGTATAAAGGTTATATGTGGCATTGTAGGCGATGTCCGCCGTGAGCTGGGATTCGTCAGCCGCCCTCAGCACCATGGACTTGAGGGTCGTAGTGCCTTCGGTAACGATATCGGCGGGGACCTTCAGCTTGACGGTGCAGGCGATTCCGGTAAAGACGAGGTCCACCGGGGCCACTACGCCGGTCACCGACTTCTTGGCCACGAAAAGCTGCTCCGGAACCTGTCCGTACGTAACCCTGGAGGGGATGGATGCCGGCAGGGACTCCACGGAGGTAATACCGTCCTTCCATGGCGTGAACGCGTAAAACATGAAATTATGGTCTCCTGAGAGAGACAGGATGTTGTCTTTATCTGCAGCCTTCACAAGGAAAGACTTCTCACCCTCACCTACGGGGACAAAGCGCGCAGGGACGCTCTCGCTCATCGCCACCGACTCCACGCCGTCCCTGGTACAGGTGGCGAAGATGGCCGCAGCATCTCCCGCCGACCAGCTCTCCCCTACCACGGAAGCGGAAAAATTCACATCCAGGGAGCTGTATTCCAGCGGCCCGTTGTTTTCACCCGTCCCCATGCAGGCGGACAAGACCGCCCCCAGAAGAACAAGCAGAACAAGTGTGATCCTTTTCATATTGGTTTATTAGTTAATGATTTTTTACAAAATTACCCCGTTCCATCGGCCCGGGGAATAAAAATACAAGCAATTTTCAATAAAAAATTTCCACTATTCCCGGCTGGCGTATTCCGTAGGAGTCATCCCGTATTGCTCCCGGAAGCACTTTGCGAAGTACGAAACGCTGGAAAAACCCACTGTAAAGCCAACTTCGCTGATATTGTTGCCATGTGAATCCCTTAGCATCTGGGCTGCCACCGTAAGCCGGACCATCCGGATGTAATTATTGGGAGAGGTGTCCAGCATCTTCCGGATCTTTCTGATAAGGGTGCTCTGGCTCATCCCCAGCCTGTCGGCGATAAACTCGTTTGAAAGGTCGGTGTTGGAAAGGTTCTCCCTTATCACGGCATCGAACTTACTGAAGAATTCCTCGTCCTTGCGGGGGAGGCCGAACTTGTCCAGGTCCGTCTTGAGCCCGATACCAAGCGCCGACTTCATCAGGCTCCTGCGGTCAAGGATATTCTTAACGCTGGAGCGCAGATACTCCAGGTCGAAAGGTTTCTCGATATAAAGGTCGGCCCCGGCGTCCATCGCCTGCACCTTGGATTCCACGGAGGTCCTGGCCGACAGGATTATGATGGGGAGATGGGATATCTCTATATCGGAACGGACTGCCCGGCAGAGGTCAAGGCCGCTCATCCCCGGCATGGAGATGTCAGTGATGAGCATGTCCGCGCCCTTCTCGGCAATCATCTTGAGTACGGATGCCCCGTCGCCAAGGGAAATCACGTCGTACTGGGATGAAAGCTTGGAGGACAGCCAGCCCCTGAGTTCGGCGTTGTCGTCCACGACTATCACGACCGGCCTTGACGACACTGCGCGGGAGGCATCCTCCGGCCGGGTTTCAGCCTCAGTATCCGTTTCCTTCACCAATTCCGGGAATTGCAGAATGAATTCTATGACGCCCTTGTCCTGAACCAGCTCCAAATCCCCGGAGTTCATCCTGGCAAGGGAACGGGAGAGCGGGAGACCGATGCCGACACCGCCGGATTTCCTGCCGGTATCGGGCGCGTACTGGAAAAACGGGGTGAATATCTTTTCGGTGTATTCGGGCGGAATGGGCGTTCCGTCGTTCCGGAACGACATCAGCACATTTCCGGCTTCCGTCCGTATGTCTATGGACAGGAAGGTATCCGCGTACTTTACCGCATTGATCAGAAGGTTGTTGAGAATCTTGTCCAGGGAGGCGATGTCCACCTTTACACAGGCATTCTGCACCGCAGGGGCAAAGTCGACGCTGAGGTTCCTGTTCCTGAAGGTGTCTTCATAATCGAAAATCATGGCGCCCATCTTTTCAACCACATCCACCTCCTCCGGGTTAAGGGCATATCCTTTCTTTTCAATCCTCACGTAATCAAGCAGTTCCTTCACCAGTTTGGTCAGATAGACGGTATTGCTCTGCATCACGGCAAGATCGTGCCTTGCCTCGTCGTCAAGCGTATCCTTCTGCATCACGTTGCCCAGCGGGGTCTTGATGAGGGTGAGCGGCGTCTTGATCTCATGCACCACGTGCGAGAAGAAATTCATCTTCTCCTGGAAAGCTTCCTCGTCCTTGGACTTTTTCCATCTTTCCTCTTCCGCCTCGCGCCTCCGCCTCTGCCAGAGCTGGACTGCCCAGAATGCCGCCGCAACAAGCGACAAAAGTGCGGCGACAAGGGCCAAGATACCCAAAGGTGAGAGCCAGAATGGTGGCTTTATCCTGATTTTCAAAGGTTTATGGCCTTCTTCCCAGGGCGATGAGAAAGACGACGTCCGCATCCTGAGCACATGTGTCCCGGAGGGTACGTTGAACCAGAAGACCGAATGTCCCGGAGAGATGTCCCTCCAGTCGCGGTCAACCCCTTCCAGCTGGAACTGCACCCTGCACGGAACCGGGAAACCGGATCCCAGGGCAGAGATGTCAAACCCGAAAGAATTATCCCTAGCGCTGAGCGTGATCTCGTCCAGGAGGTCCACGTTTTTCTCCAGTACGGCCCTGGAATCCCCTATCGTCATACCTGTCAGCACAATCCTCACCCTGTCGGCGGAGGCCTTCATGGCCTCGGGATTGAAACGGACGAAGCCGTTGTCGGACCCGAAGTAGAAATAACCGTCCGATGAACGGAAAGCGCTGTTTGTCAGTTTTGTATCCAGCAATCCGTTTACACTGGTATAGACATTGACGTTTCCGTCACGGGGATCGAACCTTACAAGTCCCGCGTCAGATGCCAGGTAGAGCCTTCCGTCATTGTCCTCGACCGCGCTGAAAAACACGTCCGAGGGCAGTGAGGGCAGGGTTTTCCGGTTGTAGTGGTGCATGGTCCCGCTTCCGGGGTCAAGCCGGGTGAAACCGGAACTGAAGCCGATTATCCATACCGTCCCGTCAGATGAGATATAGACGGATGAAATCTTGTCAGTGGGCAGCCCGCTCTCCGCACCGGACGAATAGTGCCTGGGGGGAAGGTTGAGCTTGGGATCCCAGCAGTACAGTCCGGATGCATAGGTCGATACCCACAGCCGCCCGATGGAATCCCCGGCGACCGATGTGATGAACTGGCCGTTGAAGAAATCCACCTCGCGGAAGGTATCTTTTTCCCTGTCATAACGGAAGAGGCCCAGGGTGGTTCCGGCGAAGATCTCACCGGACACATTCTTTACCACGTAAGTTTTGGGGTCGGTGATTCCGGACGACGGCTTGAGGACACCGAATTCCCTGATCCTGCGGCTCTCCACGTCCATCCTGTAAAGGCCCTGGAGCGAGCCTATCCACAGATACCTGCCGTCGATGCACGGGGAGCAGAGCGTGGACGGAAGTGATTCCAGGTTACATGAGACCGTTTTGCGGGCGGCGACGTCATACTCCAGCAGGCCGGAACGTTCCGTGCTAATCCAGACATTGCCTTTTCCGTCCTCGGCAAAGCCGCTGACTATCACATTGTCCAGCCCCATGTACTGCCGTTCGAAACCCTGCTGGAAATGGCCGCAATAGTTAAGTCCGTTGTCCAGCGTCCCCACCCACAGGCCGCCGTCCCTGTCGACATATGTATTCCATACGTTTTGTCCGGAGAGCGAAAACCCGTCGTTTCCGTCCTCCCCCAGATGCCGGGATTCCCCCGTAGAGAGGTCGTACGACCAGACTCCGGTGGTGGTGGACAGCCAGAACCGGTGCCCGTCCTCAAGGAAAGCATCGTGCAGGACGGTATTCTCCGGAAGCGGGAACAGGCAACTTACAGTATTGCCTTCCAGGTCCAGGCGGCTTATTCCGTGCCTGTTGCTGGCCACGTATACGATTCCGGGACTTCCCTGGAAGAGTGCCTCTATCTCGTCGTCCTTGAACCATAGGGAGTTCCCTCCCGACGGCTGGACCGCCTTGAGATTGTTCAGCCCCTCCCCGGCCCTGAAAAGGTTCACGTGATACCTTGAGACCAGGGTGGTCCCGTCGTCACAGAAAAGCAGCCGGCGGAATCCGAACGCGCCCAGGTCCTCATACGGGATATGGTACAGTTCTCCCGTGGCCATGCCGTATCGGAAAAAGCCCTGGTCGTTTACAAGCAGCCATACATCGCCGCCCCGGTCAAGTGTGATATGGGTGACCTTATTGTGCATCACGGTTCCCTTGTCGGATGGCAGGTCCACCGGGATAAACCGGTCGGTAGCCCATTCATATCGCGAAGCACCCTTGTCGGTACCTATCCAGAGGTTCCCCTCCCTGTCCTCGACGATCGTATGTATGAAATCCGACTCCAGGCCCAGGTCGTCCTTGTAGTAGACCTTGAAATTGCTGCCGTCATAACGGTTAAGGCCCTTGAACGTCCCTACCCAGATGAATCCGCGGGAATCCTGCATCACCTTGCTTACGCCGTCATAGGAAAGACCGCTGTTGGAGGTATTGAAATGCGTGAACTGATAAGCCTGCGACGTGAGTGCCGCAAGCAGCATGACAAGTGACAGGATAACTTTTCCGGCAATACACATATCTACAGCAACAGCAGGGCAGCCAGGAGGTAGAGCAGGAAGCCATGGAAACGGATGCGGCCGCGGGAGACGGACTGCACCATGGAATCCATGGGATCGAACTTCTGGAGGCGCTTGAGCTCCTTTTCCTTTGGCAGATAACGCCACGGCCATTTGCGGATGAGCATTCCGTCGTCGAACCAGGTTGCACCGCCGTTGCTCCTGTTAAGGGTTACAAGCGTCTTGTAATCAGCATTGTACACTTCAGTGAATGAATCCGGGACGGAGGCCCCCCGAGGGGTAAGCAGAATGGTCGTAACCCCTTTCCCGGCGACCCTTTCCCTGAGGTCGAAAAGCCTGTCCCAAACCTTTTGGGAAGCATTTTCCGTATCATATACAGACAGGACCAGCACCTTGCCCAGGACAGCCAGCTCGTCCTGGTACTCACCATCGGAGTCGGTAAAGGAAAGGATGGGGACCTCGTCACTCTGGCGGATGCCGTTCCAGGCTATGGTGTCAACCGCGACGAAGGTCCATGTGCTGTCTGGAAGCTTCCCTATGGGGAATGATGCCCGGCGGCCGTCCTTTTCGTATATATATGTGGGCGTAACACCGTCAAGCGCCTGATAATCATTATACTGCGACGCCATCAGTTCGGCTCCCGGGGTGAATGCCGTAAACTCCACGGGGGGCTGGTATACCCAGCAGTACACAACTCCGGCCATAAGCGCGGCCGTGATCAGGACAAAACCGGCATAACGCTTCTTCCGGGGCTTGCCGTAATCCCTGAACGGGATGAAAGCAACCACCCCCAGCACCAGAAGGATCACGTTTTTGAGGAAAGTCTGCACATGTGTGAGATGTATAGCCTCCCCAAAGCAGCCGCAGTCCATTTCCGGATTGAATATCAGGAGGATAAGGGTTATGACGGTAAACAGCGCAATGAGTACGGAAGCGGTGATGGCGGCGACTTTGCGGAAAACCCCTGTCAGCAGGGCCGCACCGGTTACAGCCTCGAGCACGGCCAGTACTACGCCCAGCAGTTTTGAGGCACCGGAAAGGAAGCCCAGATGGAAAAACTTGAGGTATTCCCCGATTATGAGCGACGTACCCACGGGGTCCATGAGTTTCAGTATTCCCGAGGAGAGGAAAACCAGCCCGATGACCCATGCGCAAAAGCGCCTCAGTCCGTTATGAAAAGCGTTCATCGTCCTTGAATATGATTGTCCACCACTGTCCTTACCATTGCTGCTATATCATCGGGAGGAAGCATCTCTCCCTCTGAGGAAGAGCAGTCTATCCGGATAAACCGGGGATCCACCGAAGCCTGCCGCACGTAGACCTCCCTTACGGCCTTCTGGAAATCCATGCTGGCCTCGTGGATATCAGTGCCGCCTCCCAGATAGTCCCTGTCGCTTCCATGCCTCTGCGCCTCGAGTTTCGACGCCACAAAGCCTGTGGGAACGTCCAGGAAGATGTTCAGGTCCGGAACCGGCTCGCCAAAGTGGCCGTATTCGGTATTCAGTATCCACTCCCGGAGCAGTTCCCTTTCTTCCATGTCATGGACCTTGGCGCACTGGTAAGCCACATTGGAGTACACATAGCGGTCCAGAAGTACGCAGCCGCCCCTTCCGACCACCTCCCGGATCGAGGCTGCCGCATCCCTGCGGTCCAGGGCATACAGCAGGGCCACCAGCTGGGGATGGACCTCGTCGATGCTTCCGAATCCGCCGCGGAGGAACTTCCCGATAAGGTCTCCGAAGACGGGGGCGTCGTACCTGGGGAAGTGAATGTATTCAAAATCATCGAACAGGCCCTCCAGATAGGTACGGAGCCGTTTTACCTGCGTGGATTTTCCGGCCCCGTCGAGGCCTTCCAGAACTACGAGCATAGATACGATTCTCTTGGTAATTGCACAAATATAATGAATCTTTCGTTATCTTTGTTCCGCGATGGACAAAAGCCGGAAAATAGAACTTATGGGGATAATCAACCTTACCCCCGATTCCTTTTACGGAGGCAGCCGTGTGCTTGGCCCCGACGGACTTCCGGACACCGTCGCCCTTATTTCCAGGATAGAAACCATGTCCGCAGAGGGAGCCGGTATCATCGACATCGGCGCCTGCTCGTCACGTCCCGGGTCGGTCCCGGTTGGAGAGGAAGTGGAGTGGGCAAGGCTGGAACCTGCCCTGGAAGTCATCAGGGGCCGCTTCCCAAACCTTCGGATATCCATCGACACCACTTTTTCGTCGATAGTCCAAAAGGCATACGACATAATCGGACCGTTCACCGTAAACGACATCTCCGCCGGAGAAGACGACCCGCTGATGCTCCCGACCGTTGCCAGGCTCGGACTCGGCTACGTTGCCATGCACCACCGGGAATCCGCCGACGTGGTTTCCGACGTGATATCGTTCTTCCGGGAATTCAGCGGCAAAGCTGCCGACGCGGGCCTTGAAGACTGGATCCTGGACCCGGGCTTCGGCTTTGGAAAGACCCTGGACCAGAACTACCGGCTGCTTGCCGCAATGCCTGAACTCCTGCCCCTGGGAAGGCCCATACTGGTTGGCGTATCCCGCAAGAGCATGGTCTGGAAACTGCTGGGGATCACTCCCGAAGATGCCCTTCCAGGCACTCAGATACTCCATTATAAAGCACTGGAAGGCGGTGCCTCGATCCTCCGCGTCCACGACGTTGCCGAGGCCGCAAACACAATAAAGATTTACAGAACAATGACTGAAATAACCTGATATGTTTGAAGACCGTCAGCACCCTCGCTGCGTCAGAGGGAGGGACCCGGCCGCAGGCTGGGAGGGATAGGCCGAAGGCCGTAGTCTTCAAACATATCAGGTTATTTAAAAATTTTTTACCATGACAGAGTTCCATCCGATTCTAGCAGTGTCGCCGGTTGACGGCCGGTACGAGGGTAAGACAGCCCCGCTCAGGGAGTATTTCAGCGAATACGCCATAATCCGCTACCGCATCAGGGTGGAAGTGGAGTATTTCCTCTCGCTTGCCGCCATTCCCTTGCCCCAGCTCAAGGACTTTGCCGGACAGGACGCCCTGCGCGCAACCGTACAAGGCTTCACCCCGGAAGAAGCCCTGAAAGTCAAGGAGATAGAGAAAACCACCAACCACGACGTCAAGGCCGTAGAGTACTACATAAAAGGAAAGATGGACGAGGCCGGACTCGGGGAATGGAAGGAGTTCATCCACTTTGGCCTCACATCGCAGGACATCAACAACACAGCCTGGCCGCTGGCCCTGAAAGAGTGCCTCGAGGGCTGCCTGGTCCCGTCGCTGAACTCCGTAACGGACACGCTCTCAAACATGGCTTCCCTCTGGGCCGACATCCCCATGCTGGCCCGCACCCATGGCCAGCCGGCCTCCCCCACCAGGCTCGGAAAGGAGATAATGGTCTTTGTATCAAGGCTTGAGGAGCAGCTTTCACAACTTGCCCTGCAGAGCATCCCGGCAAAGTTCGGCGGCGCTACCGGCAACATGAACGCCCATCTGGCGGCCTATCCGGAAATCGACTGGATGAGCTTTGCCGACGACTTTGTGGATTCCCTCGGCCTGGAACGGTCCTTCCCCACCACCCAGATCGACCACTACGACAACCTCGCCGCAATCTTCGACAACCTCCGCCGCATCGGCGTGGTGCTCATCGACCTCTGCCGAGATATATGGACCTATGTATCAATGGAATACTTCCGCCAGAAGGTGGTTAAGGGAGAGGTCGGATCGTCGGCCATGCCGCATAAGGTCAACCCCATCGACTTTGAAAACGCGGAAGGCAACCTGGGCATGGCGAACGCCATATTCACCCATCTTTCCATGAAACTTCCCATATCAAGGCTCCAGAGGGACCTCACGGACTCGACGGTCCTCCGCAACATAGGCGTCCCCATCGCCCACATGCTCATTGCCCTGGCATCGCTGAAGAAGGGTCTCGGCAAGCTGGTCCTCAACCCCGACGCCCTGAAGGCCGACCTTGAGAGGAACTGGGCAGTGGTGGCCGAGGGTATCCAGACCATCCTCCGGAGCGTCGGCTACCCCAACCCGTACGAGGCCCTGAAGGCCCTTACACGCACCGGCAAAGGTGTTGACGAGAAGACCATTTCCGAGTTCATCGACTCCCTGGACGTCTCCCCCGATGTCAAGCAGCGCCTCCACGCCCTCCGTCCGGACACCTATCTGGGGTACTAGATGAAAGCGATGATCTTTGCGGCCGGGCTGGGAACAAGGCTTAGGCCCATTACGGATACGATGCCAAAGGCACTGGTAAGGGTGGGCGGCGAGCCGCTTATCAGCCATGTCATCAGGAAACTTTCCGCAGCCGGCTATGACGACATTGTTGTGAATGTCCACCACTTCCCCAATATGATACGGAAGTATCTGGAGGAGAAAGACTTTGGCGTAAAGGTCAGCATCTCCGACGAGAGCGGGCTGCTGCTTGAGACCGGCGGTGGAATAGCCCATGCCGAGCCTCTGCTGGGCGGTGAAGACTTCTTTGTCCACAATGTGGACATCCTCTCCGACGCCGACCTTCCGGCCATGCGGGCCCAGGTCCGGCCCGAGGCAATATCCACGCTGGTGGTAAACAGCCGGAAGACCAGCCGCTACCTCCTTTTCAATGACCAAATGCGCCTCGTGGGCTGGACCAACCGCGATACCGGCGAGGTCCGCTCGCCCTATCCGGGCATCGATCCGGATAACTGCAGGGCCCTTGCCTTCGGAGGCATGCACTTCATTTCGGGACGCATATTCGACGCCTTCCGCGAACAGGGGATGAGGGATCGCTTCCCCATCATGGACTTCTATATCAACGCCTGCGCCCGCTACCCCATCTACGGAGTGGAGCAGAAAAATCTCCGCCTCATTGATGTTGGAAAGCTTTCCTCCATCGCCGAGGCGGAGAGATTCATCGCCGAATCCCGGGATCTCTAGAAGATTGAAGTCACCTCAATGTACATATCCCAGAGGCGGGCATTGGTATCGGAGACCGAATTGGTGAATTTCAGCTCAAACGTCTCCAGAGCAGCACTGTCACTGAAAGTGATATCCCAGGTCTTGATATAGATATTCTTACCATAAGCCGACTGGGTTGTCTCCCTTACGTAATTGCTTATGGTGACTCCGGTAGTACTGGAAGTAAGTGCTGCACCGTTGGCATTGGAATAATTGGAATGAAGCGTCATCTTTGCAGCCTTGACACCCTTGCAGGGGATACCTGAAATTGTCCACCAGCCACCACCCTTGGGAAGCATCAGATTCAATACGTTTGATGAGCCTGTGCCCAACGGGACGGTGTCATTGTAAAGCTTCACTCCGGAGCCGCTCTGGGCGTAAGTGACCGCACTGCCTCCAAAAACCACGGTGGTCGCATTTCCGGATGCCTGATAGGCGGAAGGAGTCTGACCGGCAGCCCCGCCAATCCAGTTCTCACCCCAAAGCCTGTCGCCTACGTTTATGCCTTCAGCCAGCACTCCCTGGGTAACGACAAATCCGTATTCACTGACGGATACTTCCGTAGAAGCGGTGCTGACGATAATGCTGCGCTCAACCTCGGCGGAACCGGTATTCCTGGGGAAGGAAACAGTAACGGAGCCATATCCGTGACCGGACGCCGGATCTGCGGTCACGCCGTCTGAACAGGAAACGGTCCAGTCCACATTGCTCTCTATATCGATCTGCACCTCGGTGGTATTTGCCGGCACGGAGCTGTCTCCAACAAGGGTTGCGTTGAATTTGGGAGTATCCGAATCCTTTACATACTCCCAAGGCAGAAGCATAACGGGCCCCTGCTTTCCTACCTCGTAGCTTGAGAAAAGCGGACTGCCGCTGTTATAATTGAAACGGATAACGTTATGGGTGGAAGGAGCCTTGGTTGCCACGATGTCGAAGTTACCGTCGGAATCCTCGCTCACATCCCAGTACGAAGCAGCAACCAGTTCAGTCTTGCCTTTGAGATAATTTGAGGTTGATCCATCTTCGGTTGCCGAATATAAGTAATTGCCCCTGATGTCCTTGATGGTGTAAAGTCCCTCGTAATCTCCGGTGGTCTGCTTCTCAAGATGCATCTTTATGCCCGCTGTGACGGGAGTAGGCTCAATCTGATGATTTTCAGCATCGTACAGAACCTCCACACCCTTCAGGTTATTGTCTCCGGAATTGTTGGAACCGAAGAACAGTGCAGCCCAGTCCTTTTCATTGGAACGGCTGTAGATGATCCAGTCGCCGGTATAATCCTTCTCCACAACGGCGGAGCAGTCTTCCTCATTGATCGTAAGGTTGACGGTTGCAATCTCGCCTATGGGGAGGGTCATGGCCTGCTGAAGCTCTATCTCCTTGGAAATGTTGTATTTGCCGGTCTTGATCTCAAAGGTTATCTTCTCTCCGGCTGGAATGGTGGTGGGAGCAGCGGTAAGCCATACTGTATTGGCGCTTCCGCCGATGGTGACGGTTTCAGTAGGTTCCGCGGAAATACCTGTCACAGTGGAACTTAATCTCACAAGATTACCGGCGGCGACATCCAGCTGGAAACGGCCGCTCAAGATGGTTTCGGTTGTCTTGAAGGTCAGTTTCTCAACGGTCTCGCCCGCGGCGAACTCGCCCAGCAGGTTGACCTTTACGATGGAAACCATCCTCGCAAAGTTGAAGTCGTCGATCTCCGAAGCGGCCTCGCTCACGGTATAGCTGACCTCCTGGGAGGCAAGTATGTCGGCCTCATGGTCAAAGGAGGTTGCAGTGGGCTTCTGGGCAATCTTGGCGTCCATGCTAACAAGTCCCTCGCTGGTGCCGCCGTATACGCGGGAGGAGGGGTAAACTGCAACGAGTTTGCCGCTGCCGGAAGCCGCTTCTCCGTCAAAGACGGCGGTCGGACCGGCGCCGCTTGTATTGGTAAGGGTGCCGCTGGGGGTGGTTCCGGACTTGATTTCGCCGGTAAAGACGGCAATCTTGTCATCGGCGTCCCAGTTGGCGACATATTTGCCGGAAGCCTCACCGGGGGTAATGTACGTTTTCACCTCAGGCTGCGCCGTCCTGATTGTGAAATGGATGGTGGACTCACCGGGAACGGGAGCCTCGGCCTTGTTGCAGGCTGCAGCGATGGCGACGATGCCGGCTGCTGCAATCAGAAAGTGGAAAATCTTCTTCATGGCTGACATCGTTTAGAAATTGTAGGTGTAATCGGAATCCTCGCCCGGGTCCGTTCCGGGATGGTTTCCTTGGCCGAACTTGCCGGAAACCATGAAATTCGCTTCTGCCAGGAGCGCCCTGGTCCTGCATTGCGGAACAAAATACTCTTTTTTAATCATATACAGAAAGTATTAATCTTCAACTATATAAACATCCTCACCGGGGGCAGCGAAGTGGAAATGCTCGCGGGCGAACTTTTCCAGTGAATCCTTGTCGTGCGTAAGCAACTGGATTTCCCTTTCCATCCGGTCGATTTCCTGCTTGTAGGTCTCTATCTGGCGGTTCTGGCGCTTGATTTCAAAACCGGCCTTCACCCAGCGGAAAACACTGTTGGTGGCAATGAACCCGAGGAAAATGGCAAACGCCGCGGTGATCACCACGGCATACTTCCCGAAGGAATTATGGTTGCTGTTCCAAATGGGATGTTTCATGAATGCAAAAATACAGAATAAATCTGAATTTCAAATGCTTCTATTTGCCATTCCTTATATCATACATCCTGTATCCCACCTTGCGGATTCCGGCAACCGTCTCAGGATAAGGGGTGTCGCATACATCTGTGAAGCCCACCTGGAAGTTCTCGCCGTCAAAACGGCCGGTGGTCGCCTGGTCGGAATACTGGTGCCAGTGGACGCCGATAATGTTGGGATGGCGGAGGGCCGATTCAACATACCGTACATAGGCCTCGGCGCGCCTTTCCTGGGTTTCAACCTCAATCAGGCTGCAGTGGAACATGCCCCGGTCCATGGCCCCGAAGTGGAATTCCCCTATCATCACCGGCTTGTCCACACCGTCGGGAAGTTCCACTGAATCAGTGGTGAAGGCGTAACGGTCTATGAACGGGAAGAATCCGTCTGCGGTAAGTTCCATCACCTCAGGGAGTTTCTTCCGGCCGGGAATGAGTTCTATGTCGGAAACCACCCATTCCGCATCGGGATAAGAGCGGTAGTTGAAGAATGTCACCTTCGCAATGTGGGAATAATCTATCTCTGTGCTGTGGAAACCCGTAAGACGGCCGTAAGGGTCGTTGCGCATCAGGCGGAAATCTTCCAGTATTCCGGGATGGGGAGCCGGAGCCGGAAAGTCCATCGTGATTGTACGGGTACTGCATGGGTCCAGCATGTACTTATGCAGCAGCACACCCTTTTTTGTCACATTCCCGGGGTTGTCCACGCCGTCCTGGACCAACCTCACCCAAAGCAGGACCGGCTTGTCCGACCTGTTCTCCACCTTCCACCTCATGGCCTTGTAGGGGGTCCAGTCGTGGTTGGAGGTATATACGGCAAAACCATTTGTCCCATAATCGATGTTCTTCATGGCCACCTTGCCGGCGGAAGATTCGACCAGGGAAGCGTTGTTTCCGCGGATACTGACCCCTTCCTCAGAAAGGAGCCCGACTCTCTTGGGGCCGCAAGCCGCGAGTATCGTCAAGCTTACAGCCACAATAATCCATCTATGATTCATAGATCTGCGTTGGGTAGTGTTATAATGTGATTCTTTGCAAATTTATGTATTATTAGTAATTTTGCAAAGGCTTTGCCTGGGATGAAATAACGACAAATACTATTAATATAATTATCATGAAACCTACACTTTTGGTACTTGCAGCCGGAATGGGCAGCCGCTACGGCGGACTCAAGCAAATGGACGGGCTCGGCCCCTCGGGAGAAACCATCATCGATTATTCCATCTACGACGCCGTGAAGGCCGGATTCGGCAAGGTGGTCTACATCGTGAGGGAGTATTTCAAGGAGCAGATGGAGGCCGCAGTCAAGGCCAAGTACAGTTCGGTGAAGTGCATCGACGGGGAGCCCCTGGAGTTTGTGTTCGTAACCCAGGAACTTGACAAGATCCCTGCCCGTTTCACCCTTAATCCCGAGAGGCAGAAACCATGGGGTACCGCCCACGCCGTCCTCATGGCGAAGGACGTGATCCACGAGCCGTTCATCATCATAAACGGCGACGACTTCTACGGCCGCGACTCCTTCCGCATTGCCGCCGAGTGGTGCCGCAGCCACCAGAATACCGAGGGGCAGTACAGCATCATCGGGTTCGAGATGGACAACACCCTCTCCGAGTCCGGCGGAGTGTCCAGGGGAATCTGCTTCTACGACGAGGCCCTCAACCTCACCGCCATCGCCGAGCACCTCAACATCATGAAGGATCCCGACGGGGTTGTCCGCGGCGACAATTCCGTAACCGGCGAGCATGTGGAACTGGATGCCAAGGCGCTCTGTTCCATGAACATGTGGGGCTTGACCCCCGACTATTTTGCCAAGAGCGAGGCCATCTTCGAGGGCTTCCTGGAACAGAACATCAACGAGCCCAAGAAGGAATTCTACATTCCCTACGCGATGGACTGCATCATCAAGGGAGGAATCGGCAAGTGCGACGTACTCGCCACCCCTTCACGCTGGTTTGGCGTGACCTACAAGGAAGACCGCCCCGGAGTGGTGGCCAAGTTCCAGCAGCTCGTGGACGAAGGAATCTACCCTTCTCCCCTCTATTGAGATATGGAAAGGCGCAAGATAAGGGATTGGAACCTCTTCCGGTCCTGGGCGTGGTATATGCCCGGGATCGGGGGGATGTTCGCCCTCCTGCTGCTTCTCATAGGCGGAATGCTCCTGGGAAGCATGGTCACCATAGCGGTATCGGCAATTTATTCACCGGAAGTGGCGCAGTCCTACGGAATGCTGGTCTCATATCCGCTGCAGTTCCTTCCGGCCATGGTCTTCGTCGGCTACAAGAGCCGGATGAACGCCCTGTTCGACGAGGGGGTCCCGCTTGACGATGACAACTTCGGGAAATGGGGTGGCCTGGTGCTGGCCGTGGCCGCGATAATCGCCACCCTGGCCGCCCAGACGGTCTCCGACCTGGCCAACATGATCCTTCCTCCCCTTCCGGACATGCTCAAGAAACTGTTCGAGTCCATGACCGGAGGTCCGGTATGGGTGTCGCTCCTGCTGGTCAGCGTGTTCGCCCCCTTCTTCGAGGAGTGGCTGTGCCGGGGCGAGATACTCCGCGGACTGCTCCGGAAGATGAAACCGGCCTGGGCCATAATCATTTCGGCAGTTTTCTTCGCCCTTATCCACGGCAATCCCTGGCAGGCGATACCCGCATTCCTTTTGGGATGTATCTTTGGATATGTCTACTACCGCACGGGGTCGCTCAAACTGACCATGCTGATGCACTGCACCAACAATACCCTGGCCGTGATTCTCGCCCATATCGACGGCATCAAGGATGCGGAATCCCTGATGGAGGTAATACCTCAGCCTTGGTATTCCGTCATCGTCGCTGTTTCCGTGGTGATTGTGGCAGCGTTCATACTGATGGTGTCCAGGATACCCCTTAAAGCATCCTCTCCTCTCCCAGCTCCCGGTGAGTGAGGAGCACCCTCACGTCAAAACGTCCGGCCAGCCGGGCTGCAAGATGCTCCGCGCAGTAAACTGAGCGGTGCTGTCCGCCCGTGCACCCGAAGCTGACCTGAAGATTGGTGAACTTGCGCTCCATGAAGCGCTTGACATGGGCGTCCACAAGGGAGTAGACGTTGTCAAGGAAGGTCAGTATCTCGCCGTCGTCCTCCAGGAACTTTATCACCTCCGGGTCCTTTCCGTTGAACTGGCGGTAATACTCGTATTTGCCCGGATTGTTCACGCTGCGGCAGTCAAAGACGTAACCGCCGCCGTTCCCGGTGGGATCCGACGGTATTCCCTTCTTGAAGGCGAAGCTCCAGACATGCACCTGGAGGCGGTGGTCGGTGGCCGATGAATAGAACTGGGGCATCTCGGTGAGGGACTGCAGGACACCGGTGAGGTATGGATACCGGCCGAAAGGCTCCCTGAGAAGGCGCCTGAGGTTGTCCAGCGCATAGGGGACGCTGGCCATGAAATGCGGCTTCTTCTCAAAATAGCCGCGGAAGCCGTAGGCCCCAAGCACCTGGAGGGTGCGGAAAAGTATGAACAGCCTGAGCCTTTCCCTGAAAGACTCCCCGTCTATGTCCATGAATTCCTTCAGCGCATCCAGATAGGTCGACACCATCTTGTCCTTGAGGTCCTCGGGATAGCGCGAGCGGGCCTGCCACACAAAGGAAGCCACGTCGTACCAGATGGGACCGCGCCTACCGCCCTGGAAGTCGATGAAGTAGGGCTCGCCCTCGCAAAGCATCACGTTCCTGGCCTGGAAGTCCCTGTACATGAATGTGTTGCCACATTCCTGCAGAAGGTCCTCCCTCAGAAGGTCAAAGTCGTCCTGGAGGAGCGTCTCGTCGAATTCCAGCCCGGTAGCCTTGAGGAAGCAGTATTTGAAATAGTTGAGGTCAAAGTTTATCATCCTCGCGTCGAACTCCCGCTGGGGGTAGCAGACGTCCCAGTCCAGGCCGTCGCCGCCGCGGAACTGTATTGCGGGAAGGCGCGACATGGTCTTCAGCAGAAGGGCCTCCTCGTCGGGCGAATAGACCCCGCGTTCACGTCCCCTTGCCACGGCGTCGAACAGGCAAACCCTGCCGAGGTCGGTCTGCAGATAGCACATCCAGTCGTCCGACACCGCCAGGACTGCCGGAACGGTAAGGCCCTTGGACCGGAAATGGTTGCAGATGGATATGAAAGCGCGGTTCTCCCTAACGTCGGTGCCGATAACGCCTATGATGGTACTGCCTTCGTCCCGGAAAAGCCGGAAATAACGCCTGTGACTGCCCGAGCCCGGCAGTTCCTCGTACCTCAGCGGGGCCTTCCCGACAAACTTCGTATACAGGTTTACAAGGGATTCTTCTGTCATAAATGTCCAATTTGCCTCAAATTTACAAAAATTCTCACTATCTTGCGGGACTATGGCAAAAATAAACAACGCATACTGCTCGGACAAGTACCAGTATACCATGGGAAAGTCCTACTTTGAATGCGGGATGGCCGAGCGCATCGCCGTATTCAACCTGTTCTACAGGAAGGCCCCTGAGAATAACAACTGGGCCGTGGTCAGCGGAACCGAGGAGATGATAGACATGGTCCTCCACCTTGGGACCGAACCCGAGGAGTTCTATGAGAAATTCCTCCCGGGCGAGGAGTACAGGGAATTTCGCAAGTATCTGTCTATCATGCGTTTCACCGGCGACGTGCACTGCATGAGGGAGGGCGAGATAGTATTTCCCAACCAGCCGATAGTCACGGTCGTGGCTCCCCTTGTCCAGGCTCAGGTCCTGGAAACGCCCATGCTCTGCATCCTGAACCACCAGATGGCCGTGGCCACCAAGGCATCCCGCGTGTGCCGCGCCACCAACCGGCCGGTCAGTGAATTCGGTTCCCGCAGGGCGCACGGTCCGTGGGCTGCTGTGATGGGTGGCAAAGCCGCCATGATCGCCGGCTGCGCCAGCTCCTCCAACATCCTCACCGGCGCCATCAACGGGGTGCCTTCCACGGGGACCATGGCGCACAGCTTCGTAACTTCCTACGGCAGTTCGGTCAGCGGCGAGCACCAGGCCTTCTGCGATTACATAAAGACCCATCGCGGGGAGAACATAATCCTCCTTATCGATACCTACGACACCCTCCGCTGCGGTGTCCTCAACGCCATCAAGGCCTTCAGGGAGAACGGGATAGACGACAGCTATCCCTACGGATACGGCGTCCGCCTGGACAGCGGCGACCTCGCCTACCTCTCGCAGGAGGTCAGGGCCATCCTCGACGAGCACGGTCTCCTGGGATGCAAGATATTCGCGACCAACAGCCTGGACGAATACCTCATTTCCGACCTGGAGCGCCAGGGCGCCAGGATTGACAGCTACGGGGTGGGTGACGCCATCGCCACATCCAAGGCCGCTCCCTGCTTCGGGAACGTGTACAAACTGGTCCAGATAGACGGTGAACCCGTCCTCAAGAGGTCGGAAGACAAGATAAAGCTCATCAACCCTGGATTCCAGATAACATGGAGGATTTCCGCCCGCGACACCTCCAAGAGCACCGAGATGGACGGTTATGTCTACAAAGCCGACGTCACCTGCCTCCGGGGCGACCGGCTGGACACTGCGATCCAGCATGGCATGGCCATCAGGATAAGGGACGAATACGACTCCTACAAGGAGATGTCCTTCGCCGAGGGCGAATACGTAGCCAGGCCGCTCCAGCATCAGGTTATCGCCAAGGGCGCCCGCTGCGTCCCCTTCCACGACCTCGCCCAGAAGAGGGCGTTCTACAAGGAGACCCTCTCGCATTTCAGCCCGGCGGAAAGGCGCCTCATCAACCCCCACTACTACAAGGTGGACATATCCGACGACCTTTACGACAAGAAAATGGAGATCCTGGACTCGCTGGTAAAGGATATTTCCAATTTCAAGCTTTAGAAGGCACAACTATTGCAATTGTACCATCGCCAACACAAACACACATCATGAAGAATATTTTGAGAATCGTGATTCCGTGCATCCTGCTCCTTACCGCGGCAGGCGCAACCGTGACGGCCTGGGGCCAGAACCCTTCCCCTGCCACCTCGGTTGAGGCTGCGGCGGACACCTGCACGGTGGTCCTGGTGGATTTTGGCCCCAACAAGGTCAAGGTCATCAAGATCGTCAAGGAGTACCTGGGGATAGGACTCAAGGAAGCGCATGACCTGGTAAACGCGGCCCCGTCTGTCATCAAGGAGAACGTTCCCATGAAAGAAGCCCGGGAACTCGCCGACAAGCTCACAGCCGCTGAAGCCAAGGTGGAACTGAAGACAAAGGAGTGACATTCCCTTAGATGAGGGGAGCGTGGCAGGAATTACTGTTGCCGGCAGCTGCCGTAGGGCTTGCTGTCGCGGGTCTGTGGGGCAGGTCCCCGCAGACGGTTTTTTCGTATTCCGCCGCGCGTGACATTCCGGCTGAGGTCCTCCGCCTGGACACACTCCGCACCGACACCCTTTCTTCCCTCCCCGCCGACACTACAACCCTGCCCGCTCTTCCGGACACGGCTGCCGTCCATTCCCCTGCCGACAGCCTGGAGGATGAGGGCTTCCTCTTTGGGGAACAGGAAGACACAGTCCCCGCCATAATGGCCCGGGACACGATGAAAGTACCTGATTCCCTGAAGTTTACCGATCCATTCCTGTACAGGTGGTACGTAGCGGTCAAGGATTCCCTCACCCACCGGATAGTGGTTGATTCACTGAAGGCCGAGGGAGATTCGCTGGACTGGCCCAGGATCGACTCCCTCTACCTCGACGATTCCACCAGGACCGCAAAGCGCAAGTTCGACGAGTGGTACGCCTCCCTCGACCGCAAGGGCCGGAAGAAATACCACTACGAGCAGATGCTGCCCATAAAGATGCACAGGATCGACAGCATCCTCAACCGGAAGGACAGCCTCAGGAAGGTAAAGGACAGCATCATAGAATCCACGCCCAGGATACTTGAAACCTTCGCCGTCCCGGATTCCATGCAGTACAGGAGGCTCATCTCGTGGAAGCAGGACCGCTATTTCGGGAAGGTCAGGCTTGAGGAATGGGACACCACCTTCAATTACCATTTCCGCGACTATCCGTTCCAGAGGGAGGACATAGGCGGATCCTGGCTGGGCATGGCCGGGTCGGCAGTCCAGACCTACGATTTCTTCAAGAGGCGCAGCGGTACCGGGGTCAGCTGGTACGACGCCTACGATTCCTGGACCTATACCCCCGAGAGCATCCCCATGTTCAACACCAAGACCCCGTACACGGAACTGGAATACTACGGGACCCTCTTCGCCACGTCCATGAAGGAATCGGACAACATCCGGATAATGACCACCCAGAACATCCTGCCGTCGCTGAACTTCACCCTGGAGTACAAGAGATACGGCGGAGAAGGCATCCTGCAGAATGAGGCTACTGCCAACAAGACCCTGGCGGCAACTGTCAACTGGCTGGGCAAGAGACATTTGGTACATGCCGGATACATCTACAACAAGGTAACCAGGAAGGAAAACGGCGGAATCGTGGACAACAGATGGATCAGGGACACCACGGTGGACGCCAGGGAGATAAACGTCTGGCTGTCGGAAGCCTCCAACAAGATAAAGAAGAATACCGTATTCCTGGACCAGTCTTACAGGATCCCCTTCTCCTTCCTGAAGAAACTCGGCAAGAAACACAGGAAAGCCCAGGAGTCCGAAGAAGAAGGGATGCCGGAAGAGGAGTCCGGCGGGGAAACCGCCGCAAAGGACGATGACGACGACGTAACCACCGCATTCATAGGTCATTCCTCAGAGTATTCCTCCTTCAGCAAGCTTTATACCGACGCAATAGCCACCACCAACTCCTCGGGAAGCGAGTTCTTTGGCGGAGCATTCTACATGAATCCCCTGAAGAGCGCCGACTCGCTGAGGGTATCCAAACTCGACAACCGCATCTACTTCCGGCTCCAGCCATGGGTGGAAGACGGAATCGTGTCAAAGATAGAGGGCGGCGTGGGCGACCGGCTGCTGAGCCACTATATGATGCGCTCGCCCGGAGACTATATCAAGGTGCCTCGGAACACCGTCTGGAATTCGGCCTACGTATATGCCGGAGCGGAAGGCCGCCTGAAGAAATACATCAGCTGGAACGCCCTGGGAAGCTATACCTTCCTGGGTCACGACGTAAACGACTTTGACATCCAGGCAAACGCCGCGTTCAGCATCTACCCCTTCCGCAGGCACAAGGACAGTCCCATGACCATATCCGCCAGGTTCTCCACATCCCTCAAGGAACCCGACTTCTTCCAGCAGAACTTCTATTCCAACCACTACCGGTGGAGCAACAGTTTCAGCAAGGTATCCACCACCGTCGTGGAGGGCAGGTTCTCGGTGCCGAGGTGGCGGCTGGATGTTGATGCAGGATACTCGCTGCTGGGTAATTACCTGTGGTACAACACCTTGGGCTCACCGGAACAGGCTTCTGCACCGGTGAGCGTGTTCAAGGCGTCGCTGAGGAAGGACTTCACCGTTGCCAGGTTGCTGCATCTTGACAACAGGGTGCTTTTCCAGAAATCCTCCGACGATTCGGTGCTGCCCCTTCCCCTCGTGGCAGTAAACCTCAGGTGGTACATCCAGTTCAACATAGTCAGCGCCGACGTGATGAAGATGCAGCTTGGCGCCGACGTCAGGTACAATACCCCCTGGAACGCCCCGGCCTTCAATCCGGTGGCGGGTGTGTTCTTCGCCCAGGACAAGGAAAGGTACGGGAACTGCCCCATAATCGATGTCTTTGCCAACATCCAGTGGAAGAGGGCCTGCGTTTTCGTAAAGCTGGAGAATGCCGGAATGGGCTGGCCCATGACCAGGAAGGACTATTTCAGCGCACATAATTACATTTCCACCACCCGCGCCGTCAAGTTTGGCATCTACTGGCCTTTCTACGTACAGTCGGGCAAGAAGAACACCCTCAGCAGCAAGGCCGGAAGCGGTGGCGGCAGAAGCGGAGGCGGCGGATTCGGTGGCCTGAGCGGCCTCAAGAGCGGCCTCGGAGGGGCAATGGGCGGATTCTGACAGGGAATGAAAAGCCTGTACGGCATATGGACCTTCATCATTTATCTGCTGTGCACTGTTGCGGCCCTGTTTGTCGTGCCTTTCCAGCAGAGGGATTCCCTGGTCCGTATCAATCCCCTGGACCACGACAAGCATACCCTTGAATGCGCTATCCGGCCAGGTGACGACTTCAACTATATCTTTCTCGGAAAATTCTCCTCGGACCTCGGGCTCGAGTGCAGGATAAACCGCTCCGCGGACGATATCCTGGACTCGCTCAGGAGCGGTGCGCTGGACCTTGCCGCCCTGGGGGAAAGCGTCCTGGAATCAGGCCTCGGCGACAGCCTGGTGGCCTCCCGCCGGTTTGGCGACAGCACGGTATGGGTATTCCGGGAAGGCCCGGTGGAAAGGCTCCGCTTCCTCAATTCGTGGCTCACCGCCACTGAAAGGTCACGCTATTACGGCAGGGTGGCAAGGTCGCTCCGGCACAGGAAAGGCGACCCCGGCCAGATCAGCCCATACGACTCCCTGATAAAGGTCTACGCCTCCAGGATGGGCTGGGACTGGCGGCTGCTGGCATCGGTAATCTACCATGAATCAAGGTTTTCCATGAGCGCCGCATCCAACCGCGGGGCCATAGGGCTGATGCAGGTGGTACCCAACCACTACAGCGCCGACTCCCTCATGGACCCTTCCACCAACCTTCAGGCCGGGACCAACTACCTGCTTAAGCTGGAGAACATGTTCCGCAGCAGCAGCGCCGACTCCCTGGAATGCGTCAAATTCGCCGTTGCCGCCTACAACGCAGGCGAAGGAAGGATAAAGAACTGCCTTAAATTCGCCTTGGAAAAGAACGTGGACGCCACCAAGTGGGACAACGTGGTGGAACTCTTCCCTGAGATGGAAGATTTTGACGGCAGGCAGACCGCCGCCTACGTCGACGGGGTCATAAGCACCTGGTACGCCTATATGATGCAATACAACTAGCCCATGAAGTCCTTTGGAAACACTTTATTGACAATACTTTGCGCGGTGCTTTGGGCAGGTTGCGGCCGTCTCCCTTCCGGCAGTGTCTCCAATGACGGATCCGACGCCCCGGAAGAGGTACTGTTCCAGATTTCGGATGTCAGGATGGCCGAAGAATACAAGATGGCCCCAAGATGCAAGATGTTCGTCTTCGGCAAGGGCTTCCTCAAGGGGGACAGCCTGAGGATAGTCTCCCAATCGGAAGGAATCGGACCGGTGGACATGGTTCTTCCGTCGGCGGCCTTTTCCGACATGATCCTGGGCATCGTGCCGGAAGGACTTCCCGACGACAGCTACGAACTCTTCATCAAGAGGGGCCGCGGACTGTTCAGCCTGGGCAGCGCCACCCTCCTCTTTGACGAAGGATACCGCCCCAGGCCGTGGGGCCTGGTCCCGCACAGGGGAGATACGGAGCAAGGCGCGCCTGACAACTCCATAGAGGCACTCCGGAGGGCGATCGATGCCGGGGTCTTCGGTACCGAATTCGACGTCAGGCTCTCCGGCGACGACATCCCCATAGTGTGCCATGAAGCCAAGATGGACACCTATGAGCCTGAACTGGAGTCGATTCCGTATTCCGAGATCGCACAGAGATACCATTTCCACAACGGCGAGACGATCAACACCCTGGATGCGTTCCTCACAGCCGTAGGGAAGGACCGCCACACCCGCCTGTTCATGGATATCAAGCAGCAGTCCACCAAGGAGAAGACCCTGCACCTGACCGACCTCGCTTTGGCTGCAATCAAGAAGTTCGGCCTGGAGTATATCACCGACTACATGTCCGTAGACTTTGACGTATGCATGAAGATAGCGGCCACAAAACCTCACGGGCTGGTGGGATATCTTGCCTGGATGCAGGACGAACTGGACGCCATCAGGGCCGGAACGACTTTCCTGCCTATGGCCAGGTCACACTTCATTGAAGATCCCGAGCGGTTTGCAAGGTACAAGGCGTCCGGGGTTCCCCTCAACACCGGGGCCGATACCCCTGAGGAATTTGAATGGGTACTTGAAAACGGCATCGACATAATCGGGACCGACCACCTCTCAGTGGGCCTGAAATACATCCATCACAGATTTGTGGAGTACTAGTGCACCCTCACCGTCTTTGCCGGATCCACGGTAGAGATGAACAGGGAGGGGATCAGCAGGAGCAGCATTATCACCGCATAGGCGGCCACGTCGGCCGCGATTATTCCCGGTATGTTCACGTGTACGGGGACATACGGGACAAAATAATTCTCGGGATTGAGCCTGATAAGGTGCGTGGTTCCCTGGACCAGGCAGAAGAGGAGGCCCACGGCGTTCCCGATGGCCATACCCTTGAGCACCAGATTGGAAGAGGCCCTCAGGAATACCTTTGATATGCTCCTGTCGGTCATTCCCATGGTCTTGAGGATTCCGATAGTGGAAATATTCCTGAACAGCAGTATCAGAAGGCCTGAAATCATGTTGAAACCGGCCACCAGGGTCATGAGCACCAGCAGGAACACCACGTTGAAATCCAGGAGGTCCAGCCAGTCGAACAGCTGGGGATAGGTATTTACGGCCGACGATGCCAGAAGGCCCTGCTCCTCCTCTGTGCCTTCAAGCATGAGAATGGTTCCTATCCTGCCGGCTATCTCCTCCAATGCCGCCTTTGTCCTGAATGCGTCATCCACAGATACTTCCAGCACTGATGCCCTGTCCTCATCCCAGCCGTTCAGGCGCCTCATGTCGTCGATTCCGGCCTCTACCACAAGGTTCTTGTCCACCTCGAACCGGACCTGGGAAAACCCGTCCACATGGAACTTCCGCGCCCGGACCTTCTCCCCTATGAAATAGACCGTCATCCCGTCCCCGGGGGCGAGGCCGGCGATTGAACCCAGCCTGGCCGGTATGGAGACGCCCAGGGCCGAAGAAGTGTCCCTTCCGGGAACACCCTTCAGCAGCACACCGTGGATAACTTCGCCGTTCTTGACTATCCCGGCCCTGAAAACGGCCGGGCTGATGCTCCTCACTCCCGGCACCGACAGTATCTTCTCCTCCACCGAAAGACGGGAGGGGACGCTTCCGTCGCCGGAAAGCGGGTCAGTGCCGATAGCCGCTATCCGGATGTCGCCGGCGACCGATGCCACACCATCCCGTACGGAGTGCCTGAACCCCGACGAGATGGTGACGGCAAGGATCATTACAAGGAAACTGACAGCAATGGCGACAGTGGCTATCAGTCCGTTGAAACGGAGCCTTCCCGCTATGAAACGGGAAGCGTCCATTACCAGATGTGAACCCTTTCTTCCTCCGGACGGAACATCGGGTCGCCTTCCTTGATGTCAAAGGCGTCGAAGAACTGCTGGAAGTTGCGGATTGACATGTTCACCCTGTTGCGGGCAAGGGAATGGACATCCAGCTTTGTAAGGCGCTCAGCCTCCTGGGGAGTGATGTTCTGGGCCCATATGGCGCCGTAGGAAAGCCAGAACCTCTGCTCGGCGGTGAAACCGTCGATGGGCTCCGGGTGCCTGCCTCCCCAGCTGTTCTGCATTGCGGTCCAGGCTATGCTGATTCCGCCGTGGTCGCCGATGTTCTCGCCCAGGGTGAGGTGGCCGTTGGCCTTTACCCCGGGGACCACATCGGCCTCGTCGAACTGTGCCGCCAGCACTTCGGCCTTCTCCTTGAAGGCAGCCTCGTCGGCGGCGGTCCACCAGTTGACCATGTTGCCCGAAGCGTCGAACAGACGGCCCTGGTCGTCGAACCCATGCGACATCTCGTGTCCTATGACTACTCCGATTCCACCATAATTGACGGCATTGTCGGCGTCGGGATTGAAGAACGGAGGCTGAAGTATGGCGGCCGGGAAGCAGATCTCGTTGGTGGTGGGGTTATAGTATGCGTTGACCGTCTGGGGTGTCATGCCCCACTCCGTCTTGTCGGTGGGCTTGCCCAACTTGGACATGTTGTCAGCCACGTACCAGCGTCCTGCATTGCGGAGGTTCTCGTAGTAGCCGAGGGCGGGATCGACGGTCAGGGTGCTGTAGTCTTTCCACTTGTCGGGGTAGCCTATCTTCACGGTGAAAGCGGCCAGCTTCTCACGGGCCTTCAGCTTGGTGGTGTCGCTCATCCAGTCCAGGGAGTCGATGTGCTGACCCAGCGCAGTGCGCAGGTTCTCAACAAGTTCCACCATCTTCTTCTTGGATGATTCGGGGAAATAACGGCTCACGTACATCTCGCCCACAGCCTCCCCAAAGAGCGAATTGGGAACGGACATGGCCCTTTTCCAACGGGGTTTCTGCTCCTTTGCGCCGGACATCTGGCGGCTGAAGAAATCCCACGATGCGGCATAGAACTCGTCGTCAAGCGCACCGGCGGCATCGGAGATGTACATTCCCAGCAGGTAGTCCTTGAGTATGTCGAGCGGCGTGTTTTCCATTATGGAAGACAGCCCGTCGAAGAACGAGGGCTCCGCTACTATCACCTTCTCCTGCTCGGGAATGCCCCTTCCCTGGAACCAGACATCAAAATGGAATCCGGGCCATTTTTCGATTATCTCCTTGGAAGACATGGGGTTGTATGCGGCCTGGATATCCCTCTGCTGCACCCTTGTCCATGAAACCGCGGCGAGGGCATCCTCGACCGAAACCGCATTGGAAGCCCTGACGGCAGGCCTGTCCAGTCCGGCCAGGGTGAATATCTTTGCCAGGAAGCTACGGTATCCGTCCTTGAGGGCGGTGTTGGCGGGGTCGATGTAATAGTCCCTGTCGCCCATGCCGAGTCCGCCCTGGCCGATATAGAATATCTGGTTGTCGCTGTCCATGAGGTCGGCCTCCACATAGCCGCCCATGAAGCCGGCGCCCTCGGCGTCGTTCTGCAGGGATGCAACCTTGGCCACCAGCGCTTCCTTGGAGTCGATAGCCTCTATCTCAGCTATATAGTCCTTGATGGGTGAAGCCCCGTCGGCATTCCTCTTTACGGAATCCAGGGCCATCTTGTAAAGGTCGGATATCTTCTGTTCCACGGTTCCGGGCCTGGCGGTCATAGTGGCCATCTCGGAGAAAAGGTCGTTGAGCCTCTTCTGGTTGAGTTCGTTGAGTACATCAAACGAGCCGAAACGCGAGAACTCGGGCTTGAGGGGATTCTTCTCCTGCCATCCTCCCGTGGAATAACGGTAGAAATCAACCTTGGGGCTGACGGTTGTGTCGAGGTTTGAAAGGTCCAAGGCCGGAACGGCAGCCCTGTGGCAGCATCCGGCCGCAGCCATGACAGTCATCATGATCAAAGCAATCTTTTTCATATTCATAAAGTCAGATTTTGCAAAATTACACATTTATAATGATATTTGCAGTGAAGAAAACGTTTTTATGAGATTCAAAAGTGCAGCCGCCCGATATGGGATTTCCACGCTAGGCCTGGTCATCGTAGCCCTCGGGGTGGCCCTGTCCATAAAATCAAACCTGGGGACCGCCCCGCCGTCCTGCCCTCCCACCATAATGAGCCTGAAATGGAGCGCCATATCGGTGGGAACATTCACCTGGATGTTGCATATAGTGTTCATACTCATCCAGTTGGCGATTCTCCGTAAGGATTTCAAATGGGAGTATCTTATGCAGCTTCCCGCAGCCTTCGTCTTCGGATATCTCTGCGACGGGGCCATCTGGCTTTTCAATGCCATCGACGCCCCCGCCACCGGATATGCCGCACAACTCGGCCTGAGCCTGCTGTCGGTCCTGCTTACCGCAATCGGGATCAAACTGGAAGTCATAGGCGACGGATGGATCCTTGCCGGTGACAAGCTCACCGCCGTAATCGCCGACACCTCCGGTGCCCAGTTCGGCAATGTCAAGATCATATTCGACGTGGTCCTGGTAGCAATAACCGTAGGTTTCGCAATGATAGCCTTCGGGAATCCTTTCGGCGACGGTTCAACGGTTGTGATGAGGGAAGGAACCGCCATACTGGCCATATTCACCGGCCTGTGCATGAAGGTAACGGATCCCTTGATAGACAGGTTGTTCCGCAGGAAATGACAAGCCTCGTACAGTTCATAAAGCAGTGGATGCTGCCAATTGCGATAGTTGCCGGCATAAGCATTTATACCGTCTTCCACTTTGTCCCCGCACTGCACCCGATAGGTCCGGTGTGCCACCAGATCGTCGCCAAGGGGCAGCGGTTCCTGATATCGGTGATGCTATTCCTGCAGTTCGTAAAGGTTTCGCCCAGGGATCTCAAGTTCCACCGCTGGCACCTGTATGCCATCATATTCCAGCTGGTTACGTCTTTTGCGGCGGCAATCGGGGCGGCCTTCGCCCCTGAAGGTGCGGCATCAATCCTGCTGGAATGCGCCATGATATGCCTGGTGTGTCCCACCGCTGCCGCAGCAGGCGTAATTACCGACAGGCTGGGCGGTTCCCTATCCGAGAACATAACCTACGTGGTGCTGATAAATGCAGTGGCCACCCTGGTCATTCCTGTAATGATCCCCATGATCCACCCCTCGGCCGATACGGGGTTCTTCAGATGCATGTTGGGGATAGCCATGAAGATCTTCCCTATCCTGCTGCTTCCCAGCATACTCGCCTGGATAATCCGTTACACCATGCCCACTCTTCAGGAATGGCTGTCAAAGCGCGCCCACTGGGCGTTCTATTTCTGGGGCATCGGGCTGACCTTTGCAATGATCCTCGCAACCAGGGCGCTGATACTGAGCAACCTGGGCATCGTAACCATGCTGTGCATCATACCTGTTTCGATTCTCAGCTGCGCCATAGGATTCTTCACCGGGAGGCATCTCTCAAGGCAAAGGGCCACAAGCATTACCGCCGGACAGGCCCTGGGACAGAAGAATACCGGCTTCCTCATCTGGCTGGGATACACCTATCTGACTCCCGTGACCTCGGTGGCGGGCGGGCTGTATGCCATCTGGCAGAATATATTCAATTCGTGGGAGCTTTGGGCTATGCGCCGCCGGCAAGGGCGGTAAGCCTCATGCGGGCCTGTGCCTTCTCGTTCTCGTCCTGGGTATACTTTTCCAGCATGGGGAGATACTTCATCTCCATCTTCGTGTTCCTCTCGCGACGTGAGATCAAGATACAGTTCCGGATGGCCGTCAGGTCGTCAGGATGAGCCTTGAGCACCTTCCCGTAGATTTTCAGGGCCTTCTTGTGGTTCTTTGCGCAGACCAGGTACCACGAGCCCAAGTTGTCCATGAACACCGCGTCGGATGGGTTGTATGAAAGCATAAGATCGGAAAGCGACTTGAAGGCCTCCTGCGACGATGGTGTCCCCAGTTTCCAGAAAGCGGCGCAGTAATCCTGCATGAATGCCTTGAAAACCTCGTTGTCCACCTTGCCGAGACCGGGGTACTTCCACGAAGGCGATTCCTTGTAATTATAGTCCACAAGGGCCCTCAGCGACGACAGGGCCATGTCGGGACTCCCCTTCTCATAAGCCGTGAGGGCTGCCGTACGGGAAAGCCTCCAGTCCAGTGCCTGCGGATCCATGGCAATCAGGCGGTCGATGGAATTCAGGGCCAGGGCGAACAGCGAGTCGTCGTAATTCTTTTCCTCAAAATAGGATACATCCCGTCCCAGACTGTCCTTCAGGGTGATGATGGGAGCATTCCCAAGGTGCCTCTTCTCCGCTGAGACTATGACGGTGTCCCTGGAGCTCTTGTTGAAATAGTAATTGAAGCGTGCGCCCAGCATCAGCGTGTCGTCGGGGAAATCCCTGCCCCAGTCGTCCAGCAGGGTCTCTATTCCCATCCCGGAGGGCCCCAGCCTGGAGGCAAGCTGGTTGTATCTCTTGATATAGTTTTCCCTTGAGCCCTGGGCAGCCGTCAGGACGGGGATAAGGGCCAGCATGGCCGCGAGGATCCTTCTCATATGCTCATTCTTATTCGTCGTTCCTTGGGATACAGGTTGTTGCAACGCGATCCCACATTCTTCGCCTGTCCCAGGGGGTGTCCCCCGTAACAGACGGTAAACAGCCCTTCCGGCGCCCCCTGGGGCCTGATCGCATTGCCCCTCAGGTATGACAGTGCGGTCTCCAGGTCCACGTCGAGCCTTGGCAGGGTGTCCGGAATGGCGGAACAGGGAAAATCAAATCCCGTGCCGCGCTTCCCGGAAGCGACCGCTCCCCCGGTCTTCCTCACGGCAGCCACGAACTGGCCCTCGCCGGGTACCAGGCCGGGAAGCATCAGGCGCCCGTACCTTGTGGCCACGGCCGGGGAACAGTCGCCTATGTCCACCACCTCGGATACTGTCTGCGACAGCAGCCATTCCACCGTCCCGTCGTTCTCCAGGTTGTTGAAAGTACAAGTGGAATACACCAGCACCCCGCCCACCTTCAGGGAGGGCCAGATATCGGAAAGTATCCTTCTCTGGCGGGCAGCACAGAACCTGACCGTATCCACCGACCAGTCCCTGACCGCACCTTCGTCCTTACGGAACATGCCCTCTCCGGAACAGGGGACATCGGCTATTATGACATCAAACGGAGGAAGCTCCCCAAACCCGGCCGGGTCGCGGTTTTCCACGGCGACCCGAGGGTCGCCCCAGACGTCCACGTTCTGGCGTAACAAATTGAATCTCTTGCGGATAACCTCATTGGCCACCAGGGTGAATCCGTCCCCGAACGTTTCCCTTGCCGATGCCGCGGCGTCGGTGGTCTTGCCACCCGGAGCGGCGCAGAGATCCAGTATCACAGGGCTGCCGGGAGCGGGATACATCTCCAGCACACGCCGGAAAACATGGCCCACCATCATAGCGGAGGAGTCCTGTACATAGTAGCATCCGGCATGGAAAAGAGGGTCCAGGGTGAATACCGGACGGGATGGCAGGATGTAGCCGCAAGGACTCCATGGAACCGGAGTCCCGTCCGGGAAAGGGCAGGCGGAAATCTTTGATGGATTGATCCTTACGGAAACCGAAGGAGGATTCCCCAGGGCATCCAGGACCACCCCGGCAGCCTCCTTCCCAACCGATTCTTCAAGCAGTGGGACAAACCCTTCCGGCAGGTCAGGCATTGTTTCCGCCGTTAAAGGCCGAAGGGTCGAAGCCTTCCGGCATCCTCCCTTCCGAAGCGTCCACCAGACCGTCTACGATACGGTCCATCGCGTCCTTGATCTTGGAGCCGATGAGCATCTTCATCATCAGGTTGAGGTCGGCCTCGAACATGATATGGAAATCGGTCTTGTAGGGATTGTCCTGCGCAGCATCGAAATACAGCACTACGTGGAATCCGAAGGGGGCGTCGTTGTCCACCAGCTCTATCCGGGAATAAGGCACCCTCTCCAGCACTTTCACCCCTATCCTGAATCCCTGGATGGTGGCGGTGAGGGTATCGTAGTCCGCCTCCACGTCCTTCTTCCGGTCCTCGGGAAGGAAACGGAGGAAATTGCCCATGTCGGCAAACGACATATATATTTCATAAGGCTGGCGGGAGACTATCCCGTGCTTGCTTTCAAAATTAACCATGACTCAGTGTTTATTGTTTCCATGTTTGCGGGGAACGGCGCCATTCTCTGAGGGTGTCCTCGTCCGACGGGGACAGGATTCCGGCCTCCAGGGCGGCTTCCACCACGGCATCGTAGGTGGATATGGTTTCAAGCGGAACCCCGGCAGCGGCAAAGGCCTCCTCCGCAACCGGGAACCCGTAGGTGAAAAGGGCCGTCATTCCCAGGACACTGGCTCCGGCGGAGCGAAGAGCCCCTACGGCCGCGAGGCTGCTCTTCCCGGTTGAGACCATGTCCTCCACGACCACCGTGCGCGCCCCTTCCGGCAGGATTCCCTCCACAAGGGAACGGGTTCCGTGATCCTTTGGCTTTGGACGGACATATACCATCGGAAGGCCGAGCGCGTCGGCCACAAGGGCCCCGTGCGCGATGGCGCCCGTGGCCACGCCGGCAATCAACCCGGCTCCGGGATAGAGTTCCCGTACGCTTTGGGCGAGCCTCTCCTTCACCAAATCCCGCGTGGAAGGCAATGAAAGCACCTTGCGGCTGTCAATATAAACCGGCGAGAGCCAGCCTGAAGCCCACACGAAAGGCTCGGACGGCCTGAAGAGCACCGCCCCGGCGGCAATCATGTCCCTGGCCAGGGCTTTGGCGGCGGAATTCTTGTCAATATCCATTATTCCATTAACTTTGCACTTTGCAAATTTACAAAAAACCTTCCATGCACAAGATATATTTCGAGAAAAGGTGCATCTGCATCTGCCCCACCGGCGACGAGGCCCTATGCGACCCCAACTCGGTGGAATTCCATGCCGGAAGGGAGTTCGACTTCCATGCCCTGGTGAGCATGTTCGAACTTTCCGACACCCTTTCCCGGATTTATATCCCCTCCGACGACCCCGAGGCGGCCTACCGCCGTATATGCCGGGAATTCAAGGAAGTCAATGCGGCGGGAGGGCTGGTATCCAACCGCCGGGGAGACTTCCTGCTGATCAACCGGAACGGCCTCTGGGACCTTCCAAAGGGCCATCAGGAGGAAGGCGAGGACATAGAACTGACGGCCGTCAGGGAGGTCCAGGAAGAGACCGGTGTGGAGAGCCTGCAGCTCAGACGGCTCATCTGCGTCACCCACCACTGCTACCTCCGCGGCGGGATCTGGCACCTCAAGCACACCTGGTGGTACGACATGCTCTACACCGATCCCACAGACCTCACGCCCCAGCGCGAGGAGGACATTTCCCGCGCCGCCTGGGTGGCCCGCTCCAGCCTTCCCCCTTTCCTGAAGAAAACCTATCCTTCCATCCTGGAGGTCTTCAGGGAGGCAAAAGTGTAACTTACCTCAAAAAAAATGAAACAGGAACGGGGTGACAGACGTATTATATTAGTATCGAAACATTTTTATCATGAAGCTGTCACAATTCCAGTTCGACCTGCCGCAGGAGAGCATCGCCTCCGAGCCAACAAGGTGGAGGGACGAGTGCCGGATGATGGTCCTGCACAAGGACACCGGCGAAATCGAGCACAAGATATTCAAGGACATAGTTGAATACTTCGGCAAGGGCGACACGTTCGTCCTCAACGACACCAAGGTATTCCCCGCCCGTCTTTTTGGAAAGAAGGAAAAGACCGGGGCCGACATAATGGTGTTCCTCCTGAGGGAACTGGCCCGTGAGCAGAGGCTCTGGGACGTGATAGTGGAACCCGCCCGCAAGATCAGGATCGGGAACAAGCTCTACTTTGGCGAGGACGAGAGCCTGGTGGCCGAGGTCATAGACAACACCACCTCCAGGGGCAGGACCCTCCGCTTCCTCTTTGACGGTCCGTACGAGGACTTCAAGCAGACCCTTTTCTCCCTGGGCGAGCCGCCCGTGCCGCTCTGGGTCAAGCCCAAGCCGGGTCCCGAGGACAAGGAGAATTTCCAGACCATCTTCGCCTCCAAGGAAGGTGCGGTATCCGCACCGGCAGCCGGTCTCCACTTCAGCCGGGAGCTGTTCAACCGCATGATACTCCACGACATAGACAAGACCTTCATCACCGTGCACATGGGAATCGGACATTTCCGCAAGGTGGACGTGGAGGACCTCTCAAAGCACCGCATGGATTCCGAGAGGCTGATCATCCCCGCGGATGCGGCCGACAAGATCAACTGCACCAAGCGTTCAGGCGGCAAGGTCCTGGCAGTGGGAGCCACCGTTATGAGGGGGCTGGAGACATATGTCACCACCGGCAGCGAGGTCAAGGAGTTTGACGGATGGACCAACAAGTTCATCTTCCCTCCCTACCATTTCTCGATTCCGGATGCGATAGTGTCCAACTTCCACATGCCCGAGTCCACGATGCTGATGTCGGTCGCCGCCTTCGGAGGCTATGACAAGGTCATGAACGCCTACTCGGTCGCCCTGAAGGAGGGTTACCGCTTCGGGCCCTACGGCGACGCCCTGCTGATCCTGTAAGAAACGCATAAAACCATAAAGAATCATAAAAATCCGCAGCCCCGGTTGAGCCTGGCGCTGCGGATTGACGTTATTATTGCCTAACTTGCATGGAAAAAAGACATGGAAAACTTCGACGAGGCCGTGTGCCTGATGGCTATGAACTCGCTCTTTGGCGCCGCTCCCCGGACGGGGCTGGGGATAATCGGCAGGGCCGGAAGCGCAGCCGCCGTATTCGAGATGGGAGAAAAGGCGCTGAAGGACCTTCTGGAGAACAGGGGGGACATCTCATCCAGGATCCTTGGATTCGACCTGGAGTCTTCAGCCAAGGAACTTGAAAGGATACGCGCCATGGGGCACGGATTCACCGGCATAACGTATCCGGACTACCCGCCCCTGCTAAGGGAGATAACCGACCCGCCCATAGGACTGTATTATTCTGCGGCCACTCCCCTGACAGAAGTCTTCGGGACCAGGCCGGCGGTTGCCATAGTGGGGACCCGCGACATGACCGCGTACGGCAGGGAATGGTGCATCAGGATTGTGAAAGCCCTGTCAAACGCGATAGTAAAACCATTGATAATCAGCGGACTGGCCCTTGGCACAGACATCACCGCACACCGGGCCGCCCTGGGTTTCGGACTCCACACCGCAGCCGTCCTGCCGGTTGGGATCGATTCCATTTATCCGGCCCGACACTGGGGCTATGCCAGGGAAATCCGGGCCGACCCGGGCTCGGCCATAGTCACCGACTACCCTCCCGGGACCTTTCCGGCCGCATACAACTTCGTGCGCAGGAACAGGATCATCGCCGGGCTGTCAAAGGCGGTTATCCTCACAGAGTCCAAGATCAAGGGCGGAGGCATGATCACTATGAGGTTCGCATCGGACTATTCGAGGGACGGGTATGCCCTCCCCGGGAGGGTCGACGACAGGTGCTCACAGGGATGCAACCTATTGATACGCAACAAATTGGCGGAGGCTATCACCGACACTGACGATCTCGTGGGGAAACTGGGTCTGGGGCTCTCCCCCGCAGGCAGGGAAGACCCGGTGGAACTGGCCCGGAAGCAGCTACAAAACCGGCTGGGGGAAGACCGTATGGGAACCGTCTCCAAGGTGCTGGAGGCCATCCGGGACTGCCGCGGGATTGACGCCGACCGCATCTGCCATGAGACCTCCCTGGGGTATGAAACGGTGTCGGAATGCCTTGTGATACTGGAAAGCGAAGGAATAATAAGCGTGGACATCCTGCAAAGGTGCTCACTCAATCCAAAAAATTCGTAACTTTGGGAATTCACCGCCAAAGCCGATGTTCATAGACACCCATACGCATTATTACGACGAAATCTGGTCCCCCGCCGAGGCGGACGAGGCAATCGCAAGGGCCGTCGCCGCCGGTGTGGGGAAAATGATCCAGGCCGACGTGGACAGCCTTGAAAGGCCCCGCATGTGGGAGGTTGCAAAACGCCACGAGGGGGTCCTCTTCCAGATGGCCGGGCTTTACCCCGGCTCGGTGAAAAAGGATTGGGAGGAGGAGGTTGAAAAGATGCTTCCCTTTGTCCCTGAGGCTGTTGCTATCGGTGAGATAGGCCTTGACTATCACGAGGAAGGAGCCATGCGCAAAGAGCAGCAGGAGGCCCTGAAGGTCCAGTTTGAAATCGCTTCCGGGGCGGGCCTTCCCGTAAACATCCATCTCCGCGACGCCACCGAGGACTTCCTGAAAGTGCTTTCCGAGTGCCGCCACCTTGGCCTCAGGGGCAACCTCCACTGCTTCGGGGGCAGCTGGGAATTCTTCACCAGGGTGAACACTTTCGGGGACTTCTCCGTGGGGATCGGCGGCGTGGTCACATTCAAGAACGCATCCCTGGCGGAAACAGTCAGGAAGATCCCCCTGGAAAAGATAGTCCTTGAAACCGACTGCCCTTACCTGGCTCCGGTCCCCTACAGGGGAAAGCGGAACGAAAGCGCATATATCCCGCTTATCGCGGAAAAGATAGCCCTTCAGAAAGGCATTGACATTGAGGAAGTCGAGGCCGTAACAACGGCCAATGCCCAAAAACTCTTCGGAATATGAGAAACCAGGGAGCATCCATACTGCTCATTTACACCGGCGGCACCATCGGGATGAAGCACGACCCGGTTTCCGGCGCCCTGAAGCCCTTTGACTTCGGCCAGATACTGGACGAGGTCCCCGAGCTGGGGAAGTTCGCCTTCAGGATAGACGCCTACACCTTTGACCCGCTGATCGACTCTTCCGACGTGGAGCCCGCCATGTGGGTGGACCTTGCGAGGCTTATCCGGAGCAGATACGACTCCTACGACGGATTCGTTATCCTCCACGGGACCGACACCATGGCCTTTTCGGCCTCGGCACTGAGCTTCATGCTGGAAAACCTCGGCAAGCCGGTGGTCTTCACCGGGAGCCAGCTCCCGATAGGCATTCCCCGCACCGACGGCAAGGAGAACCTGGTTTCGGCCGTGGAAATCGCCTCTGCAAAGGGATCCGACGGGTCCCCAAGGGTTCCTGAAGTGAGCATTTTCTTCGACTCGAAGCTCATCAGGGGCTGCCGCGCCACCAAGACCGATTCGTCAAGCTTCAGCGCATTCCGCTCGCCCAATTTCCCGCCTCTTGCGGAAGCCGGAATCAGCATCCGCTACAATGACGCCCTTATCAGGAGGCCCTCTGGAGACCTCCCGCTGGCGATCCACGACAGGCTGGACACCAGGGTATCGATCCTCAAGATCCATCCCGGGATCACCCCGCAGGTGGTGCGCGACATACTTTGCGGCTCCCAGACCAGGGCGGTCATTCTGGAGACCTACGGCTCCGGCAACGCCCCGTCAAAACCCTGGTTCCTGGACCTTGTGAGGGAGGCCTCCGGTATGGGGAAGATACTCCTGAACGTAACCCAGTGCCCTTCCGGCACGGTTGACATGGACCTGTATGCAACCGGGAAGGCCCTCAAGGAAGCCGGTGTACTGTCCGGTTTTGACAGCACCACGGAAAGCGCACTGGCAAAATTGTTCGTGCTGATGGGAGGGACGTCTTCGCAAGCGGAAGTCAAATCGCTTCTGGAGGCAGATATACGTGGAGAAATAAGTAAATAATATTGTCATTTGAAAAATATTTTGCTAAATTGCACCGGATTTGGTGTCAGGTCCCACATAACCTGCCCGGACAGAAATTTTTAACTACTTAATACATCATTAATTAAACAACACAAAAACTGTTATGAAAAAGTTTTTCATGTTTTTGGCAGTAGCGGGCGTCATGGCTTTCTCTGCAAACATCGCTTCCGCACAGGACGAGGCGGCCGCCCCTGAGGCAGCTACCGAGCAGGTCGCAGAAGAGGCAGCGGCTCCCATCAACGATGCCGCCGCCCTCCTTAACGGCTCCGGAGAGGAAGTTCCCCTTCACCAGGCACTCAAGACCAAGTTCATCGAAGGTGGCCCCGGCTTCATGTCGCTCGTCATCCTGTGCCTTATCCTCGGTCTCGCCCTCGCAATCGAGAGGATCCTCTATCTGGCATTCTCCAAGACAAACACCACCAAGCTTCTTGAGAATGTGGAGCAGGCTCTTGAAGAAGGCGGTATCGAGAAAGCAAAGGAAGTATGCCGCAACACCCGCGGTCCCGTGGCCAGCATCTTCTATCAGGGCCTCCTGCGTGCCGACCAGGGCGTAGACGTGGTTGAGAAGACCATCGTTTCCTACGGCAGCGTACAGATGAGCCTCATGGAGAACGGCCTCAGCTGGATCTCCCTGTTCATCGCCATCGCCCCGTCACTGGGATTCCTTGGAACCGTTATCGGTATGATCCAGGCCTTCGACGCCATCCAGGCTGCCGGTGACATCTCCCCTAACGTCGTTGCAGGCGGTATGAAGGTCGCCCTTATCACCACCGTGGGCGGTCTCATCGTGGCCATGATCCTCCAGGTGTTCTACAACTACATCCTCGCGAAGATCGACTCCCTCACCATCGACATGGAAGACTCCTCCATCCGCTTCGTTGACACCCTCACCAAGTATTCCGAGAAACAGAAATAATCAGCCCCATATACAATGGAACAAAAGTTATACGCTAAAATATTCAAATGGTGCTCATGGGCACTGTTGATTGCCAGCGTCATAATCCTCATTATCGCATGGATGGGAGGATTCAAGGACAGCGGAGTCAACCTGCTGCTCTATTGGGCATACATCATGGTAGGCGTGACTATTGCGGCAGTTGTACTCGTGGGTCTCTACATTTCGGCAACCACAAATCCCAAGAGCCTTATCAAGACCGGCATTGTGATAGTTGGAGCAGCCGTTCTGTGCCTCCTGGCATATCTGCTTGCAAAGGGCAACCCCGCCATGGGCCTTACCACGGAGCAGCCTTCCGTGGGAACACTCAAACTTACCGATACTGTTCTCAACCTCACCTACATACTTGGCGTAGCGGCAATCGTGGCTATTGTATTCGGTGAGATATTCAGCAGCATCCGCAGCAAAAAAGCATAAGTCATGGGCAAGAAAAAGACACCGCAAATCAATTCAAGCTCAACGGCGGACATTGCATTCCTCCTGCTGTGCTACTTCCTGATGACAACCACCATGGGAGAGCAGGCTGGTCTGCAGCGTCGTCTTCCTCCTATCCCCGACAAGGACCAGAAGGTGGAGGACCAGAAAGTTAATCGTCGAAACATCATCATCGTCAAGATTAACTCGGCCGACAGGCTGTTTGCAGGTAACGAAGCCCTCGACGTCACGCTCCTGAAAGACAAGATCAAAGAATTCCTTACCAATCCCGCCGACGACCCCAACCTTCCCGAGAAGGAAGACAAGGTCATTGAAGGCTACGGCACATGCCCGGTCTCAAAGGGTGTCATCTCCCTGCAGAATGACCGTGGTACCAGCTACCAGGCCTACATAGCGGTGCAGAACGAACTGGTCAAGGCAGTCAACGAACTCCGCGACGAATGGGCGCTCCGCAACTTCGGCAAGGTTTACGCATCGCTTTCAGAGGAACGCCAGAAAATAGTCAGGGAAGCCATACCTCAGAACATTTCCGAGGCGGAACCCAAGGACGTTGGTAAAAAATAAAGGAGGACAAGGATATGTCTAAATTCGGTGGATCAAACAGTAAGAAAGACGTGCCCGGAATATCTTCCGGATCACTCTCCGACATCGTGTTCATGCTCCTGTTCTTCTTCATGGTTACCACGCAGCTCCGTGAAACGGAGAACAAGGTCCAGGTCAAGCTTCCTACGGCATCGGAAGTAGCCAAACTGGAAAGGAAGGACCTCTCGTCCTACATCAACATCGGAACCCCTATCAAGAGCCTCCAGGCCATGTACGGAACCGATGCCCGTATCCAGCTCAACGACTCCTTCAAGACCGTGGAAGACATCCGCGACTTCATCGCCGCGGAACGTGACGCAATGTCCGAGGCCGACCGCTCCTACATGACCGTGGCAATCCGTGCTGACGAAGATGTAAGGATGGGTATCGTTACTGATGTGAAGCAGGAGCTCAGACGTTGCTCCGCGCTGAAGATCATGTATTCGGCTCACAAGCCCTCAGAGTAGGATTTCCGCTCTGTCACACTACAGTTTCAGGAGGATGGATTGCCGAAAGGCAGTGCATCCTCCTGTTTTTCAAACAGATACACAATATGAAACGGATCATCATCGCGGCTGCAGCCGCCATCGTCGCACTATCATCGTGCAGCAAGAAAATTACCATACTGACCTATAACGTGGGGGCCTTCTCAAAATACCAGGAGAACACCGTCCCGGAAGTAGCGACCATCATCAAGGAACTGGGCGCAAGCATCGTGTCCCTGAACGAACTGGACAGCGTAAACCGTCGCCATCCCACCTATCAGGCACAGGAACTTGCCAGGGAGCTGGGAGGTTGGGATTTCCTCTTTGCATCGGCATTCCCCTACGCAGGAGGCGCCTACGGTAACGCGATAGTATCCCGCAAGAAGTTTGTCCAGAGTTTCCGGATCGCCCTCCCCCAGAAGGACGGATACGAGCCCCGGAGCGTTGCAATGGTTGAGACTGAAGACCTTATCTTCCTGTCCACCCATCTGGACGTAGGGTCGGAGAATGCCCGCGTAATCCAGGCCTCGCTGATCAATTCCATGGTGGAAGGCAGTTTCAAGGGCTGCAAGAAGCCTGTCATCCTCTGCGGCGACATGAATGCCGAACCCGGAAGCAAGGCTATCCTGGAACTGCAGAAGGACTGGGTGATGCTTTCCCCCGCCCAGCCCACGTATCCTTCAAAGGGTCCCAAAAAGTGCATAGATTACATTTTCCACTACAAGGACTCCGCACCGGTAAAGGTTGTACAGGCCGGGGCCGTCATGAGGAGCGTCCATACCGACATAAGCGAGACTTCCGACCACATTCCGGTTATGGCACAATTGCGATACAGGTAAAAATATTCTATATTTGCAGGTTGAACTACAAGTCATATCTTATAAATGGACACATTGAAACGGAGGAAGGTCAGGGATCTGCTCAAGGCGGAACCCGGCATCGAGGTGCTTGCCAAAGGATGGGTAAGGACAAAAAGGGGCAACAGGCAGGTTAAGTTCATAGCGCTTAACGACGGTTCAACCATCAACAATATCCAGGTGGTGGCCGAGGCCGGAAAATTCGACGAACAGCTTCTCAAAGACATCACAACCGGAGCTTCCATAGCGGTGAAGGGACATCTGGTCCCATCCATCGGGAGCGGCCAGGCAGTTGAGATACAGGCCTCGGAGATAGAACTTTACGGTACCTGCGACCCTGTGAGATATCCCCTACAGAAGAAGGACACATCGCTGGAGTTCCTCCGCAGCATCGCCCACCTGAGGCTCCGCACCAACACCTTCGGTGCTGTGCTGAGGATCCGTAACGCAATGGCCTTCGCCATCCATAAGTTCTTCTACGACAAGGGCTTTGTATATCTCCATACCCCCCTTATCACAGAATCCGACGCCGAGGGTGCAGGCGACATGTTCCAGGTTACGACCCTGGACCTCGCCAATGTCCCGGTCCATGGCGGCAAAGTGGACTTCTCCAAGGACTTCTTTGGAAAGAAGACCAGCCTGACCGTGAGCGGACAGCTCGAGGGTGAGCTCGGAGCCACCGCCGTGGGCGAGATCTACACCTTCGGTCCCACCTTCAGGGCAGAGAATTCCAACACTCCCAGGCATCTTGCGGAGTTCTGGATGATAGAACCGGAAATGGCGTTCTACGACATCGAGGACAACATGGAACTGGCCGAGGAATTTGTAAAGTTCCTGGTCCAGTACGCCCTTGACAACTGCATGGACGACCTCCGCTTCCTCAACGACAAATACGACGACGGCCTGGTGGAAAGGCTCCGCAGCGTACTCGGAATCGACTTTGAGAGAGTTACTTACACCCGCGCCGTGGAAATCCTGGAGGACGCCGTGGCCCACGGGGTGCAGTTTGAATATCCGGTCCACTGGGGCACCGATTTCCAGAGCGAGCACGAGCGCTATCTGGTGGAGAAACACTTCGGCCGTCCCGTCATCCTCACCGATTTCCCCAAGGACATCAAGGCCTTCTACATGAAGCAGAACGACGACGGAAAGACCGTCCGCGGAATGGATGTCCTCTTCCCCAAGATCGGCGAAATCATAGGCGGAAGCGAGAGGGAGGCCTCCCTGGAAAAACTGGAGGCGAGGATCGACGAGCTGGGAATGTCCAGGAAGAACCTCGAGTGGTACATCGACACGCGCCGCTACGGAACCGTTCCGCACAGCGGCTTCGGGCTCGGCTTTGAGAGGCTCCTCCTCTTTGTAACCGGCATGGCCAACATCAGGGACGTGATTCCCTTCCCCAGAACCCCCAAGAACGCAGAATTTTAAAGGATATGCTAGTAAGCGGTATCGCCGGCGGCTCCGGCTCAGGAAAGACCACAGTGGTCAGGGCCATCACCGAAAGGCTCCAGGGCAAGGTGGTGGTAATCCCCCAGGACTCCTACTACAAGGATTCCAGCCATCTTCCCATGGAAGAAAGGCAGAAGATCAATTTCGACCATCCCGATGCCATCGACTGGAAACTCCTCTGCCAGCAGATCCGGGAGCTCAGGCAGGGAAAGACCATCGAGCAGCCGGTATATTCGTACATCACCTGCTCAAGGTCAAAAACCGAGACCGTGACGGTAGAGCCGGCCGAGGTCATTATCGTGGAAGGAATCCTCGTCTTCACCTGCAAGGAACTCCGTGACCAGATGAATATCAAGATATTCGTGGACGCCGACAGCGACGACCGCCTGATGAGGATAATCATCCGCGACATTGCCGAGAGGGGCCGTACCGTTTCCTCGGCCATCGACCACTATACCGACACCGTCAAACCCATGCACCTCCAGTTCATAGAGCCCAGCAAGCGGTTTGCCGACGTAATCATCCCGCAGGGCGGCCACAACAAGGTCGCCATCGACGTAATCTCCGCCACGGTGGAGAAAGCCATGCACAGGATCAAGAAATAATCCAAGTGAAACGCCTCTCATCCGAAGACAGGGCCGGACTTTATATCACCGCGATCATCCACCTCGCGGTGATTATTGTCCTTCTTGCCGCCCAGATAGGGTTTTCGGTGCAGAGGGAGAACACCTTCGTGATGGACTTCACCCGTCAGGAGCAGAAACAGCAGGAAAAGGAAAAGATCGAACTCACCAAAAGTGCCGCCCAGAAACTGGAGGAACTCATTGCCGCCGCATCCATGCAGGGAGGGGCCTACAGGAATGTCACAGTCAACCGTTCGCAGGCCCTGAAGGACGACCGCAACACCGATGCCGAGAAACTCTACCGCGACGCCGAGCGGCTTGCCAGGGAACTCAAGGACGGCCAGAACCGCCCCGACGATCCGGACGATTACGTTGACACCGGTTCATCCCAAAAAGACGAGCCGGAGATTAAAAAACAAACATACTCAGGACCTTCCGTGCTCTCCTGGTCCCTGGAGGGACGCAAGGCCAGCCGCCTTCCCATCCCCGCCTACAGGTGCATGGGTGCCGGCCAGGTTACCGTGATAATAGTGGTGAACAACAACGGGGATGTGGTGAACGCCAAGGTGGAAGATTCCCTTTCCTCGGCCGACGAGTGCCTGAGGGGCTTTGCCATAAGGGCTGCCAGGCTCTCGAAGTTCTCGGCCTCGCAAACCGCTCCATCACGTCAGACAGGCAATATCGTATATCAGTTCATTGCGCAGTAAGCGCCTTTGTAACCGTTTCATCCACAGGGAGATAATACTTATAGAAAGCATTGTCTCCCAATTTTGAATAACGGGCTGTGAGGGCCTTGAGCTGCGGCATGAGGTACTCCTCGGTGCGCTCCCACTCATCCCCTTCGGGGCGGAGTCCGTCCTTGGAAAGGGCAAAGGAGAGGAACTGCCGCTTTATGTCTATCCGGCCGAGGAAGGCGTCCAGAGCAGGATAATTGTCAATCGAGAGGAGTTCCTTGCGATACCGGTCGAACATTGCCGAGGCGAACCTCATCTGGGTGGCCTTGCGGTTGCAGGCGGAATAGAAGGGCGTGACCTTTGCCGTGGTGTCAAGCGGAACGATTATGTCCGGGACAATACCTCCGCCGCCGTAGACCGGACGTCCGCCGACGGTATGGTGGAGGTCGGTGCTGTCTACCTTTACGCTATCGGCCGAGAACACCTCCCCGGTTGCATAGCGCTTGTAGATATCATATTCGTAATCAGACGAATAAGGCTTCTGGATACAACGCCCCGAGGGGGTGTGGAAGCGCGCCACGGTAATCCTGAGCCCGGAACCGTCGCTGAAGTAGACCGGCTCCTGTACAAGCCCTTTTCCAAATGAGCGGCGGCCCACCAGCAGACCCCTGTCGTTGTCCTGGACCGCACCGGCGAAAATCTCACTGGACGACGCCGAATTCTCGTTTATAAGCACCGTGAGCGCCACGTCCCTGAGGGAGCCGCGGCCGTCGGCACGGTAACTCTCCTTCGGGCGGTGGAGCCCTTCCATATACACAATGGTATCACCCTTTGAAAGGAACTCGTTGCAGAGCAGCAGGGACTGGTCAAAATAACCGCCTGTATTGTCCCTGAGGTCGAAAACCAGCCTTTTCATACCCTGGTCCAAAAGGTCCTTACCGGCCTCATGGAACTCCTTGTAAGTGTTGCGGGAAAACTTTGACAACCGGATGAAACCGGTGGTATCGTCAATCATGAAATGGGCGTCGATCGAGTGCACGGGAATCTTCCCGCGGGTAATCTCAAACGGGATGGTCTCCCGCTCCCTTTTGACGGTGATGGTGACCTTCGTACCCGACGGTCCCTTCATCCTCCGCACCATGCTGTCCTGGGGGAACTTCACGCCGGCTATTACGGTAGTATCCACCTTCAGGAGCCGGTCGCCGGGCTGGAGACCGACTTTCTCCGACGGACCGCCGGGAATGACTTCCAGCACGATTGCGGTATCGTTGGGAACGTTGAACTGTATTCCAATGCCCTCGAAATTACCGGCCAGTTCCGTCTCGGACTCCTCCAGCTGGACAGGCGGCATGTAGACCGTATGGGGGTCCAGTTCCCGGAGGGCAGCCACCACCGCGGCATCGGTCATCTCCTTAACCTTCAGGGTGTCAACGTAGTTCTTCCCCACCTCCTCCAGGATAAGGTTCAGCTTACGCCAGGCGCCATACTTGGCGTTTATAACCTTACGGTTGTCCATTATCCTTACCGTCACAAGGGTAAGCAACACGCCAAGCGCCACCCCGGCAAGCACCTGGGCTATCTGGAACAGCAGACGGGAACGGTCTTCGCGCATTCTCAGTCGACTTTTTCAACCTCGATCCCGGCCTTTCGGAGCAGGTCTATCCCATCGGTAAGGCGGTACTCATCGCGGTAAACCACCCTTTTTATTCCGGACTGGATAATGAGCTTGGAGCACTCCAGGCAGGGAGATGCCGTGACATAGAGGGTGGAATCCAGGCTGTTGTTTCCGGATTTGGCGACCTTGGTTATGGCGTTTGCCTCGGCATGGAGGACATAGGGCTTGGTCACGCCGTTCTCGTCCTCGCAAATGTTCTCAAAGCCGGAGGGGGTCCCGTTATAACCGTCGGAAATGATCATCCTGTCCTTAACGAGCAGCGCACCCACCTGGCGGCGCTTGCAGTATGAATTCCTGGCCCAGACCGAGGCCATCTCTATGTAACTGTGATCGAACTTGTTCATCTGGAGATACTTATGATCTTTGGTAGAGGTAACGCTTGATGCTCTTCTTGGGTGTACGCTCAAAATCTTCCGGCATGAATTCTATCTTCTTGATCTGCGCATAGTTGGGAAGACGGTGGTTCATGTCGGGCTGGGCCGACAGTATCCTCTCCTCCAGGTCCTTGCGGGCAAGACCGTCCAGGTCGGCCTGGTGATAGTCGGGATAAATAAGCGCTGTGAGGCCTCCATTATCCTCAATCACAAGCGATTCCACCACATAATTGTAGCTGTTGATGACGGCTTCCAACTCCTCGGGATAGATGTTCTGGCCGGAAGGCCCGAGTATCATGCACTTGGAGCGTCCCTTCAGGAACAGGTATCCGTCGCTGTCGATTATTCCCATGTCGCCGGTACGGAACCATCCGTCCTTGGTGAATGACGATTCAGTGGCCTGCCGGTTCTTGTAATAGCCCAGGAATACGTTGGGGCCCTTGACAAGCACTTCTCCGGGAATGGTCTCAGGCGAAGGGGAATCGATCTTTATCTGCATGTTCAACGCAGCCCGTCCGCAGGATCCTTCCTTGGCCTTGTCCCAATGGGCATAGGTTATGATGGGACCGCATTCGGTCATGCCGTAGCCCACCGTGTACCGGAAACCGATCTTGTGGAAGAAGGCATCCACCTCGGGATTGAAGGCCGCCCCTCCCAGGATTATCTCCTCGAACTGGCCGCCGAAAGCAGCTGTAAGCTCCGAGTTGAACCTCTTCTCGATAATCTTGTCCAGTACGGGAATCTTCATTACCAGTTTGTTACGGTCGATGACAGGCTTCACCTTGGACTTGTAGACCTTCTCTATGATGAGTGGAACGGCGATGATCAGGTCGGGGTGGATGTCGGCAAAGGCATTCATTATGATCTTGGGGCTGGGCACCCGTGACAGGAAATGGACGTGCATGCCGATGGTCATCTCGTACAGGAACTCGAACATCATCCCGTACATGTGAGCCGTTGGAAGCATGGAAACGATGCTCATCCCGGCCTTCAGCTGGGGTTCGGCATCCAGGGCGGCGAATTCAGCGTTGGAAAGCAGCGACCGATATGGCAGCATCACACCCTTTGAGAAGCCTGAAGTACCTGATGTATAGTTGATAAGGGCAAGTTCCTCGGGACTGTCCTGATAATAATCCAGGTCTTCAGGACCAAAACTGTTGGGATACCGCTTGCCGAATGACTCGTTCAGGTGCTCCCTTACTTCATTCATCTTCTGGTCCCTTGCGAACAGGAATTTGAAGGTGTTTATCTGCACCACCACGAAGAGGCCGGGCATCTCGTCGGGCGAAAGCCCTTCCCAGATGACCTCGTCCACGAAAAGGACCTTGGCCTCGGAATGGTTGACCAGATAATGTATGCTGTCGGACTTGAATTCGTGAAGGATGGGAACCGCGACGGCGCCATAAGTTAGCGAAGCAAGGAAACTCACGCCCCAGTTGGCCTGGTTGCGGGAGCAGATGGCTACTTTGTCGCCCCTTTGGAGACCGCACTGCTCGAATGCGATATGGAGCTTGGCGATCCTCCTTGCAACATCCCTGTAAGACAGCGTGACGCCCTGATAATTGGACAAGGCGGGACGGTCCCAGTTGGTTCTGAAACTGTTCTCCAGGATTTTGTTGAGTGACTTGAATTCCATGGTATGAGGTTTTAGTTCTGTCTTTTGACAATCTTGTTTTCAAGGGATTGCGACACCCTGTCGCCTCCCAGCAGAGGATATACCCTGTCTCCGGCGGAAGTCCTTACCAGCCAGTATTTTACATCCTTGAATTCCACCATCTGCGGAAGGGACAGGATGCTCCCGTCGGGTTGTATGGCTTTCCAGCCTTCCGGCTTCTGGCCGTGAAGGTTGTACATTTCCAGGGTATTGTCGGTATGGAGGACCATTACCCTGTAGGCATGTTCCCCGGTGAAATCGTATACGTCAGGCCCCAGCAGGACTTCCTTCCCCAGGGATGCGGGGAAGCCCTGGACAAAGCGCCCGAGCCTGTCCATCAGGTAAAGGCTTGATGCAGAGGCAAACAGGAACTGTATCCTGCCGTTTCCGTAATAATCTATGTTGCAGACCCTTCCGCAAAGCGGGGTCTTGAACGGGACGCCCCAGACGCCCTTGCCGTTCTCGTCCTTCAGGCAGAGCGACAACTGTTCGTTCTGGTAGAAGGTATTGATCCGGCCGGTTGTGGAATTGATGACTTCAAACGGTCCGGCCGGGACCTCGACCGACGGGGTACCCGAAGCGGAAACCGTCCCGAAACCTTTTACCGACATCACCCTGGAAGCTTCCAACCTGAAGGAATCTCCTGATGCTGAAGCGATTACGGGAACCTGTCCCTGGATTTCCTTCATAAGCGGAGAGAGAGGGCTGCGGAAAACCCGGTCAGGCATCCCGGGATAAACGGCCGAAAGGTAAAGGACGAACGGGCTGTCGCCTGGAAGGCTCCTGCCTGCCGAATGCAGCCAGTCTTTCAGGTGCTTCCCGGGCGTAAGAAGAGCCTCCAACGCCGACTTTGGACCGATGGCCCTCCACTGCCCCATGTCAATGGTGAAACTCTCTTCAGGGACAGAGAATATCTCTCCGAATACCAGGGCCGAAAGGCCGGGTGTCATATAGGGTACTATCTCGCCCTTGCCGGGGAATTTCTTCTGGGAATGGAACAGGAGCACGTCGGAAGTGGTTTCCCCGGAGCCCAGGCCGGCAACCACCACGGCATTTATGCCTATCGCGGCCGCAACCTGCTCAGGAGTCCTTCCGAGCGAGTCCTTCTTGGACTGGTTCTCGGCCTTGTAAGCGTCCAGACGCCCGCGGGCGTCGAGGAAATGCCGCCTCTGGGCAAAATAGGTATCGGCATCAAAGCCCAGCGACACCGCATAGGCGGTTTCCGGCGGAAGTATTTCCTGGAATTCCACCGCGTCGCGGGCGGACGTTCCGTCCTTCAGTACATTCAGGTAAAGGTTGGCGTCGTCGGTGAAGTACGACCGACCCTCCAGGCGGAAACTGTCTCCGCCCAAAGTGCCCAGGGACATCACCGACCAGTGTGCGAAATGGGAGAACTGGTCGGCGAAACGACGGAAGGAAGGAGCCATGTAAGTCTGGATCAACTTCCTGGCTCCCAGGTGGTTGACCAGCGCCAGGGGATAATCCCCCGCCATGGAAAGCGCCTCTGGAAGTCCCTTGGTGCCCAGGATGGAGAAGCCGCCGTCCAGATGCCTTGCCGAGGTGGAGACCAGGGTCTCGGAACGAGAGGCAAGGAGCAGTTCCTTCTCAGGGACGAACCGCGCTTTCAGGCCGGCTTCCCCGGCGAGCGACAGCACCGGTGACAACTTTGACGTGTCGGCATGCTGGCAGCGCGCAACATACAGGGGGACAAGGGCGCCGCTGTTGTGGAGGGAAACCACAAGTTCCCTGGACGAAATTTCTTCAATGAACCGTTCAAGGGAGCGGGAACCGTCGGGGGCAATGAAGGCACGTAGGAATCCGCTGGTATCGGAAAGATGACGGACCGAACTGCGGGAACCGTCGAAGCAGAAAACCAGGGCGGCATCATTGGGGACGGCCTCCAGGATCTCAAACCTGGAGGGAATCCCGTCGACGGACCTGCCCCTGCGGGTTCCCTCGCCGGGAAAAAGGTGCCCGAGGGCGATACCTATTCCCAACAGCATCAGGGCGATAGCCGTAACCGAAATGATTATTCCTTTCCTGTCCATCGTACAATTGTGGCGAAATCCCTTTAGTGGGGTGAAATTCGCACATAATCGTACAAAGTTAACTAAAAAAGTTAATAATTCTTTTCAATGGCAGAATAATTATCACCGGCATACCTCCGAATCCAGGAACTACCTGTTAACTTTGTACCGGTATTCATTGGGGAAGGCTTTCCCCAAACCCCTTCTGTCGACTTCGTCTCCGAACAACCAGTAACAATAACTGTTAACGGCATACCGCTGATTCTACGGACTACCTGTTAACTTTGTACCGGTATTCATTGGGGAAGGCTTTCCCAAAACCCCTTCTGTCGACTTCGTCTCCGAACAACCAGTAACAATAACTGTTAACGGCATACCGCTGATTCTACGGACTACCCGTTAACTTTGTACCGGTATTCATTGGGGAAGGCTTTCCCCAAACCCCTTCTGTCGACTTCGTCTCCGAAAGGCCGGAAGATTCAGGACCGGCTGATATTGGCTGCGATTGCCTCCACAAGCCTTGTCCGGGCTTCTACGCTGGCCCAGGCGGTATGCGGAGTAAAGCGGAAGCGCTCCGGATGGGACACCTTCAGAAGCGGACTGCCGGCCGGAAGCGGCTCAACGGCAAAGACATCCAGGGCGGCCCCGGCAATCACGCCTCCATCCACGGCCTTCGCCAGCGCCTCTTCATTCACGATACCTCCACGACCCATATTCACAAGACAGGCCGACGGCTTCATCCAACTTAGTTCCTCCGCCCCGATCAACCCCAGGGTCCTCTGGTTCAGCGGTGCGTGGATGGTCACAACGTCCGACCGTTGAAGCAGTTCCTTCAGGCCGAGTGCAGGATAATCCTTGCAATGGTTAGTCCCCGAAGTGGAGTAATATACCACCTTCATCCCAAAGGCGACGGCCACGCCTGCCACCTTCCGGCCTATGGTGCCCATCCCGATGATACCCAGGGTTTTCCCGGCCATCTCCACAAAGGGCGCAGAAATATCGGTGAAGAGTCCGCCACGGCTGTACTCCCCCGACTTTACCTTACGGTCGAAATACGGGCCGTTGCCAAGCAGCGACAAAATGTGCATGAAGGTTTCCTGCACAACCGAATCGGTGCTGTAGCCGGCGACGTTCCTTACGGGGATGCCTTTCTGGGCGGCATAATCCACGTCGATATTGTTCACCCCGGTAGCGGCCTCGCACACCAGCCGGAGCGACGGGGCTGCGTCGATAAGGGCTTTGTCTACCTTTATCTTATTGATAATCAAAACTTCACAGTCAGCAACCCGGGCAAGGGCCTCTTCCCTGGTGGAAGTGGGGTAAACCACCAGCTCGCCCAGGGAAGCAATGGGATCGAGGGGCGTGTCACCCAGGGTGATTCCGTCCAGAAAGACTATTTTCATAACTCCTTGCTTATTTTCCAGGTACCGGGGCCGTATGTCTTTGATTCCGTTTCGCCCGGAAGGGTCACGGAGGCTTCAGCCCCATAGGGCACCGTAAATGTCCATAACCAATTGTTGCCCTGATACTTCCATGAACTCTTTATAAGGCCTGAAGCACTGAGGTATGACGCCTCTACATGGCCGAGCCGCTTGTCGGGAACGGGCTTCATGATTATGTGCCTGAAGCCCGGGTCCCCGGTGTCGGAAGCGATTCCGGCAACAGTTTTCCATATCCAGGCACAAACGCAGCCGTAGGCATAGTGGTTGAAACTGTTCATACCACTGGGGCCCATGCCGCTTTCCTTGGTATAGCTGTTCCAGCGCTCCCAGATAGTGGTTGCGCCGTTGTCGACGGAATACAGCCAGCTGGGATTCTTCCTCTGGAAAAGGAGGTCGTAGGCAATGTCGGCCATCCCGTTTTCCGTAAGGGTTTCCATCAGTATCGACGTACCCAGGAAACCGGTCTGGAGGCAGCCGCCGTGCGCGGCGAAGTTCTCCTTCAGCCTCGCGATCATGGAATCCTTGTCCCCGCCCTCGACCAAGCCGGTACGGAGTGCGAAAAGGGCCGGGGTCTGCATGGTGTTGAGGGTGTCGGTGACAAAGCGGTCGCCGATGAGGAAGGTTTCCTTCAGGACTTCCCGGGTCTGCTGTGCCAGTGCAGCGTAGGATTCCGCCTCCCCGCTGCGGCCCACGGCGTTCGCCATGTCCGCCATCATCTCCGAATCGGTGAGCATATAGCACTTGCTCAGGTAGTTCCAGTACTGGACAGCGTCCGGAAGGGGTATCCTCTGTCCGGAAGCATCCTTGGTAAAGGCACTTTCCCCCCTACTCTCCAGGGGTTCGTAGCTGAGCCAGTCGGCCCACTGGTAGTTGCCGTTTTCGTCGCTGAGCGAGGCGTGGTCGTATCCCGTTTGGGCAACGTGCTCCATGAAACGGGTCATGGCATCCCAGTTCTCCTCGATAATGGAAGCGTCGCCAAACTGTTTCCACACAGTCCAGGGCACGATTATTCCGGCATCGGCCCAGCCAAGGCGCATCATGTTCCCACCGTACTGGGCCGTGGGGGCCACCCCCGGGAAGGCACCGGTTTCCGACTGCGAATCCCTCATGTCCCTCATCCATTTGTGGAAGAATGCACATGTGTTGGCAAAGAATGCCCCCGTTTCTGTAAACACCTGGGTATCAGCGGTCCAGCCAAGCCGTTCATCCCTCTGGGGGCAATCGGTCGGGACCGAGAGGTAATTGGATCTCTGCCCCCAGACGGTATTGGATATCAGTTTGTTGACCATATCGTCCCCGGTCTTTATGACGCCGGTTTCCAGGTTTTCCGCAATGGAGGTAACCGGGACCGACTCGATTTTCCTGATTTCGACGTCACCGTCAACGGTTACGGAAATGAACCGGTAGCCGAAGAAGGTGCAGTGCGGGTAATATGTCACGAATCCCCTGGACGGCCCGAAAGTATAGACAAGCCTCATGAATTGGTCAGGGACCCTGAGGTTGGTCCGGTGAAGGCTGCCCTCCGGGCCGTCCATTCCCCGCGACCTGGCCCCGTTGCCGTCGTTCAGTATCTCTCCGGGAAGGCAGGTCAGTGTTGTTCCCTCTGCAGCCTTGAACTCAAACCGGGGCACTGCCGCAGCGTTCTGTCCAAAGTCCACGACAAGGGTATCGCCCGGGGTAAGCCTCATCATTTCACCAGGACGGAACTCTTTATGTTTCACCACTTTGCCAAACGCGTCATCGGTCTTTCCCTCAACCCCGCTCCAGGTATAGGCCTCAACCGGACTCATGGCAAGGTCATGCCGCAGGTAGATCTCCCCGCCCTTTGAAGGAAGGATCTCACCATTGAATTCCTCATTCTTTTCAGGCTCCGAGAGGAGTTCCGGGGTATCGTATCCCGGGAGGCAGCGCGCATCGTACTCCTCACCGTCAAAGATGCCGGCATGCTTGACCGGACCGGCTATTCCGGCCTTCCAGTTTTCAGGCCCTGTGCCGAAAAGGGCGGTGGAGCCGTCGTCATAGACCACCTCCAGCACGGAGCGGAAGGCACATTTCCGGCCGACCATGCCATTGTGCCTGTAGGGAGTCACAATCTTGTCGCCCCACCAGCCGGGAGTTACCTGGGCCGAAAGTACGTTCACCGCCCCGGCCCTTTTGTCAATGGCGCCAGTGACATCGTAAGTAAATGAGCGCTTGGTCTTTGCGTAATGCGTGAAGCCCGGTTTCAGGACCTCCTCCCCTACCGGCTTCCCGTTCACGAACAGTTCAAAGACTCCGAGTCCGGTGGCCATCCACCGGGCCGAACGGACCTTCCTGCCGTTTTCCACTTCCCCCACGAACCACGCCGCCCCGTCGGCGGACCTGCCGTTCTTTTTGCTTAGCACCGGTCCTTCGACAACAGGGGCGTTGGCCGCGGATATCCACTCCGAGGCCTCCCATGCACAATCGTCAAGGGCATCGACCCGGGTCCCCACATTGCGGGAAGACGTGCAGCAGCCGGCAAGGACCCACGCCGCCGCAAGGAAAATGCAGATATTTCTCATGACAGTTATGAATTGTTTTAATGGTCAAAGACTTGAAAGCAGGGCGGTAAACTTTTCCCTAATATCTCCAAGAATCTTCCGCCAGTCCTTGATGGACCCGTCCAGATTGTCGGAGACCGCCTTGAAGCATCGGAAATCGAGCCGGTGACTGCGGCAGAAACAGGCCGCCGCGTAGGCCTCCATGTCAAAGAGGTCATACTGGCCGGAAAGGGATTTCACCTGTTCGGGGCTGAAGGTCTGGGTACTCATGAAATAATCGCCGGAAAAGACGCTGCACCCTTTTCCGGGAAGGTCGATCCGGTCGTAGATGAGTTCGCTCCCGCCGTTTATAAAACTCCGGCAATCAAGCATTTCCCCTATCGGGAACCGGGCCGAGCCGGCACTGCCGACATTCAGTACCACCGCGTCTGAATCCTTCCCAGGCCCCGCATACCAGCTCTCCAGCGCACCGTACATCCGCATCTTGCCAATTCCCGTATAAACAATAGGAAAAGGGACGTCCTCCCGGGCCAGTTCACCCTTGTCGGCCACAAAAAGGACCAGGTTCCTGCCCTTCAGCCCATCCAAAACGCACTTTTCAATCATATCACCGGATTTTTTCTGCAAGATACAAAAAATTATTCACCCCTGACAGCGGAGGGCCAAGTTGGTGAATCCGGTGCGGGCTATTCCAGAATGCCCCGTCTGCTGATTTCAGTTGCAAACGCCGCGGCATTATGCACATCGAACTTGGCATACAGCCGCTTCCTATACCAGAGGACCGTGTTAACGCCCAGGTGCACCTCCTCTGCGATCTCCTTGGTGCTCCAGCCCTCCACCAGCAGGCGTGCGATCGCCCTTTCCTGCTCATTAAGGACCGGCTTTGTATCCTGCGCCGCCGGCCGCAACTCCTCAATGGTTTCGTCCAGAACGGCCGATGTCTCAGTGAGTTCCACTCTGGTGAGCCTGAGGCGCCGCACCAGCAGTGTTCCGCCTATGGAGAGAAGGATGACAAGGAAAGACGCAATGCCCAGCATCCTTGCATTGCGGTAAAGCTCCTCGTGGGCGGCATTCATGATGGCCAGGGTGTTTGCGCGTGCCTGCGACTCTTCGTTCCGGTGCTCACCAAAATACACATCCGCCTGGGTCAGATACTCCAATGCCTTGGTGGTCTTTCCGGATTCCTGATACCAGCGGCCTAGGCCATAAAGCGCGTGGGCGATGATAAGGGAATCTCCTGACTGTTTGGCGTATTTCAGCCCCAGTTCGTATTCCGGCTTGGCCTTTTTGAGGTTACCGCCATCGGTATACACCTCGCCGATGTTCCGGTGCAGCGTGGAGCAATCCTCCCACCATTCCCATTTCTCAAAGATTTCACCGGCCTTTGCATAGTAGTATGCGAACTTCTCCAGTGAATCCTGGACAGCGTAGAAGTTGCCCAGGGTGCCCCAGAGGCGCGACTGCATCGCCTCCAGGTCATGTTTATCTGGATTGTCCCAACTTGCCTCCATGACGGCAAGCGCATCGGATGCCTGGTTGTAATAGAACCGGGCGCTGTCCAACTGCTCTTTGGCCCAGTAGATCTGGCCGATCAGGATGGAATTCCTGTAGGTGGATTTGCTGTCACCGGAGAAACCGGCAGTCTGGATGGCCCGCTGAGCATAATAAATGGTGCGCGGACTGTCCACCTGAAGGTAGCCGTAGGCGATGTCGTAGCAAGTCTGGCAATAGGCATCCTGCTGCTCACGTGGCGCCGCTTTCAGCGCTTCTGGCGTCCAGTGGCTGATGCTGCGCTCCAGGGAGTCCAGGTCACGGCCCCGGTGGTCCCCGTACCCCCAGGCTACCACGGGAATCAGCATCAGTGCAATCAGCAGAATCCTTTTCATACTTGCAAAGATAACCATTTATAATCAGGAATATCCTTGCCGGACACGAGCAGACATGCCTGTCGATTTGAGAGTGAGCAGGAGAGATTATTATTTTACCGCACGGATGGGAAGGCCGTTATACCGGTACTCCATACCGACCGTCTTGGCCTTGACATCGAACCTTCTGCCATACTGCTCCACATAGACGATTTCTTCACCCCCCAGGAAATTCGTCCCCTTCTGGGAATACAATTGGTTGGTCCAGTAGGAGGTAGTCTTCTCTCCACGCAGTTTCTCGCCCTGTTTGGAGCCGCCGTAAGGGATGCAGATGCTGTTGCCGTTGGGGCCGACCAGCTGGATTCCCTGCTCCCAGTACTTGATCTCGCACTTGTCCATCAGTTCCTGGGCCTCCTCCGGGGTGGGCATACGCCAACCGTCGCCGAGAAGGGCCGCCGCGGCATCATCTTCAGGAAGAAGGTTGGCCAGGTTATCGGCCTTGGCCACGTCTGCATCTACGAGGGCATCAGCCTTGAATGCATATTTGATCCAGTTGCCGTTTGCATCACGGTGCTTGTAGTTATTGGCAAGATAGCTTGCCTTCGGCTGGACTTCTCCCCAGGCGAAATAGTCACCTATTTCCCACTCGGACTGGGCGCCCACATTGCAGGAGGCCCAATTCACGCTGAGCCCCAGGTCAACGGCCTCGACGGAAACCTTTTTTTCGGAGTTGTCTTCGCTGCTTTTTTTGTTGCCGGAGTTGTTGCCACAGGCAACCGTCGACAGAAGCGTCGCGCATAGGAATAAAACGGTAATGTTTTTCATGATGCTGGATTATTTAATTATGTTACAGGATTTTCTGCTCCATGGCCTTATAGAGGAGTTCTGCCATGTTGTGGACCTTGAACTTCATGTGAAGCCGTTTGCGGTACCACATGACTGTGGGCGGTTTCAGGCCCAAGGATTCGGCAATCCTGTTGGTGGACTGGCCGGCGGCAATTAGTCGCAGGATGGCGACTTCCCGGTCCGTCAGGGAGATTTGGGTAGTGGCTTTGTCGTGTTCCATAAGGCGCATGTTTAAAAACCACCACAAAAATATACAAAAAAATACCGAAAAACACCACACGTTTATGTGGAATCGCCTATGAATCACCAGAAAACCACAAAATAAAGCATCATTTCCGCCACGTAGTCTCGGGGGAAAGTTATGACGAAAGCCACTGTTTCTAACAAATTACCCAGGCAACTTGCAAGGGATTTTGCCTTGGCAGGGAAACAGATCCACCTGGCAAGGCTTAGGCTCAACCTGTTTGTATAAACAAAAGCACCGCCGGCGGCGATGCTTTTCCAGTAGCTCCTAGTGGAATCGAACCACTATTTAAGGTTTAGGAAACCTCCGTTCTATCCGTTGAACTAAGGAGCCGGATATCAGCGTGATCCCGCAAGATGCCTACTCGGCGCTCTTGACGATGATCTGACGTCCCCTGTAGTATCCGCACTCGGGGCATACCCTGTGGTACATCACGGTTGTACCGCAGTTAGGGCATACGCTCAGGGTGGGAACGGGAGCGAAGTCATGAGTCCTTCTCTTGTCCCTGCGCTGCTTCGAAAGTTTGTGTTTCGGATGTGCCATGTTCTTATACTTTTAATATTATCATTTCTTTCCAAAGAGATCTCCGAGGGCTGCGAAGGGACTGTCCGAAGGGACATCCTCCGCCTTTTCCTGACCGAGGAACCTCACCACTTCCGGATCACATCCTCCTGCGGGATGCGTCCGCTGGATGGGAATTGCCAGGCACACATAATCGTATACCGTCTGGCTCATGTCCAGGACCGATTCCGAGGAGGGAAGTACAAGGACTTCCCTGCCCCCTTCCTCGAGTCCTTCATCCGCGCCGTCGCCATATCCCACCTTGAAAAGCTTCCTTTCACTGACGGGAATCTCCAAATCACCCAAACACCTGTCACAGAGAACGGTAACGCTCCCTTCAAGCGACATGTCAAGGCTCACTTCCCTTCCGGATTTCTCTGCCTCCAGCGATACTGAAACGCCGGCGTCGATGATGTCCTCGTTGTCAAACCCCTCAAAGAACTCTTTCCCCGCATGCCAGGAAAAACACGTTTTTCCGGCTGCCAACCCGCTCACGGGAACTATAAAATCTTCTTTCATAACTTCCTTGGACGGATTAAGGACTGCAAAGGTAAAAAATAATTTTCTAAAATCAAACTTTATCCTTCCATGTCGGATTTTCTTTTCCGGTCAAGGGGGTCGAGCATGATTTTCCGCATCCTCATGAAGTGCGGGGTAATCTCTACCAGTTCATCCTCCTGGATATACTCCAGAGCCTCCTCGAGCGAGAATTTCACCGCCGGAGGGAGCATTATCTTCTCGTCGGATCCGGCAGCCCTGACATTGGTAAGCTTCTTTGTCTTGCAAATGTTGATATTCAGGTCCCTGTCCCTGGTATGTTCGCCAACTACCTGGCCTCCATATATTTCCTCGCCGGGCTCCACAAAGAACCGGCCCCTGTCCAGAAGCTTGTTCATGGAATAAGCCACGCTCTCGCCCGTCTCCAGCGAAACCAGGGAACCGTTTGTCCTCATCTCGATGTCACCCTTGTAAGGCTGATAGTCCTTGAAACGGTGCGCCACCACAGCTTCGCCCTGCGACGCCGTGAGAAGGTTGCTCCTGAGCCCCATCAGTCCACGGGTAGGAATCTCGAACTCCAGGAGGGTACGGTCGCCCCTCGGCTCCATGTGGACCAGGGCGCCCTTCCGGCGGGTGGATATTTCGATGGCCGCTCCCACGAACTCCTCAGGGACCTCGATCGACAGCTCCTCGATGGGTTCGCAGCGCTGTCCGTTGATAGTCTTGTCCAGCACCTTGGGCTGGCCGACCTGAAGTTCGAATCCCTCGCGGCGCATTGTCTCAATCAGCACCGACAGATGGAGCACTCCCCTTCCGTAGACGATGAACGAGTCGGCGTTGGGCCCGGGCTTCACCCTGAGGGCCAGGTTCTTCTCCAGTTCCTTGTCCAAACGGTCCTTTATATGCCTGGAAGTCACATACTTGCCGTCGCGGCCGAAGAACGGGGAATTATTGATGGAAAAGAGCATGCTCATGGTGGGCTCGTCCACGGCGATGGGCGGAAGGGCCTCGGGATTCTCGTAATCGGCGATGGTGTCGCCTATCTCAAAGCCGTCAACACCCACGACTGCGCAGATGTCGCCGCATCCCACCTCATCCACCACGGTCTTTCCAAGGCCGTCAAAGACCATAAGCTGCTTGATCTTGGCCTTTTCCACTATGTCGTAACGCTTGCAAAGGCTCACCTGCATGCCGGAACGAAGCATCCCCCTGGTTATCCTTCCCACGGCTATACGGCCCACGTACGGCGAATATTCCAGCGACGAAACCAGCATCTGCGGCGTGCCCTCCACCACCTCCGGAGCGGGAATCTCTTCCAGGATGGTATCCAGAAGAGGGGTTATGTCACCGGTAGGATTCTGCCAGTCGGTGGACATCCATCCCTGCTTGGCGCTGCCGTAGATAGTCTTGAAATCCAGCTGGTCCTCGTTGGCATTCAGGGCGAACATCAGGTCAAAGACCTCCTCCTGCACCTCGTCGGGACGGCAGTTGGGCTTGTCGACCTTATTGATCACCACCACCGGCTTCTTCCCCATCTCAAGGGCTTTCTGGAGCACGAACCTGGTCTGGGGCATGCAGCCTTCAAACGCGTCGACCAGCAGCAGCACCCCGTCGGCCATGTTCAGGACACGCTCCACCTCTCCGCCGAAATCGCTGTGCCCCGGAGTATCTATAATATTGATTTTCACGCCCCTGTACATCACCGACACGTTTTTGGCGAGGATGGTGATGCCCCTCTCGCGCTCAAGGTCGTTGCTGTCCAGGATAAGGTTTCCCAAATCTTCCGGCCGGCGCACCAGGTTGGCCTGGTAGATCATCCTGTCCACCAGGGTGGTCTTGCCGTGGTCAACATGGGCTATTATCGCTATGTTTCTGATTTCCATACACTACTTTCTAAAAACTTGCAAAATTACTCATTTCCCGTCTAAAGTGCGGTATTTATTTTATATTTTTGCATCCGAATCCGATTGACATGACAGAAAAAATCCTCATTCTCGACTCGGGATCGCAGGTCACCCAACTGATAGGCCGGCGCCTGAGGGAACTCGGCGTATACTGCGAGATCCATCCTTCCGGCAAGATTCCCCCCATAGACGGCTCGGTTCGAGGCATAATCCTTTCCGGCAGCCCCTGCTCGGTATACGACCAGGGTGCCCCCGTGATCGACTTTTCCCTGTTCAAGGGGAAACTGCCGGTGCTGGGCATCTGCTACGGGGCCCAGCTCCTCGCCCACTGCTTTGGAGGCAAGGTAGGTCCCTCGGGGTCAAGGGAATACGGAAGGGCCCGGCTCAGCATAGAAGACCCCGGACTTCTATTCGAGGGCATCCCTTCCAGCACCCAGGTGTGGATGTCCCACGGCGACACCATCCTCTCGCTGCCGGAAGGAGCCAGTGTACTCGCCTCGACCGCAGACGTCAGGAACGCCGCATTCCGGTTCCAGGGCGAGCCCACATACGCCGTCCAGTTCCATCCGGAGGTCTACCATACCACGGAAGGGACCGCAATGCTCCGGAACTTCGCCTTCCGTATCTGCGGCTGCAAGGGCGACTGGACCCCGGCTTCGTTCATAGAGAGCTCGGTGGCCTCCATCCGGGAGCAGGTGGGCGACGGCAAGGTAATACTCGGCCTGAGCGGAGGAGTGGATTCGACGGTTGCCGCCGTGCTTCTGAACAAGGCCATCGGGCACAACCTTACCTGCATCTTCGTAAACAACGGCCTGCTCCGGAAAAACGAGTTCACCGACGTCCTGGCCTCATATAAAGACATGGGACTCAACGTGATAGGCGCCGATGTGCCGGAAAACTTCCTCTCCGCCCTCAAGGGCGTTACCGATCCCGAGGCCAAGCGGAAGACCATCGGCAGGCTGTTCATAGAGACCTTCGACTGCTATGCCCGCAAGATTGAGGGGGCCGGTTTCCTGGCGCAGGGAACCATCTATCCGGACGTAATAGAGTCCGCAGGAGTGGCCGGTGCCTCAAAGATAAAGTCGCACCACAACGTTGGCGGCCTGCCCGAGAAGATGAACCTGAAGATAGTGGAACCTCTGAGGATGCTGTTCAAGGACGAAGTCCGACGCGTCGGCCGTGCCCTGGGAATCAAGGAAGAACTGATTGGCAGGCATCCGTTCCCCGGGCCCTCGCTCGGAGTCAGGATAATCGGTGAGGTAACCCCGGAACGGGTCAGGATCCTGCAGGATGCCGACGACGTCTTCATCCGCGGCCTGCGCGCATATGACTGCACCGGAATGGGTCTCCGTTCGGCTTCAGACCCCAGTGTCGAGGCCAGGAATCTATACGAGGCCATCTGGCAGGCCGGAGTCATCCTCCTCCCTGTCAAGAGCGTGGGCGTAATGGGCGACGACCGCACCTACGAGTATCCCGTGGTACTCCGCGCAGTGGTCTCCACCGACGGCATGACCGCCGACTGGGTCCATCTCCCCTACGATTTCCTCGCCAAGGTCTCCAACGACATAATAAACAAGGTCCGCGGCGTCAACCGCGTAGTCTACGACATCTCATCCAAACCGCCAAGCACCATAGAGTGGGAATGAGGTCATGAGCACAAAAAAACCGGCCGGGCTAGTCAGCCTGGCCGGTAATGAGTGCGCGGGATCAGAGTCGAACTGACACGTCCTTACGGACACTACCTCCTGAGAGTAGCGCGTCTACCAATTCCGCCACTCGCGCATTCGGTGCAAATATACTGCTTTTTTCCGAATTTACAAATTAAATAAGCACCTCCACCTGGACCGGCGTGCCTCCACCTATTGTAAGGGTAATGGCTGTTGACGCATAATCAATTGTCAATGAGGCATCTGCAAGATCAGGGGACGTCCAGTCATAGCCGTTCTTCGCAAGTATTTCGCCTATTGCGAAATATCGCAGTACCATATCGCCGGACTCAACGGCAGCGATGAGCGACGAATCCGTCTGCCTTGGAATCCTGGCCGAACATGTGCCGCCGCCGTCCGGGACTGACAGATAGCTGAACTCCCCGGGAACCGGCTTTGCGGAAAGGTCATAACCGCATACGGTTCCCAAGAAACGAAGCGAGTACTTCCCTGGAGGCACTCCCTTGAAAGTCACCGACATGGTGCAGAAACTCTTCCGGAGGACCACCTTTTCCCGTATATCCTCAACCGATGTATCCAGGAACCGGGAATACATCCAAAGAGGAGGGCAGTCTTTCCCCTCCGGTATGACTATGCCCCTGCCCCCTACAAAGAAGTCCCCGGCAGGGGAGGTCAGCAGGGAAGAATATACCCCCTGCCTGGGAACTTCAACGGTGTAGGAAGTTGAACATTCCTCCACCGATACAGGGTTTTCCAGGGAGAACCCTCCGGGGCCCGACACCTGCAGGGAAAGCGGGAAGCCCTCTTCCGGAGTATTCCAGGGCACTTCCTCAAGGTCCATGATCAGGATGCACGGGCACTTGGAGCGATCCTCCTTTATTGAACATGACAGGGCGGCCAGCATGACGGCAGGAACCGCCAGAAACTTAAAACACATATGTAAGCGCAAGTATCAATTCGCTTGGAAGTATGAATATCCTCTCCCCCGAGCCGGTTCTGAGGCCGCATTTCGGACAGGTATAAACCTTATACCTGTCATATCCTCCCCAGATTCCGAGCCCCATGTCAAGGTTAAGATGCTTGTGCAGCATATAGGTGTAGCCTCCGGAGAAACCTCCTCCAATCCTGTCTCCCTCTACCGTCTCCGGAGACTTCCACCCTCCCCTGCTGTATTCCTGATAGCCGGCCTTGGCTCCAACCCACCAACCGGAAAACACATGCCATGGCCAGTATCTCACTCCGGCATAATATGCCTGCTGCCGGTTGTTCAGGGGCTCGCCTTTCTTATTGAAAGTGAAAGGATTGTATTTCCATGAAAGGCCCAGTGTCCAATGCCTGCCGGCCGCAAATGCACCCTCCAGGTTGACGGTGGCCATGTCGGCATAGCCGATCAGGTTTGTGGACAGGGAAAAATTCTGGGCTGCGGATGCAACCGGGGCGAAGGAAAGGGCCGCCGCCAGGACCATCCTTGAAAACAGTTTCCTATTCATATCTGTTGAATACCTGGTCAATCACGCCGCGGCGCTCGGGATAAAGCGATACCAGTTTGGCCTGCAATTCCTTACGCGACGTGACATCGGATTTAAGGGCGCGGAATATCTCCGCACGGGTAAGTCCCCTGTCGTCCAGATACCTGAAAATCTGCGGATAGAACCAGTATGAGGTTCCGAATGAGGGGACCGTACCTCCGTAACGTTCCTTGTACATTTTGCTCTCGTTGAAATAGCCCCACATCTCGGCCACCTCGCAGTGACCCGCCCCGGCGGCAGTCCCGTCACCGTAGCCGGTTTTTCCGGAAGCTATGAACGATGATATTATATACTCTATCAGGTTGTCCCACCAGGCGGTGCCGGCCTGGGAGAAATGGCTGGCGTGCGACAGTTCGTGCACCGTCACGGAGTATATCTCACTGTAGTCCAGGCTCTTGTCCGTACCTATTATGATGTCCGGCAGGAATTTCCGCAAGAGCTCGGCATATCCGCCCAGGTACTTGCCGATCAGCGACTTGTCAATCAGTGCGCCATGATGGATCATTGGCGTGCAGCTCGATGAGAGGTTCTTGAATATCCACAGCCTCAGGTCCCGGGGAGGAAGGGAGATGTTCATATCAGACTCGGAACATCTTGATATATAGTCATATACCGCATTGTTCACCACGCAGCGGCGATACAGTCTCTCGTCGGACGTGTTGGTCACATTCACGTTCAGTCCCTCGGCCGGCCCGCTCCCAAGGGTGGAAATCGACGCCGGTATGAGTATCAGGTTCAACCCTATGGAAAAGTTCTTGGAGTTGGTGAATACCAGGCGGTAACGCAGTTTGGACGAGAACTTGGTCTCCATCTCATAAAAACCGTCGCGCGATGTATATGAATGGGCGAATTTCACGAAGGAATTGCACGACACCCTTACTCCTGCCACCCCAAACGGCTTTCCCTCCGCAACCAACGGATCCACGATGGTGATCCGGCCCGACGGGTTGGAGGCAGTGGCCGCCCTGGTCCCCGGGAGGAGCATGTCGGCGTTCCCGGTGAGACGGTAGGCCTCACGCTCCACCTCGTCCCAGTCGATTCCGCTGTCCGACGACCGGGTGGATATATCATGCTCGGAGATGTAGCACTCGTCCAGTATCTCGTGCGTGATGGTTGAAGGGATGGCGAAATCCCTGGATACCACCGCGTACTGCCAGGTAATCTCGCCCTCTTCTATTTCAGGGTCATGGTAATAGTCCCCTTCCCTGACTATCCTGTAATCGAGGGGATGGTCCACCAGGTTCACTCCAAGCTCCTCCAGCATACGGTACTGGTGCTCGTCCTCGGGCAGGAATCTCACGTAAAGGTCCGTGGCGGCGATATCGAGCCTGGCGGCCTTGGTGGGATACAGCGACGACAGCGCCTTGGTCACGTTTTCAACCGAATAAGGGTCCTCCAGCTGTTCCCCGAGTACAATCATGTCGTGATGTACCGTTTCCGATGTATCATGCGGATATTCCGGAGAATCCACGCCGCCCCTGGAGCATGAGAGCAGTGCGGCCAGCGATAATAGCGTCAAGAGTTTTGTTTTCATAGTCCGATCTTTTGTCATGGGCAAAGGTCGGGGCGATTATCCGTTTTGTGAAAAACAAAACGGATAAATGCTTGAATCGGCCTCCCAGCGCACTGGAAGGCCGATTCAAGCAACTCTATAGGACGGATTTTTTAAAAATACGTCACCGTTTTCTGCTCCACGGACGAGAGAAGGCTGTTTGCAAGGCGGCTGACGCCGAGCCTGAACAGGTCCTTGCAGAGCCACTCCTTGCCGAGCACGGACGACACTATCGAATAATAAGCCACGGCATCCATCGACGAGGATATCCCGCCGGCGGCCTTGAAGCCCACTTTCCGGCCGGTAGCCTCATGGAACTTCTTGATGCACTGGCACATGACGTACGCTGCAACAGGGGTGGCGTTTACCTCCACCTTCCCGGTGGAAGTCTTGATGAAATCGGCCCCGTTCTCCATAGCCAGGAACGACGCATCCGCGATCTTCTCGGGGGTGACCAGAAGGCCCGTCTCTAGTATCACCTTGAGGATGACCTTCTTCCCAAGCGCCTCGGCCTTACGGTCGATTGCCTTGCGCATGGCTGCAATCTCATTCCCGGCCTTCTCGTAGTCTCCGGGAAGGAAAGAATTGAGTGCAAGCACGATATCCACCTCGTCAGCTCCGTTTTCCACTGCCATTTCGCATTCCAGGCACTTCACTTCCAGATAACTCTGCGATGTGGGGAAACTCCCGGCGGTGACGGTGACATGCACATCGGGGCAGGACCTCTCATCCCTCACGACCGATGCAAAATTGGAGTAGACACAGATGGACGCAGGAAGCGGATAATCAGGAAAATCCACTTTGAACGAGTTCACCTTTCCAACGAGTTTCCGGACCGACTCCACTGAATCGGTGGTGTGGAGGGTGGTGAGGTCCATGACCGAGAAGCATTCCTTGAGGACGGAATCGCTCACCAACTTCTCGAGATTGGAGGCGATGAGTTCAACCTGATGTCCGATTTCCTCTTTCTCCGGCACGTAGCCGTACTTTGTATAAAGTCCTTCCATAATGTTGTAGTTTATCCTTTTATCTGAATTTCAAAACCTTCGTCTGCAAGCGGCTTTACAAGGGAAGCCATCTCCGCGGCCGTAAATTTCACCAGGCCTTTCATGGGCGTTTCCCGGTCGATGGTATATACCATGATTTCGCGCGGGCGGAGCCTGCGCACTATGTCCATCCACGGAAGCAGTACCCCGGGGGCCGACGAATCGAATCCGGGGGCCTTCAGGAACATCGTCTGGAGCACAAAACGTCCTTCAAACCGCTCCATTCCCCTGATCACATCCTCCACATGGTATCCGCCATGGGGCCGGTTGATGACAGCAGCAAGGGCATCGGTGGGCGCGTCCAGTTTGAGGATCGGATTGTCCACCTTCAAAAGCGCCTCAAAAACCGCGGGATTACCTATCCTGGTAGCATTGGTCAGCACACTCACCACAGCCGACGGATAAAGGGAATCCCTCAGGGAAATGGTAGTGTCCACTATCTCCGGGAATTCCGGGTTCAGGGTGGGCTCGCCGTCGCCGGAAAAGGTTATGGAATCTATCGGAATACCCGATTCCGAACACTCCGTGAGCTTTTTCCGCAGGGCGGCCCCCACATCATCCCGCGAGGGTATCTCCCTGTCGCCACGGCCGTCGGCATTCCAGCCGCATTCACAGTAGATGCAGTCGAAATTGCAAAGCTTCCCGTTCCTTGGAAGAAGGTTGATTCCCAAGGAGTTGCCAAGCCTGCGGCTGTGGATCGGTCCGAATACCGTATCTTCCCTAAGCATCATGCGATTCGTTTGGAAACACTTGAGACCGTGAGCTTTCCGTCAGGGGAAAGATGGTCTATGAATACTATGCCGGGACGTTTCCCGGGTTCGATGGTGCCGAGCACGGAGGCCTTTCCAAGGAAAGAGGCCCCGTTCAGGCATGCCCAGCGGAACATCTCCGAGAGCGGAACTTCAGGGAAGTTTTCCTGGAGGCAGAACAGTTCGCCAACCATGTCAAGGTCATCGTTGCTGGAAAGCGAATCCGTACCCACCGTTATTGTGAGCCCGATCTCCCGCATCAGGGAGATTGGAGGCAATGCATTGTGGATGAATATGTTGGAACGTGGGCAAACCGCCACGAACGGATGCGACAGCACCCTTCTGGCGGCAGCCGCACCGCTGCGGTCCAGGCAGACCTCATGCACCAGCAGGACATTTCCATCAACCGGTACCGGGAGTGCCTTCCCGAGGATATCCAGGAAGTATTCGAGCGACGAGGTTCCCGTAACCGGAGGCGTGCTCATACCTGACCTGCGCCGGTTCTCCCACATGGGACCGCAGCCACTCCTGACCATCAGGTCCTCCTCCTGCGACTCTTCCGAGTGATAGGAAAGATATCCCGATGAAAGGCCGGCAACCGACGCTGCCTCAAGCAGTTCCGGACTCATGGTATAACAGGCATGCGGTGTAGGGGCGGCATCCAGTCCCAAGGCCCTGGCTTTCTCCCAAAGCGCATTCACGGAGTCCATTACGGCAGGGCAGTCCTCCGGTTCTGTCCCGAACACCTCCAGGAAAGTCCTGGTATACATGGGATGCGAGGCTTTTATCCGGAACGAATCGTCGCAATTGCTGATATCGGCCATCGCAACCACCCCCCTGTCCCACATGCGGTCCATCCAGGTGCCGATCTGAAACAGTTTCTCCTGCTTTCCGGCGGTATCCCTGAGGGCATTAATCTGGTCTATGAATCCGGCCATGCCGGTACCCCTGCGGAAAAGTCCCTTCATGTATGAAAGTTCCACATGGCAGTGGGAATTGACGAATCCGGGGACCACTGCGCCGTCGTAATAAACCGGTTCCGAGGAAGGATCCCGGCTCTGTCCCACCCCGGTTACGGTTCCGTCAGGAGCCAACTCCACATAGCCGTCCCTGACAGGCGCATCCGAAGCAAGGGTATACAGGTATTTGGCGCAGATCCTCATCGTTTCACCAGTTCTAATCCATTCCCCGACACCAGTTCTTTGCCGCCCCTGTCCAATGAATCCATCCCGGACTTCTTCACCTTTGAGGAATCCGCGGAAGGCAACGAGTCCACAACAATAGCCAGGCTGTCGGAAACAGCTGAAACCGAGTCGGTTACGGCAAGCGTATCGGAAATCACAATCACCTCGGGGCCCTTGAAGAAGGTGTCGGAAGGGAAACGGATCACGGATATCTCCAGGTTCGAGTCCACCTGGACCGCGGCGGCTCCCACCCATACGGAATCCCCCGAGAACTTGGAGAGTATCTTGAGCAGGCGCGGACGAAGCTCTTCAAGGTGTATCCTTTCCAGTTCCTTTGCGTCAACTATTTTCTTGAGGGCATCCGACTTCTTTTCCAGAACCTTGGCCGTCTTCTTCAGTATCCTTGAAAACCGCTCAGGGTCACGCAGATAGTATTCCACGCTTTTCATGTAATCGTCGGTGGTATAGCCGTACGACTCAAAGATGGGCTCATAAAACAGGGTGGTATCTATCTGGCGGCGGTACTTGTAGTCGCCCCTGGCCCACTGGTCGGCCAGAAGCATGTCGGCATAGATTCCGGCCATGTCGGAACGGGAGATGACGCGTCCCTTCCTTCCGCAGGAAAAGACCGCCACAACCGCCACAACGGCCAGTACGATATGCCTCAAATGCCTCATGATTATCTGAGCACCGCCCCAAAAGCGTTCTGGAAAGTGGCCAGGATACGTCCCATGGCATTCTCCACGTCGGTATCCGTAAGGGTCCTGTCGGGATCCTGAAGGACGAAATTCATGGCGTACTGCTTCTTTCCGGCAGGAATCTTGTCGCCCCTGTACACGTCAAAGAGGCTCACCTGGCGAAGCAGTTTCTTCCCTGCCTTGAAGGCCGCCTTTTCAAGGTCGGCATACTGGACGCCCTCGTCAAGCAGGACGGCAAGGTCCCTCCTTACTTCGGGGAACTTGGGGAGTTCGGTGAAGCTGAAGCGGTCCCTGCCTATGAGGGTGAACAGGACGGGCCATGATATCTCGGCGGCATACACACCCTGGCGGATGCCGAACCTCTTTGCCAGCGACGGCGCGATTGTACCGATGGTGGCAAGGACCTTCCCTTCGCCGGGGAGTGAATAGACCAGTCCCTCGGAGAACAGGTCGGAAGGAGCAGCCGAGGTGAACAGCTTGGAAATATTTATCCTGTAACGCTTCAGAAGCAGTTCCAGATATCCTTTCAGGCGGAAGAAATCACTCTTCATGGGTGCCGTCCTCCAGGCCTTGTCGGGAGTTCCTGTCATCATTAGGGTAAAGCACTGGTGCTCCTCGTACCCTTCCAGGGTGGTACCGTCCTTCTCCGGCAGGCGGGAGTAAACCGAGCCGTACTCGAACGTCTTCAGGCTGGTGCACTGGCGGTTGATATTGTATGCTATCACCTCCAATCCTCCCAGGATAAGCGTCTGTCTCATCACATTGAGGTCGGAGCTCAGCGGATTCACGATCCTGACGCAACGTTCGGCTGGGAAAGTCTGCAGCGACGAATAGTAGGCCTCCTTGGTGAGGGAGTTGTTCATGGTCTCCACGAAACCGTTGGCTGCAAGGAAGTTGGATATGTTGTTCCGGATGGCCTCGGGCTCCGGGACCGAAGCGGTTCCCACCGACAGGCGCACCCTCTCGGGCAGTTCTATGTTGTTGTATCCGTATATCCTGAGGATTTCCTCGACCACATCACACTCACGTGTAACATCCACCATGTACGACGGAGCGGCCACCAGGGCTCCCCCGTCCTTCTTTTCTACGAATTCATAGCAAAGGGCCCGGAGTATCTTCTCTATGGTATCGTGACCTATCTTCTTGCCGATGAAGGCCTCGATCCGGTCATAGTCCAGGTCGATCCTGGCCTTGGGAACAGGATTAGGGTAAACCTCCACCATCGGGCCGCATACCTTTCCGCCGGCGGTTTCCAGGATCAGGGCGGCTGCCCTCCTGGCGGCTACAGGGGCCATTTCAGGATCGGCTCCCCTCTCGTAACGGAAGGAAGCGTCGGTCTGAAGGCCGTGTGCCTTTGAGGTCTTGCGGATCGATGAAGGGTCGAAATATGCACCCTCTATGAATACATTCACGGTATCTGCAGTGACGCCGGAATCAGCCCCTCCGAATACGCCGGCTATGCACATGGGCCTTTCTGCGTCGGCGATGACAAGGTCTGTTGCTTTCAGCTCCCGGTCCACCCCGTCCAGGGTCACCATGTGCTCTCCCTCCTGGGCCCTGCGGACCACCACCTTGCCGCCGCCGATCTTGTCGGCGTCGAAGGTATGGAGCGGCTGGCCAAGTTCGAACAGTATGAAATTGGAGATGTCAACTATGTTGTTGATGGGGTTGTGGCCTATGGAGAGGAGCTTCTTCTGGAGCCATTCCGGAGACGGTCCCACCTTGACGCCCCTGATCGTGATGCCGGTGTAGCGGGGTGCACCGTCGGAAGCAAGCACCTCAACCGGAATAGCCTCGCCGTCACCGGAAACGGTCTCCGGATACTCGGGGAAGCGGAATTCGCACGGGATGTCCCTTGACTTGAGATAAGCGTAAAGGTCCCTGGCCACGCCTATGTGCGATGCGGCGTCGACCCGGTTGGCGGTGATTTCATACTCTATCACGGCCTCGGTTCCGAGGTGGAGCCACTCCTTTGCCGGAGTCCCGACGGGGGCGTCTTCCGGAAGGACCATTATCCCTTCGTGCGAGGTGCCTATGCCCAATTCATCCTCGGCGCATATCATCCCGAATGACTCCACGCCGCGGATCCTGGATTTCTTTATCTTGAAATCGCCCGGGAGAACGGAACCTATCCTCGCAAGCAGGACCTTTTGTCCGGCAGCCACGTTGGGAGCGCCGCATACCACGTTCAGCAACTCTCCGGAGCCGTCGTCGACCTTGGTCACATGAAGGTGATCCGAATCCGGATGGGCCTCGCACTCAACCACTTTTGCAACGACCACCCCGGCCAGTCCGCCGGGAATCTCCTCCTGCTCCTCCACTGAATCGACTTCAATCCCTATCGAAGTCATGGCCTCGGCGACCTCCATCGGAGACAGGTCGCAGCTGAGATACTCCTTTAACCAACTGTAAGAAACTTTCATCTCAATATCACTTGTTTATATCTTCTTTTGAAAACAGGGACCTGACGAACTCGGCTTTGTCAAAGACCTTCAGGTCGTCGACGCCTTCGCCTATCCCTATGAATTTCACGGGAATGCGGAACTGGTCCACAATCCCTATGACGACCCCGCCCTTGGCCGAGCCGTCCAGCTTGGTCACCGCGAGGGCGGTTACGTCGGTGGCACGGGAGAACTCCCTGGCCTGGACAAAGGCGTTCTGGCCCGTGGACGAATCCAGGACCAGCAGCACCTCATGGGGGCCGTCGGGTACCACTTTACGTATCACATTCCGTATCTTGGTAAGCTCGTTCATGAGGTCGATCCGGTTGTGGAGCCGGCCGGCGGTGTCTATCAGGACAACGTCGGCATCCCGTGCTACCGCCGCGCGGACGGCGTCATAGGCCACGGAGGCCGGATCGGAGCCCATGGCCTGCTTCACTATCTCGGCGCCGGAACGCTCCGCCCAGAGGGTGAGCTGCTCCACCGCTGCCGCACGGAATGTGTCGGCGGCTCCCACCACCACCTTCTTGCCCATTGCGCGGAGCATCGAAGCAAGCTTTCCGATGGTCGTGGTCTTCCCCACCCCGTTTACACCCACAACCAGCATCACGTACGGCTTCTTGGAAAAGTCAAAGGGCTGCACGGGAGAGTCATCCCCGCCTGCGTCCAGCAGAAGGGCTATCTCGCCGCGAAGGATCTCCACCAGTTCGTCCATGGACATGTATTTGTCCTTCTCCACCGTTTCCTCCAGGTTGTCCAGCAGCTTCAGGGTGGTGTCAACGCCCATATCGGACGACAGGAGGGCCTCCTCCATGGCGTCAAGCACGTCGTCGTCAACCCTGGAACGCCCCGCGATGGCCCTCGAGAGCCTCTGGAAGAAGTTCCGGTTGGTTTTCTGCACTCCTTTGTCGAATATTCCCATAACAGTAATGTAACCTGCAAATATAATCAATTCCCCCTCATAAAAAAAGGGGCGGACACAAGATGTATCCGCCCCGGTCAAGGTTTTTTTAAAAAGTCATTCCGCTTTTTCCCCTACATATTCCAGAATATCTCCCGGCTGGCATTCAAGCGCGCGGCAAAGGGCCTCGAGAGTCGAGAACCGAACGGCCTTCGCCTTGCCGGTCTTGAGTATGGAGAGGTTGGCCGGAGTTATCCCCACACGGTCAGACAACTCGTGGGAAGACATCTTCCTCCTGGCAAGCATGACGTCTATGTTGACTATTACGGGCATGACTTACTCCTTGGGCTGCTCTTCGGCACTTTCAGCAGGCTCTCCCTTGAGATATGAAGGAAGGCTCATTCCCGCCATCTTGAAGAGGGAATCAAGAGGAGGGACAGACTGCATCATGCCGGAAATGAAATTGGCAGTGGATGTCTTTCCATCCTTGGAACCAGCTCCATCCCAGACAGTTACCTTGTCTATCTTTATACCCTTGACAGCCTCGACCTGGGTCTTGACAAGCTCAGGCAGCCTGTCGGCGATAAGCATGAGGACCGCCTTCTGGGGATCTCCTGCAGCTGCGCTGACCATCTGGTTGAAACCCTCGGCCTGCTTGGAGAGTATCTCCAGGGTACCGCGGGCCTGGGCATCCATCTTGGCATAGATGGCGTCGGCCTCACCCTTGGCCATACGGCGGATCTTCTCGGCCTCGGCCTCGGCGTCGATGATAGCCTTCTCCTTCTCTATCTGGGCGGGAACCACTATATTGGCCTGACGGGTGGCTTTCTCCCTCTCGGCACGGGCAAATTCGGCGTCACGCTCGGACTTGTAGGCTTCCTCAAGGGCTTTTGCAGCCTGGACCTTCTCAGCTGCGACGGCGATCCTTGCGGCCTCGGCCTCCTTCTCGCGGCGGAGAGCGTCGGAATTGGCGATGGCGATACGTGCGTTGTTCTCACCCTCAACGGCCTTGGCGTTGGCGTCGGCGGTGTTGATACGGGTGTCACGGGCGGTCTCGGCGATACGGATGTCCTTGTCCCTGTCGGCCTCGGCCTTACCGATCTCACCAAAGCGATTCTGCTCGGCAACGCTCTTCTTTGCATCGTTGATGGCCTTTGCGGCAGCTTCCTTACCGAGAGCCTCGATATAGCCGGACTCGTCACGTATATCGGTTACATTCACGTTGATGAGCTTCAGGCCGATCTTGCGGAGCTCGGCCTCCACGTTGGTGGAGACGTTGGCGAGGAACTTGTCACGGTCGGAGTTGATCTCCTCGATGTCCATGGTGGCTATAACCAGACGGAGCTGTCCGAAGAGGATATCGGTGGCGATGTTCTGGATATTGGCCGTGGTGAGGCCCAGAAGGCGCTCGGCGGCGTTGGTCATGCTCTCCGGTTCGGTTGAGATACCCACGGTGAAGCGGCAGGGAACGTCAACGCGGATATTCTGCTTGGAAAGCGCGTTGGTAAGGTTGCACTCGATGGAAATGGGGGTAAGGTCCAGGAAGGCATAGCTCTGGAACACCGGCCAGATAAAGGCCGCACCACCATGGACGCACTTTGCCGAAGCACTGCGGCCAGTCTTTCCGTAAATGACAAGGATCTTGTCCGAGGGGCAGCGCTTGTAGCGCCTCAGGATTGCCGCCAGGGTCACGAAGGCCACGAGGACGACGATGAGAATTACAAATACTGGCATGATATCAGATAATTAAAGAGGTTAATTCTTCTACGAGGAGAGTGTTTTCGTTGATGACTTCCACCACCTTGACCGGAGTCCCGGTCCGGATGGCGTCGCCGTCGGTAAGGGCATCGTACTCGCGGACTGAGTTGTTGATGGTGATCTGGACCTTGCCTTCACCGGACCGTTCGGCCGGAATGGCAAGATAGCAGGTTCCCTGGCAGCCTACGGCACTCTTGTACACGTTGATGGTGCCGGACTGCTGCATCCCGTTCAGCCATTTGAACATGTACATCACCAGCACCACCAGGAGCACGCCCACCGCAACTGAAATGATTATAGTCCAGATTGTGGATCCCACCTTGTCCTTGACAAGGATGGCGGTCCAGCCGAATCCGAGGAAGAAATTCACCAGATTCCGGAAGGTGTAGAGGTTCATGCCGGAATGGCCGTCAAAACCGTCGGTTCCTCCGCCATCCACAGAATCAAAGTCAAAGTCGGTATCGGCATCGGCCCCGATGAAGGTCATCACGGTCTGGATAACGAAAATCAGGGACGCCGTGATGGTTATTCCCCACAGGATTTTCATGGAAACGGACAACGCGGTCCACCAAGCTGTTATCATAAGGCTCTTGTTTTTAAGTTATCTATGGCAAATATAATAATTAATTATTGAAAAACAATAAATATTTATCGAAAATTTGAATTTTTGCATAAAAAAGATGGCCAAGCTGACTTGGCCATCTTCAGAACGTTTGAATCGGGTAAACCCTACTTCTTGTTGAAGAATTCCTTTTCCTTGCCTTCCTCGACAAGCTGCTCGGTGAAAACGTAAGCGCCGGTCTTGGGGGACTTGTCCATGCGGATGCACTTGACCATGTGCTTTGCACCGGCCTTGGCGTCGAAGGTAGCAACTGCTTTCTTTGCCATAATCTAATCTCCTTTAATTATTTGATCTCACGATGAACGGTCACCTTGTGGAGGTATGGGTTGTATTTCTTCCTCTCCAGGCGCTCGGGAGTGTTCTTCTTGTTCTTGGTGGTGATATACCTGGACATTCCGGGTACGCCGCTCGCCTTCTGCTCGGTGCACTCGAGGATAACCTGTATCCTGTTACCTTTTTGTTTCTTTGCCATGACTACGAATATTAGACGAGGTTGACGTATCCTTTGCTCTGGGCATCCTTGAGGGTTGCATCCAGTCCGTTCTTCTCAATAATCCTCATGCCTTTGCAAGTGACCCTGAGAGTGATGTATCTCTGCTCGGCCTCAGACCAGAACCTCTTGGTCTTGAGGTTGAGAGCGAAGTCGCGCTTGGTGCGCAGCTTGGAGTGAGCGACGTTGTTGCCGATCATCCTCTTCCTTCCGGTTATTTGACAAACCTTTGACATATCTTTTACTTTTATTTGATTCTAAACATTTTAGGGGCTGCAAATATCGCTTAAAATTTGCTGATTTCCAAGTGTTCTAAACAAATTTGAAGAATCTGCGCCACCTGATGTTGGAGGGGAACTTGCGGTCCCTGTCGGTAGAGAGCCATATTACGGCCGGACGACCGACCACATGGTCCTCGGGAACGAAACCCCAGTACCTGGAGTCCAGGGAGTTATGCCTGTTATCCCCCATCATGAAATAGTAATCCTGTGCGAAAGTGTAGCTGTGGGCTTCCTCCGAATCGATGAAAATCCTTCCGTCGGGCTTGACCTCGAGGGTGTGGTGCTCATAATCCCTGATTATCCTCTCATACAGCGGAAGATTGTCCGTATCGAGGGGAATCTCCACGCCCTTTGCCGGAATCCACAGGGGGCCGAAATAGTCCCTGGTCCACCTGTACTTTCCCGTAAAGGGGAAGATGGCGAGGTCGGAATCCGGAGCGTCGGGGGGATAGATGTCGAGGTTGGGGACCACTTCCACTACGTTGGAAAGGCTTTCAACCTTGGCGAGCATGGCCTCGGTGAGGGGCATCCTGGGATATCCGGGCAGCCTGGGGTCGTAATAAAGCTCTTCCAGGTTCATCCCGAGTTCATCTATGATCTTGGGATTCACCTTGCCCGAAGTGCGGACCATATAGGTCAGCTGGACCCCGGGATAGACCTCCTGCTGTTCTCCGTTAATATACACCAGACCGTCCTTTACGGTGAGCGTATCCCCGGCAACCGCCACGCACCTTTTCACATAATGGTCCTTCTTGTCCGCAGGACGGACGATTATGGGACCAAGGTTGTCCATGACGTATTTCCTTCCGGACGAACGCACCCAGGCATGATAGTCGCCCGAGGGATCCCTTGAAAGGACGGTGTCGCCATTGGGGAAACCAAAGACCACATAGTCACCGCGACGCACTTTCCTGAACCCTGCAAGACGCCTGTAATCATTCTGGATCAGGGTCGAATACGACTCGTGTCCGAATGCCACGTTATGCGTGAAGGGTATGGTAAGAGGGGTCTGCGGAAGCTTGGGGCCGTAGGTAAGCTTGCTCACAAAGAGATGGTCACCCGTATAGAGGGAGCTTTCCATCGAGGATGAAGGGATCTTGAAAGCCTGGAAGAAGAAAATGTTGATGAAGGTGACGAAGATCACCGCAAAGATGATCGCGTCGAGCCAATCCAGCCAGACATTGTGCTTTTCGCCTTCCTTATACTCCTTTTTCCAGAAAAGCCACTTGACTTTCTTGGTAATGAAGAGGTCGAAAAGTACTATAAGTCCGAGGAGCCACCACCAGTTTCCAAGCCAGACCACCCACGCAATGTACAGGACCGACCAGAAGCCGAACCTGAACCACTTGCCATGGATGAGATCCTTGAAACCCACTGACTAAGCTATTTTACAGAATTTATGATAGCCTCGAAGGCCTGAGGATTGTTCATGGCGAGATCGGCGAGGACCTTGCGGTTGAGACCGATGTTCTGCTTTGCGAGACGGCCCATGAACTGGGAGTAGGAGATGCCATACTGGCGTGCGGCAGCGTTTATCCTCTGGATCCAGAGGGAACGGAATTCGCGCTTTTTGGCTTTGCGGTCACGGTATGCATAGGTAAGACCCTTCTCATAGGTGTTCTTTGCAACCGTCCAGACGTTCTTCCTTGAAAGGAAATTGCCGCGAGTCTGCTTGAGAATCTTCTTGCGGCGTGCCCTAGAGGCAACTGAGTTGACTGATCTTGGCATGATTTTGAATCTTTTTGGAGGCAGTGACCCCGCCAGGGGTTCTTCAGACTGCGTTCCAGTTAAACATTAGGTCTAGAGGACCAGCATTTCCTTTACCCTCTTCACGTCAACCTTCTCGATAAGGGCGAAGTGGTCGAGGTTACGTTTCTGCTTCTTGGTCTTCTTGGTGAGGATGTGGCTGTGGTAAGCATGCTTCCTCTTGATTTTTCCCGTTCCGGTAAGCGTGAAGCGCTTTTTGGCACCGGAGTTGGTTTTGAGCTTTGCCATTGCTGAACAAATTTAACGGTTAATGATATTGTTTCGTCCGACCGGGTCGGATTACTTCTTCTTCAAAGGAGCCAGCATCATCGTCATCCTCTTCCCCTCCAGGGTGGGCATGTTCTCCGCCCTGCAGAATTCCTCGAGTTCCACCGCAAACCTGAGCAGCTGTTTCTTTCCCTGCTCGGCGAACATGATGGAACGTCCGCGGAAGAAGATGGAAGCCTTTACCTTGGATCCTTCCTCAAGGAACTCCTTAGCATGCTTGAGCTTGAACTGGAAGTCATGCTCATCGGTATTGGGACCGAAACGGATTTCCTTGATGACCACCTTGGCAGCATTCTGCTTCATTTCCTTCGCCTTCTTCCTCTGCTGGTAGAGATACTTCTGATAGTCCAGGATCTTGCATACGGGCGGCTCGGCCTTTGCGCTTATTTCCACAAGGTCCAGTTCCAGCTCATCGGCCATTGCAAGGGCCTTGGCAAGCGGATAGATGCCCTGCTCGGGGACGTTCTCCCCTACAAGGCGGACCTGGGGAGCGGTTATCTCCCGGTTGATCCTGAGTTCGTTCTCGTCCTTCTGGGGTCCGTTCGGGCGGACTCCCTGACCGGCGGCCCTGTTTGGTTTGGGGCCTGAAGGCTTCTTGGGTCTGAAAGGTGCTGCGATAAAGCTGTCCTCCTATAAATTAATTAAACATATAATTCCTTGCGGCTACGACAATTCTGCCTTCACCGCTTCCTTTACATAATCCACGAAAGCGGACAAAGCCATCGACCCCTGGTCGACGCCCTCGCGCCTTACGGACACTGTCCCGTCGGCTACTTCCTTTTCGCCGACTATCACCAGCAGCGGGACCCTCATCAGGGATACCTCTCGGATTCTCTTGCCGAGTGTCTCGTTCCTGTCGTCTATGGAAGCGCGAATATCGGAATAATTCAGGAATTCGCAAACTTTTTTTGCATAATCTGCATATTTTTCGCTGACTGGCAGCACTTTAACCTGGTCCGGGTGCAACCACAGGGGCAGGTGGCCGGCAGTATGCTCAAGCAGAACCGCCACAAAGCGCTCAATGGATCCGAAGGGTGCACGGTGGATCATGACGGGACGGTGACGTTCACCGTCAGCGCCCACATACTCCAGCTCGAACCTTTCGGGAAGGTTGTAGTCCACCTGGATCGTACCAAGCTGCCAGCTCCTTCCAATAGCGTCCTTCACCATGAAATCCAGCTTTGGGCCGTAGAAAGCAGCCTCGCCGGTCTCCACCACGTAAGGGAGACCCTTGGCCTTGGCGGCCTCGATGATCCCGCGTTCGGCCTTTTCCCAGTTCTCTTCACTGCCGATGTACTTCTCCTTGTTGTTGGGATCGCGAAGCGATACCTGGGCGGTGAATTTCTCGAACTTGAGGGTACGGAACACATAGAGGATAAGGTCGATGACCTTCTCGAATTCTTCCTGGAGCTGATCAGGGCGGCAGAACAGGTGGGCGTCGTCCTGGGTGAAGCCGCGGACCCTTGTAAGTCCGTGGAGTTCACCGCTTTGCTCATAGCGGTATACGGTACCGAACTCGGCAAACCTCAGCGGAAGGTCCTTGTAGGAACGGGGGGCGCTGCGGTAGATCTCGCAGTGATGGGGACAGTTCATGGGCTTGAGCATGAACTCCTCCCCTTCCTGAGGGGTATGGATGGGCTGGAATGAATCCTTGCCGTATTTTGCGTAGTGCCCGGACGTTACGTAGAGTTCCTTGGCGCCGATATGGGGGGTCACCACCGGTAGATATCCTATCTCTCCCTGCTTACGGCGGAGGAAGTTCTCCAGGGTGTTCCTCAGGACTGCTCCGCGGGGAAGCCACAGGGGAAGTCCTGCCCCCACCCTCTGCGAGAAGGTGAAAAGCTGCATTTCCTTGCCGATCTTGCGGTGATCCCTCTTCTTGGCCTCTTCCAGGACAACCAGATACTCGTCCAGGAGGGACTTCTTGGGGAAGGTGATTCCGTAGATACGGGTAAGCTGCTGGCGCTTTTCGTCTCCACGCCAGTAAGCACCGGCTATCGCCGTGAGTTTCACAGCCTTGATAAGGTCGGTGTTCTTGAGATGGGGACCGCGGCATAGGTCGGTGAATGCACCGTTGGTATAGTATGTTATGGTGCCGTCCTCAAGCTCGGAAATGAGCTCCTGCTTGTACTGGTCGCCCTTTTCACAGAAATAGTTCATGGCCTCGGCCTTGCTGACCTCCCTGCGGACGAAATCTTCCTTTCCGCGTGCCAGTTCCAGCATCTTCTTCTCGATCCTGGGAAGGTCGGCGTCGCTGATGGTCTGACCGCCGAGGTCCACGTCGTAATAGAACCCGTTCTCGACGGACGGGCCGATTCCGAACTTCACTCCGGGATAGAGGGCCTCAAGGGCCTCGGCCATAAGGTGCGACGATGAGTGCCAGAACACCTTCTTTCCCTCGTCGTCGTCCCATTTGAGAAGCCGCAGTTCGCAACTTTCCTCAATGGGGCGGGTCAGGTCTATCACGGTTCCCTTTGACATCTCGCTTTCACCGGGTTTCTTTATTGACACTGCCAGAACCTCTGCAGCCAGCCTGGGGCTTATGCCCATGGCGATCTCATAACCGGTAACGCCCTTCTCAAAGGACCTTACGCTGCCGTCGGGAAACTTAATATCTATCATAGTAACATACATTTGGGCCTTTCAGGCCTCAGTTCAAACATAATCATGCAAAGGTAGGAATTTTTTTCTATCTTTGTGACCATGGAATCATACAATATGAAAGAAAAGATAAACGGCAGGATCATCTGGAATGCCGCTTCAAAAACCGGCCTCATCTTCGCCGCGGTAACAATAGCTTGCACCCTCCTCAAGAACGGAGCCGCCGCAATCATGTCGGGATTTTCCCTTACCATCACGGCGATCGTCTTATGGGCGCTGCAGTTCTTCGGCTGCATCTTCCTCATGCGTTTCTTCATGAAGAAACTCGTGTCGGACTTTGACGATGTGACCAATGCCGAAACTTTCAAGCTTGGCAGGAGGATTGCCCTGTTCTCGGCGTTCCTGGTTGCCGGATTCAGCGCTATAATGGTTCTGGTCAAGCCGGAAACCATAACTGAAGCGTTCGATACCGCAATCGCCCAGTACTCGTCGATGCTGGATTCCAATTCGCTTTCCGCAATTGAATCCATGAAGGAGAACATGCCGGTCATCACCTTCTTCTCCACCTTCATATACTGCTTCCTGTACGGATACATCCTCTCTTTCATAATGTCCAGGTATTTCCCCGACAGCAATCCCTTCAAGAACGAATAACCTCCCGATATGGATCTTTCAGTAGTTGTACCCCTGTATAACGAAAGCGAATCGCTTCCGGAACTCGTAGCATGGATAGAAAGGGTGGTCGGAGAAAAGGGATGGTCCCATGAGATCATCCTTGCCGATGACGGCAGCACCGACGGTTCGTGGGACACAATCCGTTCACTCTCAAAGGAATACCCTTCGGTAAGAGGCATATCGTTCCGCCGGAACTACGGAAAGTCCGCAGCCCTGTATGAAGGATTTGCCGCAGCCCAGGGGAAGGTGGTCATAACCATGGACGCTGACCTCCAGGATTCTCCCGACGAGATTCCGGAACTGTACCGGATGATTACCGAGGAGGGCTACGACGTGGTCTCCGGCTGGAAGCAGCACCGCAAGGACAACGCCGTCACCAAGAATCTCCCGTCAAAACTGTATAACTGGACCGCGCGCCGCGTAACCGGCATCAAGCTGCACGACATGAACTGCGGCCTCAAGGCCTATTCCTGCGAGGTCGTAAAGAACATCGAGGTTTACGGGGAGATGCACCGCTACATTCCCTATCTGGCAAAGAATGCCGGATACGGCAAGATAGGAGAGATGCCCGTACATCACCAGAAGCGGAAATACGGAAAGAGCAAGTTCGGGATAGAACGTTTTGTAAACGGATTCCTGGATCTGATGTCGCTCTGGTTCCTGTCAAAGTTCGGCAAGAAGCCCATGCACTTTTTCGGGACCACCGGGATACTCATGTTCCTGGTGGGAGGAATAATGGCGGTATGGATAATCGTGGCCAAGCTGGTGCATCAGGCACAGGGCGTCAGGTATCGCGCGGTGACTGACCAGCCGCTCTTCTACCTGGCCCTCGTCGCGGTCATCCTGGGTGTCATGCTGTTCCTTGCCGGTTTCCTCGGCGAAATGATTTCCCGCTCTTCCCCTGCCCGCAACGACTACAACATCAAGGACCGCATCTGATCAACCCTGATTGATCATCCCTTCCTGTCCCCCGGCAACCGCACCTGCCGCCGGGCATCTTGCACACCATGGCTGCGTCCCACAAGGGCAGCAGATAAATTGCAGTAAATCAATGATTAACGAGTTTTCCTGGTGGCCGGCCATACCACCAGGAAATTGCATAATCAATTGTGAATCAGCAAGTTTGGTGCTGCGTCACAAATAGCGTTCTTCGGTTTATATCCACGTTCGGCATATCCACGTTCGGAGGCCTTTGGCCGACAGAAGGGGTCTGGGGAATGCTTTCCCCAGTATTTTAATGTTCTTCGGGTTATGGCCGCCAGGCTATAAACGAAGAACCCCGGGCATCCGTTTGGATGTCCGGGGGTCCGAAGAACGGCAGCTGCCTACTCTCCCAACTGGTGGGTCAGTACCATCGGCGATGGTGAGCTTAACTTCTCTGTTCGGAATGGGAAGAGGTGGTACCTC
>JAFRXI010000045.1 GCA_017437755.1 Bacteroidales bacterium
GACAGCGCCACTTATCACCAACGCCTGCGTCGGGAAGACAGTGGTCGGCTCAATCGGAGTACCGGCCTACAACGTCCAGGTCAGGCTCCAAAATGTCGATCCGGAAACTGGCGAGGGAGAGATCATAGCGAAGGGCGACAACGTCATGCTCGGCTACTACAGAGACCCGGAAAGAACCCGCGCCGCGCTGACCGACGACGGCTGGTTCAGGACCGGCGACCTGGCCTGCATGGACTCCAAAGGCCGTTATTACATAAAAGGCCGTCTCGGGAATATGATAGTAGGGCCCTCTGGAGAGAACATTTATCCGGAGGAGATCGAGCAGGTCATCAACAACATGAGAGGTGTCATTGAGTCGCTCGTCATCGAGCGGGACGGCAAGCTGGTAGCCCTTGTGAAGTTCGATGAGAACGTCATCGACTGGGGAATGATCGAGAAGGAGGAGAAATTCTTCGAGAATCTGGAGTCTTGGAAAAAAGCCGTCATGGAATATGTCAACAAACGTGTCGGCAAGCAGTCCAACATCGGCGAGGTGGATGCCATGAAAGAAGATTTCGAGAAGACCGCGACCCAGAAAATCCGCCGCTTCAAGTACAAATCCTTCAAGCCCGAGGACGGCCCCAAGGACAAGAAGGAAGAATAAACTAAGCCGAGAATAGACTTATCAGCGTGTCCTTGTGGAGATCCTCAAGGTCAAGCTCAGCTTGTTCACCTTCAGTGACTTCCGTAAATCCAGCCTTAAGAAGGAGAGACTTCAAATCCACAAAACAAGCGGCTTTCCTGGCAATGATGGACGCTTTGTCGGAGGCATCCATCCCGGCGCTGACACGGGAATTCCCCACCCCGAGACTCATCATGAATATCTTTCCGCCGCTCACTGCCGCTATCATGGATTGACGAAGATCGGAAGTCAGATCCTCGTTCACTACAATGCTATTGGGATCTACCATGTAATTCCGTTTCAGGTCAGTTATTACCTCCTGCCCGAAGAAAAAGCGGAATCTGCTCCCCTGCTCCCCATTATAACGGTTGCAGAATATGATACCGTCATCACAGGTCCCTTTGCAATATAGAATCTCGCTGGCTTCCGGGTCAGCGTTGGTCATATCACCGGAATAGATAGCGTGGCCGGTATTATATACGCTGTTCCAGCCCACCTTCTGACCGCCGAGATCGACAAAGCTGATGTCGAAATCATAAGTTCCCCACCCGTTCTTCCAATATATTCCGAAAAAGTTGTTATCGCTTAGTGGGTACCAGGAGCCGAAAGGATAGTTCCCGATGAAGTTCTTCTCCGAAGATGGGCAGGCCAGGAAGACTTTCTCCGGGAACTTGACCGGACAGGCCTTCGAGGATAGGATCTGGATCAGGCGATTCTCCAGAAGTTCCTCAAGACCAGCGTAATAATCTTTCAAGCCGGCAAACCCGGTCTCTTCCAGGGGAGCCACGAAGGTCTTCCCATTCCGGATCATGAACATCCTCTTTGAAGGAGATTCCATCATCAGAAGGCGCTCCCTGACTGTCTGAAGAAGGGATACTGTCTTGAAGGCGTTTAGGGTCCCAAGGCGTCCGGATATATCCTCCAAAGGCCTTTCCGCCGAGAGAAGGGTCTCCCAATAGCCTGGTTTAAGAGGCTTGTGAAGCCTCTCCGCTTTTCTGCGAATCTGGTTTATTACCTTCCTGGAAGGAGAAGGCTCTGTCACCATCTCTTTTTTGACAGTGTCGTAGAACCTCGTCTCACGCGTCCTGAACGCCAGGAAAAGGTCTTTGAAACGGTAGAAGACGGAAGCCAAGGCATCCGTTTCTTCTCCCGTCAACTTATTGAAATCAAACTGGTTGGCAGTTTGTTTGATCCGCCTTATCAGGTCCTTGCTCTTGATAAGGAGGGTCATTCCTGTCGATTCATAGATGATATATCTCAGGAGGGCGACTGGATCGGAGGGCCGTATCCCCAGCTCCGAAGCCAGGATCGAGAGAGCTTCCCTGTTGCGTACTGAATCGATGTCGAGCTTCTTGTCAGGACGGGACTTGTGGTAATCCACGATTTCACCGCTGACTGCCTTGACGGTGACGGATGCCAGCGCAATTCCGCTTGTAACCAGGCCCATGCAACGATCGTATAGCTCATCCCGGGATATTGGCCGGATAACAGTGTATCGTGAGAAATCAGGAGCCTCTGCCCCGTCGTTGGGAACATAGCCGTTACCTGCCAACGAATAATCCGTCCCATAGGTCGTGGAGTAATGGGCGACCTGATCCAGGAAAAGTTCCCACCTGTCCTTGGAGACCACATCGTCCCAAGCCTTGTAGAAGGTGGAATTGGGATCAATAGCCTCGGCTTTAACGAAAGCGGCGACATCTTCGTTAAGAATATCCGGATGAATGATGAAGCCCCTTTTAAGAGCCTCTGCCTGAAGAGCTTCCGGATCTTGAACCGGCTTGGAAGCCGTCGTCGCCGCCTTGAAGAATTTTATGAGGACAGGATGCATATTCAATAAAAAAAGGACCGCGGAAAGTAAAACGAAGCCCGAAGGCCCTCAGAAAAAA
>JAFRXI010000046.1 GCA_017437755.1 Bacteroidales bacterium
CGCATCCTCTACCAATTTGTTTAAAGAAATGTTTCTCTTCTTAGCCTCCCATTTCATTCGTTCCAGCAATTCTGCTTCGAACCGAAAGGCGGTTTGTATACGCGTTACAGGCCCCATTGCAATAACACTTTTTACAAATATATAACACTTTTTCGTAATGTGCAAAATGAGATTCCTTCGCTATGCTCGGAATGACATGCTGAGCGTAGCGAAGGAATCTGGTTTTCGCTGGACGACGCTTACAGCGTCACTTCCACCATGCAGGGGAAGGAGTAGGAGAGGTCGTTGCGAGTATAAAGGGTCTTCTTGCGGAGGGCGTCGGACGGGGTGACGGTGCCCTCGAAGAGAGTGTTGCCGTCATGGACCACCTTGACGGGCTGGGAAAGGTCGACCATCTTCTCATTGAGGTAGATACGGACCTTGGTGTAATCACAGTCGCCGATGTTGACGGTGTTCCCGTCGATATCGGCAATCAGTTTACTGCCCTTTTTGGCCTCGCCGACCGGGACGCCCAGCCAGTAGAAGTACTCCTTGTTCACGTCGCCCTGGACCCAGACCACTTTGTTCGGGTAAGGGTTACGGGTGTACTTGGCCATCCACGGCACGGCGGCAGCATCTTCCAAGTCCATCCAGTGCGGCTTTCCGGCCACGATGTGGCCCTCATGGACATAGCCTTCCGGATCCTTGGCCTGAAGGGCATCCATTTCGGCGATGCGCTCCGCACAGACCTTGTTACGGTCATAGGCCGAATCCTCGGCTCCGCACCAGATCATGAACGGAAGGTTCCGCAGGGGCAGGAGCGACACGTCGCCCGGGTGACCGGCCATCATGGAGGCGGCAGCCCAGTGGTCCGCCATCCGCGGGGCGATGCGCCAGACACCGTCGCCGCCGGCGGAATAGCCCATCAGATACACCTTGTCCGGATTCACGTCCAGGAACACGACGGCCATCTGGATGATCTGCTCATAGAAGCCGTCCGACTCGGGACGGAAATGCAGGTCCCAGGTGTCCGTAATGGCGCGGGGGCACAGGTACACACCCTCGGCCGGCTCATAGAGCCGCTTCTGGTTGTTCCACTGCTGGTTGTTCGTCGATGCCGGGGCACCGCCGCCGCCATGCAGGGAAATATATAGGGAACGGCCGTCCGCAGGCTTGTTGCCGAAAGTCTTCCACCAGATGGGCATCTCGTTCTCACCGATCTTCAGGACCTCGTCCTGATAGGCATAGGAAAGGGCCGTATGGACGGAATCCCGCCACTGGCCTTCCAGGGTGGAGAGGTCGGCCTTGTAAGGGTCCGGCTTGGGCTCTTTCGGTTTCGGAGTCTCTTTGTTCTCCTCCCGGGTATCATCCTTGGGCTGGCAGGCGGAAGATATGTTGACGAACGGAATGATGGTCAGAGCGGCCAGGAGCAAAACTTTTCTCATTTTATTTGGGATCGGTTGGTCAATTGGACAAAGTTACAGGTTTCTTTCGACAAAAAGAAGAGGAGTGACCTCACTCCCCTTTCAGTTCGAACAGCTTCCTGAAGATCTTGAACGAATCCTCTGCCGAGGTCATCAGAAGATGGTTTTCCTTGGCAAAGGCCTTCAGTTGCGGGGCTACGTCCGGGAAGGCCTTGTACAGGTCCTTGAGTTTCCGGACACGGTAATCCTGCTCTCCGACGGTGATGAAATAGGTGTTGTCGCTCTTCATCTGCCAGATTTCCAGGGCATATTCACCCATTTCGGCATACCGCCCCTGACCAGGGACGATGGTTCCGGCATCGAGGTTGGTCCAGAGGACATCCACCTTGCTCTGTGTCGTGGCGCCCAAAGCGCCTTTGGAACCCTTGTTCACGTTCCGGAACTTCCAGTTTACCAGGATTCTCCGTCCTCCGGTCTCTACAACCTCGCAAAGGAGTCCGTCATGCAGGACGAACTCGCGTCCGCCGGCCGTGAGCGTACGGACATCCTTCAGGTTGGTAAGTTCCATCAACTGGTCGCCCTGCATATAATAGAGGGTCTGGTTGACGGTGTCGAAGTTCAATTTCAAGTCAACCTTGGATTGATTGAAAAACACCAGGCTGCCCTCCGTAAAGTCAGGAAAAAGAAAGGTCGTCTTCTGGGCGGAAGCCTGGAGTCCTGCCAGAAGAGCCGTCAAAATAATAATAATCCGTTTCATCATCAATAAAAGAATGCGGGTGGTATCACAACCGCCCGCATTCTCCTTCAAAAATCAAGCCTGTTTATTTGGCAGAACCCCACTGAGGAGCATTCTTGTCCTGCCACAGGCGCTCGGAATTAAGAACCGTGCCGGAAGCGAAACCGATACCGGACTGGTTGGCACCCGTGGTGAACCCCTGCGCCTTCAGGCTGGCGCTGCGGATCTCGTACATGATATCGGTGTTCAGCGGTTCGGTGAACTCGAAACGACGAGGAATA